>JAVBKX010000010.1:0-158692 GCA_031553835.1 Bacteroidales bacterium
TAATTTTAGAAACAATGAAAAAAATAATTATTAGCGGAGTAGCAGTGTTGGCAATTGCGGCGGCAGCAACTCTGAATGTGAATTTGAACAAACGGAGTAATGACTTGTCTGGTATCTCTTTGGCAAATGTGGAAGCATTGGGTCAGTGTGAGGATAAAGTTGAGCGAATAAATGGACTAATAATTACAACTGTATGCAGAAGAAAAACATCTATTGCAGATACTTTATTTAAAATAAAATGCGGAACAGATAGTGAAACTACATGTTCGTATAGTAATGTTGGTTGATTTATTTATTGTAATCCTTCTCTTATAAGAGAAGGATTACATTTAAAGAATGAAATATGAAAAATATAAATTACTTACATGTTATCATCTTGTTATTCCTATGCATCTCATGCAATAAAAAGATGGAGGGAAACAAAGTAAAAATAATTGATGTTCAATCAACAGCTATTGTAAAACTTTCAGAATTATTCAAAGTACTTAATGTTGTTCAGTTGGAAACCAATGACTCATCTTTAATTGGATTACAGGTGGAAAAAATGGAATGTTATAAAAATAAAATTTTTATATTAAACAGGTTGCATTCTCACAGAAATATATTGTGTTTTGATATGGACGGGAAATTCTTATTTAAAATTGATCAAATGGGACAAGGTCCTCGGGAATATACTTATTTAGGCTATTTTTTCATAGATAAGTTTAAAGAAAATATAGTTGTTCAAACAGAATCCAATCGGTTTTTATTTTATGATTTAAATGGGAAGTACATAAACGAAGTAATAGGAAAAGATGAATATTTTGCGCGACAAATTTCACAGTTAAATGATTCAGTGCTTATGGCGTATAATGATTCAGAATTACAACCTTATGGCTATTCTCTGCTGGAATTGGATTCCAAAACATACAACATAAGGAAAAAGTCGAAGAAAATAAAAGAAACTATAAATAATATGGGATTTCCACCAATTTCTATTTTTAGGTCCCAAATTCTTTACTATTGCACGAACGATACTATATACGATATATCAAGAATTGATGACGAGAGGTCTGCTTACTATGTTGATTTTGGAAAAAAACAATATCAGTACAAGAAATCTCTAAGTTCTGCTTCATCTGATGAAATACCTCAAAGTGTACTTGCAGAGTTTAATAATGGAAACTTGGTATTTGTTTCTTCACTATTTGAAAATTTATCATGGATAGCTATTTCTTTGTTAAGACCTAACACCACTTTTACACCTATGTCATCTTTCGTACTATATAATAAAAATGATAATAAAACATATACTTCAGAATATATTGATTTTGATATTTTAAATTTATCCAAAATATCAGACGTTAAGATTTTAAATATTGATGACGACAAATTATTTTTAGAGATAAATCGAAAATTTTCAGATGAAGAAATTTCTAAAATTGAGGGAAGCAAATATCTAAAAGATAAAGAAAAGAATATTATAACAGGTAGACAGTTTGATGACAATCCGTTGTTTCTGATTCTAAATAATTGATTATGAATAAATATATTTATATAGCTATACTTGCTATTTTTTGTTGTTGCAAAAATATTAGAGAAGAAAATATTGCAAGCATTGAACCCGTAATTACAAATGAGTTGGATCGAATAAAGCTGGAAGAGAAAAAATATCTCGTATTATTTATATCGGAAGGTATGTGTTCTGAATGTATTAATAGGGAGTTCATGAATATAAAACAGAATGAATGGTTTGGACAACACTTGATTGTATTTGGAATCTTTTCTAATGAAAGATATTTTAAATCCATGGTAAATCCTATCAATACTTATATGAATCTATATGTAAGTGAAGATCATATAACAGACGAGATTAATCGTGAAAACGGACCATTTTATGTTATTTACGATACTGAAAGTTTGTTAATGTCTCATAAAATGTATCCAGATCCGTGTGATGTTCAAAAAACGATTGAATACTATGAAACTGTAAAAAAAATAGTTGGTAAATAAAGATTATTAATGACTTATAGTGAATAAAAACAGGTACAACATGTCAACTTTGACTTAAAATGTGTCACCCGATGGTATCCGGAAATGGGGATTGGATACATTGAAGCAAATTAACGAATTCAATAATCCCGTAATCGTACTGTATTCACCCAAATGAAAATAATAGAAAATTAAACAAAAACAGAACAGCAGTCAATTTTAATTTGAAGAAACATAGTGTATGAGATTTTTATTGATTTTAATAGCCTCTATTTTGTTGTTTTCGTGCAAAGAAAATGCACAAAGAAACGAAGCCGAGCAGGTAATTAACGAGTGGACAGACAAAGAAGTCCTTTTCCCTGACAGCATACAATGTAGCTTATTGGGAAAAGATACCATTCTCCTTTAATAGAAGACCTTAACTTCTATATCCGAGAATTACAGTTTACAAATAGGACGATATGAAACAGACTATTTATAATTACTGCTATGCACTATTTTTCATTTGTGCATGCTTCGGTTGTGAAGAAAAAAACGAAGAGAATAATGCTGTCAAGGTTATCGACATTCAATCTTCCGTGACAGCCAATATCTCTGATTTATTCCAAGAATTTAAATGGGTTCAGTTGGAAACTAACGATTCCTGCTTTGTAGGATTGTTTATAGAAAAAATAGAATGTTACAAAGATAAAATTTTCCTGCTAAACGCACACCAATCCCATAGTAACATCTTATGTTTTGATATGGATGGAAATTTTTTATTCAAAATTGACAGGCTGGGAAACGGCCCCGGGGAATACACCTATTTGGGAGATTTTTTTATTGATAAAACGCAGGAATGTATTGTGTTACAAACATTAGGAAATGAATTTATGCAATTTGATTTGGAGGGGAACTTTATAAAAAAGGTCAGAGCAAACGACGAATATAATACCCGGCAAGTACTGTATCTCAATGATTCGATTTTAATAGCATGTGTGGATCCTATTTCCTTTCCTTATGGATACAGCTTATTAGAACTGGATCGTAAAACATTTAACATAAGGAACAAATCAAGCCATATAAAGCTACTGTTCAATACAGGACGTAGTATCTTGCATACATTCAATAACCAGACATTGTATTATAGCACAAAAGATACTATATATGACATATCGAATTTCAATCAGGAAAAACCGATATACTATATAGACTGTGGTCAAAAACAAAAACAATTTAAAAAATCACTACAAAATATACCTCAGGAAAAAATGCCCAAAGCCCTCAGTGCGGCATTTAACGAAAAGAACTTAGTGTACATCAGCTATATATTTAACAATACATCCTGGATTACACTTTCATTCCTGAAATGCAAAAACAAGAATAATGCCATTTATGAATTTGCACTATACGACAAAAAGAAAGAACAAACTTACGTTTCTGAATACATCAATTTTGACATTCTGAATCTTCCATCATTAAGTAATCTGGCTCTTATTGGCAATGATAATGATCGCTTATTTATCGTCATGGATCAGGAATTTTCGAAAGATGAAATTGCCAAAATTAAAAAAAGTAAATATTTGAATGAGAAAGAAAAACGAATGCTTTCAGAAAGAAATTTTTCTGATAACCCAGTGCTTTTAATTTTAAAATAATACAAAATCATGATTAGAATTTTTTTTATATCTGCATTTGTCATTTGTTTTTGTTGTTGCTCTAATCCAAAAGAAAAAACAACTGAAAATATTGAAACCAGAATTATTCAAGAATTAGATCAGTTAAACTTGGATAACCAAAAATATCCTATATGGTTCATTTCTGAAGGTATGTGTTCAGAATGTATTACAAAAGAACTTATTAACATAAAAGAGAATGAATGGGTAAATAAACAGTTAATTGTATTGGGAATTTTTTCTAATAAAAGGCATTTTCATTCTATCATAAATTCTATTCATGTTTACAAAACAATATATATTGATACAGAGACCTCAAAGGAATTGATAAATCAGAGGTCTTCGCCTTTTTATGCCATATACGATGCCGAAAAATCAATTTTATTGAACAGAATGAATCCAGATCCTTGCAATGCTCAAAAAACGATAGAGTATTATGAAAATATTAAAAAAACAATTGGAGATGGGGATTCGATTCCATAAACAGATTACCATTTCTTAGTTGAACATAGTGTGATGAAAGAGCGGTTTGAAGATATACGAAATATATTTGCAAATTTGATATAAAACAAAAGCGATTAAAAAAATAAAGTAGATTGTAAAAAACAAAAAAGTTTTATATATTGTGCCCCGAAATGAAGAACCCTTTGCTTAAAAAAATATTGAATAACCTTTGGTTTGCTGCGAAACTGTTTATTTCCGCAATTTTGTTGGCTATCTGCCTGCGTGTCTTTGTTTTTGCATCATTCAAAATCCCTACCCCATCGATGGAACCAACCATTCTGCCGGGCGATTACATCATCGTTAATAAATTGGCGCTGGGCGGCCGGGTCTATAAAAATTTTGATTTTATGGAAGGCGGAAAAGTAGAAACCCGGCGGTTGTGGGGATGGCGGCAAGTGCGACGCAACGACGTGCTGGTTTTCAATTATCCATACAGTGATTGGGAAAAACTGGATTTCGATTTGAATGTATTTTATGTAAAACGCTGCGTAGCCATTCCCGGCGATACTTTTTATATCGAAAACGGCATATACAAAGTAAAAAACCGGACCGACACACTGGGGTGCTACGTCAATCAACAACATTTTGCCACGTTCAGACAGGAAGATATAGATCCGGGGATTTGGAATTGCTATCCATATCATGAAGTTTTCCCGTGGAATGTCAGGAATTTTGGCCCGTTGTATATTCCCGGCAAAGGCGACCAAGTCGATATCGATTCGCGCAATATCTGGTTGTACCGGAATTTAATCCGCTACGAAACCGACAGGGAAATTTCAGTTCGGGGAGATACGGTCTTCTTAGATCAGAAAGTATTGGAAAGCTATACGTTTGAAAAAAACTATTATTTTATGGCAGGCGATCTGGTATTTGACTCGCGCGATTCGCGCTACTGGGGATTGTTGCCCGAAGACCATATTGTGGGAAAAGCATCCCTCATCTGGAAATCGGAGGACATGCATACTGGAAAATTCAGGTGGAAACGGTTTTTTAAAGCAATAAACTAAAAATGAAAGAGAATAGGACACTGAAGACAGAGAGCACACGGATTATCACGGATTTTTATCCATTAAGATTTTTGTTTTTTTTGCAAACAATCACTTCCATAACATATAAAATTTAGTTAAATTGTATTTTCAATAGTTAATTTTTTAGAAAAATAATGCAAATTAATGATTTATTAACGATCCGTTAATGCAGTCAAAGTAATTTTACAACAAAATATTAATGTGCAATATCGCAAACAATGACACTACTTACAAAATACATTTTAATTTATATAAAAATGAAAACACAAAAACAAACCATTTTTATTCTATTAATTATAGCGCTTACAATTATTTTCCCATCTTGCGGGAAGAAAAACCGGGCGCTTGAGGAAGCCCTCTCGTTTGTGGGCGATAACCCACAGCCTCAGACTATGCCAAACAAGAAATATTCCAATAAAACCATTGATATGTTTTGCAATATAAAAGAATCGCCAGTAAAGTTGAATATGACTGCTATGGTAACTAATTAACAAAATGAAAAGAATATGGATTAAACGTATAAACTCATTAGCAAACCTGCGTGGTTTGAGGTTATTGAAAGTATAAATATAACACTATTAACATTTTTTATTAACGAATAAACCATTAAGATGCTAAAGAAAATTTTAGGAGGAATTATCATAACAGCAATTGTAACTATTGCAGCAATGAATACAAATGTGAATGTGAAACATAATGGTTTGTCAGAGGTCTCTCTTGCTATTATAGAGAATTTAGCACATGGAGAAGCCGACAAAGAGGGACCAAGAAAGACTAATAGAACTCATTGTGTTATTTCTGGAGTTCTCACCCACAGCCAATCTTCTGGCTCCTCCAATGGAAGCAGTTGGGGTTTTGGGGGACAACTTGAGGCTGGAAAACCTCTGATTGGGAGTATAACCTTAGATGGCTCATTCAACAAAACGTCTAATGGCACACAGGGTAGCTATGGTTATGGACAACTACAAGTAAATCAAGATTTTTGGGGAGATCAAATTGATTGCCCAAGACAAGAGACTACTAGTTGCTCTCCTTACAACCCTTGTGTTGAAGCTCTTAAACAGTATCGCGATGCTTTTTAATCATCTGTAGATAAAATAAACTAAGATAGTATATCATTTTCTCTGTAAAAATAAAAAACTAAAGATTTTGATATGCTATCTTTTAATTGTAGCTATATAATGTGTGTGTGTATTTTAATTATAATAATATGAGACTATCAATTATATCAATATGTATTTATGGAATTTTATTGTTCCATTCCTGTAGCACACCAGTAACAAATGAAATAACTGGAGCACAAGAAATCTTGATTGATGTAAAACATCAATCAGCAATATCTCTTGACAGTATAATAGAAAAAATAGAATATATTAAGTTGGAAACGACCAATAATAATATAATTGGCCAAATATCTCAACTTTTTTTTATCGATAGTTTATTGATTGTTGTTGACAGTAAAGTTGCAATGACAATCAATGTATTTAATTTCGCCGGTCAATTCAAGTATTCCATTGGAAAACAAGGGAATGGACCTGGAGAGTATGTTCAAATATCTAATGTTTGCATAGAACCACAAAACAAATTGATTAACATATTAGATAGAATGCAAAACAGGGTAATTTCTTATGCATTAGATGGCTCTTATAAGCAGATGGAAAACACGCCATTTCCACTTCTTTATTTTGAATTTCTTGAAACTGGCAACAGGGCATACTATAAATCCGGGTTGGTAGACCCTGTATTCGGAAATTTTATAAATAATCCTCTCATTGTAACAGACAGCATGAATAACATCATTTATGGTAGTTGTGCTGATTTATATGTAGCCAATCAATTTGATTATGAAATGAACAAGCCTTTGCGAAAATTTAACAATGAAGTATATTTTAGCCCTAACTTTTCAAATGTAATCTATACAGTTACTGACAGCATAGTAATTCCAAAATACTATATAAATATAGCCTGGAATGGTATGCCTCCTATTAATACGAAGACTACAAACGAACTATTCCGAGAATATTGTAGTAAGCACTTTATCTTCAATGGCGATATAATTGAGTTGAAGGACCTGACCTTTATTAATATTATGACCCCTTCAGGCTATCCTTTTGTTATATATTCCCATGCAAAACAGAAAACATTCTTTAGTACGGACCATGGGAATCATCCTTTATTTCCATTTTTAAAAAATTTAGCTCCTAAAACATGCTATAACGATAATGTTGTTGTATTTGATATTTCGTCCTTTTCTCTTATGCTCAATAAAAAAGAATTATATCAATCTACATCAGATAAAAAATTATTAGATGATTTGTATGACGGCCTCACAGAAGATGCTAATCCGATATTACTTTTATGCCGCTTGAATAAAAACATATAGAATTAAATGGAGAAATGTACATAATTTAATATGCTATCAAAATAAACATGTGAAGATAGTAGATTATATATAAATAAACATATTCTTAAGAAAATGAGGTAATCGCATATGAAAAAACATAGTAAATTCACAACTGTAGTAGTTGTTATTTGTGTAACAATTGTTATTTTGGTAATCAGTCACAGCCAACCACAGATAGACGATCATCGTATTGAATTATACAAAATGGGAGAACAAGTAAATGATTTATTATCAGGCAAGCCAATCCCCAATATTACTTGTATGGATACTATGAATAATAACATTCCATTATCAGATTTACTAGTACAAAAGGGAATCTTAATTTATCATTATTCTGAATTACATTGCAACTCTTGCTATCAACAACAATTAACATTAATACAAGATTTTTTTTCTGACACCAGCTATCCAGTATTAATACTAGCATCTTATTTGACTCATCGACATTTTGCAATACATATGAAAAAACAGTCCTACAATATTCCAACATATCGTATTGAACATAAAAGCTTCAACTGGTTTATAGAAGATTGCGGGATGCCTTATTTTTTTGTTTTGAATGCAGACATGAGCTCCTCTTATTTTTATATTCCTGACAATAAACATCCTGAATTATGCTTGCAATACATGGAAAGAATAAAAAAATTATTATTAGCTGATTAGTTTTGGATTAGGTAGTACAACAACAAACACAATGTCACATCTATTAAAATTAATTCTAAATAACATTTTATGGAAGATCAAATTTTTTGGTTCCGCTATGCTGTTGGTGGTACTGCTGCGAGTTTTCATTATTTCTTCGTTCCTGATACCCAGTCCTTCCATGGAACCAGAGATTATACCTGGAGATTATATTCTGATCAACAAATTAACTTATGGAGCGCGAATAGCTAAAAATCTCCATTTCATGAAAGGGGGCAAATTTGAAACTTTCCGAATTAAAGGGCTCTCAAAAGTGAAAAGAAATGATGTTGTTGTATTTAATTATCCTTATTCTGACTGGGATCGTCTGCAACCAGATCTGAATCTTTTTTACATCAAACGATGCGTGGCTATTCCCGGAGATACATTTTACATAGACAATGGTATTTATCATGTAAAAAACTGTCCGGATACTTTAGGCTGTTACTTTCGCCAGTTGCAATTATCACAAACAAGAGAACAAGATTTAGCCCCCAAAACATTCCAATGTTTTCCGCAAAGCGACGAACATCATTGGAATATTCGATCGTTCGGACCATTGTACATTCCTCAGAAAGGTGATATAATTAACATCAATTTACACAATATCAAACTTTATCAAAAGCTGATATCATATGAATCCAATAAAAAAATATCTATAAAACAAGATGGTACCATCTATCTGGGCGATAATATCCTCAATCAATATGTTTTTCTTCAAAATTATTACTTCATGGCAGGCGATTATGTTCAAAATTCGCGCGATTCGCGCTACTGGGGATTGTTGCCCGAAGACCATATTGTGGGAAAAGCATCCCTCATCTGGAAATCGGAGGACATGCATACCGGAAAATTCAGGTGGAAACGGTTTTTTAAAGCAATAAACTAAAAATGAAAAATAGAACACAGATAACACGAAGCGCACGGATAGCCACGGATTTTTTTAATAATTTATCCGTGAAAATCTGCGTGCTCCGTGTTATCTGTGTTCTATCATGCGCGTTGGTGTTCTCAACTGTTTTTGTGGTAAGCAAGGAGCTACCCAATGGGGTGGTCTCGGGTAAATATTTTTGGTTTTATATGTCGATGGGTATCACATCTGTCGTGATATTATTGAGCTGTTGGTTTAATCAAAAAACAATGCGTTTTTCGGTTGATGACGGATTGATCGGTCTTTTTTGTCTTTCCGGATTAGTAATCACCGGTCTTCACAACGAAACCATCACTACCAAATGGACCCTGTTGTTGCTATTGCTGGTTCTCTATTTTTACTTCCGGATACTTTTTACTCAACACAAATGGCATCTGCCTATACTCATTTCCTTTTTACTAATCACCGGATTGGTCGAAAGCATTTGGGGATTAAAGCAACTCTACGGTTTTTCGGTCTCACAACACAGTTTATTCAAAACTACCGGATCTTTTTTCAATCCCGGCCCGTATGCAGGATACCTGGCAGTGATATTTCCGATGGCATTGTATTATATGGTGCGGGGTGCGGGACAAAAGGCAAAAGGCGCAGGGCGCAGGATAAGAATTTGTCAAATCCTGCACCCTGTACCCGGCACCTTGCGCCTTGCACCTTTTGTCTTTGACCTTTGGCTCCAAATTCTCGGGTGTATAACCGGTATCGCCATTCTCCTTATCCTCCCCGCCACCATGAGCCGTGCTTCGTGGCTTGCCGCTATCGGAGGAAGTTTAGTGGCAGGAGTGGCATATTGCAGCAACCGCTTGCATTTCAGGAAACATTATATTCAACATAAAAAAACGGTATGGATTGCCGGAAGTATCGGGCTGTTGCTATTGTGCGCCGGATTAGCAGGACTTTATCTGTTGAAAAAAGATTCGGCCGATGGACGGGCGTTGATGTGGAAAGTTGCTTTCAACGCCATCCCACACCATCCGTGGGGGGTGGGATTGGGAAATTTTTCCGGGACGTATGGCGAAGAACAAGCGCTCTATTTTGCTTCCGGACAAGCTTCGGAACAGGACGAATTTGTAGCCGGCAGTCCTGAATACGGATTCAATGAATACCTGCAAATCTGTATTGAGTGGGGAATTATTCCTTTCCTTTTATTGATGGCAATTATAATTCGCACACTATACATTGGCTACAAACAAAAACAAATAGCAGTAACATCAGCGTTGGTATCCCTGCTGATTTTTGCAGGCATGTCCTACCCTTTCAGCGTATTGCCGTTTGCTATTATATTGGTATCTTTGCTGGCCGCCATTCATTCGGCGCAGGGTGCGGGGTACAAGGCAAAAGGGACAAGGTGCAGGGCACAGGGTTTGACAAATTTTTATCCTGCACCTTGTACCTTGCGCCTTGTACCCCGCATCTTGCGCCTTACGCCTTTGGCCTTTGGCCCTATATTCTGTTTCATATTAACAGCGCTGTGCCTCTACAACCGTTACCCGGTTTATGATGCTTACAAAAAATGGAATGCAGAACGGATTTATTACAATGCCGGATTATACAAAGATGTAGCCAATGATTATGAGTCGATATATCCGTATTTAAATGACCAGATACAATTCTTGTTTGAATACGCTCAAAGTTTGTCTAAATCAGAGCAATTCGCCCGCAGTAATGCAGTGCTTGACAAAGCCGTAAAAATCAGTTGCGACCCGATGCTCTACAATATTATGGGCAAAAACCATCAGGCGCTGAAAAATTACGAACAAGCCGAAAAATGGTATGTCAAATCGACCCTGATCACACCCAACCGCCTATATCCGTGGTATTTGCTGGCTAAACTGTATCATGAAATGGGATGTCGGGATAAGGTTCTGGCAATGGCTGTTATAGTACAAACCAAGGAGCCCAAAGTACATTCGCAGGCCATCGACGAAATGCGTGAAGAAATAGAAGCAATATGTAGTCAATATAGAAAAGAAGCACAATGATTAGGAACAAATGTATGTTGAAAAATTTATCTGAAAAGTTGATGAAATACCATATATATATTGCACCCGGCATTTGGCAGCTATGTAAGAATCAATTTGTGTAGCCTAGCGCTTGCCATCGTCCCTTGTTGACAGGCACGGCAACCGATGCAAAGGGAGCTAAAAATATATAACAACAATTTCAATCAATTAAAATCAATGTCGTTTAGTTAAGATGATGAATCGAAATACAATAATGCCACAGAGTGGCTTAGCCTTATTAACCAGCGATTTTAATCGCTGGAGAAAGGCAGCATACAAAATCAAGCTGCGTCGCAGCGTAGCAGATGTCAAGCTGCGTTGCTACGCAACTAAGCGGACTGAACCGACCTCATTCCAGTGGTTAAAACCACTGGTTATTAAGCCAATGTCGCTATGCGACAATTCTTAATTAAACGACATTGCAATTAAAATTCAAAAAATATGAAGAAAATAAAATATATCCTACTCATTGGCCTTTATTTATTAATTGGTTGTACTAATAAAACAGGCAAGAACGACAATATTTCCTGTACAATAGCTGTGGACGAAAACAATCTTTCAGAAAAGATACTGTATTCCGACCTATTCGACAGTTTGAAGTATGTTTCATTAAAAACCTCGGATGAGATATTAATAAAACAATTGACAAAAGTCCAGTATTTCAATGAAAGAATTTATGTATTGGACAAACAGATGCAATCTGTCTTTTCATTCGATATGGCTGGTGAATTAGTGTGGAAAATTCAGAAACAAGGGGAAGGCCCGGGTGAATACTCCCAATTGGTCGATTTTGACATTGATGCACAAGCAAATAAACTTCTTTTATTCAGCAGACTTGAAAAAATACAAGTTTACGACCTGGAAGGAAATTTCATTGAGGAACAAAGAACACCATTGTTCGGAACTTCTTTTGCTACATTCAATAACTGGATGTATATTTACACAGGAGGACGCTCGAATGTATTGGACGAAAAAAACGAGCAGAATAACCTGTTGATTCGTAATGCCCAACAAATATGGAAAGGAGAAATTCCTTTCAGTAACGAATTAGGTTCAGTCATGATTTATGAATTGTCCAATGCTTTTTGCAAATATGAAAATGAAATCCGGTTTTTTATGCCTTTTTCCAGTAACATATATTCGGTTAAAGAAGACAGTGTATATATAAAATATCATTTCGATTTTGGCAAATACAATTTTCCAGGTAATTATTTCGATAATCATACTACTGATGATTTAAGCGAAACTCAATATGCTTTTGGCTTAAATTCTTATTGGGAAAATAAGAAATACTGTTACTTTCAAATTACATACAAGCAAGAAAGCGTTGAAATAATGTATTCTAAAAAAGATGGGAAGGTTTATTGTGGAATTTTATATGACAATCTGGGTTATTGTTTTCCCCAAATTTTTCAAGCGGCGGGGAATTGTATTGTCGGAGCGCGTTATCCGGAAGATTTATTCATGGAATACAATTACTCGCCGGATGCCCGGAAAAATACGATACTGGAAAAAATAATCTCCGAAATAGATGAAAATGACAATCTGGTAGTATTTCTTTATTACTTTAAATCGTAATTTTAAATAAAAAACTCATGATCAGGTTTTACTTCATCGTCCGGTATCCGTCTGTATGGCGTTTCTGGCTTTCTTTATCCTGGGAATTATAATCTATAATGTTCTAAATCGGAACAACATACGAAATGTGACGAAATAAATAATAAAATCCATCATCCATGAAAGATCTATTTGCTAAGAAAATTCAGTCAAAGTCCGGCTCCGGTTTTTTTTCATTTTTCATTTCTCATTTTTCATTTTTCATTTCCTCATTGCTCCTTGCCTGCCTCCTTTTTTCGTGTGTCTCCGGTAAAAAAGGAGAAGAGGACGGAACAGAGACGGAGGTAACAGACATATCGGCAGACCAACCGGCAGACGTGGATGTAATGCGAATCCAATCGTCTGCATTCAATTATGAATTGATTTCCAATGGCACCATTACAGCCATGAGGAAAGCCGATCTCCGGTTTCAGACATCAGAAAACATCTCCCGGATTTATGTTAAAAACGGACAATATGTATCGAAAGGGCAAAAAATCGCGGAACTCGATAAATTCAAGCTGGAAAGCGCCATGGAGCAAGCCCGGGATTATTTTGAAAGATCAAAACTTGACCTCCAGGATATTTTAATCGGGCAGGGCTACTCGCTGAACGACACCACCCGTATTCCAGCCGAAATATTAAAAATCGCCAAAGTGAAAAGCAATTACGACCAGAGCCTTATTAACAAACACATGGCCGAATACAACCTGAACAACGCCACCTTATACGCACCATTCAGCGGAGTCGTAGCCAACCTTTTCGTCCGGGAATTCAATCTTCCGGGAGGAGATCCCTTTTGTTCTGTTATCGACAACTTGTCGCCCGAAGTTTCATTCATGATACTCGAAAGCGAATTGCCCCTTGTAAAACTCAACGACAATGTGATCGTAGCTCCTTTTGCAATGACAGATTACAGCGCCGAAGGAAAAGTAACTGAAATCAATCCGGTAGTTGACCGCAACGGTATGGTGCGCGTGAAAGCCCGGCTCAACAACAAAGCCGGAAAACTATATGAAGGAATGAATGTAAAAGTGCGCATACAACGCTATGCCGATAAATGCCTCATCATTCCCAAATCGGCCTTAGTGCTCCGCACCAACCGGAAAGTAGTATTTACCCTGAAAAACAACCGCGCCATGTGGAATTATGTACAAACAGCGCAGGAAAATTCGGAAAGTTATGTTATCACCGAAGGTTTGTCGGAAGGTGATTCGGTGATATACAGTGGAAATATCAACCTGGCCAACGAATCGCCGGTAAAAGTAATCACTGTAAAATAATTCTACATTAAGTACATGGCAAAATTTAGTTTATGATAAAATATTTTATAGATCGTCCGATATCGGTATTTATGACTTTCACCGCCCTGTTCATACTTGGGATCATTACCTATCTGAACGTACCGGTGTCACTACTGCCCGATATTGCCATTCCGGAAATCACCGTCCAGGTATCCGGCAGCAACACTTCGGCGCGGGAATTGGAAAATGCCGTTGTTTCTCCCTTACGCCACCAGTTGGTACAGATCTCCAAATTGCGTGACATCCGCAGTGAAACGCGCGATGGCGGAGCTATTATCCGGCTCAGCTTCGAGTATGGAGCGGATACCGACCTGGCATTTATCGAAGTCAACGAAAAAGTCGATGCCTCCATGAACTTTTTCCCGCGCGAAATACAACGACCCAGGGTAATCAAAGCCAGCGCTACCGACATCCCGGTGTTGAATCTGAACCTGACTCTGCGCGATGAAAAAGATTTTGAAACCACCGGCCTGGATAAATTTATAGAATTGAGTGATTTTGGGGAAACGGTGATCAAGCGCCGCATCGAACAACTACCCCAGGTAGCCATGGTAGATATTTCGGGGCTGATCAACAAGCAGGTATTGATAGTACCCGACAAAGAGATGCTCGAAATATGCGGTTTGAACCTGTCGGATATCGAACAAACGCTCAATGCCAACAATGTGGAAGCAGGCAGCATGGTGGTACGCGATGGTTATTACGAATACAATGTAAAGTTTTCGGCCGTGTTGCGCACCATTGAAGATATACGCAATATTTATATCCGGAAAAACGACCGCATCTATCAGCTCAAAGACTTAGCGACAGTGGAACAAACGCCGGAAAAAGAAAAAGGCATGGTGCTGTACGGAGGAAAAAGAGCGATCACCTTATCTGTCATCAAACAATCGGAAGAAAACATGGCCAACATGCAAAAAGCGTTAGGCGATGCGATCGAACAATTTCGCAAAGATTATCCGGATATTGCATTCGATATTTCACAAAACCAGACCGAACTGTTGGATTATACGATTTCAAACCTGCAACAAAACCTGATATTGGCTTTCATTTTCGTTTGTTTAGTATCGGTCATCTTTCTCAGGGATATCAAATCGCCGGTAATCATTGGATTAAGCATGTTTATTTCACTGATTATCAGCTTGATGTTTTTTTATTTATTTAAAATATCATTAAATGTAGTCTCGCTTACCGGCTTGATCCTGGCCTTGGGAATGATGATTGACAATTCAATCATTGTAACAGATAATATCGGTCAATACCGGATCAAAGGCCTTTCGTTGAATGATGCCTGCGTAAAAGGCACCAGTGAAGTAATCGCCCCCATGTTGAGTTCGGTACTCACCACCATTTCCGTTTTTGTCCCCTTGATTTTCCTCAGTGGAATGGCGGGAGCTATCTTTTTCGACCAGGCATTTTCGGTCACCATCGGGCTGTTGGTTTCGTATGTTGTCGGAATTGTATTACTGCCCGTGCTCTATAAAGTCGTTTTTGGGATCCAATCCAATCTAAGCAAAAAAACAGAAACGCAACCCCAAAAAAACAATGTACGCAAATACAATCTTTCCGTAGAACATATTTATGATATTGGAATTGAATGGATTTTTTCCCATAAAATATTGACAACGATTGTCATGATTGCTGTATTTCCCCTGTGTTGCTGGTTATTTCTCATCATTCCCAAAGAAAAAATGCCCGACATCAATCAAAGCGAATTGTTGACGCTGGTAGAATGGAATGAAAATATTCATGTAGATGAAAACTTACAACGCACCTTGTCTTTCCTGCAGAATATACAGGGACAATCGGAAGAATACTCTGCGTTGATCGGCCCGCAACAGTTTTTATTGAACAGGGAGCGGGAGCAAACATCGACAGAAACGGAAATTTATCTGCGGGCATCTTCTTCTAAAGAAATACCTGTACTGAAAAAAAAGATTGGATCCTATTTCACAGAACAACATCCACAGGCTTTGGTCTCTTTTACCCCTCCCGGAACAGTTTTCGAAAAAATATTTTCAACCGGAGAGCCCGATCTCGTATTGGAATACTATAAAAAGAACAGGGCGATACCACCCGATGCTACTTCCATCCGGCGCCTGGAAAAAGACATCACCACACAAACCGGCGAGGCGCCGGTCGGCGTTTCGTTTGCGCAACAGTTGAACCTGAGTATCGACCGCGAAAAACTGTTATTGTACCAGGTATCGTACGATGAAGTTTACAGGGTATTGAAAACAGCCTTTAAGGAAAATCGCTTTGCCACGCTTCGCTCCTATCAGCAATATCTTCCTATCGTATTGGGAAACGAAGAGCAGAGTATCCGCAACATTCTCGAAAATACGCTGGTCAACGGGCCTGCCGGACCGGATGGCATGAAAAATAAACTACAGTTGAGCAACTTCATATCCATTACCCATTCGGAAGATTTGAAAACTATTGTAGCCGGAAAATCGGGAGAATACATCCCACTGAATTATGAAGACACCCAACATCCGGAAAAAATTATTTCAGCTGCTAAAATGAACATCCATCAGAATCAGGACTGGGAAATCGACTTTTCGGGTACTTTTTTTTCCAATCAAAAAATGATCAACGAATTGATGGTTATCTTATTTATTTCCATTCTATTAATGTATTTTATCCTGGCAGCTCAGTTCGAGAGTTTTGTACAACCGCTGATCGTATTGCTTGAAATCCCTATCGACGTAGCGGCGGCGCTCGGACTGCTTATCATACTGGGGCACAGCCTGAATCTGATGTCTGCCATCGGAATTGTAGTCACCTGCGGCATCATCATCAACGACTCCATTTTAAAAGTCGATGTAATGAACCAACTCCGGAAATCGGGGCTTCCTTTAATGGAAGCTATCCACGAAGCCGGTCGCCGCAGACTGAAAGCCATCCTGATGACCAGCCTGACTTCGATTGTCTGCATGGCGCCATTACTCTTCAGCAGTGATTTAGGATCGGAATTGGAAAAACCGTTAGCCATTGCTACCATCGGAGGAATGATCATCGGGACACCGGTCAGTTTGTTTGTAGTACCATTGGTGTATTGGAGAATATACAGGAGGAAGGATGAAGAAATTAGAAATGAAAGAATGAAAAGATTGAAGAAATGAAAAAAATTATTGTCACATTGGCATATTGCATGGTTTGCACATGGGTTACCTGGTCTCAATCGCATCCGTTGAAACTGACCTTAGGTCGTACCATTGAGTTGGCTTCCGACAGTTCATTGCAAGCATTCAGCTCTAAAAATATGTATCTTTCGAGCTATTGGGGCTATCGTTCTTTCAAGGCCGCCCGACTTCCGTCGCTCAACCTGAGAATGACGCCCGCCAGCTATAACCGTGATTTTATCAAACGATACGACTCGGAAGAAAATATCGATATATACCGGCAACAACAATCCTTTTATTCTTACGGCAACCTGTCTATCCGTCAGAATCTGGATTTGACCGGAGGAACTATTTTTATCGATTCTGAATTAGGCTATATGAAAAACTTTGGAGAAAATAATTATTCCCAGTTTTCGGCAGTTCCTATCCGGATCGGATATGCGCAAAATTTATTTGGATTCAACGGTTTCAAATGGGAGAAAAAAATAGAGCCCCTGAAGTTCGAGAGGGCAAAAAAAAGTCTGCTGTACAATATAGAATCCCTCGCCGAACAATCGACGATGTATTTCTTTAGTTTGGCCATGGCGCAGTCTCAATATGACATTGCGAAAGACAATGTGGCATCGAGCGATACTTTATTGCAGATCGGACAGGAACGAAAAAAAATTGCCTCCATTTCCCATGCCGACCTGTTGACCCTGGAGTTGGATGCGGTAAATGCTGCCAATACGTTGAAAAATGCAGATATAAATCTCAAAAGAGCCATGTTTGCTTTCCTTTCCTTTCTAAATATGGATAAACATACTCAGGTGCAACTCATTTTACCGGAACGTCCGCAACAAGTAGAAATTAATCCGGAAGAAGCGCTGAGCTATGCCAAAGAAAATAACCCGGATGTGCTTGGGTTTAGACAACAAATACTGGAAGCGGAAAGAGAAGTGGAACGTACAAAAAAAACGTCTAATTTCGATGCCAGCTTTTCTGCCAGCATTGGCTTCAACCAGGTGGCGAACGAATTTTCCGGAGCCTATCAAAATCCGTTGGAACAAGACATTGTATCTGTCAGCATAAACATTCCGCTACTTGACTGGGGCGAACGCAAAGGAAGAGCCAATATGGCGCGTAATAATCTGAATGTAACAAAATTAGCCGTACAACAAAACGAACTCAGTTTAGATGAGGACGTGCTGATGACTGTCAATGATTTTAATGTGCAACAACATCTTATCAATAGCGCGGAAAATGCATTGCAATTAGCCAATACAGCATACGAGGCGACTAAAGAACGCTTCAAAATCGGGAAAGCCGACATTAACAGCCTGACGCTTTCGCTCAATCGTCAAAAAGATGCACAAAATAATTATTTATATGCATTAAGAAATTATTGGCTGAGTTATTACAAAATACGAAAATTAACGTTGTATGATTTTGAAAAAAGGGAATCCATTTCGAGGCAGTTTGACAGAATATATGAATTCGAATAACCGGATCATTTTGTAATATATTATTCGCATTATCCATGTCTAAATCATTTCCCGTCATACTTCTTTTTTCCTGTTTACTGATCATCGGTATCTTTTTCATACCGATGCTACCGGTAAAACTCAATCCTTCGCGTCATTTACCGGAAATATCCGTAGGGTTTTCCATGCACGGACAATCGGCTCGTGTCATTGAAATGGAAGTTACCTCCAAGCTCGAATCCATGTTGAGCCGGGTAAAAGGAGTAGAAGGGATCAATTCTTACTCCGGCAATGGTTTTGGCAATGTAACCGTCCGGCTCAATAAACATACGGATCCTGCCATAGCACGCTTTGAAGTATCTACGGTAATCAGGCAAACCTGGCCTTCGCTGCCGCAGGGCGTCAGTTATCCCGACATCAGGATGTCGCAATCTTCCGAAGAAGTGCAACGGCCATTCCTGAATTTCACTCTCAACGCCCCCTCCTCGCCGGTGTTGATCCAGCGCTTTGCAGAAGAATACCTGAAACCAAACCTCGCGCAAATGGAAGGAATTGACCGGATCGATATTTATGGGGCTACTCCTGTGATGTGGAAATTGGAATATGACTATGTACAACTGAGAAACCTGGGTATTTCGGTAGATGATATAGCAGGGGCGATTCGCACTTATTTGCATAAAGAGTTCCTGGGGACAGGGCTGGTGGAAACGGATTCGGACACTGGCCATTGGATACGCATCGCACTGGTACCTGGCAACTTGCCCGAAGACTTCGAGCCATCCCTCATCCCGGTTACAAGTAAGGACGGGAAAATTATCAACTTGGAACAATTGGTTACGGTAAGCCGACAGGAAGAAGAACCGAATGGTTACTACCGAATCAACGGACTGAACTCTATCTATTTAGCATTGACAGCTAAAAAAGAAGCCAATCAAATGCAATTGAGTACACAAGTAAGAAAAATCACAGGAGAATTGGCGCACACTTTCCCGGCAGGATATGAAATACATCTCACATACGATTCCAGCGAATACCTCCAGGAAGAAATCGATAAAATTTATTTCCGCTCAGGACTCACGGTATTGATCTTATTATGCTTCGTGCTCCTCATTTACCGCAACTTCAGGTATCTTTTCCTGATCGCTTTTACTTTAACAGCCAATATGAGTATCGCTGCTATATTTTATTATTTCTTCCACTTGGAAATACAGCTATATTCTCTGGCGGGAATCACAATCTCCCTGACATTGGTCATCGACAACACTATTGTAATGGCAGACCAGATTATCCGGAGAAAAAATAAAAAAGCTTTTTTAGCGATCCTCACCGCCACAGTGACGACCATCGCTTCATTGGGCATTATCTTTTTCATGGACGAAAGAATCCGCCTGAATCTACAGGATTTTGCCTGTGTATTAATCATCAACCTGGCTGTCTCTTTGTTGATCGCTCTCTTTTTAGTACCCGCTTTACTTGAGCATTTACATATCAAAGTAAAAGCAAAACAAAAAAAACGGCGCCTGCTCCATTTCCGTCCATTACAGGGAAAACGGCCTTTGGTTTATTTCAACAGGATTTACACCGTATTGATCTGCTTCCTTTCGCGTTGGAAAAAAAGTCTGGTTGTCGTGATTATATTGATTTTCGGGTTACCGGTATTTCTTTTGCCGGACAAACTGGGTGATAACAATAACCGGTGGAGTGAAAATGCAGAAACACTTACCCAATGGGAGACCATGTATAATGAAACCCTGGGATCTGCATTTTACAAAGAAAAGATAAAACCGGTTGTAGATATGGCTTTAGGCGGAACGCTCCGCATTTTTTCACAGAAAGTGAGCGAAGGATCGTATTTTGTAAACCGGAGCGAAACAACCATTGATATTACCGCTTCTCTTCCCAACGGATCGACATTGGAACAAATGGACTACCTGATCCGGAAAATGGAAGATTACATCAGCCTCTATCCCGAAGTACGCCAATTTCAAACACATGTTCAAAACGGAAGAAGAGCAAGCATTACCATTTTCTTTACCAAAGAACATCAGAAAAGCAGTTTTCCTTATCTGCTCAAATCCAAACTGATTACCAAGTCCTTACAATTGGGAGGAGGTAGCTGGGGAGTTTACGGTATGGGGGATGGATTTAACAATGAAGTCAAAGAGCAGGCCGGCTCATACCGGGTAAAAATGTTCGGATACAACTACGACAATCTTTACGCTTATGCAGAAGCATTCAGAGACAGCCTGTTGCAGCACCGCCGAATCAAAGAAGTCACCATCGATTCTGAGTTCAGTTGGTATAAAAATGATTATCAGGAATTTATTTTCCGATTGAATAAAGAACGAATGATCCAGGAAAACATATCGCCGGATTGGCTATACCGGTCTTTGGGACATTTATATGGAAAAAATTTCCGGATAGCTTCCTGGCTGAATGCAGGTCATAACGATCCAATCCTATTGTATTCAAAACAATCTCAGGATTTTGACATCTGGAGCCTGAATAATCTTCCCGACCGGATGAATGAAAAAGAGATTAAATTGACAGAGGTAGCCGAGATTGAAAAAGAACTGATTCCCCAAAACATTGCACGCGAAAACCAACAATACCGTTTATGTCTTCAATATGAGTACATTGGCTCATACGAACAGGGACACAAGGTGCTGCAAAGAAACATGGAATATTTCAACAAGATCCTTCCCTTGGGTTATTTTACGGAAAAAGAAACATACAGCGGTTTTTGGGGTGACGGAAAAGATAAAAACAAACAATACCTTCTGCTGTTATTGATCATCGTCATTATTTTCTTCACTTCCGGGATTTTGTTTAATTCCCTGAAACAACCGTTTATGGTGATTTGCATCATACCCATTTCTTTCATTGGCCTTTTCTTAACCTTTTATTGGTTCGATGTAAAATTTGACCAGGGAGGATTTGCCGCATTTGTAATGTTGTGCGGGTTAACCGTTAATGCGGGAATTTATATCCTGAACGAATATAATAATATCTTGTCAACTAAAAAAATCAGTCCTATGCGCGCTTATCTCAAAGCATGGAATTATAAAATTGCACCCATCTTTCTTACGGTAACATCAACAATATTAGGATTTATTCCTTTTATGATCGGGGAACATAAGGAGGCATTCTGGTTCCCGTTGGCAGTAGGTACAATTGGAGGATTGGTAATGTCTTTAGTCGGACTTTTTATTTATCTCCCTGTATTTATGGGAATCGCGAAATCAAAAAAGCGAAAACGGAGTAAAGCCGATTAAAACATCTTAGCCACCTGTTTTATTCCCTCCGCCAGCCGGTCAATTTCTTCTGTTGTATTATAAAAAGCAAAGGAAGCCCGGACGGTTCCTTCCACACCTAAGCGGTGCATCAACGGTTGGGCGCAATGATGCCCGGTACGGACAGCTAATCCAAGTCGGTCGAGCAACATTCCCATATCATAATGATGGATATTTCTTACCAAAAATGAAATAACACTACTCTTATGAGCTGCCGTCCCAAAGATACGCATCCCATCTATTTGCATCAAACGATCGGCAGCATAATGCAACAACTCTTCTTCATAGCTCCGAATCTGATCCAATCCAAGTTGTTGAATATACCGGATGGCTTCGGCAAAAGCTACCGAACCGACATAGTCCGGCGTCCCGGCTTCAAATTTAAAAGGTAATTCGTTGAATGTCGTTTTCTCAAACGAAACGGTGGCAATCATTTCTCCCCCACCCTGATACGGAGGCATTTCATCCAACCATCTCCGTTTGCCGTACAACACACCGATACCGGTCGGTCCATACAATTTGTGGGAAGAAAAAACAAGAAAATCGCAATCCATCTTTTGTACATCGAGTACAAGGTGCGGAGCAGACTGAGCGGCATCAATCAACACGGCAATGCCTTTTTGATGCGCCATCTGGATGATGGTTTCAACCGGATTAATTGTCCCCAGTACATTGGAGATATGAGCAACCGCAATCAATCTGGTTTTGGGAGTGATCATTTTTTCAAAAGATTCCATATCCAATTCTCCCGAATCAAAAATAGGAACCACTTTCAACTTAATACCTGAAATGTCCTCTTGTAATTGCCAGGGAACAATATTGGAATGATGTTCCATTCCGGTAATGATAATCTCATCTCCCGGCCGGCAAAATTTCCGGCAAAAACTGGAAGCTGCCAGATTAATCGCTTCGGTTGTCCCGCGAGTAAAAATAACTTCTTCCGGATTTTCCGCATGAATAAATGTTTGTACCGTACGCCGGGCATTTTCATGCGCTTCCGTCGCCTGTTGACTCAGGTAATGAACACCTCGATGTATATTCGCATTAATCGTAGTATATACCTCCTCAATTTTCCGGATTACCGACAACGGTTTTTGCGTAGTAGCCGCATTATCCAAATAGACTAACGGTTTACCATACACTTCCCTTGAAAGAATAGGAAAATCTGCTCGTATTTTTGCAATATCTAACATCCAATTTTAATTCTTAACCTGGCATCCCTTGCAATTAGCCAATTCGCCCCTGAACCGTTTTTCCACCAATCGTTTCAAGCGGTCTTTGAGCGTGTCCAACCGTATTCCTTCGATCACATCGTCCATAAAGGCAAATTTCAACAGCATCCGGGCTTCTTCTTCCCGAATACCTCGTGAGCGCATATAAAACAAAGCATTGTCATCCAATTGTCCGGTAGTCAATCCATGCGAACATTTTACATCATCGGCATAGATTTCCAGCTGGGGTTTGGCATACATGCGACACGCAGGACTTGTGCATAAATTTCGATTATTCTGATATGCCTGCGTTTTCTGAGCATCTTTATCTACGATAATTCGTCCGCTGAAAACGCCGACAGAAGCATCATCCAACACATATTTAAACAATTCATCGCTATGGCAATGAGGCACTTTATGTTCGATCAACGTATGATTATCCACGACTTGTTTTCCATCCAGAATAGCCATACCATACAATTTTAATTCCGCATGTTCACCTTCCAACGCAACAGAATAATTATTTCGAGTATAACCATTGGTAAGCGAAATTGAATCAAGCATGACATTCGATCCTGTTTGCTGACTGACATAGACTGACTGCATACGGATTGTTTGCTCCGAACTTTCTTCCAATTCATATAAATCAAAGACTGCTGATTTTCCTACAAAAATTTCACAGACCTGATCGACCAGAAAATGTCGTTCCAAATCGGTAGTATGATCGCACACCAATAATTTGGCTTGCGCTTCATCTTCTACGATAATCAATATGCGGCGGTTGACTAAAGTATCTACGCTTCCCGTCAACATATTAATCAATTGCAATGGTTTTTCCAGGATCATACCGGCCGGGATATACAAAACATAGCCATCTTGCACAAACGCTGTATTAAAATTGGATAACCCATCAGTCTGAGGGACTAACCTGTTATAATATTTAGCAAAAATATCCGGATGCTGCTGAGCAAAAACATTCATACTTCCTGAAAAGACTCCTTGCGTCTCCACGCGCGTTTCATGTCCGCCGGAATGAAACAAGTCATTCACCATAAAATATTGTCGCGTGGTAAGATTGGGCACATCACACCGAAAAACTTCTTGCGGGCGAGCCGGAATATTGAGTTTATTCAGATTCATTCCAAAGTCCTCTCCAAACAATGCCTGACAATCGGTTTGTTGGTAATCTTCCGATTTAAAACGGGGAAAACCAGTTTCCCGGAAACAATCAAAAGCCTGTTGACGCGGATTATTCAATCCCTCCGCACAACCGCGATTAATGACTTCTCGATAAGCCAGAAATAAATCTATATATTGTTGTTCTGCGTTCATTTCAGCCAATCATAACCCTTTTCTTCCAACTCCAATGCCAATTCAGGCCCGCCCGTTTTCACAATCCGGCCGTTATACAATACATGCACCACATCGGGTTTGATATATTCGAGCAACCGTTGATAATGTGTAATGACAATCGTTGCATTGTGAGGCGTTTTCAATTCATTGACTCCATTGGCTACAATACGCAATGCATCGATATCCAATCCGCTGTCGGTTTCATCAAGAATCGCCAATTGCGGTTCCAGCATAGCCATTTGAAAAATCTCATTCCGTTTTTTTTCTCCTCCGGAAAAGCCTTCATTCACCGAACGATTGACTAATTTATTATCCAATTCCACCACAGCCCGTTTGTCACGCATGAGTTTCAGAAAATCTGTAGCCGAAACCAGATCCAGGCCTTTGTATTTCCGGTGTTCATTGACAGCTGTCCGCATGAAATTGACCATACTTACTCCGGGAATTTCCACCGGATACTGGAAACTCAGGAATAATCCTTCACAGGAACGTTCTTCGGGTGATAATTCCAACAGATTTTCCCCATTGAAAGTCACCTCGCCTTCGGTTACCTCAAATGCCGGATTACCTACTAATACGGCAGATAATGTACTTTTTCCTGAGCCATTAGGACCCATGATCGCATGAATCTCGCCGGCATTTACCTGTAAATCGATTCCTTTTAATATCTCTTTGCCATTAATCGAGGCATGTAAGTTCTTAATTGCTAACATATTTTTTTAATCAAAAAGAATGCAAAACATGAAGACAATGCACCTAATGATTTTTTCATTTCTTTCATTATCTTCATTTCTTTCATTATTTTCATTTATAACTATCCCACACTTCCTTCCAACGAAATTTGCAATAATTTCTGCGCCTCCACCGCAAACTCCATCGGCAATTTGTTCAACACTTCTTTTGCATAACCATTCACAATCAGGCCGACAGCCTCTTCTGTCGGAATTCCCCGCTGATTGCAATAAAAAATCTGATCTTCACTTATTTTAGACGTAGTGGCTTCGTGCTCCACAATCGCCGTTTCATTTTGAATATCCATATAAGGAAACGTGTGCGCCCCACAATGGTCGCTCAACAACAAGCTATCGCACTGAGAATGATTGCGTGCTCCAACAGCTCCTTTCATCACCCGCACCAGGCCACGGTAACTATTTTGACTCGATCCGGCAGAAATACCTTTTGAAACGATACGGCTCCGGGTATTTTTTCCAATATGCACCATCTTGGTTCCCGTATCTGCCTGCTGATAATTGTTGGTCACCGCAACAGAATAAAACTCTCCGGAAGATTCATCACCCATCAAAATACAACTGGGGTATTTCCAGGTAATCGCCGATCCTGTTTCCACCTGAGTCCATGAAATTTTGGACTGAAAGCCTTTACAAATTCCCCGTTTAGTTACAAAATTGTAAATTCCACCCTGGCCATTCTTATCGCCCGGATCCCAATTCTGCACAGTAGAATATTTCACTTCGGCTCGTTCCAACGCCACAATTTCCACAATAGCTGCATGCAACTGATTGGTATCGCGCATCGGAGCAGTACATCCTTCGAGGTAACTCACATACGAATCATCGTCGGCCACAATAAGTGTCCGTTCAAATTGACCCGTATTCATAGCGTTAATCCTGAAATAAGTCGATAATTCCATCGGACAACGCACGCCTTTGGGAATATATACAAAAGAACCGTCACTAAATACCGCAGAATTTAATGCCGCAAAAAAATTATCACGATAAGGCACCACCGAACCCAAGTATTTTTTCACCAAATCCGGGTGATGTTGTACAGCTTCGCTGAAAGAACAAAAAATGATTCCTTTTTCTGCCAACGTTTCTTTATAGGTTGTCTTAACGGAAACACTATCCATCACTGCATCGACAGCCATTCCCGAAAATATTTTTTGTTCGTGGAGCGGGATGCCTAATCTATCAAAAGTTTTCAATAATTCAGGATCAACTTCTTCCAACGTTTTCGGGCCCTCTTTCTGCTTCGGAGCGGCGTAATAAATAATATCCTGATAATCAATCGGAGGAATCGTCAAATGCGCCCAACCCGGCATTTCCATGGTTTGCCAGAAACGGAACGCTTTCAACCGGAATTCAAGCAACCAGTCCGGTTCATTTTTTTTAGACGAAATCAGCCGGACAATATCTTCATTCAGCCCTTTAGGGACATAATCCGTATCGATATTGGTCACAAATCCGTATTTATATTCTCCGGATGTGATATCATCTAATATATCGTTTGTATTATCTTGCATAAATTTATTTAAACAATTCTCTAATAATAGGGTAAAGTGCAGGAACCACATTTCGCACCCTTTCATATAAAACAGATTCTTGTTTCGTTTGTTGAGTAATGAGGTTGGATTTAGGATCAAAAAAAGTCAACATCATACACAGCAGGCTCATGGAAAGAACTACCACAAATACTCCGAACAGTCCGCCTAAGACTCTGTTCAAGAATGCAGCAGGAGTTACATTGATCGCTTTATTCAGTAATTTCCCCAGCCAACTCAAAAAAATAATAATGAAACAAAATGTAATCAAATAACAGATACCGGTGATGATGTAAGGATGGATATTATCAACAATAAAAGAGAGAGACAAAAAGCCATCCCGCAAAGGAAGCGCCAATTTTCCGGCGCAAAAAATAGCGATGACCAACGCTAAAAGAGAAATGACCTGCCTGATCATTCCATCAAACAGGCCCTTTATAAGACCGATAATAGTCACTACTGTTATAAATAAATCCAGCCAATTCATATTCAAAGAGTGGAGGTGGAGAATGGAGAATGATAAAAATTTTATTTAATTTTCTTCCATTCTCAATTCTCCACTCACAATTCTCAAAGCGTTTTCTTTACTTCTGTTTCTTCAAATGCTTCCACAATATCTCCGATTTTAATATCATTGAAGTTGTGGATATTTAATCCGCATTCGTATCCCGAAGCGACTTCTTTTACATCTTCCTTGAAACGTTTCAAAGAACCTAAATCTCCGGTATAAATTACAATACCGTCGCGTATCAGGCGGATTTTATTATTCCGTTTGATTTTTCCTTCACGCACTAAACAGCCTGCCACAGTACCCACTTTTGTAATTTTGAATACTTCGATCACTTCCACATTGGCAGTAATCTCTTCCTTGATTTCAGGAGAAAGCATACCTTCCATTGCGGCGGTCACTTCTTCGATCGCATCATATATAATGGAGTACAGGCGAATATCCACGCCATCACGTTCGGCGGCCTTGCGTGCCGTCACGGAAGGACGCACCTGGAATCCGATGATAATTGCATCCGAAGCGGCAGCTAACGTCACATCCGATTCCGAAATCTGTCCCACCCCTTTGTGAATGACATTTACCTGAATTTCTTCCGTTGATAAACGGATCAACGAGTCGGACAATGCTTCGACAGATCCATCGACGTCTCCTTTCACAATGATATTCAATTGTTGGAAATTACCGATAGCAATCCGTCTGCCTATATCATCCAATGTCAATAATTTCTGAGTACGCAAACCTTGTTCACGTTGTAGTTGTTCCCGCTTGTTCGCTATTTCGCGCGCTTCCTGATCCGATTCCAATACATTGAAAGCGTCTCCGGCCTGAGGAGCCCCATTCATTCCCAGGATTAATACTGGTTCTGCAGGTCCGGCTTCCGTAATCCGTTGATTCCGCTCGTTAAACATAGCTTTGACACGACCGTAGTTGGTTCCGGCCAATACAATATCCCCTACTCTCAACGTTCCATTATGCACCAACATGGTTACTACATAACCCCGTCCTTTATCAAGAGAAGATTCGATAACCGATCCGACAGCCCTCCGGTTAGGATTTGCTTTCAAGTCGAGTAATTCAGCTTCTAATAATACCTTTTCCAGGAGTTCCTGAACGCCGATTCCTTGTTTTGCCGAAATGTCCTGGGATTGATATTTTCCACCCCAATCTTCCACCAGATAGTTCATACCGGCCAGCGTTTCTTTGATTTTTTCAGGATTTGCCCCCGGTTTATCTATTTTATTAATCGCAAACACCATCGGTACCCCTGCTGCGGCAGCGTGATTAATGGCTTCAATAGTCTGAGGCATGACATTATCATCAGCGGCGACGATAATGATCGCAATATCTGTTACTTTTGCTCCGCGGGCGCGCATCGCTGTAAACGCCTCGTGACCGGGAGTATCCAAGAACGTGATCTGCCGTCCATCCGCCAATTCCACATTGTATGCTCCGATGTGCTGGGTAATACCTCCGGCTTCACCGGCAATCACATTGGTATTTCTAATATTATCCAATAAAGAAGTTTTTCCGTGGTCAACGTGTCCCATCACCGTTACAATCGGCGGACGAGGCATTAGATCTTCTTCATTATCTTGTTCCTCAGAAATGGCTTCGACCACTTCTGCACTCACATATTCTGTTTGGAATCCAAATTCATCGGCAACGATATTAATGGTTTCCGCATCCAACCGTTGATTGATCGACACCATAATACCGATGCTCATACAGGTAGAAATGACTTTCACTACCGGCACATTCATCATATTAGCCAAGTCGCTGGCCGTCACAAATTCGGTAATTTTCAGGATATTGCTTTGCATTTCCTGCATTTCAATCTCTTCTTGTTGACGGAGACTGACTGCATCCCGTTTTTCGCGACGATATTTGGCTCCTTTTTTCTGACCTTTATTAGTCAATCGCGCTAACGTTTCCTTGATTTGTTTCTGAACATCCTCTTCATTGATTTCAGCCTTGACCGGTTTTCTTAATTTCAATCGGGGATTATCGTTACGCACCGGTTGAGCGCCTTTTTCTATATCAACTTTTTCTTTTTTAATCCGATTCCTTTTTTTCTTCTTAGGATCGTCCTCATCCTTTACAACGGGAGGTACTTTTTTAGCTTCTTCCAACGCCACTTTCTTGATTTCGCTGGTTGCAACCTTTTTATCCCGTTCTTTTTCCTGCCGTTCCCTCCGTTTTTCTTCTTTGGATTTCTTTTTGGGACGAGTAGATTGATTGATTGAATTGAGGTCGATTTTTCCAGTCACCTTGATATTGGATTCAATCACCGGTTTATTCAGGCGAAATACTCCGGAATCACCCACCGGATCTGTAGTTTCCGATTGCGGCTCTTCTGCATTTTCAATTTCCTCTTCTTCATCGTCCTGATCGTCATCTTCCTCCAAAACATCATTTTCAACGATCACCTCTTCCTGTTCTTCAATCTCCGGAAGCTCTTGTTCCGGCACATCCGGGACCGACACTTCTTCCGTTGTCAACATTTCATCTTCCGCCATTGTAGGTTCTTCAATTTCCGGTTCTTCCCGGGAGACAACTTCTTCCGAAGTTTTTTTAGCTTCCGGTTTTCCTTTCCGGTTCAACGCATCCAGATCAATTTTGCCTTTGGTTACAAACTTTGGTCTGTATTCTTCAGGAATTTCTGTTTTAATTTCTTCTATTCCCTCTTTTTTACTTTTGTCATAACCTTCGACAGCTACCGTCTCTTTTTTCTCTTTCAGGTGACGTTCCTGGCTGATTTTTTCCGATTCGATCTTTATTTTTTGATCTTTATTAAATTCTTTGACAAGAAGGGTGTATTCATCATCGCTGATTTTCGTGTTGGGATTTTCTTCAACGATAAATCCTTTCTTGTGCAGGAATTCCACTACGGTAGATAATCCGACATTCAAGTCACGTGTTACTTTATTTAATCTTATGGACATACTATTATTTAGAGGGAACTAAAATTTATTCATCTTCAAACTCAGCATTCAGGACAGCCAATACTTCATCTACAGTATTTTCTTCCAGATCCGCTTTTTCTATAATTTCTTCCCGGCTCAGTGCGAGAACATTCTTAGCAGTATAACATCCGATATTTTTCAATGCTTCGATGACCCAGATTTCAATTTCATCTGCAAATTCATCCAAATAAATATCTTCGCCATCAATATCCACATCGCGGAATACATCAATCGTATATTCTGTCAGCATACTGGCCAATTTGATATTTAAACCGCCTTTACCGATAGCTAACGAAACCTCTTCAGGCCGCAAATACACTTCGGCTTTTTTATCTTCTTCATGAATTTTGATCGAAGATATTTTAGCCGGGCTCAACGCACGTTGAATAAAAAGTGCAGTATTGGCCGTATAATTAATCACATCAATATTTTCATTCCGTAATTCCCTGACAATTCCATGAATCCGGGCTCCTTTCATACCAACGCAAGCGCCTACAGGGTCAATGCGGTCATCATAAGACTCTACGGCAACTTTAGCCCGTTCGCCGGGGATCCGTGCAATGCGTTTGATGGTGATCAGTCCATCATGAATTTCGGGCACTTCCAATTCAAACAACCGTTGCATAAACAGATTGGAAGTACGGGACAATATAATTTTCGGGTTATTATTCTGATTATCCACTTTTACCACCACAGCCCGCATGATTTCATTTTTACGGAAAAAGTCGCCGGGTATCTGTTCGGATTTCGGAAGAATCAATTCGTTTTCTTCGTCATCCAGCAACAAGATCTCTTTTTTCCATATCTGATATACTTCGGCCGAAACAATTTGTCCGACTTTATCTTTATATTTGTTGTAAAGACTATCTTTTTGTAATTCAAGAATTTTGGAAGCCAGGGCCTGGCGAAGATTTAACACCGCCCTGCGACCAAATCCGGCAAAGTTCACTTCATCTGTTACCGCTTCCCCGATTTCATAATCATCATCAATGGCTTTGGCCTGAGACAACGAGATTTGAGTATTGGTATCACTCAACTCACTATCAGCCACAACTTCGCGGTTGCGCCAGATCTCAAAGTCACCCTTATCCGGATTGATTATAATATCATAATTCTCATCCGAGCCGAACATTTTGCTGATTACATTACGAAATGCTTCTTCCAGGACACTGATCAATGTCGTTCTGTCGATATTTTTAAGCTCCTTAAATTCGGCGAACGTATCAATCATACTAATCGTTTCTTGTTTCTTTGCCATTGTTTTTACTTGAATCTGATTAAGTATTTTGTATATTTTATTTCATCATAACTAAAAGTCAAATCTTCTTCAACAGTTATTTTTCGCTTGGCGCCTTCAGGTTTGATTTGTTTTTCAATCCTGACAACAAAGTGATTTGGATCTGCCGATTGCAATATGCCTGACATTTTTTTTCCGGATTTAGTCAGAGTTTCCACTTCATTTCCGATATTTTTTTGATATTGACGCAAAATCTTAAATGGCTGGGTAATCCCTGCCGATCCGACCTCCAATTCGAAGTCTTCCGTTTCTCTGTCAAATTGGGATTCAATATACCGACTTAACGCAACACAATCATCAATCCCCACAGACTGGTCATTATCGATTTCCACAACAATGACATTACCCGGCCGGATTTCAACTCCTACCAAATAATTATCGCTATCCTCCAGGAATTTTTCCGTTAACTGTCTTACAATATCCTTATCTATCATAAACTAACATCATACAGAACAAAAAGAGGGGACTGCCGCCCCCTCCTCCTTAATTGCCCGCAAAGATAATTTATTTAATTCTTTCTGCCAAATATTCAGGCAAATATTTCATTTTCTTTGGTTTACAACGGATACAAAATGTATGATTTCATTTTTTCCAAAATGCAGGTGCAAAAAGCATTAGCACTGTAAATATTTCCAATCTTCCGGTAATCATCAGGAAAGAAAAAAACCATTTTGAGACAACCGGAATGTCGGCAAAATTACCGGCAGGCCCTACTATTCCCAAACCGGGCCCTGTATTACTCATGGCCGTCAACGCCGACCCGAATGATTCTTCAAAGCCCATTCCTGTCATTGTAAAAAACAAACAACTCAACAATACAATGACAATATACAAGAATGCAAACGCTAAAATTCGTTGTACAACATCGACCGATACTACATGCTGATTCAGGCGAACAGGCAATATCGCCCGCGGGTGGATTTGTTTCTGAAATTCATTTCCGGTATTTTTAGCCAGGACAACCAATCGTACGGTTTTCATGCCGCCACTGGTAGAACCTGCGCAACCGGAAATAAGCATTAACAAACAAAAGACAATCCAAAAGAAAGGCCCCCATACGATAAAATTGCTGGTAGAAAAGCCTGTTGTAGAAATGATTGTTGTGACCTGAAACAAGGCATGACGAAAAGCCAAATCCACGCCTTGCATCTGATTTGTAATCATTAATCCGGCCGTCACTACCAATGTCGCAAACAACACAATCCCTAAAAACCAACGCAATTCCTCGTCCCGCCACATACGTTTGAATTGTCCTTTAAAACAAAAATAAATCAGCGTAAAATTGGTAGCGCCAATGAGCATAAAAATCGAAATTACATAATCGATATAGGACGAATTCCAATAAGCCACACTTAGATTTTTAGTAGAAAATCCACCTGTTGACATGGTGGCAAGAGCATGACACACAGCATCAAAAAAAGTCATTGGCCCCATCCAAAGAAGGATGGTCAATACAAAGGTCAATAACACATAAATTCCCCACAAACGCTTGGCGACCTGTCCGACACGCGGACGAAATTTATCATGTGTAATGCCCGAAACTTCCGCATCATACAAATGCGCTACTCCGCCCACGCCAATAAAAGGCAAAAAGGCCAGAACAAAAACGATCATACCCAATCCTCCCAACCATTGTGTCACCGAGCGCCAGAATAACAATCCTTTTGGCATTTGCTCCACATCAGTCAGGATAGAAGCCCCGGTAGTGGTAAGTCCCGACATTGTTTCAAAAAAGGCATTGGTAACAGAAGGAATCGCTCCGCTGAGATAATAGGGCAACATCCCAAACAAAGCAAAAAAGATCCATGCCAGCGTAACGGTCAGCGCCCCTTCTCTTTTCCCTATTTGCCGTGATCGGCCGCGAGTTCCGATCAATCCCAGCAGCACCCCTCCCGCCAACGTAATGCCACCGCTGATAAACAAATAATGAGCATCCCATGCACCATAATATAATGACAGTATTCCGGAACCGAAAATAAAAACAGCTTCTATGCCCAGCAAAAAACCTATTTCCCGTAAAACAAAATGAAAATTTAATCCGAAAATATTCCGGCTCATGTCCAAAACAATGAATAATTTAATTAAAGTAGTCTTCTATTTTTCGCATGGCCGTATCCAAACAAAAAACAACCACATGATCCTGAGGTTCAATTTGTGTATCGCCATTAATAATACTGGCTTTCCCATCACGAATCAAACCGCCGAGAGTCATATCTTTAGGCAGGTTCAGATTTTTCACAGGCTTCCTGGTGATCCGGGAACCCGGACGTGCGATTAATTCAGCTACATCTGCATTAGCAAAAGTCAAACATTTTACATTAGAAACATCTGCATCCAACAAAAATTGATAAATGTGACTGGCTGCTATTAATTTCTTATTAATTACCGTTCCGATATCTAATTTTTCCGCCAGGGGAATATAGGCTATATTTTCCACTTTGGCCACAGTCTTCTTCACTCCGAAAGTTTTGGCAGCCAGACAAGACAGAATATTTGTTTCCGAATTTTCGGTCAAAGCTATAAATGCATCGCAATCCATAATATTTTCCTGTATCAACAATTCGGTATCCCTACCGTCTCCATTGATAATCATTGCATTACCGGGAACATATTCGGCCAGTTTATGACTTTTTTCTTTATTGCTTTCAATTATTTTTATGCGAATATTGCCGGGCAGGTATTGGGCAACTTTGACAGCAATCCGGCTCCCTCCCATGATAACGGCTTTGCGAACTTCAACATTTTTTTTTCCGGCTTGCTCCTGGACTTTGTCCACATTGTTTTTAGTAGCCATAAAAAACAGGATATCATCCGCCTGAATCCGATCGTTTCCCGTAGGGATGATCGTCATATTTCCCCGTTTGATGGCGACAACGTGGTACAATTTTTCATCTTTCGACAAATCGTACAAATACCGGTCCACTATCGGCGCATTAGCCCGCACCTTAGCCCCTACCAGAATCAACGCGCCGCCACAAAGTTCCCACCATTGGCGGGTCCAGGGGCGTTTCAATGCGCTGACAATTTCCTGCGCCGCCAACATTTCCGGATAAATCAACGAATCGACGCCCAGATTTTGAAAAAACTCTTTGTTTTTGGGCAACAAATATTCATAATTATTAATCCGGGCGAAAGTTTTGACAGCGCCCAGATTAGTCGCCAGCATACAAGCAGTAATATTGGTTGATTCTTCCGGAGTAACTGCAATAAACATATCGGCGCCCTTAATCCCCGCATCTTTCAAGTCTTTCAAAGAAGTCGGATTTCCCTGCGCCGTCATAATTTCAAAATTGTTTGAAAAATGTAGTTTTTCCTCATTCGGATCCATCAGCACAATATCCTGATTTTCCTGCGACAACAATTTCGCCAGATGAGTGCCCACTTCGCCGGCGCCAGCAATTATAATTTTCATATTCAATTATCAATGGAAGCTCAAACTCAACTTCGCACCATAGGAAGTATCCGTACTACGATAACCTCCCATGTTATAAGTTTGGCAATTCACATCAGGCCGTAATGACATTCGGGCGTTTTTACCGAGATTCCAACTTAACCAACCATTTCTCCTGTTTATTGCATTAGCAGAAATCGGAGCATCAATTACAGACCACAAATAAGCGCCAAATGCAGCGGTCACAAATACAGCGGATGCTTCCGACATATCATATTCGAAATTTCCATAATAATCACGTGTCTCTTCCATTGATGCAAATGCGATAATCATCGATGCAGCGTACACCATGGTCATTGTTGCACCTTTCCGATATTGTCCGTTATAATACTGTCCGCCACCAGGTAACAATAAAGAACAAAGCAACGCTAATCCAGGTTCTTTTTTAGCGACCCATAAAGAAGAAACCGGTTTTTGTTTGGTAAACATATCCTTTTCTCCATTCGGATACTTGATCATGAAAATATCCGAGACAGGCAAGCTATATACCGGCCCATCCTGAAAAGAATACTTTTTGTACCACACTTCACTTTTACTGACTTCCTGCACTACAGCTTCAATTTCATCGCCGGAATGAAGCACAATGATATCTTGGGCAAACAGACTTCCGCTCCACAAGAACCAACACAACGTCACTATCATCCCTAAAACATTTTTTTTCATAAATAGAAAGAATTAATTTGAGTGAATAATAACAGAGCAAATACTTTCAGCATCCATTCCACATATTTTATATAACTCCGGAATCGAACCATGTTCAATAAATTCATCAGGTATTCCTATCCGCTTGATCACAGGTGTATAGCCATTATCCGTCATGAATTCCGCAACCGCCGATCCCAATCCGCCCCGGATCGTGCCATTTTCAACGGTAACAATCCGCTTGTAATTCCGGCCTGCTTCATGCAATATCTCTTCATCAATCGGCTTCAGGAAAATCATATCATAATGAGCCGCATCCACTCCCAAAAGAGCCGCCTTTGCGATCGCCTCTTTGGCAATATTTCCGATGGGCCCGATGGAAAGCACCGCTACATCTTTTCCATCTTTCAGTTTTCGCCCTTTTCCTTTGGGCAATACCTCCATAACATTGCGCCACTCTTTCAATTCTCCTTTTCCTCTTGGATACCGGATCACGAAAACGCCTTGTCCGGGTTGGGAACCGGTGTACATAAGATTTCTCAAATCATGCTCATTCAAAGGTGATGCAATTGTAACATTAGGCACACACCGAAGATATGCCAAATCGAATGCCCCCTGATGAGTCACGCCGTCTTCTCCGACCAAACCGGCCCGATCCAGACACAACACCATATCCAATTGCTGTATGGCGGCATCATGAATCAATTGATCATAAGCACGTTGCATAAAAGAAGAATAAATATTGCAAAATGGCAACATACCTTCTTTGGCCAATCCTGCAGAAAAAGTGACCGCATGGCCTTCCGCGATACCCACGTCAAAAGCTCGTTCGGGCAATTCTTTCAGCAAAAAAGACATCGAACATCCGGTAGGCATCGCAGGTGTAATCCCGACAATCCGTTCATTTTGTTTAGCCAATTCTACCAATGTATGTCCAAATACATCCTGATACAATTGAGGCTCATGCAACGAATGCTGAACAATCCGCTCTCCCGTCTCTTTATTAAATTTACCCGGTGCGTGCCAAATCGTCGCCGCATCCTCAGCCGGTTTGAATCCCTTCCCTTTTTTTGTTAAAATATGAAGCAACTTCGGTCCTTGCATATCTTTAATATCGTGCAATACTTTTACCAAAGCATGGATATCATTACCATCAACCGGACCAAAATAACGGACATTAAATCCTTCAAACATATTATGCTGGCGGGTAAGTAAAGCTTTCAAGCTATTATTGAACCGGAGGATAAAACCCTTGCCCCGATCCTGGATCAGCCCCCACCGGCGCAAAGTCCGATACAAATCATACCTGATTTTATTATAAGTCTTTGAAGTCGTGATATCGACCAAATACTGGTTCATGGCTCCGACGTTGCTATCAATAGCCATATTATTGTCATTCAAAATAATCAACAGATTATTCGGATCTGCCGAAGCATTGTTAAGCCCTTCAAAGGCCAACCCGCCGGTCATGGAGCCATCGCCGATCACCGCTACAATCTTTCGGTCTGATTCCCGTTTCAATAACGAAGCAATGGCCATTCCCAAGGCTGCAGAAATCGACGTAGAAGCATGTCCTGCAATAAAGGCATCGTATTCACTTTCCTGAGGATTAGGGAAACCGCTGATTCCACCTAATTTCCGCAATGTGCGGAACACATCCTTTCTTCCTGTAAGAATTTTATGTGCATAAGCCTGGTGCCCAACATCCCACACAATCCGGTCGTATGGCGTATTCAGCACATAATGTAATGCCACCGTCAACTCTACAGTGCCCAAACTCGAAGCAAAATGCCCCGGCGTATCCGCCAGCACTTCGATGATAAATTGACGCAGCTCATGGCAAACCTGCTTAAGTTGATCCACACTAAGGGATCGAAGATCAGATGGATACACGATGGTATCCAATAAACTTTTTTTATTTGTTGTTGACATGTTCTTTTAAACCTCTCACAAAGGTACATGATAATTTTAAAACACAAAGTTAGATAACATGAAAAGAAAAAAGAAAAATACAGATAAAAAGGCGAAAACGCGAGGATATTACAAAAAAATATTCTATCTTTGCCAAAGAATCTGTCAAATTACCAACAAGTTTTGAACAATTATTAAACAATGTTTGTAGAGTTCCTCATTTTTTTCAAAAGAAAGGCAACACTATTCCCCAGAAGAGAATGAATTTATCTCATTAACAAACAACAAGTTGGCATTTTTTAAGTTATTTTTAATTAACATTGGCACGATTTTTTCAAAGAGTTATAGCACAATAGTTTGCAGAAATAAACACTGCATCTATTCATTTAAAGAAATAAGCAACCGTTCCGAAAAACGACTTTGGCTATTCTTAACAGTTTTTTCTGCTTAGTTCCTGCTTGTGAAAGTAAGAAATAGGTGCTTCATCCCAAATTAGTATGTATTAGATAGAGGTGTGAAACAAAGTTGCTATCGGAACGGATTGTTTATAATAAAAAAACAATCCGTTTTTTTCTTTTCCTGCCGGTCAATTCCACATAGCATTTTCACAAAATTTAGAGAAAAAAGCTCACATTTTATTCCGATTCGTCTGCAAAATCACTATTTTTGCAGTCCATTGAAACAAAAAAGCATTTTTTATGAAAACGATCAGGGCAGCCATTATTGGCTATGGAAACATTGGGAAATACGTTGTAGAAGCCATTGAAACTTCTCCCGACTTTGAAATTGCCGGAATTGTACGCAGAAATCCTACAGAACGGCCCGGCGAAATTGCTCATTATGAAATCACTGACGATATAAGGAATCTGAAAGAGGTAAAAGTGGCCTTTTTATGCACTCCTACCCGCAGCGTGGAAAAGCAAGCGAAAGAAATCCTCAGATTAGGCATCAATACGGTGGACAGTTACGATATTCACGGCGGAATTGTCAATTTGCGCAAAGAATTGGACGCTGTTGCCAAAGCTCACAAGGCAGTGTCTATTATATCGGCAGGCTGGGATCCGGGAAGTGATTCGATTGTCCGCGCCATGATGGAAGCCATCGTTCCCAAAGGCATCACTTACACCAATTTCGGCCCGGGTATGAGCATGGGACATACCGTAGCGGTAAAAGCCATTGAAGGCGTAAAAGCCGCGCTTTCCATGACCATTCCTACCGGCACCGGCATTCACCGCCGGATGGTTTATATCGAATTGAAAGACGGTTACGATTTTAAGCAAGTAACCGCAGCGATCAAAGCGGACGATTACTTTGCCCACGACGAAACACATGTCACACTTGTTGATTCTGTGGACAATTTGATTGATATGGGGCATGGTGTGAATTTGGTACGCAAAGGCGTTTCCGGAAAAACGCAGAATCAATTGCTCGATTTCAACATGCGAATCAACAATCCCGCCTTAACAGCACAAGTATTAGTTGCCGCTGCGCGCGCCAGCTTCAGGCAACAAGCCGGAGCCTATACCCTTATAGAAATACCGGTAATAGATATGCTTTATGGCGACCGCGATTCATTAATCAAAAAATTAGTATAAATGGTATCTTTATTTGTACACTGGGATGTAAATCCCGTTGCGTTTACCATCCCTTGGGTGCATAAAGACATTCCGTGGTATGCATTGGCCTTTGTAGCCGGATTTGCATTAGGGCTTTGGATTGTTGACAAAGTTTGGAAACATGAAAAAATCAAGGAAGAATGGTATGATACGCTATTCTTTTATGTATTTTTCGCTACCATTATCGGTTCGCGATTAGGTCATGTTTTATTTTACAATCCTCAATATTATTTCTCCCATCCGATTGAAATTTTCAAAATTTGGGAAGGCGGTTTAGCCAGTCACGGCGGCACATTAGGCATTATTATCGCGGTATGGATTTATTCGAAAAAAGTGACTCACAAAAGTATGCTTTGGACATTCGACCGGTTGGTGCTGCCCGTCGGATTTGTAGCCGCATTGATCCGCATCGGCAATTTGATGAATTCCGAAATTTACGGACATCCCACTACCATGCCCTGGGGCTTCGAGTTTGTTCGTTCGCGCGAATGGTACAAGGCGCCTATCAACATGCTGCCATGCCATCCGACTCAAATATACGAAGCTCTTTGCTATATTATCGTCTCTATTCTCTGCTTGTGGATGTATTGGAAAAAAGATGCCTACAAACAACAAGGGCTGATTTTCGGAGTCTTTTTCATTGGAATATTCCTCTCCCGTTTTTGCGTGGAATTTTTCAAGAACAGCCAGGAAGCCTTTGAAGATGGTATGTTCCTGAATATGGGACAATTACTCAGCATTCCTTTCATCTTAGTCGGAATTTGGTTTACTTACAAAGGACTGCAGGAAAGAAAGAATCAAAGCATTAAGAATGAAAAAGTAAAAAAATGAAAGCGCTCTCAATAAAGGAAAACTTATATTATGTAGGTGTCAATGATCGAAACAAAGCATTATTCGAAAATCTTTGGCCCCTGCCCTACGGTGTTTCTTATAATTCTTACTTATTGATCGATGGCAAAACTGTTTTGTTTGACACTGTGGATATTTGTTATTCTGATATTTTTCTTCAAAAAATAGAACAAATTCTAAACGGGAAACAACTTGACTACTTAGTTATCAACCACATGGAACCGGATCATTCGGGTTCTGTCGGACTTTTGCGGAATAAATATCCAGCAGTACAAATCATTGGAAACGCCCGCACGCTCGATATGCTGAAAGGGTATTATGGCATTGAAGAAGGCGTGATTGCCGTCAAAGATGAAGAAACACTGTCGCTGGGCAAACACAACCTGCGTTTTTACCTCACCCCCATGATCCATTGGCCGGAAACCATGATGACATACGAAATTGCAGAAGGCCTGTTATTTTCCGGAGATGCATTCGGCACATTCGGCGCATTAGACGGAGGAGTGATGGATAGTCAGTTGCGCCCTGAAAAATATTGGGACGAAATGGTTCGTTATTATTCCAATATTGTTGGAAAATTCGGCAATCCGGTGCAAAAAGCATTGACGAAATTAGCCAACTTGCCCGTTCATGCCATTTGTTCGACCCACGGACCTGTTTGGACTGAAAAAACAAACATCCATAAAATAATGGAATCATACGACCGGATGAGCCGCTACGAAGCCGAAAACGGAGTCGTTATCGCCTATGGAAGCATGTACGGCCACACAGAGCAAATGGCAGAAGCCATTGCCCGGGAATTAGCGTTGCAAGGCATCAAAGACATTGTACTTCACAACGTATCCGTCACACACCCATCGTTTATTATCCGCGACATTTTCAAATACAAAGGACTGATAATCGGTTCGCCGACTTATAACAATCAACTTTTCCCTGCCGTAGAATCGTTGATTTCAAAAATTGAAGGCCGGGAAATTAAAGGTCGCTACTTAGGATATTTCGGTTCGTTCACCTGGGCAGGAGCGGCTGTGAAACGACTGGCTGCTTTCGCCGAAAGTTCGGGATTTGAATTAATTGGAAACCCTGTTGAAATGAAACAAGCCCCCAATGCCTCCGTTTGGGAAGGCTGTGCAGCATTGGGGAAAGCGATGGCTGAAAAATTAATTACGAACGGATAATCGCTGAGCCAATTACAATGCTAATATAAATCACTGACATTTGTCTATTATTCTTATCAATTATGAAAAAGGAAGACTTATTATTCGTCGTTTTTTTGATTGTACTTTTTGTGCCATTCTTTATCTTTCCGGCGCTGTATGATTGGTACATCAGCTTCAACCGCAGCCACACATTTATTATGGCTTTTCTCAAGTTTGCCATCCTGGCCACAACAGGGGAAATGTTAGGATTAAGAATAAAAACCGGACAATATAATGAACCCGGATTCGGAGTCTGGCCACGAGCGGTCATTTGGGGAGTATTGGGAATCTGGATCGCGATGTCCATGAAAGTATTCAGCGGAGGCGCACCCGTGATTGCCGACTATTTATTGGGCAAAAACGGAGCCATCGTTGCAGCCATGCAGTCGGCTTTCTCTTTAGACAAACTAATCGGATCATTTATGATCAGCCTGATGATGAATACGTCTTTTGCACCGGTTTTCATGACTATCCATAAAATCACCGATACACATATCCTGAATCACGGCGGAAAATTTGCCGCATTATTTGAACCCATTCCCTTTGGGAATTATCTTGCGGGATTGAATTGGAAAGTGCAATGGAATTTCGTATTCAAAAAAACAATTCCTTATTTCTGGCTACCTGCCCATACGATCACTTTCATTCTTCCAGCCGATTTTCAGGTATTATTCGCAGCATTATTAGGAATCGCATTGGGAGTAATCCTGTCAATCGCCGCAGTAAAAAGCAGGAAATAAATGCATTACAAACGAATTGTCATAAAAATCGGGAGTAATGTTCTCACCCGTAAAGACGGAACGTTGGACATTACCCGTATGTCGGCATTGGTAGATCAAATTGCGGAATTACATAAAAAAGGGATCGAGATCATCCTGGTTTCTTCCGGCGCTGTAGCGTCTGGCCGAAGCGAAATCAAAGCCAAAGGCAAATTAGACAATGTTTCTTCCCGGCAATTGTACTCCGCCGTGGGACAAGCAAAACTAATCAACCGTTATTACGATCTTTTCCGGGAACATAGCATTGCCTGCGGACAAGTGTTGACAACAAAAGAAAGCCTGAGTACACGCATGCATTACCTCAATCAGCGCAACTGCATGACTGTGATGCTCGAAAATCATGTCATCCCGATCATGAATGAAAATGACACGATTTCTGTAACCGAATTAATGTTTACCGACAATGACGAATTGTCTGGTATGGTAGCGGCAATGATGAATGCAGAAGCCTTAATCATCTTGAGCAATATCGACGGCATATATAATGGTTCGCCGTCTGATCCTGCCGCCGAAGTCATCCGCATTATCCAACCCGACAAGCATGACATTTCTGATTGCATTCAAACTTCCAAGTCGTCTTTTGGCCGTGGAGGTATGCTCACCAAATATCGCATTGCCCGCAAAGTAGCCGATGAAGGAATCGAAGTAGTCATTGCCAACGGAAAAAAAGACAACATTCTTCCTGAATTAGTAAAAAAACAAAGCATGGCTGTTTGCACCCGCTTTGTTCCTTCCGAAAAAGAAGTCTCCAATGTAAAAAAATGGATTGCCCACTCCGATGGATTTGCTAAAGGCGAACTACACATCAATGCCGGTGCAAAAGAAGCCTTGCTCGGAGAAACAGCCAGTTCGTTATTGGCTGTCGGAATTACATCGGTTGTCGGCGAATTCGAAAAAGATGATATTGTAAAAATTATCGATGAAAATGGAGAGCAATTAGGTGTCGGACGCGTAGGTTTTGAAAGCGAACAAGTGCGGGAGCTTATCGGAAAAAAAGGAAATAAGCCGATAGTGCACTATGACTACCTCTATTTGGAATAGTTTTTTTGCAACAACTCCTTTATTTGCATTTTTACTTAAATCTTAATATTTTTGGTCTCAAATTTTAAGATTCATGAGTATAAAAGGAAAAATCTCATTAGGCATTACACTGCTTGCCATTATCCTCACAGGATTGTACTTCATCAACAAACTATATCTGAGTCCGGATAATTTCCTCCGTCAGATCTATTTAGTACCGAAAGACGCCATTTATATCATTGAAACGAATGATCCGATCGGAAATTGGCAGAAATTCAGCAAAAGTGATCCCTGGCAATACCTGAAGGCTCAACCCAAAATGGAAGAAATCGGCACGATGGCCAACACGTTGGATTCTCTTTTGCGCAACAACACCAATCTGTTTAACTTATTGGGCAAAAGGAATTTAATGATTTCAGCTCATCAAACCCGGAAATCGACTTACGATTTTCTTTTCTTGGTGGATCTACAAAAATCATCCAAAATAGAAAGCCTGAAAGACCAAATGGAAAATCTGTTCAAAGCCGGAGATTTTCGCGTCACTTCACGCAAATTCAATAATGAAAAAATTCTTGAATTATATAACCCTGCGGATAAAACGACCCTTTATATGGCTTTCATCAGCAACCACATGATTTGTTCGTTTACCGGATTGCTGATAGAAAAATCGATCCAGGAAAAAGAAGATCCCGCCATTGGCCGCGATTTATATTTTTTAGATGTGGAACCTAAATTAAGCAATTCGGGCTTATGCCGGATTTACATTAATTACAAATACCTGAACGATTATTTAACTATGATGATGGGAATGGCAGACGATAACCTTCGCGCCATGTGCCATTCTCTCAGCTATACCGGACTGGATTTTCACGCCAATGACGAAATGCTTTCATTGAAAGGATATACGAATCTGAGCGATGCAACGGAAGACAGTTATCTGCCGGCTTTGATGCACTCGGGAAGCCACAAGTTAACCGCTCACAAAATTTTATCCGATCGCACGGCATTTTTTCTCACAATGGGTTTTGATGATGCCAACAGATTCATGGATAATGTGGAAAATGTACTCAAACAAGATGATCTTTCCTATAAAGAATTTCAGAAAAATAAGGAACGAATCGAAAGTTTTTTAGGCATTGATATTCGTAAAAATTTTCTCGGATGGATGGAAGGAGAAGTAGTGTTCGCTCAAAATACCCCGGGAACGTTAGGCCGTCAGAATGAATTTGTCGCCGTCATTAAAATGAAAGACAAAAAAGAAGCCCTGACTAATCTTGATTTTATCGAAGAACGTATTCGTAAACGAACTCCAGCCAAATTCAAGACGATCGATTATGAAGGTTTTAGTGTGCATTATTTAGAAATGAAAGGTTTTTTCAGGCTGTTATTCGGAAAAATGTTTGACGATCTGAACAAACCATATTACACCATTATCGACGATTATGCAGTATTCAGCAACAGTACGGCGACCTTATTATCAATGATAGAAGATTATCGTCTGGGGCAAACATTAGAAAAAGATAAAATTTTTCAACGGTTTATGGATGAATTCAATGGGAAATCGAGCATTTTTGCCTATACCAACACGATAAAATTTTTCCCATTAATGAAAGAATTTATGAATGCTGCTACATGGAAAGACTTACAAACGAATCAGCCATTTGTAGTCTGCTTCCCGCAAACGGCTTTCCAGCTAACCGGCGATAAAAATAATATGTTTGATACTCGTTTTATCGCGCAATTTGCCATTCCTCCAATACAGGAAGAAATTCCTGCAACAGAGGAAGAAGAGCCTCTTGATTTTTCACTTCGGGAAGACACTTTACAAGCCCTCGAATTATTCTATATCGAAAAAATGCAGGGAAATATATATACGGAATTCTATGATGATGGCGCTATCAAGAGCAAATCGGAGATAAAAAACGGCATCAAACACGGGAAATACCTGTCATTCTGCCCCAGTGGAAAACTACAATCCAAAGGCCAGTTCAAAAACAATAAAAAAGACGGAACCTGGGAATTTTATAACGAAGAAGGCAAAATGATCTATAAGGAAAAGTGGAAAAATGGAGCGTTTGAGAAGGTAATAGAAAAGGGGAATAATAATTGAGTGTGGAGAGTGTCAGGTAAACAATTCATCAATTTCCTCCTGGCACAATACCTCCAGTGGATTGGTTGATTGCACAAAAGTTTCGAATAAATCCGTTTTTTTCTCTTGTAACCGGAGAATTTTTTCCTCTACCGTTCCGATGGAAATAAAGCGGTATGCAATTACATTGTTTTTTTGCCCGATACGATGCGCCCGGCTAATGGCTTGCAATTCAGCAGCCGGATTCCACCAGGGGTCAAGAATAAACACATAATCGGCAGAAGTCAGGTTCAGCCCTGTTCCTCCGGCTTTCAGTGAAATAAAAAAACTGCCGATCTCCGGATCTTCTTCGAAACGTTTGATTTCTTTTTGCCGATCGGCGACAGAAGTTTGTCCGGTTAATAATGCATACTTCCACCCCTCTTTATCAAAATATCCGGTCAATAATTCCAACTGTTTCACATACGAAGAAAACAACAGCACCTTGTGCCCTCCGGCCCGGATCGTTTCATACGACAAAATGATTTCTTCAAATTTTCCGGCTTCGGCAGCATATTCCGGAATCACCATTGCCGGATGGATCGCCACTTGCCGCAATCGATTCAAGCCGGCCAATACGACCAGATTATTGCGATTGTCAGACTCTGCCGCTTCCAGCAAGCCATTCCGTATCCGATTTTTTTCCGTTTCATACACTTTTTTCTGCTCTTCCGACATTTCACAATAGATGATTTGTTGCGAAAGCGAAGGCAATTCAGGAGTCACCTCCTCTTTCGTCCTGCGCAATAAAAACGGACGGATTAATCGCTGTAATTTCAACGCAGCCGATTCATTTTTTTCTTTGGTTATTTTCTGGATATATGTACTATTGAAAGAAGAAAACGAACCCAGCAAACCTTCATTTATGAAATTAAATTGTGACCACAAATCAGACAGAGAATTCTCAATCGGCGTTCCGGTCAACACCAATTTATGAAACGAATCCAATCGTTTCACACTCTGATACGTTTGAGATTTATGATTTTTAATAAACTGGCTTTCATCCAAAATAATATAATTGAAAACATATTCTCTCAAAAAAACAGCATCATTACGAATCGTTCCATAGGTTGTAAGCACCACCTGATGCAAATCAAAAACCCGGGTTGCCGTTTGGTTTCTCACCCGGTCAATGCCCGAATGTACATACACTTTCAACTCGGGTGCAAATTTTTTCAATTCGTTTTGCCAGTTATAAATCAACGAAGTCGGCGCAATAATCAGAGATGCCGGCAGTTTAGCTTCCGCTTCGGCAAACAACGACCATTGCCCTTCGAGATCGGGCTTAATTTCTTTTTCAGCATTCTGATACAAAGAACTGAGTAACGTGATCGTCTGTAAGGTTTTTCCCAACCCCATGTCATCTGCTAAGCATCCTCCAAATCCGGCTTTACATAAATAATTCAGCCAGAAAAAACCTTCTTTCTGATACGACCGCAAGATTGGTTTCAACTGTGCGGGTATTGTAGCCGGCAATTGTTGTTGCTGTTGTAAAATAGAGATCTCTTCCCGTTTTTGAGGTTTCAGCAACGACACCATTTCATCGGGCAACAATCCCACATGGATTTTTTTCAGTTGAATCCCTTTATTTACCTCTTTAGCTGTCTTGAAAAATTCCTGGTATTGCTCAAACCATTCATCCGGAAGAATAGCAATCCGCTTGTCGGGCAACACAAATTCTTTCGTTCCCGATAAAATATGTTTTTTAAATCGAATAAAAGGAATCACAAAATCATCAAATACAACATTGATGTGAAGATCGAACCAATCGATTTTGGTATCAATATTTAATTGTAACTGGATCGTTCCCAAATAAAAAATCGTTTTCAGCTGCTGTTCAAAAACAAAATCTGAAAGGCGGTGCATATTTTTATTCAGCCATTCGATTAATAACGGTTGGATACCCTGCTCATTCGTATTCAAAAAAAACACACAGTCTTCTATCGTAGATAAACCCACATCGGCCAGCTGTTGTTGCAAATTCTTTTCCCAATCCAAGTCCCGGGAATACCAACAAATCGTATAAGAATCGGCTGATTCATTGAGCCAAATATTTTTCTTCCGTTTCGAATCAGGATTCACCGCTTGATCTCCATAATAAAACACAAGCCGGAGCTGTAAAGGTCGTAAAAAACCTTCTTCCAAACGCAATAAAGCTTTCCGCTCCGGATGCAATTCCACGCAGGGAATTCCGGTCAGTCTGACTTCAAAATGCCGCATGGTTTTCAGCACAAAGTTTTGCAGATACGACCGTTCCGTTGACAGAGGCACCCGAATCGATTTTTTAGTAAAAAAAGGAAGAATTTTTTTTGAATCCACGACATCAATCCAGTGGATTTCATTGCCAATCAAGGCCACACAAGGTTCATGACTGATGATAATTCCCGGTTGAGTCTGCAATGAAATCTCCCGTTCGCCGTTGGTAAGGGAAATAAAATACTGCATTTCCGTCTCGGGAGTTTCTTTTATAAAATGAAACAGGCATTGAGTATTGTGCGGTAAAAGATGGATTTGATGTCTTTCATATAATACTTTAGTGGAAAGATTGTCTCGCAGATAAACCGAAATCTCCATATTGCGGGCGCATTCCACCACTTTCCGGTTACAAATTTCAATTCGGGGACGGATCAAATTTTGCAAGGTATCAGGTGAAACATTTTCCTTAAATTTATTGGTATCTTTTTCCCTCGAAAAGTGTTTCATCAGAGACTTATCCGAAATGGCATCCAGCAAACGAATCAATTCCAATTCGCCATCAGCTGCATTACGGGCTTTGGCTTGCGATAATTCAACGCTGCCCAACAATTGGATGCCTCCACTGGTAGTGTTTACAGCTGTATAGAGGTTGAATTTCCACCCGAAATAACGGTGTTCGAATAAAACAAGAATGGGGTATTCCGTCATATAAAGAGCTATTCTCTACTCATGCACCGCGAATACTACTCTCCGGTTAATCCTCCGGTTTGCTTCGCTGGTATTAGGGACTAATGGCTCCAAATCCCCCTTACTAACCACTTTGATTCGCAGAGGATCGATCCCCTGGCATATCAAATACGCTTTTGCCATTTCTGCCCGTTCCAATCCTAATTGATAATTGCCATCTTTTGAACCTTGATTGCAAGCATGGCCTTCGAGCGTAATAAACAGCCCCGGATTTTGCAACAAAAATTCGGCATATTGATTCAAAATCATCTGGTGAGAATCCGACAAGGAAGTTTGATCCTGACGATAATTACCAATCGCTTTTTTCATATTCGACGATACTTCTCTCCAATACGGATTGATAAAAGCTTTTCCTGCCACAGATGAAGACGGGCGTTGTGTTGTTGCAACATTATCCGTAGATCGTGTATATTGGGTTGGGGATTGCGTTTGCTGCACTACACGATAATTTTTCACATTCGTTGTACTGGCAGGCGCAACGGTTGTTTTTACTTCTTTACGAGTGGAAGCAAACATTTTTCCGAAATTCGTAGTAAATCTGAATTTTACTCCCAACGAAAAAGGGTACACTTTCTCTACAAATATGTTACCGCTTTCGGATGATTGCAATACACTATAATAAGTTGGCTGCTTCGGAAATTTGGAATTATAAGTAACCAACTGATTTACAGGATGATTTTTACGCATATTATCCAATCCATAGTCAATATATGCACCGGCATATAAATTCCAATCATCACTCAATTTCCATTTCCCCCCTATTTCTCCGGAGACCAAAGCAGTAATTCTCATATCAAGATGGCCAAACGCAGTCAGATCATTATAAGTATCCAAACCGTATTCCGGCCTGTTTTCATATACCTGCCCTCCCGATCCGTAACCGGTTACTTTCACAGAACCGACAGTGGGCACATACACTGCATACACCGGAAATCCAAATTTAAAACCGGCTGCCATATAAAACCGGCTGGAGCCTGTTGTTTGGAATTGCAACATTAAGGGAATCTGTGTCAGCAAAGCATATTGCTGTTCTTTATAATTTGAAAAATCGCCTCGTATCAACGTACATCCATTGAGTCCGGATGGTGGCGTAACAGGATATTGTAAAGAAAAATTATCCCAGGTAAGACTTCCACTATAAAAAGCCAAATCAAGACCAGTAGTAATCCCCCATTGTGGAGAGAAAAATCCTGTATATTCAAATCCGGCCATTCCTCCCGGACCTGAAGATTTCGTCACACCGGCGGGCGGAGTATATTGTATAGTTGAAAGACCGCCTCCAAGATGAAACCCGATTTCGTGATGATATTGTTCTTGCGCCTGTATTGTAAAGGAAGATACAAATATTCCTGCCAATAAAAATAAACCTCTTACAGATAGCGTATGCGATTCCATAAATATATATAAAATGTAAAAAATTATGCAAATATCGTGAAAATCCTTAATATATGCAAGACCTATAACATTCAACATTGTGGCACAAAAAAAGGCTGTAGTGAATACAGCCTTTTTTCAATGATATTCAGCAAAATATTATTTTACTTTTTTATATCCGTAAACCGCACGGGCTCCCAATTCTTCTTCGATACGAAGCAATTGGTTGTATTTAGCCATTCGGTCGGAGCGGCTCAATGAACCGGTTTTGATGTGTCCTGAATTAGTAGCTACAGCAATGTCGGCAATAGTGGCATCTTCAGTTTCTCCCGAACGGTGAGAAGTTACTGAAGTATAACCTGCGCGGTGAGCCATTTCGATAGCATCCAATGTTTCACTCAATGAACCGATTTGGTTTACTTTGATCAAAATTGAGTTTGCGCAACCTAATTCAATACCTTTTTTCAAGTATTCGACATTAGTTACAAACAAATCGTCACCTACTAATTGGCATTTGCTGCCGATTTTGTCGGTAAGTAATTTCCATCCGTCCCAGTCGCCTTCAGCCATACCGTCTTCGATAGAATCGATAGGATATTTAGCCACTAATTCAGCCAGGTAATCAGCTTGTTGAGCAGAATTACGTTTTGCACCCTTAGCGCCTTCAAATTTAGAATAGTCATAAATACCATCTTTGTAGAATTCGGAAGAAGCGCAATCCAAACCGATCATAACATCTTTTCCGGCTTTGTATCCGGCATTTTCGATGGCTTTGATGATCGATTCCAATGCATCTTCAGTACCATTCAAAGCAGGGGCGAAACCACCTTCGTCACCAACAGCAGTACTTAAATTACGGTCGTGCAATACTTTTTTCAAAGCATGGAAAACTTCAGCTCCACAACGCAAAGCTTCGCGGAAAGAAGGAGCGCCAACCGGGCGAATCATAAATTCCTGGAAAGCGATAGGAGCATCTGAGTGAGAACCTCCATTGATAATATTCATCATCGGAACAGGTAAGCAGTAAGTGTTAGTTCCGCCGATATAACGATATAAAGGCATTTCCAAATAAGCAGCAGCAGCTTTAGCCACAGCCAAAGAAACACCCAAAATAGCATTGGCTCCTAATTTTGATTTTGTTTTGGTTCCGTCTAAAGCGATCATTTTCTGGTCGATTTCGCGTTGTTCCAAAGCGCTCATTCCCAACAAAGCGGGAGCAATTACTTTGTTTACATTTTCAACAGCTTTCAAAACGCCTTTTCCCAAGTAACGTTTTTTGTCACCGTCGCGCAATTCGATTGCTTCATTCTCTCCGGTAGAAGCTCCGGAAGGAACAGCAGCGCGTCCCATGTACCCTGATGCTAAAAACACATCTACTTCAACTGTCGGATTTCCTCTTGAATCCAGGATTTCCCTACCAACGATTTTTACGATTTCCATACTGTAAATTTTATTTTTATTTATGTTTAAGGAAAGACTTGTTTTCGAGGTGCAAAGGTAGTAAAAAAATTGCTTCTGGTCATAATTTTCTCAGCACAAACGCATTTAAAATTTCAATAAATCTATCAAAATTTTATTATCCTAAGCAGCAAAGATATATTTATCAGAAAAAGAAACCATCTTGGCTTTTTATCTGCTTTCAAAACGGGCTCGTTTTGAATGTTTTTCAATTGCCGTTGGTTTTAACCAACGGATTTAAGAATAGCTACACTCACATTGGGCTTTAGCCCTATAAATAACAGATGTTTGGGCTAAAGCCCAATGTGGGCCGATCAACATTCTTTATCCGTCAGCTGAAGCTGACGGCAATTTAATTTTTACAAAAAGCATTCAAATCGTTCCCGAATCAAAGATTTAGCAAAAGTCAAGACGGCTTCAAAATTAAACCTTTAACGAGACTTGGAAAAATACAATAATATGCAAAAAAAATTTACCGTTTTAAATCAGATGATTAAAAATGCGTTTGCCCTGACATTTTTTTCAGCGGGTTGTTAAAAATTTTGATATGAGAAAATCTGCTTCTTCAATTCTGTTCTGATTAGATTTTGATATTCTTCTGTATAATACCCATAATGTCGTCGACTGGGGTTAGGCAACCAAATCAAAGAAATAGAATTAAAATGACCCGCTTTCATAAGTACCTTGTTGTCTGCTCTTTTAATCGGAAATAAAACCGGTTTTGCCTGATTCAAACACCCAAACGGGTCATTGCCTAAGGCGAGGATTAGGTCAAAGGACATTATATCGTTGATAAACTCTTTGGTTTTTGCAGCACAATAATTCTTCACTTCTTTGCTTTTCAACCCCGAAACACTTCCTGTATTAAAATAATAAATATTCATAAGAGTCGCATTCTCAAAATTGGGCCTGAAATATTCATCATCATACAACAGAGAACTCATAATTTTTGCCATTCCTCCCCAATCGGGATTGTTCCGATTTTCGATATATCCGTTTTTATCTGCATTACTCAATCGAGTCCAAGGACGCGATTCCCAATTATTCCTTTTTAAAACATCACTATATTTTCCGTTTCCACCGGGATTGGCGCCAATAATCAACCATTTGGAGTTTTCGACTACGACAGATTGAAAAACATAAAAATCCAAATCTATATCCGTAGCCAGTTTATGGCAATCGTTAGCGACTTCCTGCAACCATTTGTCTAATTTTTCTTGAAATTTAGTTTCCATGATTTTTTATTATTTTTTAGTAAATATATCAATCGTTTTTTGATTTAGAGCGGCAATTTTCATCGCCGCTCATTTTCAATCATCTCTTAGCTTTGGATGCTTTTGCCTCCGTCTCGCATTTTTTACCGCAGAAAGACAGTCGGTCTGATGCGCCCGACTTAGCAAAATCATACTCACGGCCACACCATTTACAAGTTTTTGTTGCCATAATTCAATATGATTATAATTATACCTCAACTTCTGGGTTTCGGCTTCTCCTTTACTTCTATTTATTTAACCAAACCTAGAGCTTCATTACTTAAGAACTCTAATTTGGAAAGTATTTCAGTCTTATTTTTGAGTTCTTTTTCAATTGCTTTTGTTTTCGATGTAAAAAAAATTCCTGCCATGTTTTCTTGCATTCGTAATATTGTATTCATTCTTTGCTCAATATTTTCCATATTAGTTATGATGTAGGATTTATCGGTAATAATATTGTTTATGTAATTTTCATAAAAAAGCATTACAGACTGATAAGCGGAATATAGCTGAGGTTTTTTCACACCGCCTCCAACATTAAAGCCATAAACCACAACATCTTCATTCGTGTATAATCTTTGTATTGCCTGATTATTGGCATTTATTCTTGCTGCCAGATTGATTACTTGTTGTTGTTTCATCGCCTCAATCATTTGTGATTCAGCAGCTTCCCTCTCTTTTTGCTCTTGTATCAATTTTTCTTGCTTTTTTCTTTCCTTTTCTTGTAAGATGTATGCTCTATTCCGAAATTCGCGATAATTAGCTTCAATTAATTGGATATTTCCATCCTTGTTTTTTTGAAAAGATTTTCTCATTATCCAATTTCCTTGTGGATTAAAATCGTATTCATAGTAGGTTGTTTTACCCACTTCCCATGTCGGATTTGGATTTGTAGCAATAGTCATTTTTATCTGTCCTCTACTTAAATCTGCAGCCAAAGCAGAACCTACCACTAACTCTTTATGTTTTGCACTTGAATATGACACAGTCATAGATTCTCCCTTTGTTGTTATGGTGACTTTAATTGACGACTTTGTAACAAGCGACATCTCTTTTGGTAATTCATTCGTATAAATGTATTTATATCCATCAGAAAAAGTTCCTTTTTTGCCATCCAACTCTATAAATGTTGGTTTGTCATATTTTAAAACAATATCATTATTTGCATTATATTCATACATAATATCTTCTACAGGAACCGTTCTTCTGTAGACATCACGCATAACATGATCAACATGAATAATTCTTCCTAATGCATCATACTCATACTTACATGTTCCAATTAGCCCCGAATCTTCATATATTTCTTTTTGTTCAATTTGATTTTGATTGTTATAAATATATTTTGTTTTAGTATGTACTTTACTATTATCATTCATTAGTGTAACAATGAATTTTTCAACAGACTCTCCGTCCGGCATCTCGCGCTGAGCCTTGTATGAGATGTTTAACCTACCATTTCTGTATAGATAAAAAGACATTCCTGCTTTTATAATTTGTTGTTTTGCATCATAAATGAAAGTCTGGCCTTGTCTTTTGTTTCCAATAATTATTTTATCAAATTCCTTGTCTAAATAGTAGGAACCTTCGATTAATATGTCGTCATTTTCATTTACAGGCATGATAGGAGTATCTGTAATAATAGATAGATTTTGAAGCTCTATTTTGCCAAGATGCTGGGCCGATAACGAAAAGTGAATTGTTAAAAATAGACATACAAGAATCGTCTTTTGATTGTTTAATGAACTGATCATTTTCATAACAAATTTTCATATTGCCCCAAATCCCCATGAGCAAGTTATTTAAAATACAAAAGCGTGAGACTTTAACTTTCATTATTTGCTTATTGAGGTTTTCGACGACCCTGCAGTCAAATAAATTGAGCAAAGCTCACGCCGATATACATCAACGTGAGCGTCCTCGCCTTACTCTTGACTGCTGTTTTGAAGTGTCGAAATTTCAATAAGCAAGAATAAAAGCTAACGCTTTTCTTTAATATGTTAATTCAAAAATGGTCTGTTTTTCTATCTTTTTTATTTTAATGATTATTTTATGGGACAAATATAATATAATTAAGATTAAGCTCATTAAGTTGCATTCAGTTTTTGTTTCTGAAGTCATTTAGACTTTTCGCTCTTTAAATACTAAAAACGAGAAAGGAACGTTTTGTTAGCAGCAAAAACAAACAAAAAAATCCCTTCTCATGTACCAAGTCCTTGACAAAGATATGATAAATCGGGAAATTACCCCCTATTTATCCCCAAAAAGAGGACATATTACTCAAAGCAGTTTGATTTTACTACTATCAACTGAAAGCTTTCAATTACCTTGCCCCTCATTGTGATATTACTAAAGAAAATTTATAAACGCAAAAAATCTAAATGACTTCATATTATTAAAATGTCCGCACAGCACGAACTCTGCACCTGTCATTTTTATAATTAGTATTCCGATCGCCACTGTTGAAATACTGGTACCAGGCAGCATCATCGGTATCCTCAGAAGAACTCCAGTAACAAGAATTAAAAAACAGGCCGATTGCTTGTTTGTTGCGGTAAAGAATTTCTAATTCATTAATACTGGGCAGATACCAATCATCATAACCATGTAACACCAAATCATAACAAAGTTTTGCGGCATAGTTGCCTTTCCCTTGAGCCTGCACGATCTTTTCGGTATTGCTTTTTCCTGTTCCAATCGTAGTGCCTGTGGCTCCGGTCTTCATATAATCCCCTTTATGCCATGGTATTCCTGCACTTTGATCTTCAGGAGCAGCTATAAGTCCATGTTTCCCTGTATCATCAATATAAGCGATAATTCCGCCCTGATACATCTGACCAATTTCCAATTTTCCTTTGCAGATACGATCTTGTCCATCGTCATCCGGAGTACAATAGAATCCCAACAACGAGCTAATCTTACATAATGTTTGTCTTAAAACGAAAAGTTTCCCTTCCATAATAAAGTAAGTGTATGTATGTGCTCCAAGTCCCCAATCAGCGTTATTTAAAATACAAAAGCGTGGGACTTTAACTATATTCGGATTCGAGGTCTTAGGATACCTGTGCCACAAATAAGTAAGCCCACGCCGATATACATCAACGTGAGCGCTCGACTACTTACTCTCGTGGCTTTGAAATTTCCTAAGTTTCGAATCCAAGAATAAAAGCTAACGCTTTTCTTTAATATGTTAAATCAAAAATGGTCTGTTTTCTATTTTTTTGTTTTAATGATTATTTAATGGGGCAAATATAATGAAGTTTTACTTTTTAAAGCTAATATTTTAGTGTTTTTCCTTCAAAAAGTACTGAATTCACTCATTTAAACCCAATGTCGTTTCGTTAAGAATTGTCGCATAGCGACATTGGCTTAATAACCAGTAGTTTTAACCATTGGAATGAGGTCAGTTCATCCCGCTTAGTTGCGTAGCAACGCAGCTTGACATCTGCGACGTTGCGATGCAGCTTGATTTTGCATGCTGCCTTTCTCCAGCGATTAAAATCGTTGGTTAATAAGACTAAGCCACTCTGTGGCATTATTGTATTGCGATTCATCAACCGGCTTTTTAACCTGGCCTGCGATTTCGACAAAATGGGCGGAAAATATCTGATTCTCGACGAAGTACACAAATATGGGAACTGGTCGAAGGAAATCAAAAATATTTATGATAGTTTTCCTGAGATGAAAGTCGTATTTACCGGCTCATCCATGCTCGAAATTTACAAGGAGAATGCCGACTTGAGCCGGCGGGCTATACATTTTACCTTCCGTTGAAAAAAGACAGTAAGCGAGGTAACATCTGCCCGGAAAGCAGATTTTACGGTCAACGGCAAATCCATTTTTGAAGTGGGTGGCAAGAATAAAGTACGATTTTGGAAACAGGCTCTATACAATTGAAATTATACAGGATATTTTCTTCACGAAAACTAACGAAGTTACAACGCCGAATACTCAAGAGTAAAAGTATTCCCATCGGCCACACGTCCGGTTGTAGCCCCTTTTTCAACCAGCGTACCCGCTGGGCGGAGGTTCCATGGTTGAATGCATCGGGAACCGTATATCCTTGCGATTGCATTTTTTGAATTCGGCAGTCCAAACATCCTCGGTTCCAGCCAATATCGTTTCTGAAAATTTGGCCAATGCTTCTTCTTCATTACTGGGTACATAGTCGGTTGTGGTATTTTCTGACAATTGCCCCAACTGACTTGTCAGTACATCCAAGGGATTACCTCCTATCAACCAGATAATAAGACCTACAATTATCAATCCTCCGATACCCAATGAGGCCTTTGTTCCTCCTCTTGTCCGACGACGGTCTTCTACATTGTTACTGGTACGTCTTCCTTCTAATCGCATAGAATTATTTGTTTAAAAACAGCCCGTAAATCAATCGACTTACGGGCTGCTTTTGATTATATTGTAGAATAATATTATTCTGCTGCCGGAGTTTCAGGTGTTTCCACTGCCGGAGTTTCCACCTTTTCCGCTTTAGCCTTAGGCGCTTTTTCTTTAACCGGAGTTTCTGCTTCTACAACAACGGCATCATCGGCTTTCTTACGTGAACGACGTGTTTTAGCCTTAGCCGGAGCTTTTTTGTCTTTCAACATCAATTCGTTGTAGTCCACCAACTCAATAAAACACATGGTAGCATTATCACCCAAGCGATTGGGTAATTTGATGATACGAGTATAGCCTCCCGGACGATCCGATACTTTTTGAGATATTTCCTGGAACAATTCAGTTACAGCATTTTTATCCTGCAATGCACGGAAAACAATCCGACGGGAATGTGTTGTATCTTCTTTTGATTTGGTGATCAAAGGTTCTACCATTTTGCGCAGTTCTTTCGCTTTAGCTAAAGTAGTAAAAATCCGTTTATGTTTGATCAACGAACTGGCCATATTGGAAAGCATCGCTTCCCTGTGCGTATTTGTACGGCCTAAATGATTGATTTTTTTATTATGTCTCATCGTTAATTATCTTTATCTAATTTATACTTGGCGACATCCATTCCAAAATTCAATTTGAGATTATCCAGTAATTCGTCTAATTCAGTCAATGACTTTTTACCGAAATTCCGGAATTTTAACAAATCGTTCTTTTGATATTTCACCAAATCTCCTAATGTTTCCACGTCAGCCGCTTTTAAGCAATTCAGAGCACGAACCGAAAGGTTCATATCTGCCAAACGAGTTTTTAGCAACTGCCTCATATGAAGGATTTCTTCATCAAATTCTTCATTAGGATCCGTATCTACCGGTTCCAGATGTATTTTTTCATCTGAGAACAACATAAAGTGGTGGATCAAAATTCGCGCGGCTTCTTTCAGCGCTTCTTTTGGATGAATGGAACCATCTGTATCGATTTCAATCACTAATTTTTCGTAGTCTGTTTTCTGTTCTACCCGATAATTTTCAATAGAATATTTCACATTACGGATAGGAGTATAAATAGAATCGATAGCGATCCGATTGACATCGTCATTTTCCGTACGATTTTCATCAGCGGGAACGTATCCACGTCCTTTGTTGATAGCCAACTCCATCCGGAAACTTGCGCTAGCATCCAAGTGGCAGATTACGAAATCAGGATTCAGAACTTCAAAACCGGACAATTGTTTGCCAATATCTCCGGCTTTAAACACTTCTGCACCCGACACATTAATGCTGACTTTTTCGCTTTCAATGTCATCCACATTTTGTTTAAACCGTACTTGTTTCAAATTGAGGATAACATTGGTTACATCCTCCATCACTCCCGGAATCGTAGAAAATTCATGCTCTACACCTTCAATTTTAATGGAGGTAATGGCAAAACCTTCTAACGAAGAAAGCAGGATACGACGAAGTGAATTACCGATAGTAATACCATAACCGGGCTCCAACGGACGGAATTCGAATTTTCCGTGATAGTTGTCAGCTTCCAGCATGAAAACTTTATCGGGTTTTTGAAATGCTAATATCGCCATGGAATCTTTTTTATTTAGAATACAATTCTACAATTAACTGTTCTTTGATATTTTCGGGAATATCCGCCCGTTCTGGAATATGCAGGAATTTAGCGCTCATGGAAGGTTGATCCCACTCGATCCAGGCATATTTACTATGATTAAATCCTGCCAGGCAATCAACAATCACTTCCAATGATTTCGCTCTTTCCCGTACGCCAATAATTTGTCCCGGTTTTACAGAATACGAAGGGATATTCACCACTTTTCCATCCACTACAATGTGGCGGTGAGACACCAATTGACGTGCAGCAGCCCGTGTACGAGCCAATCCCATCCGGAAAACGACATTATCCAAACGACATTCGAGCAATTGCACCAATACCTCACCGGTAATTCCTTTAGAGCGTTGTGCTTTTTGGAATAAATTACGGAATTGTTTTTCCAATACACCGTAAGTATATTTTGCTTTTTGCTTTTCACGAAGTTGGATACCATATTCGGAAGTTTTCCGCTTCCTTGCATTACCGTGCTGTCCCGGAGGATAATTTTTTTTGCTCAGCACCTTATCCGGTCCGAAAATCGCATCACCGAATTTTCTTGCAATCTTTGTTTTAGGTCCAGTATATCTTGCCATTTTTATTTGTTTTTAAATTGTTCTGCTAAAAGAAACGAGAATTTGTGCAGCCGCGATCACAGAGAGGGTTCTTTTGTAATCTATCCACGCATACCAGTTCCATCAACAGGAAACCGTAAATGAATTAAACTCTTCTTCTTTTAGGAGGACGGCATCCGTTGTGCGGAAGCGGAGTAACATCAATAATTTCTGTCACTTCAATACCTGCTCCGTGTACCGTACGGATCGCTGATTCGCGACCATTGCCGGGACCTTTCACATACGCTTTTACTTTTCTCAAGCCAAGATCGTAAGCGATCTTTGCACAATCCTGCGCTGCCATTTGAGCAGCGTAAGGCGTGTTCTTTTTAGAACTTCTGAAACCCATTTTACCGGCAGAAGACCAAGAAATTACTTGTCCTTCGCTATTGGCAATGGTAACAATGATGTTGTTAAATGATGAGTGTACGTGCAATTGACCATTTGCGTCAACTTTCACTACTCTTTTTTTCGCTGCGACTGTTTTTTTTGCCATAATTATTTTACTTACTTAGTAGCTTTTTTCTTGTTAGCAACTGTTTTCTTTCTTCCCTTACGTGTACGGGCATTATTTTTGGTACTCTGACCTCTTACGGGTAATCCGATACGGTGACGCACGCCGCGGTAGCAACCGATATCCATCAAACGTTTGATATTCAACTGAACCTCAGAACGAAGATCCCCTTCCACTTTATAGGTTTTACCAATAACCTCGCGCACTGCTGCAGCCTGGTCGTCGGTCCAATCTTTCACTTTAATATCCCTGTCGATGCCAGCTTCTATTAAAATTTTATTAGCTGCGTTCCGACCGATACCATAAATATAAGTCAACGCAATTTCTCCTCTTTTATTTTGGGGTAAATCGACCCCTACAATTCTTATTGCCATTGTTCTGAAAAAATTTTTGCAAAAATAATAAATTATCCCTGACGTTGTTTATACTTAGGATTTTTCTTGTTGATCACATACAAACGTCCTTTTCTTCTCACGATCTTACAATCGGGAGTCCGTTTTTTCAAAGAAGCTCTTACTTTCATATCTGTTATTTTTATTTTATTTATATCTGAATGAAATACGGCCCTTGGACAGGTCATAAGGCGACATTTCCACCTTTACTTTATCTCCCGGCAGGATTTTAATGTAATGCATACGCATTTTGCCGGAAATATGAGCGGTAATTTCATGACCGTTTTCCAATTCGACCCGAAACATAGCATTGGATAATGCTTCGACTATTGTTCCATCTTGTTCTATTGCTGACTGTTTAGCCATAAATACTGATTAAAATTATGTTCTTATTTTAAGACTTGTTCGATATATTCGAAAGTAGATAAAATATCTGCTTTTCCCTGGCGAATCGCGACTGTATGTTCGAAATGGGCAGAAGGCTTACGGTCAGCTGTGCGCACCGTCCATCCGTCTTTTTCAAAAACCACCTGCTTTTTCCCTAAATTAATCATCGGTTCTATGGCAATGCACATCCCATTTTTAAGTTGGGCGCCATAACCTTTTTTCCCGTAATTAGGGACTTCGGGTTCTTCATGCATTTTTCGCCCGATACCATGTCCAACTAATTCCCGGACAACAGAATAACCGCTGTTTTCACAGTAATTCTGAATGGCATTTCCTATATCGCCGGTTCGTTTTCCTTCGGTAGCTTGTTCAATCCCTAAATACAAAGCCTCTTGGGTTTTTTCCAACAAACGTTTTGTCTCGGGAGCAACTTCCCCAACGCAAAATGTATAAGCTGAATCACCACAAAAACCATTGATCAGGGTGCCACAATCTATTGAAACGATATCGCCTTCTTTCAAAATTTCTTTATCGGAAGGAATCCCGTGCACTACTTTTTCATTCACGGAAATACAGAGGGAATTAGGGAAACCATTATATCCTAAAAAAGTTGGAATCGCTCCATTATCCCGGATAAATGTTTCGGCTATTTTATCCAATTGAAGTGTGGTAACACCCGGTCGGATATGCTTGCATACCTCAGCCAAAGTTTTGCCGACCAAACGGTTGGCCACCCGCATCAATTCGATTTCTTCGTCTGTCTTTAAATAGATCATGTATCAATATAAATTGCCCTGACGGCCTTTGATACGACCGGATTTGAGCAAACCATCATAGTGGCGCATCAACAAATGGCTCTCCACTTGCTGCAAAGTGTCTAAAACAACCCCTACAAGGATCAATAAAGAAGTTCCTCCAAAAAATTGGGAGAATTCTCTACTGATTCCAAAAATAGAAGCAAAAGCCGGCATAATAGCCACCAATGCTAAAAACAAAGAACCGGGGAAGGTAATTCTTGACATAATTTCATCAATATATTCTGCAGTCTTCTTACCAGGTTTAACACCGGGAATGAAACCATTATTCCGTTTCAAATCTTCAGCCATTTGTGTCGGGTTAATAGTTACTGCCGTATAAAAATAGGTAAAAGCAATGATCAGGACAGCAAATATAAAATTATACCAAAAGCTGGTATGATCGGTTAACGGACGAATCAGATTCGCCCAAAAGCCATCAGCTTGTGCATTACCAAATTGTAAAAGAGTAACCGGCACGAACATTATAGCCTGAGCAAAAATGATAGGCATCACATTCGCAGCATTCACTTTCAATGGAATGTATTGACGGGCACCTCCATATTGCTTGTTCCCAACCATTTGTTTTGCATATTGCACCGGAATCCTACGAGTTCCCTGAACCAAAAGGATAGCTCCTGCAATAACCACCAACAAGAAAACGATTTCAAACAGGAAAGCAATCAGGCCTCCGGTATTTTCACTCACGCGGGAAGCAAATTCTTGCACCAACGACTGAGGTAAGCGCGCCAAAATACCCACCATGATGATAAACGAAATACCATTACCAATTCCTTTATCGGTAATCCGTTCTCCTAACCACAAGACAAACATGGAACCTGCGGCCAAAATAATCGTAGAAGATGCGGTAAACCAAAATCCTCCCGGCATTGCATGCCCACCACTGGCCATTGTTACATTTAAATTGACTAAATAAGCCGGAGCCTGAATAACCAAAATGATTAATGTTAGATAACGGGTCCATTGATTGATTTTCCTCCGTCCGCTTTCACCTTCCCGTTGCATTTTTTGTATGGCAGGAATAGCCATCGCCGCCAACTGGATTACAATGGATGCGGAAATGTAAGGCATAATTCCTAATGCCACGACTGAAGCATGAGAAAACGCACCTCCGGAAAACATATCCAATAAAGATAATATACCTCCTTGAGTTTGAGAGTGCAGGCCACCTAAAGTAGTCGGGTCAATACCCGGCAAAGTGACATACGATAAAAACCGATACACTACGACAAACAAAAAGGTAGTGAGGATCCGTTTTTTCAGATCCTCTATCTTCCAAATGTTTTTAATTGTTTCAATTGCTCTCATTTCATATTACAATTTAGCAATTGTTCCACCTGCTGCAGTAATTGCGGCTTCAGCTGATTTGGAAAAAGCATGTGCTGTTACATCCAATTTTGCAGTCAGGCTACCATTACCCAATATTTTAACCCGTTGGCTATTAGAAATAAAACCGGCATTGATTAATTCTTCCACACCAATTTTTGTCAATTTCTTAGCTTCAGCTAATTGTTGTAAGGTTTCAACATTAATAGCTTTATATTCTACGCGGTTAATATTTTTGAAACCAAATTTAGGCAAACGACGTTGAATCGGCATTTGACCACCTTCAAAACCAATTTTCTTAGAATAACCGGATCTTGATTTGGCTCCTTTATGACCTCTTGTGGAAGTACCTCCTAATCCGGAACCGGCGCCACGGCCAATTCTCTTACGGATTTTGACAGATCCTTCCTCAGGTTTTAAATTTGATAAATTCATATCTGTATCTTTTTATTTAGCGAAATTAATACCAGTATTTATTTTTCTACGGAAACCAAATGTTTCACTTTTTCCACCATTCCCAAGATCGCCGGATTAGCTTCATGTTCGACCACGCGTCCTAATTTTTTAAGACCCAGGGCATCCAGTGTTCTTTTTTGATCAATAGGGCATTTAATACGGCTCCTTACTTGTTTAATTTTAATTGTTGACATATTATTTCCTCCTCTATTTTATCCTTTAAACACTTTTTCTACAGAAACTCCTCTATTTTGAGCCACCATGGCAGGATCTCTCAATTCGTTTAACGCCGCAATTGTAGCTTTTACAAGATTATGCGGGTTAGACGAACCTTTGGATTTAGCCAATACGTCGGTAATTCCTACACTTTCCAATACAGCCCGCATAGCGCCACCTGCTTTTACTCCGGTACCATGAGTAGCCGGTTTCAAAAACACTTCAGCACCACCAAATTTAGCAATTTGTTCATGAGGAATAGTTCCCTTATGTACAGGCACTTTGATCAGATTTTTCTTAGCAGCTTCCACACCTTTTGCAATTGCAGAGGTAACTTCACCTGCTTTACCAAGTCCCCAGCCAATGATACCATCCTCATTTCCAACCACAACGATGGCAGCAAAACTGAAGGTACGACCTCCTTTAGTAACTTTAGTTACACGATTGATGGCGACTAACCTATCTTTCAATTCCAAGTCGTTGGTTGACTTTACTTTATTATTTATTGCCATTGTTTCTTAAAATTTAAGTCCTCCTTTACGTGCAGCATCTGCTAATTCTCTCACTCGTCCATGATATAAATAACCATTCCGGTCAAACACTACAGAGTCTATTCCGGCTTCTTTTGCTTTTTGGGCAATCAGTTCCCCGACTTTAGCCGCTTGTTCTTTCTTCGCAACTTTATCTTTGATGCCCAGAGAAGAAGCTGACGCCAATGTATTACCGGTCAAGTCATCTACCACTTGAACGTAAATTTGTTTGTTGCTTCTGAATACAGTCAAACGAGGACGTTCGGCTGTACCGGCGATATTTTTTCTGACACGCCGTTTTATTTTAATTCTTCTTAATTCCTTTGTTGTCATGATAATTTCCTGTTTTAATCAATTACTTAGATGCCGACTTACCGGATTTTCTACGTACCACTTCACCAACAAAACGGATACCTTTTCCTTTGTAAGGTTCAACTTTGCGGAATGAGCGGATTTTAGCACAAATTTGACCAATAAGTTGCTTATCAGCTGATTCCAGGATAATTAACGGATTTTTATTCCGCTCACTCTTGGTTTCCAGTTTAATTTCGGGAGGCAACATCATATAAATATTATGTGTATATCCCAAAGCCAGATCCAATAAATTTCCGGTATTAGTTACACGATAACCAACCCCGACTAATTCCAGTTCTTTTTTATATCCTTGAGATACTCCGACTACCATGTTATTTACTAAAGAACGATACAATCCATGCAAAGCACGGTGTTCTTTAGAATCTGAAGGTCTGGACACTTCCAGCACACCATCATTCAATGTCAGTTGAATATCAGGATTCACATATTGAGATAATTCTCCTTTCGGACCTTTTACGGTAACTACATTATCCTTTTGGGTAATGGTTACACCACCGGGTACTTGTATAGGTAATTTTCCAATTCTTGACATAGCTTTTCCTCCTAAATTAATAAACGTAACATAATACTTCACCGCCGATCTTCTGATCGCGTGCTTCCTTGTCGGTCATTATTCCTTTAGAAGTGGAAAGTACCGCTACTCCAAGTCCATTTAATACACGAGGCATATCTTTATAGCCTACATATTTACGCAACCCCGGAGTTGAAACCCGTTGAAGGGATTTGATTGCGTTCACTTTATTTACCGGGTCATATTTCAAGGCAATTTTAATGGAGCCTTGAGGACCTTCTTCTACAAACTTGTAATTCAAGATGTAGCCTTTGTCAAAAAGGATCTTAGTGATCTCTTTTTTTAAGTTTGAGGCAGGAACTTCCACTACTCTGTGTTTCGCTTTAATGGCGTTCCTCAATCTCGTCAGATAATCTGCAATAGGATCTGTCATGATTAATAAAAATTAAATTGATCCGGCCTGTCCGGACAATATTTAACACTCTATAATTTAAATGAAATGAATGAAGATAATGAAAATAATGAATTGAGTCCGTTGATCCTATTCATTCCTTTCATTCTATTCATTTCTTTCATTTTTCTTTTTTACCAACTTGCTTTTTTCAGCCCTGGGATTAATCCGGCAGAAGCCATTTCGCGCAATTGAATACGGGAAATACCAAACTGACGCACATAACCTTTTGGCCGACCGGTAAGTTTGCAACGGTTATGTAAACGTACCGGAGACGCGTTTTTAGGCAATGCCTGTAAGCCCTCGTAATCACCGGCAGCTTTTAATTGAGCTCTTTTTTCTGCATATTTGGCAACTAACTTAGCACGCTTTACCTCACGGGCTTTCATTGATTCTTTAGCCATATCTTAGTCTTTTTTGATATTTTTAAAAGGTAAACCGAATTCTCTCAAAAGAGCATACCCTTCCTCATCTGTTTTCGCAGAGGTCACAAAGGTAATATTCATTCCTAATATTTTAGTAATATTATCAATATTAATTTCAGGAAAAATGATTTGCTCTTCAATTCCCAAGGTATAATTACCTCTTCCGTCTAACTTACTTTCGATTCCTTTAAAGTCGCGTATCCGGGGTAAAGCTACCCTTACCAACCTTTCCAGAAACTCATACATCCGTTCGCTACGCAATGTAACCATAGCTCCGATCGGCATTTTTTTCCGCAATTTGAAATTGGAAATATCTTTACGAGACATGGTTGCTACAGCTTTTTGCCCGGTAATTGTTGTCAACTCGGCGATAGCCACATCAATCAGTTTTTTGTCGGCCACAGCGACACCCAGTCCCTGATTGATCACAATTTTTTTAAGCACCGGAACCTGCATTACGGTTGAGTAAGAAAACTCTTTCATCAAAGCAGGAACGATTTTTTCCTGATAATCTTTTTTTAGATTAGCTATATTACTCATTACTTAATCTCCTTTCCTGATTTTTTAGAAATCCGTACCAATACTCCTTTTTCATTCAATTTACGTCCAATCCGGGTTGGTTTTCCGCTATCCGGATCCAATACATTCAGATTAGAAATATGCACAGGAGCTTCTTTCTTTTCAATTCCTCCCTGAGGATGTTTGGCATTTGGTTTCATGTGTTTCGAAACCATATTCACGCCTTCCACCAAAGCCCGGTTTTTGCTGATCAATACTTTCAGCACCCGGCCGGTTTTGCCTTTGTCTTCTCCGGTATTAACGAAAACGACATCACCTTTTTTTATGTGTAATTTGCTCATTTCTTTGTAAATTAAGAATTAAGAATTAAGAATTAAGACGTTGGAAGTTAGAGGAAGTTAAAGAAAGTTATAAGCATATTTAAGAAATGGCTTATAATCCGTAACTCGTAACTCGTAACTATTAATTTTTAATTTTTAATTTTTCATTTTTAATTTATTACAGTACTTCAGGTGCCAATGAAACAATCTTCATATTAGTCGTACGCAATTCCCGTGCTACAGGACCAAAGATACGGCTTCCTCTGATTTCTCCGGCATTATTCAACAATACGCAAGCATTGTCGTCAAAGCGGATATAAGAACCATCAGCGCGACGAATTTCTTTTTTAGTACGTACAATTATAGCTTTCGACACTGCACCTTTTTTTACATCACTGGAAGGGATTACACTCTTGACGGAAACTACAATAACGTCTCCCACAGAAGCATAACGCCTTTTTGTACCACCTAACACGCGGATACAAAGAACTTCTTTTGCACCGCTATTATCAGCTACGGTAAGTCTTGATTCTTGTTGTATCATAATTACTTCGCTTTTTCAATGATTTCCACTAATCTCCATCTCTTGGTTTTACTCAAAGGACGGGTTTCCATAATGCGCACGGTATCACCGATATTGCATTCGTTCTTTTCGTCATGAGCATGGAATTTCTTCGTTTTATTCACGAATTTTCCATATATCGGGTGTTTTTCTTTCCATTTTACGGCAACAGTAATGGATTTTTCCATTTTATTGCTGGAAACAACACCAATTCTTTCTTTTCTTAAATTTCTGGCTTCCATTGTACTCATTTTTGATTGTTAAGCTCTCTCTGACGTAATTCCGTTTTCATACGGGCAATTTCCTTGCGTGCATGTGTAATCACGGCAGGACTGTCTAACGGTGAAATACTATGATTGATCTTTTTTTGGTTGTAAGCAACCACTTCAGCATCAATCCGTTCTTTCAACTCAGCGGTAGTTAGTTCTCTTATTTCTGCTATCTTCATAACGATTACAATGTTTGATTTTCATAATCATAATCACGTCTTACGACAAACTTCGTAGTCACCGGAAGCTTTTGAGCTGCAAGTCTCAATGCTTCTTTAGCCACATCAAACGAAACTCCTTCGATTTCAAAAATGATTCTGCCTGGAGTAACGGGAGCCACAAAACCTTCCGGCGATCCTTTACCCTTACCCATACGTACTTCAGCTGGTTTTTTGGTAATTGGTTTATCAGGGAAAATACGCACCCAAACCTGTCCCTGACGTTGCATATACCGAGTCACGGCAATACGGGCAGCTTCAATTTGCCGACCGGTAATCCATTTTGATTGCAACGATTTTATACCAAAAGAACCGAATGACAACTCATTGCCTCTTCCTGCATTGCCTTTCATCCGGCCTTTTTGCGACCTTCTGAATTTTGTTTTTTTCGGTTGTAACATTTCTTTCTCAATTAATAAATGAAGAAATGAAAGGAATGAAAACAGTATTTATTCATTTTTTCATTTCACATTTTTTCATTAAACTTACTTCTTCTCTCCTTTTGGAGCTCTCTTTTTGAATGGACGATCACCTCTGTCTCTCCGATCTCCACCACCGGCATTTTCATGGCCACGGTTACCGCGACCTGAATCTTTAGAGCCAGTAAATGAAGGAGCTAAATCTTTTTTGCCATATATTTCACCACGGCAAATCCATACTTTTACTCCCAACAGACCAACTTTAGTCAACGCTTCTGCCAAGGCGTAATCAATATCTGCCCTCAAAGTGTGTAACGGAGTTCTTCCCTCTTTATACATTTCAGAACGAGCCATTTCAGCGCCGTTCAGACGTCCGGAGATTTGCACCTTAATTCCTTCCGCCCCCATTCTCATGGTGGAAGCGATGGCCATTTTAATGGCGCGACGGTAAGCCACTTTGCCTTCGAGCTGGCGAGCAATGTTGTTGGCAACAATAATGGCATCCAATTCCGGTCGTTTCACTTCGAAGATATTGATTTGAACCTCTTTATCTGTGATCTTCTTCAATTCTTCTTTCAACTTATCTACTTCCTGACCACCTTTACCGATGATGATACCCGGACGAGCCGTGCAAACGGTAATGGTCACTAATTTCAACGTACGCTCAATAACAATGCGAGATACACTTGCTTTAGCGAGACGGGCATTCAGGTATTTACGGATTTTGCTGTCTTCTAACAAAGTATCGCCATAATTATTGCCTCCGTACCAATTTGAATCCCATCCACGGATGATTCCCAAACGATTACTTATCGGATTAGTTTTTTGTCCCATTTAGCAATTAATTTTGATTATCATTTTTTGTATCTACAATCACTGTTACGTGGTTGGAACGTTTTCTAACGCGATATCCTCTTCCTTGAGGAGCAGGACGCATCCGTTTCAATGTAGTTGCACCATCCACACAGATTGATGTTACATATAATTCACCACTATCTGCTTTGCGCTCGTTTTTCTGTTCCCAGTTGGAAATAGCAGAGCGAAGCAGTTTTTCAATTCTCGCAGCAGCCTCTTTGTTAGAATATTTCAATACGCCAAGTGCTCTGAATGCTTCCATTCCACGGATCATGTCGGCCACCAGGCGCATTTTCCGGGGAGAAGTCGGCACATTCCGCAATTTGGCGAAGCTTACGCTTTTATTGGCTTCTTTTCGTTGTTCGGCTGATATTCTTTTTCTAGCACCCATTTTTCTTATTGTTTATTTCAGTTGCTGAATATCCTGTTATTTTTTCTTGTTACCGGCATGGCCACGGAAGATACGAGTGGGAGAAAATTCGCCCAACTTATGACCTACCATGTTTTCTGTAACATAAACAGGAATAAATTTATTACCATTGTGAACTGCAACGGTGTGCCCTACAAAATCAGGGGATATCATTGAAGCTCTTGCCCAGGTTTTAACGACTGTTTTCTTTCCTGACTCATTCATAGTCAAGATTTTCTTTTCCAGTTTAACGTTAATATAAGGACCTTTTTTTAATGAACGACTCATAATTTTCGCTTAATTAAATCAGATTACTTTTTCCTTCTCTCAATGATGTACTTAGAAGAATGCTTTTTAGGAGCTCTTGTCTTCAAGCCCTTAGCATACAATCCCTTACGAGACCTCGGATGACCTCCGGAAGCACGACCTTCCCCACCACCCATTGGGTGATCTACAGGGTTCATTACTACCCCACGTACACGAGGACGACGTCCTAACAACCGAGTTCTACCCGCTTTACCTGATCTTTCCAAAGCATGATCTGAGTTGCCCACACTACCAATGGTAGCTTTACAAGCTGAAAGAATCTTTCTGGTTTCTCCGGAAGGCATTTTGATGATTGCATAATCCCCTTCGCGTGAAACGACTTGCGCAAACGTTCCTGCTGAACGAACCATTTTAGCTCCCTGTCCGGGACGCAATTCAATATTATGAATCACAGTTCCCAAAGGAATGTTTGACAACGGTAATGCATTACCAATCTCTGGCGCTGCTTCTTTACCGGACATCACTGTTTGGCCTACTTCCAACCCGTTAGGAGCAACGATGTATGTTTTTTCTCCATCGGCGTAAAACAACAGAGCGATACGAGCAGAACGATTGGGATCGTATTCAATCGTTTTCACTGTTGCAGGAATGCCATCTTTTCTTCTCTTGAAGTCGATCAATCTGTATTTTTGTCTGTGACCGCCACCAATATAACGCATGGTCATTTTACCTTCGTTATTACGTCCGCCAGACTTTCTTCTGCCAACTACAAGCGATTTTTCTGGTACAGAAGCAGTGATTTCACTATATGTACCAATAATCTTGTGTCTTTGCCCCGGTGATGTGGGCTTTAATTTTCGAATTCCCATTGTTTATTTTTAAGTTGACAAGTTGACAAGTTGACAAGTTGACGAGCCTTATTACTCGTTTACTTGTTAACTCGTACACTTTTAGATATTGCTAAAGAAATCAATTGCATCTCCTTCTTTCAGCGTTACAATCGCTTTTTTGAATGAGCTTTCTTTTCCGTTAATTACTCCTGATTTTGTATATCTGGATTTTGTTTTGCCTGAATAATTCATTGTATTCACGCTTACTACTGTTACTCCATACATTTCTTCAATTGCAGCTTTGATTTGCAATTTATTAGCATCCGGAGTCACACGAAAACCATAACGATTAGCCATTTTATCGCTAATCTTAGTTTGTTTTTCCGTTACAATAGGTTTAATGATAATGCCCATAGTATGTTCCTCCTTTTATTAAAAATTATTGATGGCAGTTAACGAACTTTCCAAAATAACAAGTTTTGCAGCATCCAATACTGTATAAGTATTTAACTCAGAAACTGTTACCACTCCTGAACGTTGCAGATTACGAGCTGACAAATAAATATTTTTATTACTTTCAGGTAAGATCAACACGAATTTTTTATCGTCCACTTTCAAATTCTTAGCTAATGCTACAAAATCTTTTGTTTTTGGAGTATCAAAAGAAAAATCTTCCACCACAACGATGGCATTAGCTTTTGCTTTATAAGCCAGGGCTGATTTACGAGCCAGGATTTTCACTTTTTTATTTAACTTGAAAGAATAATCGCGTGGAGTGGGACCAAACACACGGGCTCCTCCTATCAGCACCGGAGAATTAATATCTCCGCGGCGAGCACCGCCACCGCCTTTTTGGCGGCCCAGCTTGCGGGTACTTCCCGACATTTCGCTTCTTTCTTTAGATTTATGTGTTCCCTGACGTTTATTGGCCATGTGCTGTTTTACATCTAAGTAAATAGCATGATCATTGGGTTCAACGCCAAAGATAGAATCATTAAGAGTAACCTTTTTTCCGGTATCCTCTCCTTTTATGTTATATACACTTAGTTCCATTACTTTTGAATTATTACGATTGAACCTTTAGCTCCCGGTACCGAACCTCTTACCAACAACAGGTTGTGCTCGGGAATAAGTTTAATGATCTGCAGGTTTTGAACAGTTACCCGTTCGTTACCCATTTGACCTCCCATACGTGTACCCTTGAATACTTTAGCAGGATACGAACATGCTCCGATAGACCCCGGGTGACGTTGACGGTCACTTTGTCCTAAGGTAGCTTCACCAACTCCAAGGAATCCGTGTCGTTTTACAACACCCTGAAACCCTTTTCCTTTAGACATTCCAATCACGTCCACATAGATTTCACCGTCGAAATAATCAACAGTGAGAACATCTCCGAGTTTGTACTCTCCTTTGTTGTCTTTGTACAATCCTTGTTCTTTGAACTCGGCCAAGTGTCTCTTGGGAGTTACTCCTGCTTTTTTGAAGTGTCCCATTTCAGGTTGAGAAGTATGTTTTTCCTTCTTGTCCTGAAATCCTAACTGAACTGCTTCATAACCATCTTTTTCGATAGTTTTCACTTGAGTAACAACACAAGGACCTACTTCGATAACAGTGCATGGAAGATTTTTTCCATCGGCACTGAAAACGGATGTCATTCCGATTTTTTTTCCAATTAATCCTGGCATTTCACTTTTATTTATTTAGTTTACGAGTTTACGAGTTTACATGTTTACGAGTTGAAAAATTGTCAACTGGTTAACTTGTTTCCTCGTTAACTATTTCTATACTTTAATCTCTACTTCTACTCCGCTCGGTAATTCCAACTTCATCAACGCATCGACTGTTTTTGCAGTGGAGCTATAGATATCGATCAATCTTTTATAAGAAGAAAGCTCGAATTGCTCGCGCGATTTTTTGTTGACGAATGTAGCTCGGTTTACAGTAAATATCCGTTTGTGAGTAGGTAATGGAATCGGGCCGCTCACTACAGCACCTGTTGCTTTCACTGTTTTCACGATTTTTTCAGCTGATTTGTCAACCAGGTTGTAATCGTAAGATTTTAATTTAATTCTAATTTTTTGGCTCATTGTTTTTTATTAGTTACAAGTTACAAGTTACGAGCTACGAGAAAGAGCCATTTCCTCCTCTGAAACTCTATTTATTAGTTAAAAAGTTGACCAGCAACCGAGTTGACGATCTAATTCTTGTTAACTCGTCAACTCGTTTACTTAATCACCTATTTTATCAAATCCACACGTCCTTTTACTTCGGTCAATACTTGCTTAGCAATGGAAGAAGATACTTCTTCATAATGCGAGAAAGTCATAGTGCTTGTAGCACGTCCTGAGGTAATCGTACGCAACGCTGTCACATAACCGAAAGTTTCTGCCAAAGGTACTTTTGCTTTGACGATACGGGCACCTGTACGGCTGGTATCCATGCCTTCCACTTGTCCACGACGTTTGTTCAAGTCTCCGATTACATCTCCCATGCTTTCTTCCGGAGTAACCACTTCCATTTTCATGATTGGTTCTTTCAGAACAGGGCGAGCTTTTTCGCATGCACTTTTGAAAGCCTGGATGGCACAAATTTCAAACGACAACTGGTCGGAATCCACAGCATGGTAAGAACCATCAATAACTGTTACTTTCAATTTATCCAAAGCATATCCGGCCAACACACCATTTTTCATAGCGCGGGTAAAACCTTTTTGGATAGAAGGGATGTATTCTTTCGGGATATTTCCACCTTTAACTTCGTCCACAAATTGTAATTCTCCTTCAAAACTTTCGTCAGCAGGTCCAACGCGAACAATCATATCGGCAAATTTACCACGGCCTCCGGTTTGTTTCTTGTAAGTTTCACGTAATTCCACAGTCTGAGTAATAGACTCTTTATATGAAACTTGTGGGCGGCCCTGATTACATTCCACTTTGAATTCCCGTCTCAAACGGTCGATAATAATTTCCAAGTGAAGCTCTCCCATCCCGGAAATAACAGTTTGTCCGGTGTCTTCATCGGTTTTCACGGTGAAAGTAGGATCTTCTTCAGCCAGTTTGCTCAATCCCATACCCAATTTATCGAGGTCTTTTTGTGTTTTCGGTTCAACGGCAATTCCAATAACCGGTTCCGGAAAGTCCATAGATTCCAATACGATCGGATGGTCTTCACTACACAAAGTATCTCCGGTACGAATATCTTTAAATCCCACTCCTGCACCTATATCACCACAAGTAATAAATTCTCTGGGATTTTGTTTGTTGGAGTGCATCTGGAACAAACGGGAAATACGTTCTTTTTTACCTGAACGGGTATTATATACATACGAACCGGCTTCAAGTTCACCAGAATAAACACGGAAGAAACACAAACGGCCTACATAAGGGTCAGTTGCGATTTTAAAAGCTAAAGCACACAACGGTTCTTTTGTACTTGGATGACGTTCCAATATTTTTTCGCTATCATCAGGGTCCGTACCTTCAATAGCCGGAGTATCTACCGGGCTGGGTAAATAAGCACAAGCATTATCCAACAAACATTGGACTCCTTTATTCTTAAAAGAAGAGCCACATGTCATCGGATTAATTTGCATGGCTATGGTACCTTTGCGAATAGCTGCACGAATTTCTTCTTCGGTGATTTTGGATGGATCATCAAAATATTTCTCCATCAATACATCATCACACTCAGCCAGGGTTTCGAGCATTTTTTCTCTCCACTCTTCTGCTTCTGCAACCAAATCCATCGGAATTTCTTCTATCGAATAATCAGCGCCCATGGATTCGTCGTGCCAGAAATAGGCTTTCATAGTTACCAAATCTACAATTCCACGAAATTTTTCTTCAGCGCCTACGGGAATTTGAATTGGACAAGGATTCGCTCCTAACACATCTTTTACCTGACGTACTACTTCAAAAAAATTAGCTCCGGAACGGTCCATTTTATTTACATAACCGATTCTTGGAACATTATATTTATCAGCCTGGCGCCAAACGGTTTCTGATTGAGGTTCAACACCGCCCACTGCACAAAACGCAGCTACGGCTCCATCAAGGATACGTAATGAACGTTCTACCTCAACGGTAAAGTCCACGTGTCCCGGAGTGTCAATCAAGTTTATTTTGTAAGTTTCACCTTTATATTTCCAATTGGCTGTTGTAGCAGCGGAAGTAATAGTAATACCACGCTCCTGCTCTTGCTCCATCCAGTCCATAGTAGCAGCGCCATCGTGAACTTCTCCGATTTTATGAGTTAATCCTGTATAAAAAAGAATCCGTTCGGATGTCGTTGTCTTCCCGGCATCAATGTGAGCCATGATACCGAGGTTTCTCGTATATTTTAATAATTGATCTGAGCCTTGTGCCATCGTTTTATAATTAAAAATGAAGAAAATGAAGAAAATGAAAGGAATACACTATTAAACTTTCATCATTTTCATTTCTCTCATTATTTCATTGTTTCATTATTTTAGATTCTGAAATGAGCAAAAGCTCTGTTTGCTTCTGCCATTCTGTGCATATCTTCTTTTCTCTTAAACGCGCCACCCTGATTATTAAATGCATCAACGATTTCGGCGGCTAATTTATCAGCCATCGATTTTCCGCCTCTTTTGCGGGAAAATAAAATCATATTTTTCATTGAAACCGATTCTTTACGATCGGGACGAATTTCTGTAGGCACTTGGAATGTGGCTCCTCCAATACGGCGGGATTTTACTTCAACAAGCGGAGTAATATTATCTAATGCTTGTTTCCAAATCTCAAGAGATGATCTTTCTTCGTTAGGCAGTTTTGCCTTTACTGTGTTCAATGCAGTATAAAAAATATCAAAGGCGATACTTTTTTTACCATCATACATTAAATGATTTACGAACTTCGTAACTTTCTTATCACCATAAACAGGATCCGGGAGGATCTGTCTTTTCTTTGGTTTTGCTTTTCTCATTTTGTTAAAACTTAGTAGTTTCCGGTTGCCAATTTTGTGTCTTCAACAAATTCCTCCGAATTTATTTACTCAACCAATTTTAATGAATGAAAAAATGAAAGGATGAAGAAAATGAAAATAATTTTCATGCCATTTTTCGTTTCATTTTTTAATTTGCTTCATTAAATATATTGCTTTCCAAAAAACTTGAAATTAATAATTATTTCTTTTTACCTCCTTTAACGGGTGCTGCAGGAGCCCCTTTACCAGCTTTCGGACGTTTTGCACCATATTTGGAACGGCGTTGGGTACGACCATTTACTCCGGCAGTATCCAATGTTCCGCGAACAATGTGATAACGAACCCCCGGAAGGTCTTTTACACGACCGCCTCTTACCAATACAATCGAGTGCTCCTGTAAGTTGTGACCTTCTCCCGGAATATAAGCATTCACTTCTTTCAAGTTAGTCAAACGAACACGGGCTACTTTACGCATGGCTGAGTTTGGTTTTTTAGGAGTTGTGGTATAAACTCTCACACAAACGCCGCGCCGTTGCGGACAAGCATCCAATGCGGGAGATTTACCTTTAACTACCAACTCTGCCCTTCCCTTTCTTACTAATTGTTGAATCGTAGGCATTTTTGTTTTTTAATTCTTAAAAATTTATACTTATTTTAATATAATACAAAAAAACGGGCTGCAAAAATAAAGATAATTATTGAAAAACCAAGCGATTATTTCAACTTTTCCATATTTTTTAAGCCAAAAACGGGGCAAAGGTAGCGATTCCCTTGTCTAAAACCAAAACTTTTTTAAAATTTATTTTTGAAAAGAGGAGATTTCGCCGCGTTTTTTTCGTCTTATTGCTTTGTATGCGCAATAACAAAGAACCGCACCAAACAATAGCGGCACATTATCAGTCAAGGGGAGACCTCCGATCGGATTACCGCCCGGACCATAAAGCACCGGAGAAAATTCCTGGTTTTGCCCCAAAGGCGATTGCTGAAATGGACTAAAAGGAGCTACAATCCCTGGAAAATCGGCGTGCATCGATGATGTTGCATCCTGTTTTTCGGCATTAACGGGAGAGATGGTTGAAATAGATTCCTTAAAAGATTGAGCGTTTAATGAAGCAGAAATGAAAACACAGAATAAAAACGATCCTGCAATAATAATTTTACGAATACAAATTCCCAAATCAGTTTGTCGTGCCATATCTATTAAGCATGTACAGATAAATAAATAAAACAACTAATCTCTAAAAATCGAATAATATTCTCAACAGTTATAAAAACGACACAAAGATACGTTTTTTTATCTAACAAACAAAAAATAATATTTTTATCTTCAAAAAATCATTTAACAAAAAAACTTACTCAAGAAAACATTACCTTTGCACCACTTTTAACAGGATGGAAACTTTCGACATACGAAATCAGCAACTCAATGACAAAGAGCGAGAAATTGAAAATGCCTTGCGACCTTTATCATTTAAAAGTTTCAGCGGACAAGCCAAGGTGGTTGAGAACCTGAAGGTGTTTGTGATGGCTGCCCGTATGCGTACGGAGGCGCTTGATCATGTGTTGCTGCACGGTCCTCCGGGATTAGGAAAGACTACGCTGTCTAATATCATTGCGAATGAATTGAATGTTGGCTTTAAGGTTACTTCCGGTCCCGTATTGGATAAGCCCGGCGATCTGGCCGGTATTTTAACGTCGTTGGAAAGAAATGACGTACTGTTCATCGACGAAATCCACCGGTTAAGTCCGGTTGTGGAAGAATATCTTTATTCTGCCATGGAAGATTACCGGATCGACATTATGATAGACAAAGGCCCCAGCGCGCGTTCCATTCAAATCGATCTGGAACCTTTTACGTTGGTCGGGGCTACCACCCGTAGCGGATTACTCACCTCCCCACTCCGGGCGAGATTTGGAATCAATCTGCACTTAGAATATTATGATATAAAGACATTGACCAACATTGTAAAAAGGTCGGCCAATATATTGGATGTTCCCTGTAGCGATAGCGCCGCCACGGAAATAGCTTCCCGAAGCCGGGGAACTCCTCGTATCTGCAATGCATTGCTTCGACGGGTACGCGATTTTGCGCAAGTAAAAGGAAGCGGAAAAATTGACAAAGATATCGCCTGTTTTGCATTGGAAGCATTGAATATCGACAAATATGGGTTAGATGAAATTGACAATAAAATATTGTGTACCATTATTGATAAATTCAGCGGCGGACCTGTTGGTCTGACTACTATTGCCACAGCATTGGGAGAAGATGCCGGTACTATTGAAGAAGTATATGAGCCTTTCTTAATAAAAGAAGGTTTTTTAAAGCGAACACCCAGGGGGCGGGAAGTAACACCATTGGCCTACCAGCATTTGGGAAGAACCAGGATGGGACAACAAGGATATTTATTTTAATGAGTGGAATGAAATCATTGGCAAAAGACACTGCCATTTATGGAGGGAGCAGTGTTTTGGTAAGAATGATCAACTGGTTGTTGACCACTCTTTTTACTTACACGCTTGTCACTGAAGATTTTGGCATCATGACCAATGTATATGCTTTTGTTGCTTTATTCATGGTCGTCCTTACCTTCGGCATGGAAACCGGTTTTTTCCGTTTTGCCAATCAAAAAGAAAAATATAATCCGATCGATGTATATTCCACCGCCCTTATTGCTGTAGGCTCTGTCGTCTGTATATTTTTGGCAGTTTTTCTCTATTTTTTGCCTGAAATCAAACCGGTTTTGTGGAAGGACGAAATTCCGGAGAGCTACATTCGCCTGGTGCTAATCATTATGAGTTTGGATGCATTCAGCGCTATTCCTTTTGCATATTTACGTTTCAAACAACGTCCGGTTAAATTTGCGGCGCTAAAGATACTGTACATCGTATTGTACACCATCTTCAGTCTGTTTTTCTTAGTCGTCTGTCCCTGGATATACAAAAATTATCCTCAATGGATCAGTTGGTTCTACATTCCCGAATTTAAATTAGGATATGTATTCCTTTCCAACTTAATTGCAACGTTCTTTCAAACATGTTGCCTATTGCCGGAATTGACAGGATTTAAATACCGGTTTGACAGTCGCCTGTTGAAGAAAATGCTCAAATACTCTTTCCCTTTGTTAATTTTAGGCATTGCCGGCATGAGCAACCAAATTGTGGATAAGCTGGTTTTCCCGATCATTTATCCCGACCAGTCTCAAGCCTTTGGAGAGTTGGGAATTTATAGCGCATGCTTCAAAATCGCCCTCATTATGATGATGTACACTCAAGCATTCCGCTATGCATTCGAACCTTTTATTTTTGCAAAAACCAAAAGTCAGGATAATAAACAGGCTTATGCCGATGCAACTAAATATTTCATTTTGTTGGGATTATTAACTTTTTTAGGAGTCGTTTTATATCTTGATATTATAAAATATTTCATTGCTCCCGGCTATTGGGATGGATTGCCGGTAGTATCTATTGTATTAATAGGCGAATTATTCTTCGGAATTTATTTTAATTTATCATTATGGTATAAACTGACGGATAAAACATATTGGGGCGCTATATTATCCATTATCGGTTGCGTGATCATTGTCTGCATCAATATTTTCTTTATTCCTGATTATGGATATATGGCTTGCGCATGGGCTCCGTTTATAGGATATTTGTTCATTATGCTCTTGTCTTATTTTATGGGACAAAAAGTATATCCGATCCCCTACGATTTAAAGACGATAGGTCTTTATTTTCTCCTTGCCGGCGGTTTGTATGCCATATCTATGATAGTACCTATTGAAAATACAGTGTTACGATTGGGATTCCATACCGTATTATTCGGCATTTATATTTTCATTTTGATCAAACGGGACCTTCCGCTTAGCCTGCTTAAACGAAAATCCGGGAGTTCTGCGTAGTCTGAATCCTATTCATTATACAACCCCGTTGACAAATATCGTTCTCCGGTATCCGGCAATATCACCACAATATTTTTGCCCGTATTTTCAGGAAGTTTTGCCAGCTCCAATGCAGCAAAGGCAGCGGCTCCGGAAGAAACTCCGACTAACAAGCCTTCTGTTTTTGCCAACTCACGGCTGGTGCGAATGGCGTCATCATCCGAAACAGAAATGATTTGATCGACGACCTTCGGATTATAGTTCTTCGGAACAAACCCGGCTCCGATTCCTTGTATTTTATGAACGCCTTTAACGCCTCCGGACAAAACGGGTGAAGCTGACGGCTCAACGGCCACCACTTTCACGGTGGGTTTCAACTCTTTCAACCGTTCTCCGGCTCCACTCACCGTGCCTCCGGTACCGACTCCGGAAACGAAAATATCAATCTTCCCCTCTGTATCCCGCCAAATTTCTTCGGCAGTCGTACGCCTGTGAATATCCGGGTTGGCCCGATTATCAAATTGTTGCAAAATAATTGAACCCGGAATCTCTTTCTGTAATGCTTCCGCTTTGGCGATGGCTCCGGCCATTCCTTCCGGGCCCGGAGTCAGTACCAATTCGGCATTCAATGCTTTCAACAAATTACGCCGCTCCAAACTCATCGTTTCCGGCATCGTTAAAATCAGTTTATAACCTTTTGCAACAGCAACAAAGGCCAACCCAATGCCGGTATTGCCGCTGGTCGGTTCAATAATCGTTGCACCGGGAGTTAACAATCCTTTTGTCTCGGCGTCTTCCACCATAGCCAACGCGATGCGGTCTTTTACACTTCCCAAGGGATTAAAATATTCCAATTTTCCGATCACACTGGCATTCACTGCGTGGTATTTTGTAAATGCAGACAACATTAGCAAGGGCGTATTGCCTACAAGATCTGTTAATTTTTTAGCAATTGTATTCATATTCGTTTATTATTTTTTCTAATCATTTATTAAGAGCAAAAGTATAAAAGAAAAACAAATCAAACCGAATGAATGTTGTTGCGAACGCATTTTTTTTCAAAAGCACAACACTTTACACATATATTCTACTTTTTGACACAATCGTTCTAAAAATTTAAAATAAAGGTCTTTACATTTGCATTCTTTAATATCTGTTTACCATGAAAAAATATCAATTGAGCTTTTGGGTAGTAGCAATAACCATTTTATCCTGTAATGCAGTCTGTTCGTACGCTGCCGATTGGAAAATCAGTTACAATGAAAAAAAGCAGGGCATAGACCTGCAAAAAAATTCCACATTAATTTTTCCCCATATTTATGCCAGCTACCAATGGAATGGGAAAGAATTTTCCACCAGAGATTATTCCTCTCATCTAATCAAAAAAGAAGATATTAATGATATTTTTGGAAAAGGATCGGTTTATAAAATTATCTATACAGGCAATAACCTGCCTGTATTAATCCAGTCATTTTACATATACCCCGGCAAAGATTATATTTTAACTGAATTTACATTGGAAACCGAAAACGGCGACATTGCATCTAACTACATGGCGCCCGTATGCATAGATCAAATGGCTCCATTGCTTAATGTAACAGGAGACAACCGCGCTTTATTCATTCCTTTCGATAATGATTGCTGGATCCGTTATCAATCGCATCCGTTACCGGTAGCACAACTTACCAGCTACGAAGCGACTGCCATTTTCAACAATACAGACCGGAATGGCGTTGTGGTCGGATCTGTAGAACACGATGTTTGGAAAACAGCGATTCAAATTATCAGGCAAAAAGGAGAAACCATTGGCTCATTAACTTGTTATGGGGGAGCGGCCGACTCATTAACCCGCGACTCCAGGCCTCATGGCGCTGTGAAAGGACAAACAATCAAATCGCCTAAAGTCATGCTCGGTTTTTTCGATGACTGGAGAACCGGATTGGACGAATATGGAAAAGCCAATGCTACCGTTGCTCCGCCTGCCGCGTGGAACAAAGCCATGCCTTTTGGGTGGAACAGTTGGGGAGTTTTACAATTCAAATTAACATATCCTAAAGCGATGGAAGTGTCTGATTTTTTCAAAAATAATTTACAGAACAATCATTTTTCAAACGCCGACCAGGTGGTATATGTGGGATTGGATTCGGGCTGGAACCGGTTTTCGGAAGAGGAATTGAAAGCTTTTGTACAAAAATGCAAAGCAAACGGACAAATCGCCGGAATTTACTGGACTCCATTTACCGATTGGGGAAAAAATCCGGAACGAAAAGTGGATCAGGCCGAAGAATATCAGTTCAAAGATATTTATGTGTATGCCAACGGCAAACCGCAACAATTGGATGGCGCTTATGCTATCGACCCAACACATCCGGCGATTGAAGAACGGATGAAAAAGACATCCGAAAAATTTCGCCGTTGCGGATTTGAATATGTAAAAATGGATTTCATGACGCACGGAGCTATGGAGGGAGACAAGTGGTATCGTCCGGAAATACAAACAGGCATCCAAGCCTACAATTACGGTATGCAACTGATGGACAAATATTTTGGAGATATGTACATCAATTTATCCATTTCTCCTGTATTTCCGGCTCAATACGCCCAGTCGCGCCGTATTGCCTGCGATGCCTGGAATAAAATCAAAGACACGGAATATACTATGAATGCTGTTTCGTACGGATGGTGGATTGATCAGGTATATCAATACAACGATGCCGATCACGTGGTATTGCAGCAGGCTACTGAAGGCGAAAACCGGGCGCGTGTTACGTCTGCCGTCATCACCGGACTTTATATTGCCGGCGATGATTTTAGCCAGGAGGGATCGGACGAAGGCAAAGAGCGGGCAAAAAAATTCCTGACCAACCCTGAAATCAATGCGATTGCCACCGGCGTCACTTTCCGTCCGGTAGAAGGCAACAGCGAAAAATCGGAAAACCAATTTATTCGAACCGATGAAAAAGCGATCTATTATGTGATTTTCAATTATGGAGAAACAGATCTGACCACCACCCTCCCATTAGAAAGAATCGGATTGAACAGCAAAAAACAATACCGGGCGCAAGAATTATGGAGCGGTCAGGCGATCGATTTAAAACAAACAGTGGTCATCCCGGGCAAAGATGTAAAAGTGATCCGGATCAACAAATAACAAATCAATGTTTTTTTACATCATTTTTCATGAAAAATACATTTTTTCAACAACTGCAACCACTTACTTTTACACGACCTTAATGTACTAAGGTGCATGCAATATACTATTTTATTAACTTAATTTGATTTTTATGAGAAAAAAGAACTTTTTGATGGTGGGCTTGGCATTGATTGCCACGTCAATGATCCAGGCTGCAACGCCGAAACAGGCTGAATGGACTGTAACGGCAGATGCATTTCCGAAAGACTGGGTTGCTTCGGGCCGAATGATTTGGGGAGATGTTAACAATGATGGATTAAAAGACGTATTTTGTGTTGCCGGTCAAGGCGGAGGAAATGCCTACTTGTATAAAAACAATGGAAATGGAACATTTACCCGTGTCCAAGAAACTGTATTTACTCTACTATCCTTTGCATCTGCCGAATTTATTGATTACGATAATGATGGCGATTTAGACTTAGTCACTGTCGGCAACTTAAACGATAATGGAGGAAAAAACGTAACTGTTTATGAAAATAAAGGTAGCACAGAAGGTTATGCTTTTGTAAAAAATGATGAACGGAGTGCTGAACTGGTAGGAGTCGGATCCGGCAGTGGCGATGCCGTCGGACGAATGATTCAGGCGGTTGATTTTGATCACGACGGGTGGACAGACCTGGTAATCTGTGGAGAACGCAACAACGAATCACCGGAAGGTGGATGGCGTATGACGCGTGTCTTTAAAAACAATCAAGGATCTTTCGCCATTCAAACAGGTAATGTTGAAAATGGCTACAATGGGAACTTCATTGAAATGGTTGGAGGTTCTGTGCATGTAGGTGATGTAAATAATGATGGTTATGCTGACATTTTTGCCGTAGGATATTATGATGTATCTGATACTGGCGGGGGCTGGGGAGGCTATTTATACGTCAATGATGGCGATGGTACTTTCACAAAATCAAGTCAAGCATTCTCCGGAAGTCAAAATTGTGAAACTATCTTCGTTGATATTAATGGCGATGGGTATTCAGATATTCTAGAAGTAGCCGAGGGATGGAACAACCTGTATATCAACAATAAAGATGATTTTTTCACTAAACATGAAATGGAGGCAACCGGACTAAACAAAGGTAAAGGAGCCAGTATTACAGCCGGGGACATCAATAACGACGGGTTAATCGACCTTTTCATTTCTGGCATGGGAGATTTGAATTCTGCCAAAATCTTTTACAACAATGGCGATTTGACTTTCACAGCTGCAGAAATTTCTGAATCCTCAAGAGGACGTTCAGGAAGCGTCAACTTAGTGGACATCAACAATGATGACAATTTGGATTACTCTTGTTTTGGATATGGTAATGGTTGGATTAACGCTTATGCAATCAATGCACTTGGTAATTCAATTACGACTAATACGGCTCCGACAGCGCCAACCAATTTCGTTGTAAATTACGCTGATGGCAAATATTCAATGACCTGGAACAAAGCTACTGATGCAGAAACAGCGCAAAACGCTCTTCGATATAATATTTTTGCATACAACCAAGACAATGGCGCTGTTTATACTTATGCCCCGGCTAACTTGGCTACTGGCAGATTAAAAATTGGTGGAGGAATTGTTCCATTGATTGCAAAAAACTCATTCGAATTAGCTATTCCGGAAGGTAATTATGTATTCGGAGTTCAAACTGTTGACCAAGCTAATTTGGGTAGTAAATTCACCTTGAATACTGATGTATCCAAATATCCTGCTTGGACTACCATTAAGAAAGAAGGTGAAGGTTTGCCTATGACCTCCGGAGGCAGTGTAGTCTGGGGTGATTATAACAATGATGGTTACCTGGATGTTTTCTTTAATACAGGAACAGGCGATCATGTTGGCTTATACAAAAACAACGGAGATGAAACTTTCACATTAGACCAAACAGGTATAGATGCTGCAGAAAATGCGGCTCAACCTCGGGTATTTCAACCAATGGTACGCGGATACTCTGTATTTGTTGACTACAACAATGATGGTTACCTGGATATTGTTACTACTGGTCGCAAAAACAACAGTGATGGTGATCCTGTAACAATTTTCTATCGCAACACTGGTAGCGCTAATGGATATTTGTTTGAAAAAGACGAAGACAATTCTAATGCCGTCTTAGGTATTGAATCCGGAGATGGAGACAGAGTCGGACACATGTTGAATGCTGTGGATATCGACAATGATGGTTGGGTTGATTTAGTATTAAGCGGAAACGTAAAAAGTGCAGGCATACATCCTTTCGGTGTTGGAGCTACTCGTTTTACTGCTATTTACAAAAACGTGCAAGGTAAATTTGAATTGCAAAAAAATAATGTCAATGGTGGTAATTTTGAACAAATGGGTGCAGGAGCTGTCCATGTTGGAGACTTCAACAACGACGGATTTGCTGACATCGTAAATGTTGGAAAACCTGCAGGATCTATAGGAGCTGCTATCTACAAAAATAATGGTGATGGCACATTCACCATGTTAGATTATTCTAACCAACTGAATACCAACTCCAAATGCGACATCGTATTTGCTGACATGAATGGTGACGGATATGATGATATTGTAGAAATCACTAAAGACGTTGCGAATATACACATTTCAAAAGGAGATGGTACTTTTGAAAAATTAGAAAGCGCAACTACAGGATTACTTCCATCAGAAGCCACCAATATTACGATTGCTGATGTAAATAATGATGGATATCTTGATATTTTCACTTCCGGTTATAGCATTCCAAACTTCACTGCTATTTATTATAACAATGGAGATAATACTTTTACCGTTCAACAAGTTCAACCGGGAGCCCGTCCAGGAACAGCCAATTTTGTTGATATGAATAATGACGGTAATCTGGATGCTGCTTATTATGGATGGGGAGATACCAATGGATGGCCAACCCGTTTCTTAAGAAATGATTTGGGTGTCCTTGTAAATGCGAACACTGCTCCGGTACAACCTGCTAATGTGAAAGTAGTTTATGAAAATGGCAAACTCAAATTATCATGGGACAAAGCCTTTGATGCAGAAACTGCACAAAGTGCATTACGTTACAATGTATTTGTGAAAAATAATGATACTGGTGCAACTTATGCATACGCTCCTGCAGATTTAAGTACGGGTAGATTAAAAATCGGAGGAGGAATCGTTCCATTAATCGCTAAAAATTCTTTTGAAATAACTATCCCCGAGGATAATTTTGTAGTTGGAGTTCAAACAGTGGATCAATCAAATGTTGCCAGCCAGTTTTCCACAACTGAATACCAATCTGAAAAAATTAAAAAAGCTACTTGGACCATCCTGAAACAAGAAGGAGAAGGTAGTTTGCCTCTGACCTCCGGAGGAAGTGTTATTTGGGGCGACTACAATAATGACGGCAAAATAGATGCATTTGTGAATACAGGAGAAAATCAGGTCCATTTATATCAAAACAATGGAGACGGCACGTTCACCACAGTTCAAGAAGGCACCTTCCAAGGTATGGTGCGCGGATATTCCGTATTTACAGATTATGATAATGATGGGAATTTAGATCTGATCATCACTGGCAGGAAAAACAACAAAGACGGTGATCCGGCCACCATTGTTTACCGAAACGCTGGTAATGCCAATGGCTATATTTACGAAAAAGACAGCGAAAACTCATCCATCGTTTTAGGTCTTGAATCCGGCGATAATGACCGTGTAGGTCGCATGTTGAACGCTGTTGACGTTGATAATGACGGTTGGGTCGATTTAATTCTGAGTGGAAATATTAAATCAGGAGATCCTCATCCTTTCGGAGCTTCCGGTACCCGTTTTACTGCCGTATATAAAAATGTGAATGGGAAATTTGAATTGCAAAGTAACAATGTGGATGGTGGAAATTTTGTACAATTAGGCGCAGGTGCTATTCATGTCGGAGACCTCAATAATGATGGTTTTGCAGACATTGTAAACGTCGGTAAAACAGCCAGCGCTTCTGATGCTGCCGTATATAAAAATAACGGAGATGGTACGTTCACAAAATTAGCTTATTCCAGTGAATTGAATGCGAATTCAAAATGCGACATTGTATTTGCCGATATAAATGGCGACGGATACGATGATATGGTAGAAATTACCAAAGATGTAGCCAACTTGCATATTTCAAAAGGCGATGGTACTTTTGAAAAATCAGGAAGCGACGCCTCTGGCTTGTTAGCACGGGAAGCTGCCAATATCACCGTCGGAGACATTAATAACGACGGATTTATCGACCTGTTCATGTCAACTTACGAACCGGATAATGATGGCAATAAATTCACAAAAATCTATTACAACAATGGAGATAACACTTTCTCGATAGACTACATCATCCCGGGAAGCAGACCAGGAACCGCCAATCTGGTGGACATGACGAATGATGGAAACTTAGATGCTTCTTATTATGGCTTGAATAATGATACCTGGCCAAACCGTTTCTTAAGAAATGACTTAGGCACAGGTATTGCCTCTAATACTGCACCATCTGTTCCTACTAATTTCAAAGTAGAATTTGCAGCCAACAAATTTACATTGACCTGGGATAAATCGACCGACGCAGAAACGGCGCAAGATGCCCTACGTTACAATATCTATATTAAGAATAAAGTAACCGGCGCTGTGTATGCTTACGCCCCGGCAGATATTGCAACCGGCAAATTGAGAATCGGAGGAAATATCGTACCATTAATCGGCAAAAACTCCATTGTATTGAACATGCAACTGATTGGCGAATACACTTTTGGAGTACAAGCTATCGACCAGGCTGATGTAGCCAGTGCATTTGTTACGGCTGATTATGAAAACAAAGAAACCGGTACCTCTTTGACAGAAAGTAACGCGGTTGCCGTTTACTCTGCCAATAAAGCGATTGTTATTGACAACAAGTTGTCAACAACTATTTCTTATACTGTATTGACTCCAAGCGGACAAGCCGTTGCAACAGGTGTATGTCCGGCAGGCGCTAAACAAACTGTATCCGGATTAGCTCAAGGCATTTATATTGTCAAGACTACAGGAAAGACTGCCAAAGTATTGGTATTCTAAAACTCTTCATGTTATCTCCCTGCCGGAAAGCAGGGAGATAACATTTTTATTATCAAACCACAACGCACACTTACGAGATAACTTTTTAGTTATAAACGTCAAAATTTATTACCATGGAAACAAACTACATTAAACAAATTGTAATATTTCTTTTTCTAGTACTATTTTCTACTGCTATTTATGCAACCGATTATGTTCTTAATCAAATGTCAGGGACAATATCAGTTCCTAGTGTTGCTCCTAACCAAAATGACAAATGGATTATTAATATCGGAACTAATAAAAAAATAAAAGTAACATATAATCTAACAAACCTAAATGGCTTTATAAGAATACTTGGGGTTTACCATAGTTCTAGCATACCAGAAATTGTCGTATACGGCTCAGAGTCAGGAGTAAGAGAAACTCAAATAGCTGATGGAAAAGTTACTATTATTTTGCAAGCAGGAAGTACTGGAGGAGGGAGCTTTACCATAAACTTTGCAAGTGCAGATGCATTTATTCAAACAGGAGACGCTTTCTTTGGAAATGCTCATTTTAATGGTAAAGTTGGTATTAACACGACCTCCCCTACTGAAGTTTTGGATATCAAAGGACGACTAGTCCTTGCACCTCCCGGCACGACTTCGAATAACAGCTACAATGGTAATTTAGTAATTTCTAAACCTCAAGCCAGTGCGCAATACATCAATTTGGCTCCAACAGGCTTGATTCCATGGTCAATAGGGATGATTTACAATACCAATACTTTTGGAATCGGTACAGGTGCTACCATTGACAACCAGTTTTCGCCATTCCTCAATATCACATCAACAGGCAAGGTTGGTATAGGCACCTCCTCTCCTACCCAAACTCTAGACATCAAAGGACGATTAGCCATAGCTCCCACAGGTACAGTTCCCAATTCAAGCTACAATGGTAATTTAGTAATTTCTAAACCCCAAGCCAGTGCGCAATACATCAATTTAGCTCCAACAGGGTTACCCTCCTGGTCGATTGGTATGGTTTACAACACTAGTACTTTTGGAATCGGTACAGGAACGACTACGGAAAGTCAATTCTCCTCTCCTTTCTTTAATATTACAGGCAGTGGCAATGTAGGTATCGGCACCACTACCCCTGCTTATAAATTAGACATCAACGGCACCACCCGAATACAAAACAGCCTATACCAAAATACTGATCAATATTTATATTTAGGATATGTATCTGCGACCGACACACGATTAAAAATAAGTACCAATGCTACATCCGGAGCTTACATGGATTACTCACATGGATTATTCTTCCGTACTGCAAGTCTAAGCAATGTACTCACATTGAATCAAAGTGGGAATATTGGAATTGGAACTGCTTCTCCTGTATATAAATTGGATATTAATGGCATTACCCGGCTGCAAAACAGTTTATTGCAAAGTGCAGGACAATTCTTGTATTTAGGCTATGTGTCAGCTACTGATATACGATTAAAAATCAGCACAAACGCTGCTTCTGGAGCATACATGGACTATTCACACACCTTACACGTCCGCAACAACAGCCAAAGTAACATCATGACTTTCTTGCAAAATGGGAATGTAGGCATTGGAATGACTGCTCCTACTTACAAATTGGATATAAATGGCACAGCACGCACTACCGGTTTGGAAGTCAATGGTAATATCCGAGCAAAAGAAGTAAAAATAGAAACCACTGGTTGGTCGGATTTCGTATTTGCAGAAAACTATGAGTTACCTTCCTTAAATGAAGTAGAAAACCATATCAAACAACATAAACACTTACCCAATATTCCTTCCGAACAAGAGGTCATGGAAAACGGTATTAATATAGGTGACATACAAGCTAAATTGCTTCAAAAAATTGAAGAACTGACTTTATACCTGATCAATCAGGATAAAGCCATTCAGGAATTACAACAAACTAATCAGGAATTGCAACAAGAGATTCAATTAATAAAAGCAAATCGCTAAGCGCAATCACATTATGGGCGACATTTTTCTTAAAAACAATTTTCATATTTACATTTTTCATTATGAAACAAACATTGAACATATTACTTATTATTTTGGCTTTAATGACAGAAGGCTGCGAGAAAACATACCCTCCGTTACCTACAAAATTACCTCCTATTACACAAGAAGGCAAAAATACTTTTGGCTGTTTGATTGAAGGTGAAGTTTATGTGCCAGACATTAGAAAAATAGTCTTTATGCCTCCCTATGAAATAGATATAAAATTCCCCCAATATCCGGATTATTATTTCTCTGTTACTACTCAGAGGGTTGTCAACGACACAGATACTCTTATGAATGCAGAGGTTGGATTTGGAAGCAATAATATCTGGACAACAGGAACTTATACATTAGATGGCAGTATTAAGTATAACAATAAGTATTATCGAGCTTTACCGGGAACGACTTCTTTAACGATTACCAGACTTGATACAATTAAAGAAATTATATCCGGTCAATTTTATTTTCAAGCGAGTAAACTTAGTGACAATTTTACACTCATTGACATAAATGATCCTGACTGGGAAATAATCACAATATCTAATGGAAGGTTTGATTTAAAACGACAATAATTATGAAAATACACTTTATTATTCTTGCATATTTGTTTACTTTTAGCATCTTTGTCAAAGGACAAAGTACTTGTAATCGTTATTTTTCTACCCAGCTTACCTATCACAACAATTCATTGAATGAGCATTATGATAATGTTGCAGCAGGCAATTATTATCATATTTTTCATAGAACCAATGAAGTTGTCAATACAGATTTAAGTGTAATTGATATAAAAAAACCAATTATCATTATTGAAGGCTATGACATCTTGGATGGAGAATCTTGTACAAATATCTATAATCATTACATAAATAATCCTGATAATAATTTTTTAGGAACCTCTTTAAAAGCCAATGGTTATGATATTATTACCTACAATATATCACAGCCAACAGCAGCATTACAGCCCAATGCTATTGTTTTTGCCCATTTTATTGACTTTATTAATAAAAACAAAACAGGAAATGAAGAATTAATCATTATGGGTATCAGCATGGGTGGCTTGCTTACAAGATATGCCCTCACTTACATGGAGCAAAACAATATGCAACATCAAACGAAATTATTTTTAAGTTTTGATTCTCCGCAACAGGGAGCATACGTTCCATTGAGCATGCAAGCATTATTGACTGATCCTAACAACATAACACTGGGTGTATTTGCAGGTAGCGGAGAACTATTATGGTTAATGTCTTGTTTGAATTCTACAGGGACACAACAAATGCTCACGCATGATATTCGCAGTGTTTCTAATGGTTATGCACATCCTAACCAAAAATATACAGATTTTTTCAATGAGCTTACTTCTATGAATACTTGGGGCGGTTATCCTGTCAATTGCAAACGGGTGGGAATTTCCAACGGAAGTTTGAAAGCCGATAAGTTAAACAATGGTAATGATCTTATTTCACGTATGACCTCAGGTAATCCGGCTGTAGTATTTGGCATGGTTGCACCATACGGTTTATATTATTATTCCAGAATGCTTTATACTGCGCCAGGTATAGACAATTGGCTTTTATTAGAAGCGGATGATGGTATCTGTGTTTATCAGTCCACCTCATCATGCGATTTAGGTACAAATAGATATTTTTTAAAAAGTGATGTGATTCCTCCTGAACATATTCCAGGCGGATATTATCCATGGTATAAAATATTAGTAGATAATTTACCATCAACTTTCGGGGTCGATTGGTATTTTATGAAAAATAGTTGTTTTATATCAACTATCAGTGCTTTGGATTTAAATACGAATGATGGCTTGTTAAAGCTTAGTAATTATTCAAAAAATCAAATCCTGGCAGACTCCCGTTTTGATGATATTTGGTGGGATTTGTCTCATGACAACATGCTTCACACATCCTACAATTCGTCTTTGCGAAATTTTATTGCTGATCAAATTTACCTATCGCAAACGGATAATTATGCACAACTCGATTGTTCCATTTCGGGAGGTTATACTAATTCCGGTGAAAAAAAGTTGCATAAAGCTTCTAATGCTGTAACAATAGGGCAACATACGGTGGGTAATGGAGCTCAACTCACATTGAAATCGGGCAGTACTATTATTCTAAAACCGGGTTTTGAGGTAAAATCAGGAGGAACATTCTCAGCATCCATTGAAAATATTCACTCACGCGATTGTAATTTAGCAGGAAATTTACCCCAATTTACGCCCCCTTTACGAAACAGTACTCAAAATAATATAATTCAAATGGATACCATTATTGATGGAAATCTGGTTTCATTATTTTCCACTTCCGATCAAACCGTGAGTAAAATTATTTCCAATAAATCCTTAGCTACGCAAAATTTTTCTGTGCAGGGCACTACAATGTCCATTTTCCCTAATCCTGCAGAAGATAACATCATTATTTCATATTCAAATCCGAAACGACAAATTATTGAAATTAAACTTGTTGAGTCGATGTCCGGAAGGATCTTAAAAACCATATTTGAAGGCATGACAAACGAAGGTAGCTTGAACATCCCTATAGATGTTTCTTATTTATTAAATGGAATGTATATAGTCACTATTCAGACAGAGAATACAATTATAAAAGAAAAATTCATAAAGAAATAGCAAATCATTCACATCAACTTCATTTCATATCCTTTTTTTACCAGTTCGGCCGTGTTTTTGGCGTTCAGTTTGATGAGTAAATGCTTCCGGTAACTTTTGACAGTCTCCGAATCACGGAAAATCAGGTTTGCGATTTCTTTTGTCGTATAGCCATCGGCAATATACAGTAAGATTTCTTTTTCACGATTGGAAAGCCAGACAATATCTTCATTTTTTTTGTTTTTCAGTAAAATGTCTATTTCTTCGCATAAAAATTGTTCTCCTTTGCTTACTGATTTTATTCCGGCAAAAACTTCTTCACTCATGGAATTTTTGAGAATGTAACCGAGCGCCCCGTTGTGCAAAGCACGTTTAGCGATGTTGAATTCTTTGTAACTGGTCAATATCAGAATTTTTAATGTTGGATATATTTTGATTATTTCGGCGCAGAAATCGACACCGTCGCCGTCGGGTAGTCCGATATCAAGAAGTAATACATCGGGAAGCGCGTTACTCAATCCAAGACGACAGGATTGTAAGTCATAATATGCAGCCGTAATCCGAGTAGTTCCCGAATCATTTATCAGCTTGCTTAAGCTTTCGACCAGCATTTTGTGGTCATCGACAATAGCCACCCTGATTTCCATTCTTCATTCTCAATTCTCAATTCTCAACTCAATTGTCGTCTCCGTCCCTTTTCCGGGAGAGGTAACCATATCTATTTTACCATCGCAGGAAGCAACCCTGTCACGGATATTTTTCAGACCGATTCCCCGCGTTACAGATTTTTCATCAAATCCACAGCCATCGTCCTGAACAGTAAGAGAAACGTGCTTTCCATCCTGAATGAGTTGCACATTAATATTTTTGGCTTCAGCGTGCCGGAGAGCATTGTTTACCAATTCGTTGGCACAACAATAAACGACAAATTCCATTCTTTCCTCAATCCGTTTGTTTTCCCCGAAAAAATAAAAGTGTACATTTGGGAATTGAGCGGTAAAATCTTCCAACGCAACTTTCATCCCAAATTGCAGAGAAGTCGGCATCAGGTTGTGGGAGACACGCCGGATTTCTTCTATGCAACTGTCTAATTTATTACAAACACTTTGCAAATTTTCAGGATTGTTGCTGAGTTCCACTTTTACGGCCGAAAGATTACCACTCAGGCGGTCGTGCAGGTCGCGCGACAAACGTGTCCGTTCGCTCATTTCTCCGTCGAGTACGGAGCGGGTGGCGATGAGTTGTTTTTCTTTCCGGGCATTTCTGGTTTGTAGCCACAATATGATTGCTAATGTAAGTACAAAAAGGACACTAAGTACAATGAGCCAGATATATAATTGCCTTTCTTTCTCTAAAGAAGCGATACGCATCTCTTTCTTTTCGGTTTCGTATTTCACTTCCATGTCCGACAGATTTTCATGAAGACTTTGGCTGTTAAGCTGATCAATAATATCATTATGCTTTTTCAGAAAATGGACGACTTGTTCATTGTTGCCCAAATAGAGATTGGCATATATCAGATTGGCCGTAATACTTCTTCCATGGGTAATATTGGCAGAATCCATTTGCCAGGCTTTGTATGCTGCTTCTTCGCACTCTTTATAGCGTTTTTGCATGTGATAAATATTGGAAAGCACTGCTAAAGCCGAATAAGTCAGCCAGTGATCGCCAAACTTTTCGGCTTCAACAAGTCCTTCTGTTGCTAATTTTTCAGCTTGTACATAATCGTCGAAACATTCAAAATATATTTGCGCCAACGATTCAATGCCGATAATTTCAAATCGTTTTATCCGGTTGGCTTTACTGAGTGTTACGGATTTTTCTATATATTCTACTGCTTTTATGCTATCTCTTTTTTCAATATAAATATTACCCAGGACAAGGTAAGTGTAACATTTCCCGAAAGGGTCGTTGATTTCTTCCGCCATATTTTTTGATTTTTCCAAATAGAATATGGCTCGGTCGTGGTTTTTTAGCCTTTGATGTATGCTGGCTATGTTATTTTGAATGGAGATGGATTGCGGCTTGTCATTTAATTGCTCTGCAAATGTTAAGGCAGCCATGTAATTTTCCAACCCTTTATCGAATTCATTGAGTTGTACATATACGGTTCCAAGACTGGTATGTACGCCCATCTTTTTCTCTGCAGAATTGATTTCACTGGCAATATCCAACGCTTTGTTTAAGTATATCAATGATGTATCGTACTCTCCTTTCATGCCTGATACATTTCCCATGATATGATAAAAAACGGATATTCCTTTCTGATCTTTTCCCGAAATTTTTAATCCTTTTTCAGCATATTGCATACATTTTTCCAAATCGCTATTAAAATAAATGTCACAAATTTTTGCATAAAGTTCAATTTCTTCTTTTTGGGTCAGTGTTGCTGTCTTTGACAGGGATATCAATGAATCGATATTTTGCGTCTGGCCGCTGGCACTTATGACCGAGAACCATAGTAAGCAGAAAAAAAATTTTTGTTTCATAATTTTTCACTAAGATTAATCCTTACAAAGATAATTTTTTTTCTTTTGTATTTGCAATCACCCAAAAGGGGGAAACTTTACAGGGTCCCATATTCCCCCTTTTGGGTGATTGACAAGTGTTGCGACTTCCGGTACTTTTGCTTTTTATTGAATAATTAAACAAAAACAAACATGAGACAGAAAATTACTTCTTTAATCACTTGTATTTTGTTTGCTATGCAAACATCTGCGGTACAGATTACTGTAAACGGCATCACCTATAATGATTATGGTTCAAGCACTATTCACGAAGGATTGTACCGCAATGTTACGGTTGTTGGCGTCAGCGCTGATGTGGCGGGAGCTGTAACTATTCCCGCACTGCCGGCACAATTCTCAGACGGACTTTTTTACTTTCGCGTAACAGCCATAGCGCGTGATGTTTTTAGAGATAATACAAAAATCACATCCATAACACTACCCAATACAGTCACATCGATTGGTATCGGGGCTTTCAATAATTGTACTGCTCTGACTCACTTTGAAGTGGACGAAAAAAATGCATTATATTCATCTGCAGATGGCGTGCTTCTCAATAAAAACGGTTCTGTATTATTATTGTATCCTCCCGGCAGGACGGAGTCATCATTTTCCATACCTGAAACGGTTGTGGTAATTCCTGAATACGCTTTTCTGGGAAGCGGTCTGAATTCGATTTCTATCCCACCCAGTGTGACCACCATTGGCGACTGGGCTTTTGGAGAATGCACTAATTTAACCTCAATAACTATTCCCCGCAATGTAGTCGACATCAGTACATCGGCATTCAATCTCTGCACCAGTTTAACTCATTTTGAGGTAGCTGAGGAAAATACAAAATATTCGGCTTTGGATGGCGTACTTTACAACAAAAATAAAACGTCTATCATCCGTTATCCTCCTAATAAGGCCAATGCTTCATTTTCGATGCCTTCCTCTGTTACCGAAGTGGGTCGGTATGCTTTCAGAGACTGCCTGAAAACAGTCTCTATCGAGGTATCAGACAATGTTTCCGGCATTGGCAGCGGAGCTTTTGCATGGAGTAAAAATACAGTCGGTAACACTTTCTAAGAGCGTGAATTTTATCAATACCTATGCTTTCGGCGGATGCATGGACTTAACAGATCTTACTGTTTTTTGGGATTCTCCATCGGAAGTAACGCTTGCCGTCGCCGAATGGCCGGAAGAGGATGTGTTTGTTGATGTAGATAAAAGCACTGTCAAGCTGCATGTTCCTCCCGGAACCAAAGAGGCTTATCAGGTTGCTGATGTTTGGAAAGATTTCAACATCGCAGATGATGCGGTAACTTCATCTATTTCAGACGAAAAAACTGTTGCTCTTTATCTTTTTCCCAATCCGGTGTCGGAAGGTTTCCGGGTTACAGGTCTTGAAAGCCCGGCAACACTCGTTTTGACTGATGTTTCCGGTTGCCGGATTTTCTATCAAGCAATAAGCAATGATGAATATATCGACGTTTCAGCATTGCGCGCAGGCTTGTACCTGGTAACGATATCCTCCATAGGAAAAGGTGTGTTTCAAGATAAAATAGTGAAGCAATAAAATAAATCTTTAAATGACCAATACCGGCAAAGGTTATTGACAAGTCAATCCGAAATTAAAGCATTGCACACAAAAGTGGCTACACTTGCAACTACAAAAGGATATAATGACCCGGGATACATGCATGATATCAAACAGATGGAAAAACGAAAGAAACGACTCCAAGAAACCGAGCTGGATCTCGAATTTACATCGCGGGAGTTAGCACTGAAAAAAAAATTAATCAAAACCCTGAAGGAACAATTGCAAAAACAGATTTGATGTTCTTTTCAATTTTATTACATTTCTCCATTCTTAATTTTATTCCATGAAAAAATAGAATTAAGAATGGAGAATTAATCAATAGGAACCAAACTGTCATTTTAATCGTCTATTCCGATCAGATTGTATTTTAAATCGAATTTCAGTTCCAGGCCATTATTCAATTTGACTTCATAATCACGCCTGTCACGGTCAATTTCAACAACATACGATTCTTTGTAATGCTGATTTACATAAGACTGTATCATGGGGGGAACAATCCCCTCCGGCACGCGGGTAAATTCACAATCCACATCAGTCCAGTCGCCATCTTTATCAAATTCCACTTTGCTTCCGTTTGTAAAAATAATTTCATAGCTCTTGCTCATACCCATACATTCGGTTTCTTCTTTGACATAAGAAACATCGGAACCGGCAAAATATTTTTCAATAAACTGTTGGGCTGCAACCGGAAGCTGTTCACGTGTAATAGGTTTGTCATTGTCTGCCCACACCATTGTCTGCATCAAAATCGTGCATACCGATAATAAAATAACTCGTTTCATAATTTTATGTTTTTATTGTTTACGAAACAAAGTTGCTACACAAAACTGAAAAGAATATGAAATCAGGAAAATAAAACAGAGAAAACATGTTTTTCTTCTAAATATACATACCGAAGCGAAAAACCATAGAGATCACAAACCGATTTGCACAAAGCAAGACCAAGACCGGTCGATCCTTCTTTCTTCGATCCTTGATAAAAACGATTGAAAATCACGGCTGCATCCAATGCTTTTTCGGCGCCGGTATTAGACAGGATTATACTTGAGGCGGTGATTAAAATATGAATCTTTCCCAAATCACAATTATGCAGATAAGCGTTTTTCAACAAATTCCCGAATAAAACAGTTGCCAACATTTCATTCATACGGATAGTCAAAACAGCCTCTTCCTGTATTGAAACGGTAATATGACGATCTGCATAAACCTCCGCATAATCGCCGGTCAATATGCGAATCAATTCATTTACAACTATTTCTTTTTGATCGACAAACTGATTATTTTCGATTTTCGTCAGTAAAAGCAATGTCTTGTTGAGTTTGATAAGATGATCGACAGACGCCTTGGTTTTAAAAATTTCACTCAATTGAGACTCTGTCAATCCGGCATCTTCCGACAACATTTCCAACCGGTTGCGGCAAACAGCTAATGGGGTTTGCAATTCATGCGAGGCATGACCGATGAATGCCTTTTGCTGTTCGTAAGCTTCAATATTTCGAATGGCACTGCGCACAACAGCTTCATTCAGTTTACGAAATTCCGTTACATTCGTCGGATTTGTGAATTCGGGCATCACTCGTTCCACCTTAAAATTATCCAACCAGGTCAATAAATTGTATAACGGTCTGAAACTCCGGTGCAATACCCAGACATTAATGATAATAATCGCCAATAGCAACGCCATGTAAAGAATGACAATCCACCACAGGATCGTTTCCTGCAAATCAGATTTTTCTATCGTCGGAATCGAAACCGTCAATTCATAATATTCATTCGCAGCATCTTTAAAAATCGTTTTCAGCATACGGGCAGGTTCGGTCTCTCGCTTCGATGTTATATACACCATTTCATCATAATAACGAATACCCGCATGTTGGGCTGCATAAGATGAAGATACCTTTGCCAGATGATAGCTGTTATTCGTCCCGTTATCTTCCGAAGGCAATGCTTCTCCGGCCAATGCCCGGGTAATGATAAATTCGGAGTAATCTTCCAACGAATCATCGGTTTCATCGTTGATTTCTTCCACAATGATAAAATAAAACAAGGAAGTCCACGCGGCAAAGAGCGCCAATAATGCAATAGAAATGCGTGATATAATATGAAAAGAGAGTTTCATTGCTCCATCACTAATTTATAACCGAAGCCATATACCGCTTTAATTTCGATATTGGCTTCCGCCTCATTCATTTTTTTGCGTAAGTTTTTGATTTGAGCATAGATAAAATCAAAATTATCCACCTGGTCGATATGATCGCCCCATACGGCTTCGGCCAAAGTCGCTTTATCAACCAACCGGTCGGGACGCGAAATGAAGTAGCTGAGAATATCATATTCTTTCCGGTTTAGTTCCAACCATTTTCCCCCGACAAATACTTCGCACTTGTCCGGCACTATTTTCACATTACCTAAATCAATTGTCATTTCGCCCTGGTGACGATTCCTCCGGATGAGGCTTTTAACCCGGGCATTGAGTTCCGACAAATGAAATGGCTTCGCTAAATAATCGTCCGCTCCCAGTTCCAACCCGGCCACCTTGTCATCCACCGAATCTTTCGCAGAGACAATAATCACATTTTCCTGTTTGTGCATTTCTTTCAATTGTTGCAACAGTGCCAGGCCATTGCCGTCTGGCAACATAATATCAAGTAGGATGCATTCGTAATCGTACACCGATATTTTTTGCAATGCATCCCGAAATGTACCGGCTGTTTCCACCACATAGCGTTCTTTTTCAAGCGAACGCTGCATGATTTCGCGCAACGAAGGATCATCTTCCACGATCAGGATTTTCATTTTGGCATTAATTTTTTCATAAAGTTACACGTAAAAACTGAAAAAGGGCTGAAATTGTTGTGAAAATCAAAACTGTTCACGCTTAAATGAAAAAAGCCCGCATATTTCGGGCTTTTTTCATTTAAGTAAAACTACCAATTATTTATATTCGCTTACTACTTTTCCTTGTAACGATGGGCCATGTACAGACAATTTCCCCTCATTATCAATTTGAATCGGATCGATAAAGACCATCCGTTTATCGCCCGTTGCACTTGTTCTGGCATGATAAACACATAGCTTTTGACCTGAAGGCAAAGAGAGCACCATATTATGGCCAGTTCCCGTTACATTACCACCTTCTGCTACATTTTTTTGCAACACCGGATTATTATCGGCTTTCACAAAAGGGCCTAAAGGATTTTGAGCAGTCGCATAGCCTACGGCATAATTTTGACCTCCGAAATAATTAGCCGAATACATCATGTAATAAGTATTTTTTTCTTTGAAAATAAAAGAGCCTTCCGTCCAACGGCGATTTACTTCTCCTGAAGTTACAGAACGACTTTCCCATTCTGCCTGAGTATCATTCATCGTGGATGGAGGGCTTAACAACAATTGCGGTTCCCCGACAATACCGGAAAAATCCGGTTTTAGTTCGACACCATACACCCAACTTTCTTCGATTTCTTCAAAAGAACCATTTTCTTTGGCCCAATTGGAAATTTCGCTTTCCACCGGATGTTTATAACAACAACGGGAATAATACAAATACACTTTCCGATGATCGTCATCAAAATACAAGTTGGCATCAATCACAGGATATCCCGGATCAAATACAGGACCGCCGTTTAATTCGACAAACGGTCCTGTAGGTGAATCTGAAACAGCGACACCTATCCGGAAATTTTCACCTTCGTTAGTCGGATTCCATTTCCAGTTAGCGCTATACCACAAATAATATTTTCCATCTCTTTCATATACTTCAGGAGCCCAGAAACAATCTACTGTCCAAGAGTCGGGAGTTGCACCCTGATATACCAATCCTTCACTTTGCCAATGTACCAAATCGTCGGAAGAATAGACCTCAAATCCTTTGATATCTTCACTGGTTCCGTACATAAAATACCGGCCTGTTTCCGTTTGTAGTATAAACGGGTCGCCAAAAGAAACCGGCAACGGATTTGTATAGACAATTTCCTGTTTTGATGGTTTACAGGATACAAGTAACAGGCTTATTAACAAGCCACTTAACAATAGATGTTTCATACATAAATAAATTTAGACACGAAGATATTAATAAACAGCTAATTTTGTTGTATAAACAGAAGCCTCCGTTTTGATTTCCAGGATATATACACCTTTCTGCAAAATGGTTGCAATGTCTTGACTCAACGCTTGATTAATAACAGCCAATCCGTTCATATTGATAACGCGTAGTGTTGCGTTCTCAGTCAATTCATGTCTGTTTACAATCTCCAATTTGCCGTCTTCCACAACAAATTCAGGATGGAATGCTTGTTCAATTTTTACAGATTGAGGAGTACCAATAGTAAATGTTTGCATAGCAGCAAAACTTCCCCCTTTGTAAGCGCCATTAATAGCCTGCACTGTCCATTCATACACGCCATCAGGCAGAGTGTACAATTCCCACCTGTTATTGGTAAACACATTGCCTAAACCGGTCGTTTTTCTCCAACCGTCATTTTCTCCTCCTATGACAGCCATCGGGTTGTACAACCATTTTCCGGTCGTTTTATTTTTCAACGCGACATTGTATGTTGTCCCTTTTTTCGTGGATTCACTACCTGGAGCCGTCCATTCCAACACCACCATCAATTCGTCTCCCGAACCTTCTGTCGTTTGTTTCAGACCGGTAGGAGCAGCCGGTTTCGCAGATGCAGCTGTCGAAGTATTCAAATTGTAACCGCAAATATTTTTATTGTATTTTCCTACCTGGGTAGCCTGATCGCCATTGTATCCCATGGTCAACAAATCGATTTTGCCGTCATTATTCAAATCAGCCACTTCATAAGTATTTTCCGATACTCCCGGGAAGAATGAATCGCTTAACGGACTTTCAGTAAAACTAAAATTTGCGGGATCGGAACAAAGGAAAAGAGAAGTCGCCTGACGTCCTTTAGTACCGCTCCATCCTCCCAGTATGATATCCAAGTCGCCATCATTGTCCCAATCGATCAGAGCGCTGCCGCCTCCCACGCCGATTTGACGGTAATCAGCGAATGTTGCCATTGGAGTCATTGTTCCTTCTTCATTTTTATATATACGGAATATATTGTCGCTATTTTCTCCATCAGCTCCTCCATCACCATTCAATAACAAATCGAGCCAACCATCGCCGTTCACATCTCCCCAAGTCGCGGATCCATATCCCTTGCGGATAATATTAGGTTGCGGATATGTCGTCAGATTTCCAAAACCATCATTTTTCAACGTGGAACTATAACGAGTATGGTTTACATCATCCCAACCATTGATAAACAAATCGATGTAGCCATCATTATTGAAATCAATAGCAGTAGCTTCCGGATCCACCAAATGCATTCCGGCAAACGAAGTTTTATCTTCCACAAAGGTGCCATCCTGTTGTTGAAAGAACAGCGCGCAATTTTCCATTCCATTACCGGTCATAAAATAATCCAGCAAGCCATCATTGTTAAAATCTGCAAATCCACAGGAGATCGTAGCATTGATGATAGGATATTTGTCTGATATGGTAAATTTACCGGTTCCATCATTAATCGCAATACCATTATTCACTACATTATTATCTCCTCCATTACCATTGAAGATAAAATCCAAATCCCCATCTCCGTCAATATCTCCAAAACGGATGCAGGCAAAATGACCCGGCGTAATATTACCCAAGTCTTGTTTTGTATAAGTACCATCGCCATTATTGATCATAATAGCGCCTTTGATTATTCCAGTTGTTCTTCCGCTGAATACTACATCCAGCCGGCCATCACCATTGATGTCTCCCACAGCAATATCTCCATGCTGAGGATCTGTCTCAACATCAAATTCCACAAATTGTGCATTCACACTCAATGCACAACATAAAGCTAAAAACCAAGCAGTAATTTTTTTCATGATCATTTACGTTTTAAAGATTATACATATAATTTTGGGTACAAGGCGAAAGGTACAAGGCGAAGGATCTCGATACATGATTTTTTACCCTTCACCTTTCACCTTGTACCTTGTACCTTTCGCCCTTCACCTTGTACCTTGCACCTATAATTATCATTGAGCCGTCTTAAAATTCGGGGTTCTTTTTTGAGTAGAACTCGGAAATCCACCTGGAATGGAAGGCCATCCGTCGTTCCAAAAAATCTCATCCATCATTAAAGGCCGGCGCGTAGCTCCGTTGGGAAGCAACGGATTAGAATAAGCGATGGCATGATAAATTATAAATTCCCTGCCATCATTATCGGTAAATATCTCGCCGTTGTGTCCCGGACCAACCCATCCCGACTGTTGATCGCCATAGAGAAAAGGAGTTCCTTCCTGTCCATTATTAATAACCTCGGCTCCTGTTTTCGTCTTATAAGGGCCTTTGATATTGTCGGCCACAGCTACAGTAACATGATATTTGCTGTCTTTTCCTTCACAACAACTTCCTACTGATCCAAAGAAATAAAATTTCCCGTCTTTAGGATAAATATAAGCCGCTTCAAAAGCATTGCCGGCTATTTTGAATTTCTGACCCACTGTAGTTTTCATATCATCCGCCATTTCAATTCCGTAAATACCTTGAAAACTACCCCAGAATAAATATCGCTTTAGATTACGGCCTACTCCTGTTTCCATAAAAAACGGGTCGATACTGTTAGCCACTCCAATAGAGCTGGAATCAAATACTTTTCCCAAATCTGTAAAAGGGCCATAAGGATAATCTGCCGAGCCTACCCCAATTCCGGGATTGCTATCACCCCAGTTAGACATACTGTAGTAGAGGTAATATTTTCCGTTTCTAAATACAATGCAAGGAGCCCACAACCCGCCACCACTACTTTTCCAGGTAGGTTTTGTAATAAAGGCATCCGCTACATATTCCCATTTAACCATGTTTTTTGACCGCACGATCGGAATCAATCTGTTAATACCCGGCGACCATGTATTTTCTGTTCCATACGCATAAAACCATCCATCATTTGCCCTGATCGCTGTGGGATCTGCCAAATCAGGCTCAAACAAAGGATTTTGATACAATGTATCTGCCGAACTGGGTGGTTCATTCCATATCAGTACTTCCTCTTTATCATCTTTGCATGAGCAATAAAAAGGGAGAGTGAGTATTATTGTCAGTATTAATATACAAAATTTTGTTTTCATGATCTGTAAACTTTTTATTAAAATGATTAATTAGTAGCCGGGATTTTGTTTAATGCCTTTAATAAGGGGAATTTCCCGATAAGGAATCGGAAAACGGTTGTTTGTTCCGATAGTAAAATTTTCAAAGTCATCATCCCTGCTTTTCAGGAAAGAGATATTTTCAGCCGTTTCAAACATTCCCCAACGTTCCAGATCAAACCAACGCCAGGCTTCGCTGGTAAGTTCGCAGACTCTTTCGTGCATAATTTGCTTACGCATTTTGGCCTGGTCATTTCCTATTCCTGTAAACACGGTTGAATTTTCCAGATTCGGGAGATTTACCCTTGCACGCACTTTGTTGATATAGGCGTAAGCTTCAGATGTACGACCTAATTCATTCAATGCTTCAGCATATAACAGATAAATATCGGCCAACCGGAGCACTCTAAAATTAATTCCCGAATTATAATCTTCGAAATTGCGACGATAGTTGTTGGAATATTTTTTCCAATACACTTTATTTTTGTTCAGGTTCCACGCCGTCCATGTTTTTCCGTAAAACAATTCACCCGGATTGTCCGGATCAAAATAAAACAACGTTTGTTTCAAACGGGGATCCACTTTACCATCCACCGTTTTTTCTTTTTCCAAATCCGTCTTTATAATATTGCGCGCTGTAGCATCATCCCAAGCCGCTCCGTCCACAGGCAGCCCCAGAAACTTCGCCCGGTTACATCCCAGTTCGACCCCGGCCTCCACTCCATCGGCATATTGCACTTCAAACAGAGATTCCGAATTATTTTCGTTCTGATCGGTAAAATTATCTTCGTATTTCGATACCAATTGGTATAAAGGTTGACCACTTTGATTTTTTAAGGCAAAAATTTCACGGCAGATTTCTTCTACTTTTGTCCAGTTTTTTTCCTGGGCATACACTTTGGCCAACATACCGAGAGCGCTTCCCAAAGTAGCTCGTCCTAAGTCGTTGTTTTCAGTATAATAAGCGGGCAAATATTTCGCTGCTTCCTGAAAATCGGCTCTCGCCCGGGCATAAAGATCCGGCTGTTCGCCAATGGCACTTTGTTCCGAAGCAAAAGATGTCAATGCCAAAGGACCTCGTCCGTAAATACCTGCAATATTTAAGAAATGAAGGCCTCTTAAAAAATACGCTTCAGAGATAATCCTATTTTTCAGATCGTCGTCTGTCTCTGTATTGGGGGCATTATCTTTTACCTGATTAGCCCAGAAAATTCCTTTGTACAAATCCAACCAAGGGTAAAATACGCCTTCCGCATTATCGTCATTATAACTTCCCACCAGGAAATTAGAATAGGATTGAAAATAGGGATTGGGCGAAGTACTATAACCTTCATCCGAACGGGATACATACAATACATGCAACCAGCGGGAATAACATCCGTTGAAACGCAAAGGACGGTAAGCGGCATACAAACCCTGCTGAAGATTTTCCTCTGTCTTCCAGAAAGTGCTTGACGGTTGTTCGTTGGGATTGAGCCGTTCCAAAAATTTATCCGAACAAGAAGGCATCAAAAACAACAAAGCTATTGCGGAGAATAATATTTTGATATTTTTCATAATCTATTTTATTTTTATGCGCATAATTAAAATGATACTTGAAGCCCTACGACAAAAGTTCTGACAGGCGGAAAATGTCCATCGTCATTTCCTTTTCCAAAAATACTTCCTCCGGATATTTCCGGGTCGAAACCCGAATAATTGGTTAATGTCAGTAAATTTTGCGCACCGGTATAAATACGGGCGTACTCAAATACTTTAGTACTTTGCAACAAATGGGCGGGTATGGTATATCCCAACTGTATATTTTTCAACCGGATATAATCTCCGTCTTCAATCCAACGATCTGAATACGGCAATGTATTATCGTTAGGTCCCATCACCGGTCTGGGCGTAGTTGTGGAAGGATTGGATTCCGTCCAGGGTCTTAAGTCTTTAGGATAGTTGGTCGTTTCATCCATCCGTTCGAGCCAATATTTCGTATTGTTATAAATTTTATTTCCTGCCACGCCTGTGAGAAAGAGGTTGAAATCAAAATTTTTATAGGAGGCAGAGAAGTTAAGCCCCATTTCCACGTCGGCAAAAGGACTTCCCACATATTCCCGGTCGCCTTTGCTGATCATACCATCGCCATTCAGATCTTTGTAGCGAATATCTCCCGGATGAGCATTGGGTTGTATCATCACAGTGCGGTCGGTTCCCGTAGCCTCATCATGAATGGTTGCTGTATGAGCATATACTTCATCCCAGCTTTGGAAAATACCATCGGTGCGGACTACAAAGAAATCGCCCACTGAACGTCCTACTTCCGAACAGTTCACGCCGCTAAGCCCTGCTTCGTGACGAGATTTATCTAATACCAACACTTTCGTTTTAACCGTCGTCAAATTGAATGACACATTATAGTTAAACTCTTTTTTTGTTTCACGAAAACCGACAGTCAACTCAACACCATGGTTATTCAGTTTACCATAATTATCCCAAGGAGGAATGTCGGTTCCCATAGACCACGACATAGGCACTTCAAGTAATAACCCGTCAGATACCGCATCGAAATATTCGAAAGACCCGTATAGACGCTGCTCAAACATGGCTACATCCATTCCAACATTAAAGGTCGTTTTGGATTCCCAACGAATATCCGGATTTGCTCTTCCTTTCTGAATAGCTCCTGGATAATATTTCTGATTGGGTCCAAAAATGGCACCTTCCCCAGTTATAATAAAAGTATCATATTTATAGGGATCAACTGCCTCCTGATCTCCTATCTTACCATAACTCACCCTTAGCTTGAGATCATCCACGGCCGGTTTCATAAACTTCGAAAAATTCTCCTCACTAATTCTCCACCCCACCGAAATAGATGGAAAATTTCCATGCAAGTAATTCGGGCCGAACTTGGAAGATCCATCGTAACGGTAATTGGCTTGCAACAAATATTTTCCGGCATAAGCGTAATTAATACGGGCAAGAAAAGAAGTTAGTGCAAATTCTTCATCGTTTCCATCAACAGACGGTTCGGTCAATCCGGGACTGAGTGACCAATATCCCGGAACCAGATTTTTCGCTCCTGCCTGATTGGATTTAGATATGGCTTCTTGAGTGGTATAACCTGCCAATACATCAAAACTGTGTTTGTTGATTGTTTTCTCATAAAATGCCGTATTTTCCCATATCCAGGTACCAAAGTCTCCTCTATATTCAACCTGTTCATTTTCATAGTTGGAGACATCCAGATACCGGATTTGTTTATATTCAGTGATATTCCGGTCAAACCAATTATGATACTCTATTCCAAGACTGGATTTCAGTTTAAGACCTTTAATCGGTTCAATCTGGAGAAAAGCGTTACCAATCAACCGATTGGATGTTTGCGTATTGTTACGGGTTTCCTGCAACCCGATAGGATTTGTTCCATACGTTTGATAAGCAGAACTTCCGGTTCCGTAACCACCCGGCATATTGGCATCATAGACCGGAATAATCGGCGGCATACGGCACAAGTCGATGAATGGAGAGCCGATCATGGGAACCGTTTGTGAACGTCCGATCAACAGGTTTTCTCCAAAAGTAAAGATCCCCTTCTTCATTTCCGTATTGCTGCGGGCGGTATATCTGTTGTGCGTAGGTCCTTCCACTACTCCATCCTGAGTAAAGTAGTTGAAAGAAAGCATATAATTCCCGTTTTTACTTCCTCCCGACAAGCTCAGGTTATAATCCTGAGTAAATCCGGTTTTCATAAATTCGTCCTGCCAATCGGTGTTGGTCAACACCTGGCCCTGAGCCGGTTCGCCCGGCCATTCTTTATCTGCATTCTGATAAGCCAGCCGGTTGAGTTTCAAAAACTCAAGACTGTTCATCATTTCGATACGATTGGCTATTTGTTGTACGCCGTAATTGGCCGAAAAATCGATTTTATTCGGACCGACTTTTCCTTTTTTTGTAGTAATGATAATGATACCATTGGCACCGCGTGAACCGTACAAAGCCGTTGCCGCCGCATCTTTCAGGATCTGCATGGATTCCACATCATTGACATTAAATTCCCGCTGCGGGCCCTCCAAAATCATTCCATCCACCACATACAATGGGGTTATTTTGTTGGAAAAGCTGCCGATACCACGAATACGAATGTCGGGAGTTGATCCCGGCGCTCCGGAAGTAGTAACAGTCACTCCCGCTGCTTGTCCCTGTAAAGCATCTGCAAGATTGGGAGTCAGCAACTTTTTCATATTTTCCGTATTCACAATCCCAACAGCGCCGGTCAGGTCTTTCTTGCGTTGCGTTCCATAAGCCACAACGACCAATTCGTCGAGCATTTCAACCGCTTCCTGCAGCACAACGTTCAATTCTCCGCGCCCTTCAACCAATACTTCTTTTGTTTGAAATCCCAGATAACTGAATTGAAGCATAGCCGGCAACGATAAAACTTCCAGTTTGAAACGACCGTCAAAATCAGTAATGATCCCCTGACGGGTACCTTTTTCTACTACCGAAACACCGATCAAGGCATCTCCGTTTTCGTCCACAACAACTCCGGAAATCATTTTTTCCGACGACGAGGCCCTGCTCGTTTGCGACCAGGCAACTCCATTGAAAGATAACAGGAGGAATAACAGCATCCACTTTCCTGCCATGTTGCTTTGCAAATACCATTTTTTAATTTTCATACCATCGAAATTGTTTATCATAATAATATTACTCATAATGAAGATTGTACCGATTTTTTTTCAAATATAGAGGTAATCAACTCAAATCCAGGTTCCTATTTTTCCATTTTCATGTATAATCCTTCCAACCGATACACGGTGGCAGTATTTTACATTTTTTTGACTGTATTTTATCATTTTAATTTTTTACCTTTGCTTGTTAAACTTGAGACACAACTCCTTACATGACTCTTTGGCAAAAATGGTCGCTCTTCCTGCTTTTCGCACTCTTCGCATGTCCGGTATGGGGAGAAGAAAGTATATATTTCCGTCGTTTTGGAGTAGAAGAAGGGTTAGCCCAGAATACTGTCAATTGCATTTTACAAGACAGACAGGGATTTATGTGGTTTGGCACCAAGGATGGTCTTTCCCGATACGATGGTTGCCGTTTTCTCAATTTCAAATACGATAAAAAAGATTCGAATAGTATTGGAAACAGTTTTATCCGTTCTTTATATCAGGATCAAAACGATTTGATATGGATCGGAACCGATGCAGGGGTCTATACCTACAATCCCAGGACGGAAACGTTCAATGCATTCGACACACAAACCGATACCGGCATCCGGATCGAAAAAGAAGTTAATGATATTAAACCGGATCGAAAAGGAAATCTTTGGTTTGCCGTTGACTGGCAAGGCGTTTTTTTTTACGATATTCAAAACAGTCAACTCACATTTTACAAATTGAATACAATCGTCAATGCCTGGAACATCTGTATTGACCGGGAAGATAAAGTGTGGATCGGAACACACGGCGGCGGGTTGAACTGCTTCAATCCTCAGGAACAACAATTTGAAACGATTCCTTTATTAAAAAACCACGAAACCAATGCGCCTAATGATATTTACAGCGTATTTCAGGATAATTATAATGATATACTGATCGGAACAGCTAATAATGGTGTGAAAAGATTAAGTTTGGTGGACAAACAAGTACATTCTTTTTTGGAAGCCGACAACCATCATCCGTTATTTGTAAGAGATATTATACGTCGTTCGGACAATGAAATATGGATCGGAACCGAATCGGGCATTTATATTTTTGATACGCAAAAGAAAAAAGTACGCAATTTGCGTCATCACCATGTAGATCCGTATTCGCTGTCGGATAACGCGGTCTATTCCATGTATCAGGACCGGGAAGGCGGGATATGGATCGGAACCTATTTCGGAGGAGTCAACTATTATCCGCATCAATACAACCCGTTTGAAAAATTCTATCCGCTCAACGATGGGCAAACGATCAGGGGTAAAAGAGTCAGGGAATTTCAACAGGATAAATATGGAAATATCTGGATCGGCACCGAAGATGAAGGTTTAAATTGTTACAATCCTGCTTCCGGCATGATTGAAAATTTATTTCCGGATGAAAGTCCGGGAAGTATTTCTTACAATAACATACATGGGCTATTGGCTGATGATGATAAACTTTGGGTCGGCACATTCGGCCATGGATTGGACATCCTGGATATCAAAACAAAAAAAGTAATCCGGCATTACCGGAAAACGAAAGATCCGGAATCGCTTTGCGACAACAGCGTGTTTTCTATTTTTAAAGATCATTCGAACCAAATCTGGATCGGGACGATTTACGGTCTTGCAACATATAATCCGGAACAAGATAATTTCACTAAAATAGCACAGATCGGAGATATTTTTATTTACGATATTCTGCAAACTTACGATGGAATGATCTGGATAGCCACATTCGGCAAAGGACTTCACCGCTTTAATCCACGCACAGAACAATGGACGATCTTTCAATACGATCCCGAGAATGAAAAAAGCCTTTCCCACAATAAAATCATATCATTATTTGAAGATAGCCGGAAAATATTGTGGATCACTACCGAAGGCGGCGGTATTTGCCGCTACAACCGTGACGAAGAAACTTTTACTTCTTTTTCGATTGAAAACGGCTTGCCCAATAATGTTGTATATAAAGTACTGGAAGATAACCGGCATCAATTGTGGTTTACGACCAACCGCGGATTGGTTTGTTTTCATCCCGATGATAATCATCTGAAAATATATACCCGTTCCAATGGTTTATTAGGAGATCAGTTTAATTACAAGTCGGGGTTGAAAGATACCAATGGCAAATTATATTTCGGAAGTTTGACCGGATTTATTGCATTTGAACCCGAAAATTTCTCTCAGAATTCTTATGTTCCGCCTATTTACATTACGGATTTTCTATTGTTCAATAAAGCCTTGAAGCCCGGAAAAGAAAATGCTCCGTTTGCACAATCTTTGATTTATACGGATGAAATTCATTTAGCGCATAATCAATCGACATTCAGCATTGATTTTGCAGCTTTAAGTTATACCGCACCTGAAAAAAATCAATACCGCTACTTGTTGAAAGGTTTTGACCAAAATTGGAACTACTTAAGTTCCAATCAACGCGTTTCATATTCCAACATTCCTCCGGGAGAATACACTTTTTGCGTCATGGCCTCCAACAGCGATGGGATCTGGAATCAGCAGGCCCGGAATTTAAATATTGTGATTCATCCTCCTTTTTTGCAAACAGGATGGGCGTATCTGCTTTATACGACTTTCTCTGCAGGCATTATTTTATGGCTGTTCATTTCCTATAAAAAAAGGAATAACAGAAAGAATAAACGGAAAGAGGAGCTTTTCGAAAACGAGAAAGAAAAAGAAATTTTTGATGCAAAAATCGCTTTCTTTACCAACATCGCGCACGAGATCAGGACTCCGCTCACCTTGATCAAAGGCCCTTTGGAACATATTCTGAAAGAAAATGTGGATGAAAACGAGTTGAAGGAAAATTTAGAAGTGATGGAACGCAACACCAACCGGTTGTTGGATTTGAGTAATCAATTATTGGATTTCCGGAAAACAGAAAGAGAGGGTTTCCGCCTGAATTATGTACACACCAATATTACTCAATTAATCAAAGGTGTACACAGTCGTTTTCACTTAACGGCACAGCAACGCAATCTAACATTCGACCTGCATCTTCCGGCACTACCGCTTTGGGCTGATGTCGATCACGAAGCATTGACCAAAATATTAAGCAATCTGTTCAGCAACGCCATTAAATATGCCCGAACGGAAATTTCCTTAACGCTCAACACCGATGAAACGGCGGGAACATTCCTGATTACGGTAAAAAACGACGGTAAAGCCATCCCTGAAGAAGCGCAGGAAAAAATTTTCGAACCTTTCTACCAGATTGAAGACAATGAAGCCAATCATATTCGTTCCGGTACAGGATTAGGACTTCCATTAGCCCGTTCGCTCGCTAAAATGCATGAAGGAATGCTGTCCCTGCGTGTAGAAACCGGCCGGCACAATGCATTTTTATTAAAATTACCATTAAAACAAGATCATTCGGTCGATATTAAAAACACTACTCAACAAAATGATACCGACAATATTTTCGAAAGCGAACCGGTTGGCGGACAAAGAAATATGCCGGTTGTTTTAATGGTGGAAGATGATACTGAGATGATGCAGTTCCTGACTAATAAGTTGAAAAACACATATCACATACTCAAAGCAAATAATGGAGAAGAAGCTTTAAAAATATTAGACAACGAACGTGTAAGCATTGTCATTACCGACGTCATGATGCCTGTAATCAACGGATTGGAATTATGCAGGGAAATCAAATCAAACTTTGCTTACAGTCATATTCCCGTCATTATGCTGACTGCGCGTACCGGATTGCAGTCTAAAATAGAAGGATTAGACGCCGGAGCGGATGCTTATGTAGAAAAACCGTTTTCTACAGAACATTTGCTGGCGCAGTTATCCAATCTGCTTTCCAACCGTATAAAAGTAAAAGAAGCATTTATACAATCTCCATATCTCAATCCCAGAAGTATTGCTCTAACGAAATCTGATGAAGATTTTTTAAAGAAAGTAACCGAAATAATCCACAAAAACATTTCGGAAACGCAGTTCAGTGTCGATAGTCTGGCCGACGCTCTAAATATGAGCAGATCCAGTTTCCACCGAAAAATCAAAGGCGTTTCAGAACTCACTCCCAACGAATTCATTCTTCTGGTAAAACTGAAAAAAGCGGCAGAACATCTTCAGGAAGGTCTCTACAAAATCAATGAAGTCTGCTATGTAGTCGGATTCAGTTCGCCGTCATATTTTTCCAAATGTTTTAAAAAACAATTCGGTATAGCGCCCAAAGAATTTGCAAAAAAATAACACTTTCTTTCAGTTGATTACAAATTATACCCCTGCAATGTTACATTTTTAAGGAAATTATACCTATGCAATAAAACATTTTGTATCATTATAACCTAAAAATGAAGAACTTAGGAATCATCCATCTATTTATTAATTCACCAGCTTCATAAGTCCCTTTTTATCAGATATCTGTATTTCCCTTTTATTTGCAATGATAAGACCATCCTGCTGCATTTTAGTAAATTCCCGTTCCAAAGACGGGCGGGAAACACCAAAATATTCAGCCAAAGCGCTCTTCGTTTTATCCAAAACAACAACATCCGTTTTTGCTTCTTGCGAAAGTTTAAGGATATACATGGCCAGTTTTTGCCGGATAGTACGAAAAGACATAAAATGTAGTTTCTGGCTCAGACGGGAAGCAAAATCGGCGGAAATATCCAAATAGTTCTTCAACAAAGTCTCATCCAAACTCAGCATTCTGAGAACCGATTGCTTTGGAATAACAAGCGCTGTCACTTCTTCTCGCGCTGTTATCTGCACCGGAAAACGATTGACATGCCCAAACAAAAACAAAATCGCCAATGGATTCGGAGCAAAAATATCTTCCACTTTGATCATTCTTCCCGACGGATCAATCATTTCACCTTTCACACTTCCTGAAATCAAGATAATCAACCGGTTACAAAGCTCATCCTGCAAAGCCAATAATCCATCTTTCCTGAAATGTGTTTCAGAAAGTTTTAATTCAGAAAAAATCCACATCAGTTTCGTTTCTCCTATGGAATGAAATAAGGGAATTTGCAATAATGCTGAAAAATCCATATCAATAAAGAAAATCAATTCTGCCACAAAATTAATCAAAACATTCAAACTGTCACATTTGCGACAATTTAAGACAATAAACCACCCTACATTTGCAACCGAAAAGAAAAAAAGACAGGTTTTAACTCATTTACGATTAATATTTATGGAAATGTTTTGTTATCAATGCCAGGAAGCAGCTCAGGGTAAAGGTTGTACAATCAAAGGAGTGTGCGGAAAAGAACCACAAACCTCCGCCCTGATGGATTTATTATTGTATGCAGTGCACGGAGAAGCTATTGTAAACAGTGCTTTACGAAAAAAAGGCGTTGCTGACATCAAAGCAAGCCGTCAAATCTTAGACGCACTTTTTTGTACCATTACAAACGCTAATTTTGACAATCAGGCAATCGAAGAACGCATTGAAAAAGCATTTTCCATTAAAAACGAATTGATTGAAACAGCAAAAAAACGGGGTATTGCACTACCCGAACAAGATGAAGTCACCTTTTTTGCCTTACCTTCCGAATATGAAAAAGTAAACGCTACCATTGGCATATTGACTGAAACCAATGAAGACATCCGGTCCCTGAAACAATTGATCATTTATGGTATCAAAGGCGCTGCAGCTTACGCCGAACATGCATTGAATCTCGGATATGAAGACTCCGATATTTATGCCATGATTGAAAATGCACTGGCAGAAGTCAGCCGGAAAGATATTACCATTAATGCACTCGTTTCACTTACCATGAGCGTCGGAGAATGTGGAGTGAAAGCCATGGCGTTGCTTGACAAAGCCAACACGTCCTCCTTTGGAAATCCCGAAATCACCAAAGTAAATATTGGAGTAGGTAAAAACCCGGGAATTCTCATCAGCGGACATGATTTGAAGGACATGGAAGAATTGCTCGAACAAACTGCAGGAACCGGAGTCGATGTATATACGCACAGCGAAATGTTGCCGGCAAATTATTATCCGGCATTCAAAAAATATTCGCATTTTATCGGCAATTACGGTAATGCCTGGTGGAAACAACGTGAAGAATTTGAAAGCTTCAATGGCGTTATTCTCTTCACTACCAATTGTATTGTTCCGCCATTAAAATCGGCTACTTATGCCGGCCGGATTTATACCACCGGTTCGGCCGGACTTCCCGGAGCCAAACATATTCCCAGTCGCCGGGACGGAAAACCTAAAGATTTTTCTGCATTGATCGAACATGCAAAAAAATGCCTGCCTCCGACAGAAATCGAAAAAGGAGAAATTATCGGCGGATTTGCACATAATCAGGTACTGACTTTGGCTGATAAGGTAGTAGATGCTGTAAAATCAGGCGCCATCAAAAAATTCGTTGTCATGGCCGGTTGTGATGGCCGCATGAAATCACGTGAATATTATACTGATTTTACTTCGGCATTACCCAAAGATAATATTATCCTGACTGCCGGCTGCGCCAAATACAGGTATAACAAACTTCCATTAGGAGATATTGGCGGCATTCCACGTGTATTGGATGCAGGACAATGTAATGACAGTTATTCGCTTGTGGTTATAGCTTTGGCGCTCAAAGAGGCTTTCGGACTGGAAAATGTAAATGATCTTCCGATCGTTTACAATATTGCATGGTACGAACAAAAAGCAGTCATTGTATTGCTGGCGTTACTGAGTCTCGGGGTCAAAAACATACATCTCGGACCAACTTTGCCGGCATTTCTTTCTCCTAATGTAACCAATGTATTAGTAGAAAATTTTGGGATCGGCAGTATAAGTTCTGTAAACGAAGATATGAAAACCTGGGGATGTAATTAAATGAATTAGCTATGAAACGAAAAATCATAAAAATTGATGAAGCGCTTTGCAACGGTTGCGGATCGTGCGTCTCCGGATGCCACGAAGGCGCACTGCAATTAATTAACAACAAAGCCGTTATGGTCAGTGAACTATATTGCGACGGACTGGGGGCATGCATCGGAGAATGCCCCGTCGGCGCCATTACTTTAGAAGAGCGAGAGGCGGAACCTTATAATGAAGAGGCTGTTATGGAGCGTTTGTCAACCAAAGGAGAATCCGTCATTCTCGCTCATTTAAATCATCTGAAAGAACATGGCGAAACAGAGCTTTTGCAACAAGGTCTGCACTATTTGAAGCAACACAACATGAATGTAAATTTTCAGGGCAAAGAAAAAGAAAAGCCAATGGCTTGCGGCTGCCCCGGTTCTATGATGAGAGAAATCAGACCTTCAACAGATCAACGAGATATGACGCTTTCGGAAATGACGCCGCAACCTGTTCCAACTTCCGAATTACGACAATTCCCGGTGCAATTACATTTATTAAATCCGCAGGCCGGTTTTTTGCAAGGAGCTAATTTGTTGTTGGCTGCCGATTGTACCGCTTTTGCCAGTGGAGAGTTTCACCAACGTTTTCTAAAAAATAAAATGTTGGCCATTGCCTGTCCTAAGCTCGACAGCAACATACCATCTTATATGGACAAACTGACAGCGATGATCGACATCGCACAAATCGACACATTAACCGTCTTGATTATGGAAGTTCCTTGTTGCAGCGGATTGGTACGGATTGCCGAAATGTCTCGACAACAAGCAGAGCGAAACATTCCCATTAAAGTAATTGTATTATCGGTAAAAGGTGACGTATTGAGTGAAAAATGGATTTAAAATCCGTACTTTTCCCTCTTTTTTATACAAATCTGCTATTTATTGATACATTCCTGCGCAACTGCATCAATTAAGATGCCTATTTTTGTAGTCCCATACAAAAATGGGCATTTTTATTTTGCATAACTTTTAATTTCATAATATACATGAAAACGACTCGTAAATTATTTTTACTTTCCATTTTAATTTATACTCCCTTTATCGTTTTTTCTCAATCCACAAAAACAAAATGTACCGACTATGTGAATCCTTTTATTGGTACGGGAGCGGTAGAATCGAGCCTGTTGGGAGGAACATACCCCGGAGCCACGGTACCTTTTGGAATGATACAATTAAGTCCCGACACTCGCGAAAATCCCGATTGGGCGCAAGCATGCGGTTACGACTACAACGATAAAACCATTTTCGGATTCAGTCATACGCACTTAAGCGGCACCGGTCTTGCCGATTTGTTAGATATTCTGCTGATGCCCGTAACAGGGGAAATGCAACAAATTGCGTCGAAGAGCATCCATCCCTCTCCTTTTTCCCATAATAATGAAAAAGCGTGGCCGGGATATTATCAGGTAAAATTAGACAACGGCAATATTGTGGCAGAACTGACCACAACAACTCATGCCGGATTTCACCGTTATACTTTTCCAAAAGGAAACGACAACCTGCTGTTTTTCGACATCAACCATTCACGTGAGAAAAACAGTTGGGGAACCAAAATTATTAATTCCAATTTAAAAATAATTGATCCTTATACCATCGAAGGATACCGCATCATTACCGGCTGGGCAAGGCTTCGAAAAGTATATTTTCATGCCAAATTTTCCAAACCGATTATCGAGTACATTGTCTCGGACGAAGGCCGTTTATGGCCGAATACCAAAGAAGTAAACAGCACTAATATCACCGCCACTTTAAAATTCCAGGATGATGGCGCTCCCCTTCTTGTCAAAATAGGCCTATCGGCCGTTAATAAAATCAATGCCCGGATAAATCTTGCAACAGAAATTTCCGATTGGGATTTTGACCGTACCGTAGCCAACGCCGGTGAGATATGGGAAAAAGAATTAAGTAAAGTAAAAATAGAAGCTTCCGAAATACAAAAAGAAATTTTCTATACAGCGCTTTATCATGCTTTTATTCAACCGAATGTCATCTCAGACCTGAATGGTGATTACTTAGCCATGGATTACACCGAAAAAAACACCGGATCCAACCATGCCGTACACTATACAACTTTCTCTTTATGGGATACATACCGAGCCGCACATCCTTTATACAGCATTCTTCAGCCCAAACGTTCCGTCGATTTTGTCAACAGCCTGATCCGTCAATACGAATCATTCGGGTTTCTACCCATCTGGCAATTGTGGGGACAGGAAAATTATTGTATGATTGGTAATCACGCCATTCCGGTCATTGTTGATGCCATACTGAAAAACCTGCCCGGTATCCATGCCGAAAAAGCATACGAAGCCATCAAAGCCTCCTCCACCATTTCTCACATCAATTCTCCATTTGAAGTTTGGGAAAAATATGGATATATGCCCGAAAACATCCAAACACAATCGGTTTCCATTACATTAGAAATGGCTTTCGATGACTGGTGCGTTGCTCAATTGGCAAAAAAATTAGGAAAAGAAGACGATTACAAACACTTCATGGCCCGCTCTCAATATTATCGAAACCTGCACAATGACAAAACAAAATTTTTCCAGTCAAAAGATGACAAAGGAAACTGGATCCAACCCTTTGATCCCTTCAAATACGGCGCCAATGGAGGCCAACCATTTACCGAAGGAAATGCCTGGCAATATTATTGGTATGTGCCACAAGATATCCCCGACCTGATCCGGTTGACCGGAGGAGAGAAAGCATTTTGCGAAAAATTAGACCAATTCTTCACCATAAAACATCACGGCGAAGGGGAAGTCAACAGTAATGCATCCGGTTTTATCGGACAATATGCCCATGGCAACGAACCCAGTCACCATGTTGCCTACTTGTACAATTATGCCGGACAACCCTGGAAAACCCAGCAATATGTCGCTAAAATCATGAACGAACTATACGATAATACTTCTGCCGGATATGCGGGCAACGACGATTGTGGGGAAATGTCGAGCTGGTATGTCTTCAGTGCATTGGGATTTTATCCGGTCAATCCCGCCAATGGCCTTTATGACATCGGAAGCCCTTTGGTACAGCGTGCAGTTATCCAACTACCCGAAGGAAAAACGTTCACGATCATTGCTCCTAAAAAATCGAATAACGATATTTACATTCAATCGATAAAACTGAACGGAAAGCCTTATAAAGCTAAAACGATCACTCACAACGACATTATAAATGGTGGAACATTAGAGTTTGTAATGGGAAATAAACCAACAAAATAACATCATTTACGAATGAAAAAAATTGTATTGATCTACATTACCACTTGTCTTTGTTTGAATACCATCGCAATTAACAAAGCCAACCAACATCCTGTTGAATACAATAAACCTGCCATTGATTTTTTTGAAGGAGCCGTATTAGGTAATGGAGCTTTGGGTGTCGTTGTCACTACCCGTCCGGATGCAATCTGTTTTCATTTCGGGCACAACAATGTTTGGGATATCCGTATCGCAGAAGATAATCGTGAAAAAATAGGAACTTTTGCCGAAGTTTTTGAAAAGGCAAAAGCCTTACCCAAAGATTTACGTTCGATCCGGGATAATGAAGAATTCCGTAATTATTTAAACCTGACAGCAAGTAATTACAGTAAACCATATCCTCGTCCGTTTCCTTGTGGTACAGTTATACTGGGTTTTGATCGCCGGAAAGTAGAATTGTTAGGACATAAAATAGATATCTCGAACGGAGTTTGTGAAGTTTACGTGTTGAATGAAGGTAAAAAAAATGTGTTGCAGGTTTTTGTAGATACTCAGGTTGATGCCTTGTGGTTTCGTTTATTGGATGAAAATCAACAACCACAATCATCTTGTTTCAATCGTTTCCGGATTATTCCCGACCCGGCCACTCCACAAGATATTCCTCGTTATCTGCCGATAGAAGAAAAAGCTTCTGGATTGATGGGATTTTATCAGGTATTGCCTTATCAGGAACCACACAAGTATGATAAGGAAAAAGGCCATCCTAAAGATAAGGCTTTTAAGTTGGAAGCACAGTTGTCTATTCCCTTGACAGATGGCGTACATTATACTAATCAGGGATTGGAGGAACCTTTGCAACCACTTGAAAAATATATGGAAAAGAGTAATTTTTCATTTATAGGCATTGTTTCTTTATCCGAAGGATTAGCTTCCGACGTAAAGAAAAAATCACAGGCAGAAGTTCCTGATTTGGCTAAATATAAATCAGCATTACAACAAACTGAAACTTCCTGGGCTGGTTATTGGAGTAAATCCGGAGTTGACTTGTCGGATCGGGAACTTGAAAAGATCTGGTATCACAATCTTTATTTTCTTAATTGTGCCGTAAAACAAGGAGTTACCTGTCCCGGGATATTTGCCAACTGGAGTTATGGGAATATCGGTACAGCATGGCATGGCGATTATCATTTGAATTACAATACCCAGCAACCTTTTTGGGTCACATTTTCAAGCAATCATTTGGATAAAAACCTGCCGTATGTCGATTTAGTCGATCATTTGCTGCCAATCAGCCGGCAATGGGCGAAAGAATATTACAACATGCGGGGTGCATTTTTTCCTCATTCAGCCTATCCGGTCGATATGGCTTTACATCCCTATCCTGTACCTGATTGGGGATGGGAAGTGTTTGAAACGCCTTGGACTGTACAAGGACTTTGGTGGCATTATATTTATTCAATGGATACCGATTTCCTTAAAAACAGGGCTTTTGAACCAATCAAAGATGCCGTTATGTTTCTGGTTGATTATATGAAACGACCTGATGCACACGGAAAACAATGGAATGATGATAAATATCATATTTTTCCTTCTGTTCCGCCCGAATTATACGGATTACAACCCGGCTTCAAATACAACTATGATACTCAGATTGATATTACAATGGCTAAATTTATTTTCAAGGCTTATCTTGAAGCAGTGAAAACATTGAAATATGATAAAGCTGAAGCTCAATTAGTCAAAGATGTTAAAATCATATTACCATCTATGCCGGAATATTCAACAGCACAATCAGATGAATACGGAGAAATATACACTTCTGTTCCCGGAGAAGGAGATAAGATCGTATATAATGTTCCTGCCAATCTCACACATGTCTTCCCCGGAGAAGAATATGGAATAGATGCTCCGGCAGATATTTATAAAAAACTGGTAAATACGTTTAATTCTCATCAGAATGAAGGCGGAAACGATATTGTATTCTATCACTTACAAGCCGCACGTCTGGGTATATTAGATCTGGAAAAATTCAAACGCTATGTACACTATGCTACGCTTCCCAATCAAACAGTAACTGATATGTTGTTACAAACCGGAGGGCGCTACAATGATCAGACTCCGTTTGATTACATGGCCCCCATGGGAATCTGGGTTGAGAATTTTGCTTTACCAACAGTTATCAACGAATGTTTGATGCAAAGTTATAACGGAACAATCAACCTTTTTCCTAATTGGGATAAAACGAAAAATGCATCATTTCATACCTTGCGCGCAGTCGGCGCATTTTTGGTCAGTAGCGAATTATCCGGAGGAAAAATAAAATCCGTAGATATTTTGAGCGAACAGGGAGGCAATTGTAAAATAAGAAATCCCTGGCCGGATTCAAAAATAGAAATAATCCGGAATGGAAAAAAAGCAGAAGTCATTGAAGGAAATATATTGAATTTTAAGACCGGGAAAGGGGAGAAAATTCAACTTGAAACACATAATATCTAAGACACAAAGACACATGCTTTTTTATTGAAGCAAATTATAAACATATTCTTATGATAAAAAAAAATTTCTTACTAATGTTTGCATTTTTATGCATTCTGATGATTCAGGCACAACCTCCTAAATCATTGAAAAGCGACCTGTTGTTATGGTACAATCAACCGGCTGCCAACTGGATGACCCAAGCTCTTCCCATCGGGAATGGTCGTATCGGCGCCATGATTTTCGGAGGAATAGAAGAAGAACACATTCAGTTCAATGACAAGTCGCTTTGGAGTGGGAATACCACACAAAGGGGATCTTTCCAAAATTTCGGCGACATATATCTTCAATTTAAAAATCAGCAGGATTATTCCGGTTATACCCGTTACCTCGATTTAGAAGAGGCGATTGCCGGAGTCAATTATCAATCCGGAGGAACACGTTATTCCAGGGAATATTTTGCTTCTCATCCCGATAATGTACTCGTTTTCCGCTTTACTGCCGATAAAAAAGGGAAAATTAGTTTTGACATTCAACTAAAAGGAGCGCACAATGAACCAACCATCGTTAAGGAAAATGAACTGTCTATTTCCGGAAAAATGACCTTGTTGTCTTATTCCGCAAAAATGACAATATTGGCAGAAGGTGGACAGGTTTCTTCAGAAAATAATATTATTGCTGTGAACAATGCCAATGCAGTCACCGTTATTTTGGCGGCGCGAACAGATTATGATCCGGAAACTCCGGATTACCTGACCCGGCAAGATTGGCAAGCGTCCCTCCAATCCGATATTGACAAGGCGGTTTTCCAAGAATATGCCACCCTGAGAAAAAAACATGTTCAGGATTATCAATCACTGTTCAAGCGGGTTTCTCTAAAAATAGGGGATGTAAAACCTTCAATTCCAACCGATGAAATGTTGGCAAATTACGCCAAAGGCGAATATAATCCGGTCCTGGATGTACTTTTCTTCCAATACGGACGTTACCTCACTATTGCTACTTCGCGTGCAGGATTCCATTTAACATCCAATTTGCAAGGACTTTGGAGCAATGTCAATAATCCACCCTGGGAAGCAGATATTCATTCCAATATCAATATCCAAATGAATTATTGGCCGACAGAAGTAGCCAATCTTCCCGAATGTCACCTGCCGTATATTCATTACATTTACAATGAAGCTATGATACAGCCGTCGTGGCGTGCTATGGCCAAAGAATTGGATTGCCGCGGCTGGGCAATGAAAACTCAAAACAATATTTTCGGATATTCCGATTGGAACTGGAATCGTCCGGCCAATGCCTGGTACTGCATGCACATTTGGGACAAATATCTTTTCGAACCCAATGCCGAATACTTGAAAAACATAGCTTATCCGGTTATGAAATCAGCTTGTCAATTTTGGTTAGACCGGTTAATTGTCGGCGACGACGGGAAAATCATTGCACCCAATGAATGGTCGCCCGAACATGGTCCCTGGGAAGATGGACTTCCCTATGCCCAGCAAATTGTCTGGGATTTATTCGCCAATACCATCCGGGCCGGAAAAATACTGGGAACCGATCCACAATTTATAACCGTTTTGGAACAAAAATTTCAGAAACTGGACAATGGATTGAAAATCGGAGATTGGGGACAGTTGCGAGAATGGAATCAGGTCAATGATGATCCCAACGACAAGCATCGCCATGTATCTCATTTAATGGCGCTATATCCAGGAAAAAACATTTCTCCGGTATTAAATCCGGCGTATGCCGAAGCTGCAAAAAAGACATTGAATGCCAGAGGCGACAGTGGAACCGGTTGGAGTCGCGTATGGAAAATCGCGTTTTGGGCAAGACTTCTGGACGGCAATCACGCTCATGCTTTATTGCAAGGAGCATTGGAACTGAGCACCGACACAGGCATGGATTATTCGAGTAAAGGAGGTGTATATTCCAATCTGTTGGATGCTCATCCCCCTTTCCAGATCGACGGAAATCTCGGAGCAACAGCCTGTATTTCCGAAATGCTTTTGCAGAGTCATCTTGGAGAAATTCACCTGCTGCCTGCCCTGCCGGACATCTGGCAACAGGGCGAAGTAAAAGGCTTGCGGGCAAGAGGTGCATTTGAGGTGGATATACAATGGAAAAACGGCCAATTGTTTTCGGCAAACATTACATCCAAACAAGGGAATAATTGTCAGTTGAGAACAAATGTTCCGGTAAAAGTAACAGGTTTAAATATTGTGTCTGAGAAAGATGAAAAAGGATATTATATCACGACCTTTGCAACAGAAGCCGGAAAAATATACCAGGTAAAATAAATAGAAAACAAATTGATTGCGGATAATAAATTAAAATTCTTACTTATGAGATCTTGTCTGTTAACAACATTTTTATTGTCTCTCGTTTTAATGGCGAAAGCTGAAAATTATTTGATTTCAACTCCCAATACCACTTTATTTCTGGAAGCAGAAAAAGGGAAATCACTTCATTTCCAGTATTACGGGACACGAATTTCGTCGCCACAAGAAGTATATCACAGCGAAACGGCTTTATGGAAAAATGCCTATCCACCTTTTGGAATCGAATGCACTAAAGAAGTCGCTATACAAGTGACTCATGCCGACGGTAATATGTCGTTGGATTTATTATTTGATCAAATGACAAAAACCGAAGATGCTGATTCAGAAACCTGGAAATTCGTTTTATATGACCCCGTTTATCCCTTCAATGTAACGCTTTGCTACAAAGCATTCAAAAAAGTCGATATTATAGAGGCTTGGACTGAGATTTCTCACAATGAGAAAAAACCGGTAACACTTTATCAATTTGCATCAGCATATATCCCTCTGAGACAAGGGAAAACCTGGCTTTCCAATTTGCATGGAACATGGACTACCGAAGCGATGCTTTCGGAAGAAGAACTGCTTCCGGGCGTGAAAATCATCAAAAATAAAGATGGCGTTCGTAACGGACAAGACGACAATCCTTGTTTTATGTTGTCATTCGGAAAAGAACCTGCTGAAAATACAGGGGCTACCTTGGGAGCGACATTAGCATGGAGCGGCAATTATGAGATCAAATTCGACACCGATTTTTCGCACAGGTCCCATTTATTTGCGGGCATTAATGAAGATGCATCTCAATATATTTTAATGCCTAAAGAAATTTTCCGGACTCCCGAACTGGCATTTACTTACAGTACCGAAGGCAAAGGAGGGGTCAGTCGCAATTTCCATCGCTGGGCGCGTAATTACAAACTGGCGCATGGAAATCAGCAACGCGATATTTTGCTCAACAGTTGGGAAGGTGTTTATCTGAATGTCAACCAGGAAGTCATGAATCAAATGATGAAAGATTTTTCAGATTTAGGAGGCGAATTGTTTGTCATGGACGACGGATGGTTCGGCAACAAATATGCACGCAAAACCGATTCTTCCGGTTTAGGAGACTGGGAGGTCGATCATGAAAAACTGCCGGGAGGAATTGAAAGCCTCATCGCATCGGCCAAGTCCCACAATCTGAAATTCGGTATCTGGATTGAGCCTGAAATGGTGAACAGCAAAAGTGAATTGTATGAAAAACATCCCAAATGGATCATTTGCCAGGACAACCGCACCCCGCACATGACAAGAGGCGGAACACAGCTGGTGCTCGATTTATCCAATCCCGAAGTGCAGGATTTCGTATTCGGAGTCGTTGACAATCTGCTGACTCAATATCCTGATATTGCTTATATCAAGTGGGATGCCAACATGGCTTTATTTAACTATGGATCTTATTATTTGCCCAAAGACAAACAATCGCATTTGTATATCGAATATCATCGCGGCTTGAATCAGGTATTGCAACGTATCCGTGCCAAATATCCGGATGTCGTAATGCAAGCCTGCGGTGGTGGTGGCGGCAAAATAAATTACGGATTTTTGCCGTATTACGATGAATTTTGGACAAGTGACAACACGGATGCTTTGCAACGAATATATATCCAATGGGGATTCTCTCATTTTTATCCTTCCATAGCCATGGCTGCACATGTCAGCGCGGAGAAAAATCACGCTACAGGACGAGTCACCCCGTTAAAATATCGTTTTGATGTCGCAATGTCGGGACGTTTAGGAATGGAACTTCAGCCCAAAGATATGTCGCCCGAAGACCTGGCTTTTTCAAAAAAAGCCATTGCCGCCTACAAAGAAATACGCCCCATTGTACAATCAGGCGACCAATACCGCCTCATTTCGCCCTATGAACAACAAGGCGTAGCTTCGTTGATGTATGTTACTGATGATAAAAAAGAGGCCGTTTTCTTCGTTTATAAAACAGAACATTTGCGTTACCAAATGACACCCCGGTTCAAAATGGCCGGACTGGATGCCGGAAAAACATACAAATTGCAGGAAGTAAATGCCGGCAACAACAACTTAAAACAAGAAGGAAAAACAGTAAGCGGCAAGTACCTGATGGAAGAAGGCATAGATTTGGATTTAGGGTCTGAGTACGCCAGCCAAGTAATTCGTTTAACAGCAATATAAACCGCGATGCAATAGGTGCCTGTTTATTTATGCAGGTATTTTAATGTATATTGATGTCCTCCATTTTCCTTGACCCGGATGAGATAAATTCCTGATTTTAAAACGGCAGAACAGGAAGTCTCATCCAAGGTCATGGTTTGAACCTCTTTCCCCATAATATCGAAAACAGTAATGGCAGCCGTGCATTGTGCTGCGATAACAATACTTCCATTACCGGAAGAAACAGTTACTTCAGGCATTTTTTCAGACACATCTTCAATACTCAAAGGCGCTGGCACCGAAACAATACAGGTCGATTCTTTCCCGGCACTAAAGCCGTCAGTCGCCGTGATGGCCGTTATAGTCACATCTCCGCCATTCAGCGCTGTCACAAGTCCGCCTTCATCAACCGTTACTTTCGAAGGATCGCCTGTCTTAAAGGAAATGGTTTTACCCGGAATAATCGAAACAGCTTTCAACTGATATGTTTTTCCTATTTTCAAAGACAATGTCTGAGGCAATTCCACAATCATATCCACATCAACAGGCAGCTCCTGATATTGGAATACAGGAAAACCATCCGCCTCTATTTTCCATACAGATTCCATATTCCATGACAAACTCTCATAAAATGATTTGGTTTTCAAATCCGCCAAAGACTTACTCCCGCCATGTTTCAAATTTGGGCCTACGCTGTAATTGTTGACAGAGATGGGCATTCCATTCATTTTCGATTTATCGTACCCATAATTATTGATCAGTTTAGTCACATTTAGCCGGCCCCCATCATTTGCTAAAATACGATATGCATTTCCTCCCTTAATATTGCAAGCCATTGATACATTATTTTCCACAATATTATTGATTCCACCATCGATCAAGGAAAGAATTCCTCCCGCATTGGAACTTTGCGATACAATCAACCCCACAAAATATGAATTTTTAAGTGTCAGGTCTTTAGTTGTTCCCAAAATTCCACCCACCTGAGTTGCCCGCGTTTTCACCGATGTGTAGGCATAGCAATTCATCAATGTGGATGGCCCTCCGTCCGAATCGGCTCCTCCGGCAATACTACCAACATGATCATTGCCTTCCACATAACCCGCAACATAACATTGATCGATCACAGTTCCGCTTACACGTCCTGCCACAGCGCCTACATCATTTTGTCCGATAACGGAAACATTCTCCAAACCCACATTTTTGATAATCGCCGTTTTTGCATATCCGAACAAGCCTACGCGATTGGCGCCGGAGTTCCTGCATTTTAGATTTTTAATTACTTTACCATTACCATCGAATATCCCAAAAAAAGGGTTATTATCATTTCCTACCGGCGTCCAATCCCGGGTCAATACAATGTCATTCGACAAGATATAATGTCCTCCCAAATTCTGCGCCATTGCTTTCAATCCTGCTTCTGTCTTAATCATTACCGGAGAAGACACCGGAACCGGCGTTGCATCTCCCTCCGGAGGACAAATTTGCATCAATGCAGGAATACCGGATGCATCATAACAGGAAATCGCAACAGACGGAGGAAATACTGTAGTAAATTGCTTATGAGTCAGTTTTCTTTCTGCATCTCTATTGTTCCAGCCGGCATTAATATTCATTCTAAGCCAAGGCAAATATTCCGGTTTATTGCCATCTTCAATCAACCGGATAATGTATTGTGCAAAAATCGCATGATAGACACCCTGTTCCTCACCCAATTCAAAGGGCAAGATTCCATTGGGTTTCGACATTGTATTTTTGGTATAATCGGCGGCTAATGCAGCGTCATTCAGGTATTGCAGTTCCTTTGTTTCGTTGTACAACAACATGGCAGCGCCAATACAAGTAGCCTGATTATATGTATGCATTTTCCAATGGGGATTTCCTGTACCATGTTTACTATCAGCCACTCTTCCGGATGTAAGGTCAAATAAATTATTGCGCGCCCAGGTATATACTTCTTTCGCTTTATTCAAATAATCGGCATTATGAGTAGCATTATAAAGGGTCATTGCCGCAACGACTGTAGGATAATTGATGCACGACATTTTTCCGGCATCCGGTTTATCAGGGTATTGAAACATCCAAAACATGCCGCCGTCAACCGGATCATACGAACCAATATCACCTGCCACAGTCGAACCTGACCATATCCGTTCAAATCCGGATATAGAAAAATCCAAATATTCTTGTTTGCCGGTTAGCTCATACGCGCGGGCCAAAGAAATAACCCACCACATAATATCGTCATAAATAAACCAGATTTCTTTATTATCCCAATTATATTTGTCATATTGAGTATATCCTCCCTGATAAATATCTTCAATAAGTTGCAAATACCGAGGATCGTTCGTACGCTTGTAAGCGTTCATAATCATGTCCCAGTAAACCGCCTGAGTCCAGATAGCGCCTAATTTTGCAGGCTTGTCAGTATCCCGGTAATACAATTTTCGCACCGGATCGAGTAAATGTGTATTAAACGCATCAATAGCATCGGTCGCATCTTGAGATGAGAACGTGCTCTCTTCAACAGCCTTCTTTAAGGTAATCGGCGACACAGCATTTTCAGCATGGGAAAAGTTTGGCAACAACACTACTAACCACAACACAAATAAGGAACAAAGTTTATTCATAATTTATCCAATTTAGTATGCAAAAATAATAAATTTATCAATACGCCCTGTTTTAGCACATTTGTTCTATTTTTTGCCCCAATAAAATTTTCGGAATTCAAATAAAAATCCTTATTTTGCCAATCATAAACAAATTCATTACTATACAAATATTCTAATCATGAAAAAAACGATTATTTCCACCGTTCTTACTTTGTTCTGTGCAATGCTTTTCGCACAACAAACGTATGCGCCAACCAAAGAAAATCTTGAAGCCCGCGCTGAATTTGAAAAAGCCCGCTTCGGTATGTTTATCCATTGGGGAGTATCCAGCACACTCTGTGATGGCGAATGGGTAATGGACAGCCGTCAAATCCCGATCTTCGATTACTCTAAGCTGATCCATTTTTTTGATCCGGAAGAATTTGATGCGGCCGCATGGGTAAATACTGCCAAACAAGCCGGAATGAAATACATTACTTTTGTCACCCGGCATCACGACAGTTTCAGCAATTGGGACACTAAACAATCGGATTGGAAAATTACAAAAACGCGTTATGGCAAAGACGTTCTGAAAATGCTTGCCGACGAATGCCAAAAACAAGGCATCAAATTATGCCTGTATTATTCTTTGGTCGATTGGTATCGATCAGATTATCAATGGGAAACAGGCAGAACAGGAAAAAGTTCCGGCAGAACGGAAAAAAGTGACTGGTCTTCATACATTCATTTTATGAAAGCGCAATTAACCGAGCTCCTGACTAATTATGGCCCCATTACTGCTATTTGGTTCGACGGACATTGGGATCAGACTGCTCACGACAACCGGACAGATCCGACGGCGAATGTCAACTGGCATTACGATGAAATATACGGGCTGATTCATCAATTGCAACCGCAATGTTTAGTAGCAAACAATCACCATTTGTCCCCATTTCCAGGAGAAGATTTCCAGATTTTTGAAAAAGACCTGCCGGGTGAAAACCAAGCCGGATTCAGCGGGCAAGCGGTTTCGGGACAATTACCGTTGGAAACGTGCGCCACCATTGGGTATTCCTGGGGATACAACATCAAAGACAACGGTTATCAATCGACCAAAGAATTGATTCACTTACTGGTTCGTGCAGCCGGTTATGGCGGTAATTTATTGTTGAACACCGGTCCGATGCCAAATGGAAAAATCCAACCCGAACATATTGAACGTCTTACCCAAATGGGCGACTGGATGAATCGCTACGGAAATACGATTTACGAAACAAAAGGCGGATTTATTCGTCCTCAGAGCTGGGGAGCGATCACTCAAAAAGGCCATATTTATTACATCCATATCCTGAAGAAAGAAAGTGATAATCTCACATTAGCATTTCCTCAAAACATAAAATCCGCTCGCCTGTTAAATGCGGGTCAGAAAGTGGTTTGGAAACAAGACAAAAAAACGAAACAAGTCACTTTTGATTTAAATATTCCAATAGACGAAATCGACACCATCATTGAAGTTATTACAAAAAATTAAATACAAAGGCACGAAGGCACAAAGAAATTGAAATGGAACTTTGTGCCTTCGTGTTTCAATACATCGAATATGAAAATTCTGTTTGCAACAATCCTGTTTCTCTATACAATCTGCCTTTCCGCTCAAACCATCTGTGTAACTGATTTTGGAGTACAACCCAACACATTTAAAGATGCTGTGGAAGGAGTACAATCGGCTATCGATGCCTGTAAAAACAAACCGGGAGCTACCCTGGTATTTCCTCAGGGCCGTTACGATTTTTGGCCGGACAAAGCGGAAAAGCGGGAATATTTCATTTCCAATACCACGTCTGAAGAAGAATGTCCTTCGAAAATAAAGAATATAGGTTTATTATTTGAAAACATGAACGACCTGACCATCGAAGGCAACGGCTCTCTTTTTGTATTTCACGGGAAAATGATTACCTGGGCGCTGGATCATTGCGAAAACATAGAATTGAGAAACATGGCGATCGATTTTGAACGCCCTTCGATGTCGGAACTCACTTTTCAAATCGTTACTCCAGGTACGATCGAAGCCAATGTCCACCCCGATTCCCGATATGCCATTATAGACAATCACTTGTTTTGGTATGGAGATAATTGGTTTGCCAACGAAAAAAATTATTTTTCCATTCTGACCGATACGCTTGAAGGAACCGAATTATACAGTTCATTTTCACCACTCAACGAAAGTAAGATTACAGAGCTTGCCCCTTTCCGGTTAAAATTTGAAGGAAATTTCAACAACGTAAACTATCAATCCGGAAAAACGTTGACGATTCGCGATCACATCCGTGATCATGTGGGAGCATTCGTCAATTTATCCAAAAACATACGATTAAATCAGGTTACGATGCACTACATGCACGGCTTGGGAATTGTCAGTCAGTTTTCAGAAAATCTGTCTTATTCCAACGTAAAAATCATTCCGTCAAGAAACAGAACCATCGCCGGTTTTGCCGATGGAATGCATTTTTCGGGATGTAAAGGTCATATCAAAGTGGATCACTGCCATTTTAAAGGGTTGCACGACGACCCGATGAATATACACGGTACTTTTCTGCGCATTACAGAAATACATTCCCCCACTCTGCTTACAGTAAAATTCATGCATGGACAAACCTACGGATTTCCTGCTTTTTTTGAAAATGACACCATTGGATTTGTCCGGGCTGCATCCATTCAGACCAAAAGAAAGGCGATCGTAAAAAAGGCGAAATTGATTTCGGAACGGGAAATGCAGATCGAACTTTCAGCTCCACTTCCCAAAGGCATCGGTATCGGAGACTGTCTCGAAAACCTGACCTGGACGCCTTCACTTGAAGTTCGCAATTGCCGGTTTGAAATGACCAACACACGCGGACTGCTCATTACCACACCTAAAAAAGTAGTAGTAGAAAATAATCATTTTTACCGGACGGGAATGTATGCGATTCAAATTGCCTGCGATGCCGGAAGCTGGTATGAGTCGGGCGAAGTGACGGATGTGCTGATTCAAAACAATACATTCGAAGAATGTGGATATAACCGTCCTGCCGACAGCTACACTATTGCAATCAATCCCGAAAATCATGAAAAAGTAACAGGACATTATGTCCATCAAAACATCCGGATTATCAATAACACATTCAAGATTTTCGACGGTTTGATACTGAAAGCGAAAAGCACTGACGGTTTGCTGTTTGAAAACAATGCGATCGAACATTCGTCATGGAATCCGCCATTGCAACACCGGGCTTTGGAAGAAAAAACGCCACTCCCATTTCAATTGGAAGATTGTATTCATACCAATATTCAAAAATAATCTGGCAAAAAACGCAAGGTTTTGAGACAACCTCATTCAACTAAAAAATCCCAAATGAAACTTCAATTTTTATTCTTTTCCCTTTTGTGTTTGACTGCCTGCCGGGCGCAGCAAAACCCAATGCAACATTTATCGGATTATGTCAATCCGTTTATCGGCGCCAGTACCAATGTAGATCGCAGTTACCACGGATTGGGGAAAACATTTCCGGGCGCAACAACTCCGTTTGGCATGACACAAGTCAGTCCGAATACCATCACAGGAGGAGACAATGGTTCGGGATATAGTTACGAACACAAAACCATTGAAGGCTTTGCTTTTACACAAATGAGCGGAGTCGGTTGGTATGGCGACTTGGGCAATTTTCTCGTCATGCCGGCTACCGGCAACTTAGCCCTTATCGCCGGCAAAGAAGGCGATCCCAATCGCCCCGGTTATCGTTCGGAATACAATAAAGAAACCGAAATCGCCCAAGCCGGATATTATGCAGCCAATCTGACCCGCTATAATATCAAAGCAGAAGCAACGGCCTCGCCGCATGGTGGTATGTTGCGTTTTACATTCCCCGAAAATAAAGAATCGCGCATACAAATCGATTTAGCTCGACGAGTAGGCGGGACTTCCACCGAACAATATGTAGAAGTCGTAAATAAAAATACCATTCGCGGCTGGATGAAATGTACACCCGACGGCGGCGGCTGGGGTAATGGAGATGGACATCCTGATTATGTTGTATATTTTTATGCACAATTCAGCAAACCGTTGGTCAATTATGGGTATTGGAGCGCTGAAATTACTGAAAAGCAGGCGCGTAAACGGGAGGACGTACAAAGTGAAAAATACCAGCAACTCATCGCTAATGCTAAAATTATCCGGAATGAAACGAAATTAGGAGGCAAAAACATTGGTTTTTTCACAGAATTTCCCACTAAAAAAGATGAAACGGTAACGCTGAAAGTCGGCATTTCATTTACCGGCATGGATGGCGCCGAAAAGAATTTTAACCGGGAACTTAAGAATAAAAATTTTGATCAGGTTCATCAAAAAGCGCGTCAACTGTGGAATGCCGCTTTAAATAAAATGAAAATCGAAGGAGGCACCAACGATCAAAAAACGGTTTTCTATACCGCTTTGTATCACACAATGATCGACCCGCGCAACCTGTCGGATGTGGACGGACGTTATCCCGGTCCGGACAACCGGATTTATCAAACTTCCAACTTTACAAAAAGAACTATTTTCAGCGGTTGGGATGTATTTCACAGCCAATTTCCTTTACAAACCATCATCAATCCCCAGATTGTAAACGATGAAATTAATTCGTTGGTTTCATTGGCAGAACAAAGCGAAAAAGGATACCTCGAACGCTGGGAATTTTTCAATGCCTACAGCGGATGTATGATCGGCAATCCGGCGATCTCGTTAATTACTGACGCCTATGCAAAGGACATTCGTGATTACAATATTGAAAAAACCTATCAAGCTGTTATCACTACTTCCGATACTTTCGGAAACGAACCACTTGGCTATACCCCAACGGAAAAAGGATATTCCATTTCGGAAACATTGGAATACGCTTACTTCGACTGGTGTGTGGCCGAATTAGCCAAGATGCTGGGTAAAACGGAAGATGAAAAAACATACCGGAAACGTGCATTGTATTACAAAAACATATTTGATCCGGAACACGCCTGGTTTCGCCCTAAAAAAACCGATGGCTCCTGGCAGGAATGGCCGGAGGAAGGCCGCCTGAAAGAATGGTATGGTTGCATTGAATCCAATCCTTACCAACAAGGCTGGTTCGTTCCGCATGATATTGAAGGCCTGGTTGCGCTGATGGGCGGACAGGAAAAAGTTGTCGCCGACCTGGAAAACTTCTTTGAAAAAACTCCAAAAGACTTCTTTTGGAATGACTATTACAACCATGCCAATGAACCGGTCCACAATGTTCCTGTTATGTTCAACAAGTTAGGCCGTCCCTGGTTAACACAAAAATGGACGCGCTGCATTTGCGACAATGCATATAAAAACAAAGTGGAAGGATTGACCGGCAACGAAGATGTCGGACAAATGTCGGCCTGGTATGTATTGGCCGCATCCGGAATCCATCCCGTCTGTCCGGGCAATACACGGTATGAAATTACCAGTCCGGTCTTCGACAAGATCACATTCAACCTGGATTCAGGGAAAACATTTACTATTATAGCCCACAATAATTCGCAGGACAACATTTATATCCAACAAATCAAATTGAACGGACAGAAATATGATTTGTTCGACATTGATCACGCAGACATTATCAAAGGAAGCACGTTGGAATTATTTATGGGAGCAGAGCCGGCAAAAATGCAGTAAAATTCACTTCGAATATAATGCTATGGAACATTCAACTACTTAATAAATAATGCTAATACAAAAATGTCAAGGATGTAGAATACGATTGACATGAAAACATGAATAAACGATTTGGCAACCTCAACATTTATTGTTGTTGCTTCTCAAATTCTTTCGGAGTCATTCCAAACTGTTTTTGAAATAATTTAATAAAGTAGGATGGTGAATTAATACCTACGAGATAACAAACTTCGCCGATACGATATTGTCCGCTTTGAATTAATTCGGCAGCCTTCTTCAAACGGATCAGGCGGATAAAATCAGTAGGGGTTAATTCGGTTAATGCCTTGATTTTCCGGTGAAGGCTCGACCGGCTCATGTAAATATTTTCGGCCAGTCGTTCCACATTAAAATTGGAATCGGTAATATTATCCTGGATAATATCGATTATTTTTTGTACAAATTGTTCATCAGCCTTGTTCATTCCAATATTTTGAATCGGCAGGAACGGTTTACGCATAAAGGCTTCTTTTTCGCGGCGGCGGTTGTTCAACAATGTTGTCAATTGGGTAATCAAATGCCCCATTGAAAATGGTTTTTCGACGTATGCATCCGCTCCCATTTCCAAGCCATGGATTTTACTCTCCAAATCATTTTTTGCCGTCAACAATACGACAGGAATATGGCTATACTCCAGATTGGTTTTAATATTTTTGCAAAGTTCAAAGCCACTCATTTCGGGCATCATCACATCCGACAATACTAAATCAACTGTTTTTTCTTCTAAAATTTTGATGGCTTCGATTCCATTGCCCGCTTTTTCTACCACAAATTGTTTGCGCAATTTATCGGAGATAAACGACAACATTTCAACATTATCTTCTACGACAAGGATAATTTCGGCATGTGCCGGCTCATGTTTGTCTTCATTATCATCCAGAATATATCCATCGGGAATCACTTCTTTCTCCATATCCGCTTGTTCCAATGGCAATTTGAGTACAAATTGATTCATTCCATCCTCTTCCCTGAAATACAGATACCCATGATGCAATTCGGCCAGCGAACGAGCTAATGACAAGCCAATTCCCGAACTGGAAGCCGCTTTCCGATCTTTATTGACCTGATAAAAAGGGTCGAATATTTTTTCACTCAATTCGGGCAAAATCAGGTCTCCATCATTTTTAACATACGTCAGTACATAGCCATTTTCCATCACCAATTCTATTTCAATATATTGATCAGAATAACGAATGGCATTCAAAAATAAATTATTGAAAATTTTGGGCAATGCATCTTTGTCTGCAGAAAGCAACACATCATCCGGAGGCAACAACAAAGTCATGGATTTTTTCTGACGGAACGCTTCGGGTTCAAAACGGGCATAAACCTCCCTTAGCATATCGGAAAGATTGATCATAGACAGATTCAGTATAAATTTATTACTATCGACCTTCCTGAAATCCAGTAATTGATTGACTAAGTTCAAGAGTTCTGTTGTATTTTTGCTCATAATACTTAAACTCTTTTTGATCTCCGGGTCTTTTATTTCCATTTCCATCATCGATTCCAGAGGCCCGTTGATCAGCGTAATCGGAGTCCGGATCTCATGAGCGATATTGGTAAAGAACTCCACTTTCGAGCTATACAACTCTTTTTCTTTTTCCGATTCAAACAACTTTCGTTTTTGCGCATGCCGTTTGTCGGTTCTTTGCTTATAACTCCTCCCGAAACAAGCCAGCAATAAGATCAACAACAGCGCATAACATGCAATCGCTATATGGGTCAACCACCAGGGAGGCAAAATTTCTATTTCAATCGATGTACCGGCATCGTTCCATATTCCATCGTTGTTGCTTCCTTTGACTCTGAAAGTATATTCGCCGGGAGGAAGTTTGGCATAAGAAGCGCTATGTGTATTATTCGTATAAATCCAGTCATTATCCACATTTTCCATTTTATATGCATACTTATTGGCTGAAGGCGCGATAAAACTCAAAGCAACGAAATCGAAACTAATGTTGGATTGATTGTAACGTAATGTTATTTTCCTGGTATGGCTAATGCTTTTCTCCATCGGACAATGTCCCGAATGCATATTGATTTCAACATTGGAAACAGATACCTTTGTAATGTAAACCGGAGGAATAAAAGTATTATCCTTAAAAAGAGAAGGGTCGAAAGCGACCAATCCGCTCAAACCGCCAAAATAAAGTTTTCCGGCGCTGCTCATCAATCCTGATTTGTAATTGAACTGGTTACCCGGGAGGCCATCGCTTTGCCTGAAAATTTTCACTTCTTTTGTTTGCGGATTAAACTTAACCAGGCCATTATTAGTACCAAACCACAGATTGCGTTCTTTGTCCTCAACAATTTTATAAGCTACATCATCGGGAAAACCATCTTTTACCGAAAAAGAAGTAAAATTGTCGGTAGCCTTGTTATAACGGGAAATACCGCCCCTGTCGGTAGCAAACCAAATGTCGCCCCTGCTGGTTTCGGTAATACTGCTCACCGAGTTGGAACTCAACGAAGTATCATCTACAGCATTGCGTTCGTAATGTTTTAAATCGCCGTTTTTTTGATTATAGCGAAAGACCCCGTTTCCCATAGTCGCCACCCATATACATCCTTCCGAATCTTCCATGATATCATAAATATAATTCAGTCCGAATGCATCGACCCGTTTAAAATCGCGTTTATTTTTATCCCCCACATATACACCCCAACCGTTGCCCAGCCATATTTTTCCGTAGCGGTCTTCGCAAATTGCATAGATACTGGCTTCATCTAAATTCAAAGATTCTCCCGAATAATGCTGAACTTTGAAATTCGGAAGTTGAATGACATCCAATCCGTTCTTAAAAAAACCGACCCACACCTGGTTTACATCAATCCAAAAACCTAATATCCGGTTATTATTATAAAGCGACAAACCCTCTTCTTTACCCATTCTTGTAAAAGTTTTGGATTTGGGATTATAAATATTAATGCCGGCATCTTCTGTTGCAATCCAGATATTTCCCTGAAAATCTTCTTTTAATTCCCGGATCCGTGTACTTCCGATCGAATTTTTATTGCTTGAAGGAACATACCGTTCAAAAGTCTTACTCCAACGCGGCAGGTAACTTACTCCTCCGAAAATAGTTCCGATCCAAATACCATTTTCATTGTCCTTATAAATTTTTTCAATGTGATTATCGGGCAACGAATGAGCATACATCGGATCTTCCTGGATATGAGAAACCGTATTTTCCAACTCATTGATAACGAATAATCCGTCTTCGGTTCCCACCCATATTTCATCATTGATATTGAGCACATGCCGAATGATTTTATAGTGAACATCGGGAGCGTTAACATCCGAAACACTATTTTTCCGTTTATTAAACCGCCGCAATTTTCCTTCGTGTATTCCCAGAATCAGATCTTCCCCATAATCACACATGGTGTATATGTTTTCATTCTCTAAAGTACCTCCGTTACTATCTCCCAGATAAGGGATGAAAGAATCGCATCCTTTATCATACAAATAAACGCCGCCTCCATTACTGCCGACCCAAACCATTCCGTTTTGTTCGATACAAATACATTGCACGTTGCCCTGATTGTGCAACTCCGGATTTCCGATCACATAATGAAATAATTTTTTTGAAAGAAGATGGTATCTAAAAACGCCCTGGTTAGGCATTACAATCCAGATATTATGATCGTAATCGGCGCGTATGTCGGCTACCCAATCATGAATGGTCGTCTGAGTGTTGGAAGTATCTCCGAAACATGTGAATTTTTCATATACCGGATCGAAAATATACACCCCCTTGTCGGTTCCTATCCATAATTTATGCTCGGGATCCTCAAACAATGCTGAAATATTATTATTTCCTTTTTTGGCTACAGGATCATAACAATCAAAAACTTTTATAGATATACCGTCATACCGGTTAAGCCGGTTACGGGTGCCAAACCACATAAAACCGTAACTATCCTGTATCAGTGATTTAACATCTACCTGCGATAGTCCCGACTCGCCATCAATTCTGGAAAAGAAATAATTAGAATTGTTGTTCGTAAATGCGTGGGCAGTAATACTGGCAACGAATGACAAGATGAACCAAAATGCATATTTCATGGGCGGTAATATATATTTCTCACAATGCAAATATATATCTATTTAAACAAACTTCCATCGCAAAAAATAGCACAAATGTCGTAAATAATGATCAAAACAATCCAACCCGAGCCAAATAGCACAAATTAACATTGTCAATTAAATTTTCGAATCGAAAAATTTGTACCGGATAGTATATGTCACTTCTTTCGACGCTTCCAGAATACAAGAGGGAAAATGAGAATGATGGGGGGCATCCGGATAAAACTGCGCTTCTAAGCACACGCCATCAAACGGCTTGTGAACACCGGAAAGATAATCTCCCGTATAAAACTGAATGCCGGGCATATCAGAATATACCTCTAAGCATCTTCCTGAACCTTCACTTTTTAGTGAGGCTAATAAACGGGGCGTTCCAACATTAGCCTCCGTTCCGATAAAATAAGTATTATATCCTTTCAGTATTTCTCTTTTCAGGGGCATCAATTCACGGATTTTTTTAAACTTTCTAAAATCAAAAGCGGCATTATCCTGAATCGGCAAAATCTTACCGGTCGGTAAAAATTCATCATTCATTTCCAAAAACCGGTCTGCTGCGACCTTAAACTGATGATCCAACGGACATTCTTTTCCCGACGATAAATCAAAATACGCATGATTGGTCGGATTCATTATCGTTTTCCGATCTGCAATTCCTTTATAACGGATCGTCAATTCATTTGCATCGTTAAACGAATAACGAACCGAAAAATGCAGATTACCGGGAAATCCCCCTTCCCCATCTTTACTATCTATAGATAAAACAAGGGAATCGTCAACTATTTTATAATCAAAAAATTGCTTATTAAATCCCTTCCATCCCCCATGATTTGTATTTTTTCCGTCATTTTTATCTAAGGAAAATGCCTCTCCGTCCAATTCAAAACCAGCATTGGAAATACGATTGGCAAAACGACCAATCGTAGAACCAAGGTAGGCGGTATCGGCAAGATAATCCACCAGATTAGGATAATTTAAAACGACATTTCCCAACCGGTTATTTTTGTCGGGAACTACAATGGAAACAATTGCAGCCCCATAATTCAATATATCTACAAACGACCCGGAGGCGTTCTGCATCCTGAAAAGAATGCAGTCGCCTCCGGCAGATTGGACTTTTTGATTTATCGTAATCATGTTATTTGATATACCATGCGTTGGGATCCATCAATTTAGATTTCATTTCAGCAGCTCTGGCGCCATATTTAGCAGAAACTTTTTCAGCCATAAACGCAGGATATTCATTTCTATGGCGGGCAATACGCAACAAATCGAAATAACGGTTACCTTCAAAAGGAGTTTCGGCAGCCATTTCATCGAGGATACGCAGTTCGACCCAATTGATGGAATCCTGTTTAGCCTGCTCCAGTTTATTTGCATCAGTTGAAATGGTCCAGTGCATAAAACCTTCATTATCCACATAAGGAGTACCATCCTCGTTCATCACCTGTTCGTATGGAGTATAATCAGGAATCACAAAATAGTGATTGTCCCGGGGAATTCCCTGTCCACGGCCACGGGCCGCCATTGGAAAATTATTATTAAAATTACTATTTGGCGGAAACTGAAGCCAATACTCTCCTGTCGCAATCTCAGCAGGATTTATCACTAACGATTTAGGATCATTGACATTGCTATAAGTTAAACCATACTTTAATGTTGCAAATGCAAAAGACGGTTTTCCTGCACGATTAACAGCCTCTGCATACCTCAGATAAAGATGAGGAGTCCGAAATACCGGAATCCAATCCAAATAGGCCAACCCATTGAAAAAATATTTATTGGCCGGGTCAGACCCCCCGGACGCTATTTTGGCAATTTTGTCAAACTTGCTGATTAAAGTCAACGGCTCTACATATTCGGGAAGTTTATACATACCATAGGCATCAGGCTCCGATCTTGCTTTTTGTGTCGCCGGAACATATCCCCGTAAATCTCCGATAGTATAAGCAGTAGGCGCCATATTATAGTTTGGAGCAAAACAATAAACCGCGGCAGCCATTGAATCTAAATAATTTTGACTCGGGCATAAGCTAAACTTATCATTCATTGTAAGACTCACCAATTTACTATGATAGTATTGTGGTTCAGTATTATATTGAATAACAGCTGTAAATTCCTCAGAATAGCTATTCGGGTGCTTTATGCTTGACACCTCAAAAGATGACTGCGTCCAATAATTCGGGTAGTTTCCAACAAAAATTCCGTTTTGATAAATATAATGATAATACATGCTGGCAGCCATAATGTAATCGTTTTTATATAAATATAAATCACCCAACATCACTGGCACCGGGATAAAACGCTGACCATACTCAGGATTAACAACATACAAATACGGAAAAAGATCTTCGATCAATTTATCTACTAATTCATCCATATTAACAGATGGAAAAGTGGCAAGGGATTCTTCCAGACTCAACACAGGTTGTTCCAAATAACTAACTGTACCATAAGCCTGTACCAATTGCAGATACGCCCAGGCACGCACTATTTTGATGGCGGCAAATGTGGGCAACATTACTTTTTCAGTTCTGATCGTAACACTGGTATCCATCCGTTGAATCACGTAGTTGCAATTATTAATTAAATTATAATAATCACGTTTATCTGCATATTCGCCAGTCGGAGTCGTCGCAAATTCATTGATCGCTTTCATGTCTAATGAAGCATTTTCTCCTACAGTCATCAAATCGCCCCGCAATTCTCCAAATATCACATATCGGTCTCCCAGTTTTTGAAGATCTCTCAAAATTCCATTATATGCATAATATGCTTCACTGGTATTATGAATAACCACATCTTCTTCAAAAACAACCCGGCTGGAATCTGTTTCGAGCATATCCTGACAAGCAGTAAAACTCAAAAGCATCATTCCCGCACAAAACGAAAATATCGTTTTAAATCTATTGAATATCATACGCTAATATTTTATTTTTTTATCGTATTACAAGTTAATTTTCACTCCTATATTAAAAGAGCGGGTTTGAGGAATCAATCCGGCATCTATACCTTGATACAATACATTATTACCATACGCAAATTCAGGATCCGCACCCAGATATTTGGTAAAAGTATAAATATTGCTAACAGAACCCCACACGGTTAATCCTTGAATATAGGTAAGCTGTAAAGGTAATGTATAAGATAAAGACAAGGATTTGAATCGAAGATAAGAACCATCTTCAATCCAGCGATCGGAAAAACGGGCGTTACCCATCGGGTCGCCATACGTTGCCCGGGGAATGCTGGTAACCTGCCCTTCGGCCACCCAACGGTTTTGCATGGCGGTCGAAGCATTGTATTCATTTTTCCCTGACTCCAAATTGGCTCTCAATGCATTATACACATCATTTCCATAAGAATATGTAAACAAGGCATCTAATGAAAATTTCTTCCAATTGACATTAAAGTTGAAATTTCCATACAAATCCGGATTCGGATCTCCAATCACTTGCATATCGTTTTCGTCAATGATACCATCTTGTTTTACTTCTGCAAAATACATGTCTCCTGCTTCAAAAGCTTTCAACTGTCCCGATTTGCTCATAATAAACAAATTAGCATCCTGCGCCTCTGCTTTTGATGCGAGTACGCCTTTTGTCTTATATCCGTAAAACACTCCGGCGGGCTGGCCTTCTTCCGTGAGGATGACAGCTCCGGCTATTTCAGTCGGGAAAGAACCATTGGGCAAAGAAGTGATCTCATTTTTATAATGCCCCATTGATGCTCCGAAATTCACTTTCCAATCACGTAAATCGAGTAACCTCAGACCTGTTGACAACTCATAGCCTTTGTTAGACAGTTCTCCTTCATTACACCAATAATACATTAAACCGGCTTCTTCATTCAATTTTTTACGGGTCAACAGATCACTTGTAGTGGATGCATAAATTTTTCCCTTCAACCACCAAAGATTATTAAAAAAACTGGCATCAAATCCGGCAAATGACATGGCTGTTTGTTCCCATTTCAATTGTTCGTTTCCGATGTTACTCAACACCAATCCATAGGCTCCTCCATTAAATTTCATAGAAGAAAAGAAAGTACGATTGGCATTATTCGGCAGATTATCATTTCCTGAAATTCCATACCCGGCGCTCAACTTAAAATAATTGACAGGTTGAATATTTTTCATAAAACTTTCGGAAGAAAGTATCCATCCTGCCGATACAGAAGGAAAGCATCCCCATGCAATTCCACCCATGTGAAGAGCATTATTGGCATCCGTTCCAAAACGGGAGGAACCATCCAAAGCTGTAGTGACATTTAATAAATAACGATTCAAATAAGCATAATCAACATTAGCATACCATGACATTGATTTCCATGAATCGTCTATCCCTGTCGCATATTTATTCAATGCGGCTGCTTTTACCTGGGCTGTTTTATCATCTACATTATATCCATTGTCATAATGTGACCGATAAGTATCAGAAAAAAAGCGGTAACCACCATATACATCCAGATTATGCACGCTATTTTTTACTACATTCCAATCCAAACGAGCTTCAGCGGAAACTGAGGTATGCCTATTCATCAGGTCTTGTACCCGGTTCAATCCAATACCATAAATTTCTCCTTGTTCATTATACAAGGATTGTTCCACTGTTCCATAATCGGGAACAAAGGAGTTTTCATCCAGTTTATTCCAGACAAAGGCAAACAAAGCACTGATTTCCAATTTATTTGGCAAAATAGTATAAGAAGGACGTAAAACTGTATTCAAAGCATATTGTTTCGATTCTCCCCGGCCTGCATTGATAAGAGCTAATGGATTGCCCACTCTTAATTCGTCCACATTACTTAAACGAGTACTTAAATTACCGGAATTTGTATATAAATATTCTTTGTAAAGAGGAGACTTTATTAAGGCAAGATAGTACGGGGAAGAAACACTATCAATTCCATCATTCCTAAGGTCGTGAATAGTTTGTGCAAAACCTATATCAAACTTCATGCTCAATCGCTCAGACATTTTGACATCAGAATTGAAACGAACATTTAACCTGTTGAATTCCGTATTCTTTATATTTCCATCTCCCTGTGCATATCCTAATGAAAGCGAATAAAGAGCAATATCATCCCCTCCCTGTACGCTAATACCATAATTTTGCATCATAGCTCCCCGATTGATCAAATCAAGCCAATCTGTATTATTATGAACGGATTTATAATATGATCGGGAAGGATCATCATCCAAAAATCGGTATTTATCAACAGCAGAAGAGTTGGAAAATTTTTGACTCAAGACATCAGAAGCATACACACGATAATTGTCGGCATCCATTACCGGAATAGAATTAAAAGGCGACCTGTACCCAATCGACATCGAAGCGGCTACACTTGTTGCCATCGATACTCCTCTTTTGGTGTCGATCAACACCACTCCATTCGCGCCTTTCGCGCCATAAAGAGATGTTCCAGTCTTTAGTACCGTGATTTTTTGAACATCATTCGGATCTATTACAGCCAACGGGTTTTTGAAAAACCCTTCATGCATGGATGCATCCCCATCCTGGACTTGCCATATCACTCCATCCACAATATAAAGTGGTTGTGCTGTAGCATTTAATGAGTTCAAACCATTCACAAAAATTGCAGAGCCTCCTCCCGGTATGCCGGAATGGGTAATAGCTCGAAGATGGCCAGCCATACGCGCTGTAATATCTTCATCAATGGTCAGGATATTAGGCGAAAAATCGGCTATAGAGGAAAAACCGTTGGGCGAAAAAACAGCATCATCATAGAAAGCTGTCTTTCCAACCGGCTTTAGCATATAAACCGTTAACTCGCTCCGGCCCTTTAAAGCAACCATTTGTGTTTGATATCCGGGAGCTTCGACTAAAAAAGAAACATCTTTTCGGGGAACTTTAATTTCAAAAGCGCCATCATCTTCCGTCATCGCTGAAATTTTTTCCGAAACCACCGTGAGTCTGGCTCCTGCAAAACCTTGTTTTGTAGAAGCATCCACCACTCGTCCTTTCATCACAAGAAAAGATTTTTCAGATACATTTTGTGCATCTGCATCCTTAGAATCGGTCTCGCTGCTTTGAGCATTTGCAACCACAACCATCAGCAAAGCTGAAGTAATCAACCCGCATATTTTAAGAAATTGCATGCGGTATCTGTTCATATTTTTTAAATGCGTTTTTTCCATTTGTATTACTTTCCTTAATTGTTGGGGACTGGTTCAAAAATAATTCTGTCAATACGAATTGTACGAGAAAATACTCCTTTATTAAAATCCTGAGCATTTACATTCGTTTTCACCAACAGTTTTGTAGAGTATTCCTGTTCATCAAGCCTATGCAGCCCTTTTGCGAGATCAATTTCCCAAAGGCGATCATAATAATTGGAATAAGGAAACTCAAATTCCTTAAAAATCTGCAACCTCACATGACGAGTACCACTGGTCAGTAAACTATTGGAATCGACAGTTTTACTGGCAGGTTTTCCATTGGTGCCAATATAGGTCAAATCAAACAAAAGTTTTGTACTATCCTTTGGCATTCCGTCAATAGCGCCCGGTAAACAATCAATATAAATATTATATTTGCCCGAAAGCACCCTGGGAATCGTAAATGTAACTCCCGGATTAGCAGATGCAGAGGTAGCTTTGACTTCAAGAAAAATTCCGCCGCTTACAAGGAAAGGTAAGTTTCCTTCAATCATCCACGCTGTTCCAACCGAATTTACACTATATGTACGTCCAACATTATATTCACATTCCACCTGAATTTGTTTATTCCATGTTTCAGTGTTATCATACCTTACATGATCCGTAGAATAAATCAAACCGTTAGACGCTGTAGTTTGTGTACTTCCCGAAAACAAGTTGGCGGGATTATGCATAGTGCTTCTACCTGTTGACCTCAACGAATCTTTTGATGCCGGATCAAAAATTCGGCCCCGGTAAATCAAATCATTCACAATGGCCAATGAAGTCTGAACTCGTTGTATAGAATCGCTCTTTGCTGCATCTTTATTATAAACCTTAAAATAAGGAGATATGCGAGCATAAGCAGCATCCCATGCCTGATTGTCAGCTGCCAACATTGTATAAATCGAGTCTTCTGTATTAATGGCGCCCAAACCATAGAAGCGGTCATCCAACAAACGGTTGTACATTACTTTTACCGAATCATATATAGTTCGTCCATTTTTATCAATGTCGATCGGAGTACTTAACTCCGGATCAAATATTTCCTCATTAAAAGAGTTAAGGAAATGAGAGAGTTTCGACATCTCAGGCGCCACCGCGATATATTCAAATATGTTATAATGGAAAGGGATCGATGTTGCGATAGTATGCAACAACCCATTACCAGCCAATACATCGTGAGTTAGTATTGGCGCTCCGCCAAAAACAGTTCCATTTTCCGAGTAGGAATAAATTTTAAGATTTTTCATTCGTACCCATTTTCCCATAGGAATAGATGTTGAATTATTAAAACGGGCAAAATGATTTTTTACTATCAATTCAGCTTCTTCCTTAGTAATGGTATTGAGATCCACCTCGTCCAATGCTTCATTTACCGGAGCCCAAACAGTATATGTTTCTGTTGAAGACAACATGGTATCGCATCCTGCGATTTTGACCAATTGTGTAAATTTTGACAAACTGGCATCTTGTTTCAACAAGTCATACAGCGTTTCTGTCACAGCCGGCAAAGACTCCGATCGATCGTAATGCTTATCCCAATCATCCTGACAACTATACGCCAGCAATCCGGTCAACGCCAGGATAATTATTATTAATTTACTTTTATTCATATTGTTCAATTTTAGTCTGTTAACATCATCAATCAACCGTTTCCTTATTCAAATAGCTGACCGGTACATATTCAAAATAATCCAAGCTGAATTCTCCAAATTCAGTTTGAATATTTTTTGCCCTCAAATAATGATAATCATAATCGTGGAATGTGTAAGTTCCGATAATAATACGCAGACAAGAGCTTTGATTTCTTGCAGTCACATTACCATAATCCGGATTCATGTGAGCTTTTGCTCCTTTCATATAACCTTTGTTGCGCATCATTTTGTCATTTTCGACTCCATTGTCGGTAGTTTCAGAATCTGCGATCCATCCGATAGAAGGATCTGTTCCCCGAGTATAAAAGTCAATGGGAATACCAACAATTTGTCCATCAAAAAACACCTGGGTAATACCACCCCAATCGCGGCTACTATATCCCATCCGCACTTCATACGTTCCGGGAGGAATCGGAGGCAAACGCCAGGTAAAGTCATACCAGCCTCGAATACTTACCTGATCGGCCTGATAATCTCCCCAACACTCGCAAGCCCAAAAAATTATTTGAGTAGCATCATTAAATTGGAGAGCTTTGCCACAATAGTCCGGAGTTACCGTACGCGAATCATCTCTATTCCAACGGAAATTATTGTTGGTTAATTCCGGAGCAAGAGAATACGGATCTATACGCATCCGTTTATTCAAAATATCGTTTTCCATCAAGTAGTCATCGCAAACTAAGACAGCTGTTAGAGAATGTACATATCCATTCATACCTTCAATGTTGCTTTTCAGTACATTCAAGCCCACAAAAGTTCCATTCCGTTGAGTATTAATCTGTACACTCTTATCTTCTCCTCCCTCCGTATCCGGAGCTTTAATCTCCATCAAACGCTTATCCAACATTGTTTCATAATATTCATGTCGTTGGTTGTTAGCATAAGGAGTAGTAGTTCGTCCTGAATAAATCATGGTATTGGTTGCCATACGGCGATCCAACATGTGATAGGAGATAAATTTATTCAATGGATTTTTCCGACTGGTATAATCATTTAAATCTTCTGAACCATAATATTGTTTAGCCAATGCAAGTAAAGCTGAAAAATCATTAATTCCCGCTTGCTTAAACACTTCGTCCGGTTCGGCAAAAAGGGTATATCCTAATTTTTTAGTACGAGGTATGGCTACGCTATATCCTGCACGCATCACCCTGTCAACACCCGGATCTGTATATGAATAATCATAAATTCCCAGGATTGAATCGATCAGATGCGTTTTTTCAAGGGCTTCTGCAAACAAAGTAAAACCGCCGGATTCCTGCATTATTGAAAGAAGGTCATCCATAGAAGGTCTGACTATCTTACTTACAATATGCACCACACCATTGTGCACTTCCCTGTCTTTACTTACAATCGGCGATTTTTTATTTACCAAAATGATCTGTTTTCCGCCTTGATTTGTATAAGAAATCGAGAGAAAACGGTCACTCATATTCACCGTGGGTAAAGCTCCTTCCTGAAAATCGGTAGAATAATACTCTTTCACTTCATTCCTGATCACATGATTGTAAACAATGGTAGCTTTTTCTTCTTTTGTCAACTCATCATAAGTCAAGCCTTCTTCTTTGAGATAAAGATTAATGGCCGAATCGGTCGGGGCAAAACAAGTAAAATGACCATACACTGACAATAACGGCGCATTTCCCGATTCGTCAACAATACGGGAAAAGAGTGAAAGTGAATCATTTTTTTGGCAAAAAGAAGCTATCGTTTCACCCGTAAATGTATAATAAGCATCAGCGTCAATATCCTCGCTATTGCAGGATACGATTAATCCCGAGCCAATCAATGCGAGCATCAATACGCAAATAAATGCATGTTTGCTGTTTTCAAAAAATATTTGTTTCATAATGACAATATTATTTTAGTTTTGCTGCGTATCTGAAGAAGTTGCATAAAACGGATTCTGCTTCAATGCTGTATTTTTCTTCAATTCATCTCTATGGATAGGCATATATAATGCATCGATATCATTCAACCGGCTTTTTGCAGTAGCCGGATCGATGGCTACATATTTCTTCATGAGGTAATTGCTGACCACATAGGTAGGACTTCCTTCCCTGTTGATCCGGCGCAATATATCGAAATAACGTTTTCCTTCAAATAAAAACTCCCGTTGACGTTCATCAAAAACTAAGTTTCTCATATCCAACTGGCTGGTTTTGTATTTATCAAAATCCAGGGTAGCCTGTTGTTTATTGGCCCGTTCATAAGTTTTCAGAACCAAGTCAAACGCTTCCTGAAAATAAGAACTTCCTTTTTCCACCAAAGCTTCGGCTTTCATCAAATAAACATCAGACAACCGATAAAAAATCCAATTGGTATAATAACTCTTGCTTGTACTATAACTCTGCAACGGGACATCTTGTCTATTTGTTACCGTAGGACTAAGATATGTAATGTATTTCACAATAGGGTAAAAAGTTCCATCATCACGTGTACAATAAGAATCGGCCTCCCGCAGATCTGAAGCCGCTTCAAATAGTTTGGGGCTTATTTTGCTAAAGTTAAATGCCGAAAGCGTATATTCTCCTCCCGTCGAATAAATTTTAGCGACCTTATTTTCCCTGCTATCCACTGATTGAAATTGCAACTCAAAAATACTTTCATCCGAATTGCCTTCATTAAAGAGTATCCGGCTATAATATTCTGCAATCTCCAACCTCCACTGATTTTCGGGATCATTCAGTATTTTATCGCAATACATAATGCAATTATCATAATCATTCATCCACAGATATATATCGGCCAGCAGCGCCCAAATCGCTTTTTGAGTGATTTTACCTTTATCATAAATTCGATTATTGGCATAACCAACAAGAGCCTCGTTTTCAACGGTTTTCAAATCATTTACTAAAAATCTGCACACTGAGTCGGATGAAGTTTGAGGCACTTCAAATGGCTTCGTATCATCAGCGTATGGTGTAGTGATCAATGGAATATCCCGAAAAACACGCACCAATGTAAAATAACATAAAGCCCGGATTCCTGTTGCTTCCGCCAAATAAGCATTCAATTGACCTTGCGTAAAATTCGGATCTTCTTTCTGCACTTCCGGCGCATATTCAAGAACGGTATTACAATAATTAATCACTTTATAATAATCGCCCCAGGAAGTATATGAGTTTGAAGAAGTAAATGTCAAATTCAACAAATTCGTTAAATCATCTCCGGTATTACTTCCTGCCGCAGCATTATCCGAGCGGGCTTCTCCCCACACCACCATGCGCTCCATAAAACCATCTTCGGTCATTCCTCGATAACAGGAAGCAAGTACACTTTGCACATCACTTTCATCTTTCCAATAGTCCTCAAACACCGTTTCCGAAGGTGGTGTTATATTAAACCAGTCGTCACAAGCTGTCATCCCGATTAACGCAGAGACAAACAATGCTATATGTATAAAAATATTTTTTTTCATATCTATACTCTTAATTAAACCGTTAAAAGCCCACCGTTACACCCAAAGTAAAATATAAGGGCCGGGGTGTCTTGTTTTCATCTCTACTCACATTGAACATATTCTTGATATCAGTTGACGGAGCTACTTCCGGATCCACACCCGTATATTTGGTCCATGTCAATAAGTTATTGAAAGTAAGGTAAAGATTCAATTGATTCAACATCCACGGACGCAACAATTGCCGATCAAACTCATAACCAAATGTTAATGTCTTGAAACGCAAGAAAGAACCATCTTCCACATATCGGTCGCTTCCTAAACTATTGAAACTTTGCGCTCCGGCATGTACAACATCATTTTGGTCTGACATCGCCGGATAAACCATTAATGCTCTGGGCATTTCTGTATTGTCCCCATTTTTTCTCCAACGCCAGTTGACGGCGATCGACTGGTTTCGTCCATCGCTCATGCTTTCGGCATTCAGCCGCGATATGTTTAATACTTTGCTGCCATAGCGGAAATTAAAAAATGCATTAAGCATAAAGTTCTTATACCGGATCGTCGTTCCAAATCCGCCATTCATTTCCGGATTGCTATTGCCTAAATATACAATATCCAATTCATCGATAATACCATCATGATTAATATCTTCATAGATAGCATCTCCTCCCCGGAAACGATATGCGGTTGGAGTACCATACGCAAAATACATCGGTACCGGATCTCCATTACTATCCACAATTACATTGCCGGCAACATCTTTAGCTACAGGCGCCGTCCCATTGTTAGCAACAGCTTCTTCATACTTATCATACTGATATACCCCCTTATACCGGAATCCATAGATAGACCCCAATGCATTATTAGGCTGAATACGAGTCAAATAAGAGCCATTCTCATAGTTAAAATCTTTATTATATGTATTCAAAAATGATTGCGGCATAGAAACAATATTATTGATCTGGTTCGATAAATTCATGTTTACATCTACTGTGAAGCCTCCGGCCTGAATCATTTTATTGGTTGATAAATTAAACTCCCAACCCATGTTATCCACAGTTCCGGCATTGACATAAGATAATTCGCCAAACCCTGCAGACGAAGGAATAGGCTGGCCTTCAACCAACAAGTCTTTTGTCCTTTTGGTATATACATTCATATCAATTGTATATTTGTAATCAAACAGGCTTACATCAAGCCCAAGATTGTAAGAAGAGGATTGCTCCCACTTCAAATTAGCCAATTTGAGAGACGATGGAACGACTGCCGATCCAAGCAGGTAGCTGCCATAAGAACCATACCGGCTGTAATATAAATAATCTTTCCCCGGCGAGTTACCGACAATACCAAAACCGGCACGAATACCTAACTCACTTAACCATGATTTGGACGGATCCATAAAAACTTCATCCGAGATAATCCATTTTCCGGAAACGGCAGGGAAATTTCCCCAGCGATTATTATATCCGAAACGGGTATCCCCGTCTCTACGGATGGAAGCATCTAAGATATATCGCCCTTTATATGTATAGTGAACCCGGCCTAATACACCCATCGTACGCCGTTGCCCTTTGGGATTGTCAATTTCTTTATAAGAAGCCGGTGTTGAAGGATCTGTAATATGAGATGAAGGAATACCGTAACTTTCAATCTTTTGATTGCGATTATCTACAGAAGACAGCTGCCACGAACCGTATGCAATGAAACTATGATCTTCACCCAAATTAGGAGAATAGGTCAGGTTTTGATCGGAATAAATCGACAACGATTCAAATTCTTCACTTTTAGCATAATCTGCCCAAGAATTGGTTGGACCATAAGGAATTAGTTCTAACGGAAGAAAATTCTTATTATTCTTATTATTGATATCAAAAGAGACATATCCACTATAACGAAGCGTGGTAACAGATGGGTCCAAAATATCATAACGTAATGATAATTTAGGTGTTATCCTTACTTCCAATTCGTCATTGACCGCCAAGTGAGCCAACGCCACTGGATTCAACAATCTATTTTGAATTCCTTCAGGATCAATTTCTTCATTTTGACGGACAACATAATAATCATTGGTATTATTTCCCGCTGCATCCTGCCGGTAAATAGCCACATTTGGCATTTTTTGGTAAGCCATTCCTAATAAATTCTCAGATAATCCTAAACTTCCATCCCAATTTTTCTCAAACGCTGCCAAACTTTTATCATTGTCTGTATATGCAATCGCCAACTCCGAACCAAACAATATCCGGTCCGACACCTGATAATCTAACGCCATACGGGTACTAAACCGTTTTAATTGTTGTTCTATCACCGTACCGCTTTCATCATAATAACCGAATGACATCCTAAACCGGGCTTTGTCACCTCCTCCGGAAACCGTAAGGTTGTGATCCCAGGTGTATCCATACTGAGTAACGGCATCAACCCAGTCTGTATTTTCATTATATTCCTGATATTCGGAAAAAGTCGGATCATAGTTGAAAACCGGTCGCTGAGTTTGCCACTGATCCTGATTTGGATTAAAATAGGCCTGTTTCATCATCATAGTATAGTCATCACCATTCAGCATCTTCAATCCGGAAGGTTGTTTTTTTCCGGAGAAACGTAATGAATATTGTACGCGGGTAGGCCCTTTCACTCCTTTTTTAGTACGGATGGCAATTACTCCATTCGCTCCTTTCGCACCCCAGATAGCAGCAGTAGAACCATCTTTCATTACAGTGATTTCTTCAATGTCTTCCGGGTTAATATTCAACATATTAGCAAATTGTTCCTGATTTGCGGATGCATAATCAAAATTCGCATTCAGGTTGTTTTCATAAGGCACATCATTGACAATGATAAGAGGTTGCGCATTAGCGCTCAACGTGGATGTACCTCGAATACGAAGCTGTGAACCGGCGCCCAGGTTACCACTGTTACTAACAATGTCCAATCCGGCAATACGTCCCTGCAAGGCATCATCAATAGAAGCAACAGACAATCCTTCAAACGCTTTTGTACTGATCTTTTGCACAGCTCCTGATATTTCCCGTTGAGGAATGGCAAATGTTCCGTCCGAGTGCATCGCTTTACCTTGTACAACTACCTCAGCCAATTTAGCATCATCTTCCATCTGGATATTAAACTTCTTATTGTTACCTATAGGCACAAGTTTATTTTTATATCCTACATAAACACATTTTAAAGAATTAGCTGTATTTTTTACTTCAAGAGAAAAATTCCCATTGAAATCGGTGGTAGTAGCCGAAAGATTCCGGTTGTTTTTATCCACCTCCAATACCTGCACTCCGATGAGGTCTCCATCCACCTCCGAAAACACATGTCCGGTAACCATTGTTTGTCCGAAAGAAACGGCAGACAAGTACAACAATGCTATCAGCAATAAATATTTAGTTCTGTTCATAATATTATGACTTTTATCAATTATCAAATCTTAAAGCCTTGTCGATCAGATGGACAACGGAGCGTGAAGATGAAATGATATTCAGCGCCGCCTTATAGTCTTTGTTGTCCACGATATAATCCCTTGCCATCAAATTGTACACGCCATCCTGTTTGATAACATTCGCTTTAATGGTTCCTGTTTCATTCGAAACCGACATACTGGTTCCATTACTGCTAATGCTCACTTTGCGGAATCGATCTTCGGCATTCAGGGCAGCCGTCTCGTATTTCAAATTCGAAACATTTTTGCCGTCAATAAATATTGAATTATCCATAAAATGATATTTCAAGAAATTCAACAAATATATTGTTTTGGCTTTTTTAGTCGTAAAAATTGTATCCAAAGCAATATCTTCCCACCGATACAAGTTCGGATCTTCATCAAAAGCTGCATTCAATGCTGCCTCAGTAGGAACAAAAACTGTATAACGGAAATTATTGAATGAATTTACCACATACCCCAATCCTGAAGTATTGCCGATTATTTTCAAATCAAAAATAGATTTCACATCAGGATCTTTTAGTCTGAGAAAATATTCAAAAACTTCGTCATTTCCTCTCAACAAGTCAAAAAAGGCCGTATATTCAGGATGTTCTCCCAAGAGGGTATAAAGTGATTTTGTGGGATCTTCAATAATTTTATCGATAAAGTAGGTTCGACCATTATCCGAATCATACACATATTTATTGTTCGTGTTAGGATTGGTCTCAATGTGTGCCGGAACTACAGATTGTTCGATATCTCCGCCACCGGTCAACGTCATATTATTGCCTGCGCCATTTACCTTAATTGTAGCGCCACCTTTAGTCAATGCATATTGAGTAGCTCCGTCGTCAATGTAGCCCGACATCTGATTTCCTATTTTTTCGCCCACCACAATATGCATATCAATAATATCTTTCAAGCGATTTTTGATGATATTTTGATCGGTCATGTCGCCAAGAAACTCTCCTTTATTTCCGGAAGGATCAACCAGGTACAGCTTGGCATACACCCGATTATAATTGATATCGTAATAAAATGACCATATCTGACGATACATTTCCCCTTTTGCCCAAGACACCGGATCACGGTAATTATCGAAAGCCACATCTAATGGTATAATTAAATTATACATATTTTCCATAGATCTCAAATACCGATAATACATCATTCCCTTACTGTCATCCTGAATACACCAATTCATGATTCGAGTAACAGGACTTGTTAATACAGCGCCATACACACTTTGATAATCGACAGGCGGGTAAACTACATTGGATACATAAACAATTCCGTTATTACCTGTATAGGCTTTTATAATTTGTTCTCTTGATACATTCATAGCAAAACTCGACTCATCATTCATAGTAGGCCACATGTGAGGCAATGCGCTTAAAAACGATTTTTTCTGATGATTCTTTATAAATAATGACAGTACCGGAGTGGGTATATTTTCCCAACTACCATAAGCATCTTTTAAATAAAGTCCTTTTGCACTATTAATATAAGTATTCATGGCTTCGTCTGTAGGAACAAACATCACACCAACGTCTTGTTGAGAACCATATCCGTTGGAAGATGGGTCAAAGTGCAACACTCCATAACTTTCGGTCAATGCATTTCCTGACGGATCTTTTAATCCGTAGCCATTATTACTGATAAAATTTGAGGTTAAGTATCTCTTCACAAAAATTGAATCCGACACAGGAATCAATGAATGGTCGGCATCTCTGCCATCGTAATAGGCGTGTACCTCATGGGCAATGTTGGAAGAATAAACCGGAAGTGAAAATTTCTCCATTAGTTTGCAGAATAAATTAGTCTGTCCATTCTTACGAATAATTTGAGATATATTCTGAGGAGGTAACAATAATTCTTCCAATACATGAACATATCCGTTCTTGCAAATAATATCTTGCTCAATCACCTTAATTCCATTCACATAGATGTCTTTTGGACTATATACAGTGCCATTGTTTATGACAGAAAAATCCTCATTTGAAATTTTTTGTGTGAGCATATTTTCCTGCGTAAAATGGATAAATGAAATTGCTTCTTCATTATCTACTAAATACAGGCCTCCTTTTGTTTTATAATATGTCCAAAACGGACTGTTGAGCAACAATGGATCGGAAACAAATGAAACACTGTCTAAGTATGTATTGGCGGTGGTATGACGTAAAGCCAATCCTTCACCAATACTTCCGTTATTACTTGAAGCGGAATTGGCCAGCATATAACTTAAATAAGCCATATCAAGCATACTCACATTCATAATATTACGCTTTTGCGCCGGCGTAAAATCCTCATATTTTTTCACACCATAAGGATTGCTTGCAAAAAAACGTTCAAATGCGTCATCTTTAACAGGGAACAAGGTTTTACTACCAGTTTTAGACAACACGTCGGTATAATTCAAGTCATCGATTAATCGTAAAAAATTAGTAAAATGACCATCCCGTTTCAACGTAGTGTAAATGTCTTCAATACTTCCGCTTAAAAAATCCGGCTCCTTATCATCATATATATACGGATCCTCGCAAGATACCAGGATAGAGCAGAACATCGTTAGTAAAGAAAGAGACAAAATAAACGAAGTTTTTCGATTTAATTTGATTCGCATTGTTGTTGAGTACTAAAATTATTAATGTTTAGAATATTACAAAATCTTTTTTTAGAGTTTACATCAGGTCTGTTATCCAACCCGTGCGGTTTTTTCCATAATTTTTTGATCACGATATTTTAAAATTTACAACATCTCCTTTTTGCAAATCAAGCGTCACAAAAGCATTTTCCTGATTGAAGGTAAATTCTTTTCCGTTTTTCATTATCTTCAAACGGGAAGCCTCTACCGGTAATTTTACCAGGAAAGAATGATTTGCAGTTGCCGTTATTTTTGCGGATTTCACAGTACCTTGATTCCAGTCCAGATCAACGGTTGCTCCGCCTTTCACGCACAATCCTTTGAAATATCCGGTATTCCATTGGGCGGGTAAAGTGGGTAAAAACTCGATATAGCCGTTATGGCTTTGAATCAGCATTTCAGCCATCGCTGCCGGAGCTGCTTCATTGGCATCAAATTCGAAAATATCCGATTCGGCGCTGGCAATACCGGCCGGAGCCATGGTAAACATATTTTCCCTGGAAAATTCGACCAGGAGGCTTTTCAGATTTTTATAGGCTTCTGCGCTATCTTTCAAACGAGTATAGAAACATATAAAGTTGGCGCGACTCCATTCTACATCTTCCCATCCTTCAGATGCTAAACGGAGCTGAATGGTTTTTTCTGCCGCTTTGGCCAATTCCGGAGTTTTATCCAAAGAGATCTGATTATAAGGATACAAGGCTAATAAGTGAGTGGTATGGCGATGATTCGGATGCGCTTCATCATAATCTTCAAACCATTCCTGAATACCACCATTTTTCCCGATTTTGAAAGGAGGAAATTTTGCTAAAGCCGTTTCCAAAGATTGGCGAAATCCGTTATCCATCCCTAATATTTTAGAAGATTCGATACAAGAGGTAAAAATTTCATACGCCAATACCCGGTCGCAAGTCGGCATCATTGATAATGCGTACTCCTGTCCATTTTCTTTGAAAGAATTTTCGGGCGAGATGCTCGGACCGGTCATTAAAAATCCATTATTGGGATTTTCCACCATGTAATCTAATAAGAAATCTGCCGTTTTTTTCAACACCGGATAAGCTTCGTTTTTCAAAAATTCAACATCCTGAGTATAAGTAAAATGTTCCCACAAATGGGAAGCAATCCAAGCGCCCGCCGTCGGAAACAATCCCCAGGTATGGCTCTGTCCCGGCGCGGTATATCCCCAGACATTTGCCACGGTATGGGCTGTCCAACCCGGACTGCCATATACTTTCATGGCCGTTTTTTCTCCATATCCGGATAAATCCGTGATATATCTGAACAAAGGCGCATTACATTCAGGCAAATTACCGATATTCGACAGCCAATAATTCTGTTCGGTATTAATGTCTAAATGATAATCACAGGTCCAAGGCATATTACAAGCCAGGTTATCATTCCAAATTCCCTGTAAATGCGCAGGCAATGGCGAATTTTCACGAGAGGAAGAAATCAGCAGGTACCGGCCATATTGGAAAAAGAGCGAAAACAGTCCTGCGTCATCCTTCCCTTCTCTTAATTGCAAACGCCGGACATCTGTAGGCAGATTATCCGCATCACTTTTTCCCAAAAACATTTCAGTGCGACTGAATAAACGGGAATAATCAGTAATGTGCGCTTGCTTTAGTTCTTCATATTTCTTCACTCCTGCCTTTTCAATGGTTTGAGCGCATAATTCTTTGTATTCCGGATTTTTAAAATCGGTGCGGAGGTCAACGATAACAACCGCCTCATCGGCATTTTCAATCTTCAGGGCATTTTGTTCGGATTGTAAAGAACCTCCTTGTAATAAAATTTTTATTTTCCCATCAAATTGCACGCCTCCGGGGCCTAATTTAGGAAAATCCACTTTTCCTGAAAAACGGAGTTCGTCGCCGGAAGTCGAAACTTCTGCATTTCTCAACAAATCCAACTTCACATCAAAATTCAAGGCGGCTTTTTTATCAGCCGACAGTTTAATCATCAATACATCGTCGGGATTGGAGCAAAAATATTCGCGTTTGTATTTTACGTTTCCGGCTTGAAAAGAAACAGAAGACACAGCATTTTCAATATTTAACTCCCTTTTATAAGCCGAAATTTGATCGTCGTCGTATTTGAAATCCAAAATTAAATCACCCATCGGCAAATTAGTACCAAAGGAATGGGGCTGGCCAGACAAATATTGAGCAGCCATTTGGTTGCCTTCCGCCAGTTTGCCTTCGAAAAACAATTTGCGTATTTCGGTTAATTGTTCTTTACCGCAAGGCGTTTCCTGATTTTCATCGTATTGTCCCGACCATAAAGTTACTTCGTTCAGTGCAACCTTTTCGGTATTGGTTCCGCCATAAACCATCGCGCCCAATCGTCCATTGCCAAGCGGAAGAGCTTTCATCCACTCATCAGCCGGTTGTTCATACCACAATGTCAATTTTGAAGCATTTTCGGTAGTACATGCAGCAACGCAACAGCCTAAAAGAATCGCAAAAACAATTCTGATATTTTTCATAATCTATTAAATTTATTCAGTCATTAACTGTAAAAAAAATCGCATCTTGCATATTGAAACTAAAAACCTTTTTTAATAAGCATCCGTAATAGACATTATCTTCAACTGTTTCTCAAACGCATTCTGAGATAACGTTGTACGGACTTTCGTAGCGACTGTTTGCCCCGGAAGAATGTCGAAATAATTGTTTTCAAAGAAATTATCGATTCCTTCAATGGACATAAATATGGCACGGGCGAACTTATCGGATGTCAATGATACTTCAAATCCGCCATCAACCGGTTTAATTGATTTGTTGATTTGAGGTTGTGGAAAATCAATGTCTTTCTGTAATGTCAGGAAATAACAGTTTTTGTATGTTGATTTTTTATCGTCTGTAAATTCAACGGAAACAAAAACATCGTTTGGGGTAACTCCTTTCAATAATGATTCGGTATCTACAGAATAAATATTAGTACTTGTATTGGCCGGAACAGTTACTGTTTTATCAAAAGTATTGACAACTGTACCATCCAGTTTGATTACTTTTAATGAAAGTTTTCCTTTGGTACTCTTCAACCTGTCGGAAACGATATAGACATTCAGTTTTTTATCTTTGGCAATCGGAGAAACCAGGATGTCGCGATAGGCTTCCCGGGAAAAATAATGTTGTGCTTTCCAGCGTCCGTAATAATCGCGGCTTGCCCAAGAGGCTACCGGCCAACAATCGTTGTGTTGCCAGAACAATGTTCCCATACAATAAGGCATCGCCCGACGATGCGCTTCAATCGCTTTTTTTATGGCATCACCTTGTAATACCTGACCCATATAGAGGAAGGTTTCAAAATTTTTCGGTTTCCGGTATTCTTTTATCAGATATTCCTCTATAAGTTGGTTGCCGTAAGTTCCGGCTCTTTGATGATCCAGCATCACTTCGGAAGTGATATTCCAGTCTGCGGGATAAGGTGCATATAGTTTCACAGACTCAAATTCAGGAAAAGACTGGAAGCCATACTCGCTGAAAAAACGACTTTTTTCTTCGTTGAACTGGTCGGTCGCATGTCGTCCATGCCATACACCCCAATAGTGGCGGTCGCCATGAGAAGGACTATCTGCTTCTCCCTCATATCCGTATGGAGACGATGGTCTGTAAGTCATTTCAGGAGCATATTCAGCGACCATCTCGGGCAATAACTTATGAAATAAATCGTAATATTGTCTCCAGATTGTCTCTGCATATTCAGGTTTTTGATCTGCATAATTTTTCTTCAGGTTCCAGTTGAACCAGAAATAATACGCTTCATTATTTCCACACCATACTGCAATGGATGGATGATTGCGAAGTCGTTTGATATTATCGATTGCTTCGTATTTGATTGATTCCAAATATTTTCCTTCCGAAGGATAAAAACTACATGCAAACATAAAGTCCTGCCATACAAGAATACCGTATTTATCGCAAAATTCATAGAAACTATCATCTTCGTAGATACCACCGCCCCACACACGTAGCATGTTCATATTGGCATCAGCAGCATCGAGCACGGTTTTTTCATATTTTTCTCGTGTAATCCGGGGCAAAAAATTATCTCCCGGCACCAGGTTGGCTCCTTTGGCAAATACAGGCACACCATTGAGTTCGAAATAGAGTGACGAGCCGTCTTTGTCAGATTTGGCTATTACCTTGATTGAACGCAGACCTGTTTTTACAGTTTGGCTATCCTGTGTTTTTGAATCGGCATCCACTGTTGTGGTGAAATCGTACAGATGAGCTTCTCCCAGTCCGTTCGACCACCAGAGTTTCGGGTTATTGATTGTAAAATTGACTACCACTTTGTTTGTTCCGCTTTTCAGGTCTGCATTAACAGTTCCATAAATTGTTCCTGCTTTCGCATCCTTGACAGCCACTTTGGCATTGCGGATATCTTTGTCGGCCAGTACTTCTGTTTCTACCGAAATAACGGCTTTTTGTTTTGTAATGTCTTTTTGACGGATAAATACGTTTTCGATCCGTAAATCGTCCCAGGCTTCGAGATAGACAGGACGC
>JAVBKX010000051.1:0-39519 GCA_031553835.1 Bacteroidales bacterium
GATATTCTTCAGATCTTTTATCAATGATTCTCGCGGAAGCGATAATATCTTGTCAATTATTTCTCTTTCCAGGCTATTGGTGTATTCCGGAGAAAAGAAATCTTTAAGTTCCTCTTTGTGAGTCAGAATCAATTCTTTTGGATACTCGGGATAAGAATAGGAGTAGGTCGTTTCGGGTAAATCAAGGTAATCGAAAGATGAATCGTCGTCTTCACCAAACTCTTCATCGCGACCTCCGATTGATAAGCGGAAAGCATCTCCCACGCTTTTTTTCAATGCTGGTAAATACTGTTCTGCTTCCAGTTTCGATTTTGCAATCAGAAAGGGTTGGCCTTCATAACCAAAGTCATATTCAATCAACGGAATATCATCGGTATCCGGCTCTAAAATGTATTGAACGATTTCAAAATCTTTATATGATTGGATTCCCAAATCCTCAGCATAAGCAACAGAACCGTAAATGAGATTGTGAGCCTCATTGTAACTGATTGGAGTAAGAAAACTACCGGATTTTAATTTGTCATATTCATATTCCGGAATATTGTAGCGGTAAAAGCAATCTTTTACTCCGACACAATATAAATCGACTAAAAAAATACCGAGAGTATAATTTCCGGAAGCGTGCCTGCGGGCAATGATAATATTACATTCTCCGGCATTCTTCCAATCGTCATTTATTAAACATTCTTCTATCGGAAGATTACGAGCTTTTGTTCTCACATATTTTTCAGGAGAAAGAATTTGTTGATTTTGTTTATTTTTCTTTTTTGCCATAGAAATTATAAAATATTGATCTGTAAAAGTAATAAAATCATATCAAAATGAATTTTATGTTCAGAGATTATCTTGAGCCCATCTTGACTTTCCTCTTGTATCCGGATAGAATAAAGATCAAAGAAAGAAGAAGACAGAACAAAGATATAAGATTGGTCTTTGTGATCTTCAAATCTACTTCTTTTTTCTTAATTCTTGCTTCTCTTGTCTGAAAATTAAAAAGTCAAGATGACTTTCTTATTATTTAAAACCCAAAATCCCAGCCTAAACCGGGATTTTATGTTGAAAAACAGTTCATTTTTTGAATTTAATTTGCCGTCATAAGCTATTGAAAATCATAAAGATAAGCTATTCTATACTGTTTTCAATGAACGAAGATACAAATTTGCACGCAATTCACAATTGGCTGCATCAATTTGCCGCATAATCTTTTACCAGCCCTTCACACAACCAATTAGCCACAGCCTGACGATTATTCGGATCTAAAAATCGTTTACGATCCCGCCCATCGTTACCAATATTGCCTAATTCAATATATACACTCACCGGAACTGCTCGCCGAAGGACATAGAGATTACGAGAACTTACTTTGCCATCAAATCCTCTGTTGGGCTGACTTTTATTGTATTTCGCATGAATTGTCTCCCTCAGTCTTTTAGCTAACTGCTTGCCTTTGCTACTTTTATCTTTGTAGTAAAAAAATATATCTACAGGCTGATTTTTGGGACGACTATCCAAATGGATGAATACAGCCCGCTTATATTTTGCTTTCGACCGACGGTTTAAGTTGTTGATTTTATCACATCTTTGTTTTAACCGTTGTAGCTGATCCAGGGGAATTTCGCTTCCCATACATGTTTCCCGCTTACTATTCGCCAAATATTTATCATCCCGAATGCCATCTTTTGCATCCTGAATAATAATATGAACAGTTGCTCCCTCTTCCAATAAATTCAAAGCCAAACGCAACATAACATCGTATGCATACTCATCTTCATGTAATTCCACATTACCTTCTTTGGTAATGGCGCCAGGATCAGGGCCTCCATGCCCGCTAACCAAAAAGAAACAAGCTCCTTTCAAACGATCGGATTTGATAACATACCGGGATTGTAAATCACCAAACAATGGTTGTACACCTGTTCCCAATGTCTTCTCAGACAAAACCGTATTTTCTTTCTTTAAAGAAGGTAACCGGTAAGAAACACCCAAACTCAGGCTGTTATTCTTCCCTAATTTATCCCGATTCAACAGTATAAACTGATCATAATCATCCTGTCCGATCCTGTTATTACGTTTTAGAAAGGCATAAATGCCTTCTCCTTTTAATGCATAAGCGGAATCCTGGCCCAAAACGACAAGAGGAAATAATAAAAGAATTGACAACGATAAATAAAAAAACTTTCTCATATCTTTGCAAAAAACAACTCAAAGATAGGATATTATTCCATTCAATCTATTATTCTATATTTTTGCAGCATGAAACTAAATGATAAACTTTATGACATTCGGCCGGCCGAACTATCCGACTGCCCGATAATTAATAAATTAGCATCTCAAATATGGGAACCTGCTTATGGACAAATTTTATCGCTCGAACAATTGAAATTCATGTTCCAGTGGATGTATTCCATTGATTCTCTTGAAAATCAAATAAAATCCGGACATCATTTTTTTATCGCTTACCATCAGGAAAAACCGGTAGGATATATGTCTATCGAAAAAGAGAATGATCATCGTTATCATTTGCAAAAAATTTATGTATTGCCTTCTGAACAAGGACAAGGCTTAGGTAGAATTTTGATAAAATATGCAGAAAACCAAATAAAGACATGGGAAGCCGGGAGAAAAGAAGAACTCACTTTTGCTTTGAATGTAAACCGGCAAAATCAAGCCCGTTATTTTTACGAAAAAATAGGATTTATAATCGAAAGTGAAGGCGATTTCGACATAGGCCACGGTTTCTTCATGAACGACTATATTATGGTCAAAAAAATAATAATAGAATAACAAATCATTTTATTTAAAACATTATATTTGCACCCTGAAATGCGGTAATAGCTCAGTTGGCAGAGCGGAAGCTTCCCAAGCTTCAGGTCGTGGGTTCGAACCCCATTTACCGCTCTTTTTCCTTATTCCTACAATATTTCCCTTAAAAATCTGTTATATTTGGAGAAGTAACATCCTTATGAAGCGAGCCATACCCGCAATAATTTTACTACTCCTGTTCCCGTTGTTGTTTTCCTGCAAAACAGCCAAGTTAAGCAATGCCATTGAGAAACAGGAATTAGGAGAGTATTATGACGCCGCTCAAATATACCGTAAAGTGTATGCCAAAACACCCGGAAAAAATCGGCCTTTACGAGGAGTTGTTGCTTTCAACATGGCCGAATGTTACAGAAAAATCAACAATACACAACGTGCATTAAACGGATATCAAAACGCCATACGCTACGAATATGCCGACAGCACCTCCTTGCTTCTCTCCGCAATAATGCTTCAAGGACTCGGACGATACCCTGCCGCCATCAAACAATATGAGGCTTTCTTACAAAAGGATTCTTCTAATATATTGGCCATAAACGGGATTATGGGATGCGATTCGGCTTCTATATGGAAACAAAATCCTACCCGTTACATTGTGAAGCGTATGGACAAAATGAATTCGCGCCAGGGAGAGTTTTCTCCTATGCTTACAGGGGATAACTCAGAGCAACTCTATATCAGTTCCTCCCGAAAAGATGCGATCGGAGATGAAAAAAGCGGAATTACAGGCAATAAAAACAACGATTTTTTTCTCGTAAAAAAAGACGAAAAAGGAACATGGCTTACTCCTGCTGTCATCGAATCGGAAATCAATACCGAATTTGATGAAGGCGCTTGTTCTTTTACATCCGACGGAGCAACCATGTACTACACTTACTGCTCTAACGATCCGACGGCGCCCAGAACTGCCGAAATTTATAAATCAGCCCGCTCCGGAGCCAAATGGAACAAAGGTCAAAAAGTAGAAATCCTGAAAGACACTGTTACCATGACAGCTCATCCGGCAGTAAGCCCTGACGGCGAATACTTATATTTTGTATCCGATATGCCCGGAGGCTACGGAGGAAAAGATATTTGGCGAGTTCCTTTGGATAAAATCGGACTCTTATATCCCGAAAATTTAGGTGCAGACATTAATACTCCAGGAGATGAGATGTTCCCTTACATACGCGAAGACAACACCCTGTATTTTGCTTCAAACGGACATCCGGGAATGGGTGGATTGGATTTATTTAAAGCTATCCCGAGAAAAAACGGCTCATGGGTAGTGGAGAATATGAAATTCCCGATCAACAGTGCTTCGGATGATTTCGGAATTACTTTTGCCGGAAAAGAAGAATGGGGTTTTTTCAGCAGTAATCGGAACGATGCCCGCGGCTACGACCATATTTATTCATTTGAATTGCCCGGCACTCATTTTTTCGTGGAAGGATGGGTCATCGACCGGGACGAAGAAGTGATCGACAATGCTATCGTACGCATTGTAGGAAAAGACGGAACGAACGAAAAAATAATAGTCCGAAAAGATGGCACCTACCGTCATCCGGTAAAACCCGGAACGGAATATGTAATGATGGGAACAGCCCAAGGGTATTTGAATCAAAAACGCAGCCTGATTGTCCCACGCCAGGAAACCAGCGAAACATTTTATGTTGATTTCGACCTGGCCTCCATCTCCAAACCGGTATTGATCGAAAATATTTTTTACGATTTCGATAAAGCTACATTACGCTCCGAATCAAAAAAAGCCTTGGATGAAATGATCGAAATGTTGAATGATAATCCCAATGTAACTATCGAGTTATCAGCACATACCGACAGAAAAGGAAGTGAAGTCTATAATCAAAATTTATCGCAACGCCGTGCACAATCCGTTGTGGATTATCTCATCAAAGGCGGAATCGAAAAAGAACGCCTCACTCCGGCAGGTTACGGAAAAACACAACCCAAAACTATCCATAAAAATCTGGCTAAAAAATATGATTTTTTGCCGGAAGGCCAAATTCTCACCGAATCTTTCATCATTACCCTGACTCCCGAACAGCAGGAAATTGCTGATCAAATCAACCGCCGCACTGAATTCAAAGTACTTCGCACCAATTACCGCCTGTTTTAAATCATTTTTCATAAAAAGACTATTTTGAATTAATTTTTTCATGTATATTTGTGAACCAATCAATACATAAATCTCATGAATAATAATTATTGTGTCATAATGAGTGGAGGAATCGGCAGCCGGTTCTGGCCGTTTAGCCGTGAAAATATGCCCAAGCAATTCCTGGATTTCTTCGGAACCGGGCGATCCTTGTTGCAACAAACTTTCGATCGGTTCAACCAAATTATTCCCGCTGAAAATATTTATATTGCGACCAACGAAATATATGCGGATTTAGTACAACAGCAGTTGCCGGAATTACAGAAGAAACAAATTCTGTTAGAGCCGACGCGCCGGAATACTGCGCCTTGCATTGCTTATGCCGCCTATCACATACAGGCTATCAATCCGAAAGCCAATATCGTTGTCACTCCTGCCGACCATTTAATATTGCAAGAATACCATTTCCTGGCCAACATTCAATCCGGGTTGGATTTTGTAGAAAAGAACAAAGCATTATTGACTTTAGGCGTCAAACCCAGCCGGCCGGAAACGGGATATGGCTACATTCAGACTAAAGATGCTACATCCAAAAGCATTCAAAAAGTCAAAGCATTTACAGAAAAACCCAATTACGAACTGGCGAAAGTTTTCTTTGAAAGTGGCGAATTTTATTGGAATTCCGGCATTTTTGTCTGGAACGTTCAAACCATTATGGAAGCTTTCCATTTGTATTTACCCAATATCACGGAGCGATTTGATCCGGGCATCAACAAGTTCAATACAGATGAGGAACGCAGTTTTATCAATGAACATTATCCGTTGCTCCAAAACATTTCGATCGATTATGGTATCATGGAAAAAGCCGACAACACCTATATGTTGATGGCCGATTTCGGATGGTCGGATTTGGGTACCTGGGGAGCGTTGCACGATTTGGCCGACAAAGACGAATCTCTAAATGTTTCACTTAAATGTTCATCTGTTTTTTATGAAAGCAACAATAATATTGTCACTTTATCGGATGGAAAACTGGCTGTCATTCAAGGATTAGACGATTATATCATAGCTGAATCGGACAATGTGCTGTTGATTTGTAAAAAATCGGAAGAACAGCGGATCAAACAATTCGTAACTGATATTAACATGAAATTTGGCGATAACTTTGTTTGATTCCGCAATTTTTCACTTGTATAATAAAAAAAGGCAGGGACGCTTGGATAAATCAGGCACCTGCCTTTTCCATTCTCCCACCGTTTGTGTTCGTATAAATTCATTTTCGCAGGTAATATCGGCTGCAATACACAATTTGGACGACGAATTACATGTTTTCAAAATGTCTTCCACTAATTTACCATTGCGATAAGGCGTTTCAATAAACAACTGGGTTTGATTTTTGCTATACACTTGCTGTTCTAATGATTTCAGCATTTTGATCCGCTGATCCGTCTCAATCGGCAAATATCCATGAAAGGCAAAATTCTGTCCGTTAAATCCCGAGGCCATTAACGCCAACAAAATGGAAGAAGGACCGACTAAAGGCACCACCCGGATTCCCTGTCTCTGTGCAAGGGCTACGACATCAGCGCCGGGATCGGCAATGGCGGGACAACCCGCTTCCGAAATAATACCGATAGAATATCCATTCCCAACCGGCTTCAAAAATCCGGCAATCTCCTCCTGAGGCGTATGCTTATTCAAAACAAAGAAAGTCAATTCATCAATATCAATAGACGAATCGGTTTGTTTAAGAAAACGGCGCGCGGTCCGTTCATTCTCCACAATAAAATACTTAATACCCACAATGATTTCCCGGTTATAGGAAGGTAAAACCCGATCGATCGTTGTTTCGCCCAACGTAACCGGAATTAAAAAAAGAGCTGCCGACATGCTATAAGTTTTTTGCAAAAATAGTACTTTTGCCCGAAATATACTCCAACATGCATCTTCCGGAAACATTTATTGAACGTACAAAAGCATTGTTCGGCGCCGACACGTGGGAACAATACGTGCGTGCGCTGGAAGCAAAAAGGCCAATCAGCATAAGGTTAAATCCTTATAAAACAAAAAAATACCCAGAACAAACAAAAGACAATTTATTTGAATCCATCCCATTTGCAACCAGTGTACCCTGGGCTTCCGACGCTTGGTATCTGAGCGAACGGCCTTCCTTCATTTCCGATCCGTTATTTCACATGGGATGTTATTATGTACAGGAAGCCGCATCCATGTTTTTGGAACAATTTATAAAAACGCATATTCATGCTCCGGTAACTTGTCTTGATTTATGTGCAGCGCCCGGCGGGAAATCAACACATCTTTCCTCCATTTTACCAGAAGGGAGTCTGTTGATAGCCAATGAAGTCATTCGTTCGCGCGCCCATATTTTAGCTGAAAACCTGATTAAGTGGGGAAATCCGGCAACCGTTATTACGAATAATGATCCGGAACACATCGGACATTTGACACATTTTTTTGATGTAATAGTAGCAGATGTTCCCTGCTCCGGAGAAGGCATGTTTCGTAAAGACCCGGACGCCGTTTCCGAATGGTCTCCTGCCAATGTAAAACTCTGCTCCGAACGTCAACGACGAATCATCTCCTCCATTTGGAACAGTTTAAAACCGGGAGGCATCCTTATTTACAGCACTTGTACATTCAATACCGAAGAAAACGAAGAGAATATCCAGTGGATCAAGGATACTTATGGCGCCACATCACTCGACATTCCACTACAAAACGATTGGAATATTCAAGGAATTTCTCCGTATTATCGTTTTATACCAGGCAAAACTAAAGGCGAAGGTTTCTTTATTTCTGCAATCAAAAAACCGGATGATGAAACACTGTCTTCTCTCCGGATACGATTTTCAGAAAAGAAAATGCCGCAAAAACATAATCCTTTCCTTGCCCATATCCAACATTGGCTGACGGGTACTGACTATGATTTTGATATGGAAAACCAAACGCTTTATGCCATCCCTTCCCTACATCGGGATGCACGGAAAATACTGAAAGAAAAATTGAAAATTATTCAGGCAGGAATTACAATCGGCTCTGTCAAAGGTAAAGATATTATACCTGAGCATTCATTAGCCATGTCACATCGATTTGTTCGAAAAGTATTTCCGGAAATAGAAGTAGATACAAGCGCCGCGTTATTATATCTGCGCAAACAAGCCATACAATTGACCGAAAATGCTCCTAAAGGATATAATGTGCTTACTTATAAAAATTTGCCTTTAGGATTTGTAAAAAATATCGGCAACCGGGCAAATAATTTATATCCCAACGAATGGCGGATTCGCAATGTTATCGTATAACCATAATTTTAGTTACAACACTTTGTATATTCGTGTCTTGCGAAGTAGAAGCCAGCACAAAGTAGATTCCGGTTTTCACAGACTCGCCATAAGTATTTTTCCCATTCCAGGAAAACTGTCCTCCCACCGATTTTCCTTCTGCCACCAAATTGCCATTCATATCGGTAATTTTGACATTGGAATCCGCGATCAAACCGGTCACCACAATATCTCCGGCATAACCCGGCCTCACCGGATTAGGAAATGCATGCACATTGGAATAGTCTGTTTTTCCTTCGATTGCATCGGTCTTGAACGAAACCAACCCTTTGTCCGTTCCGATAAAAAGTTCTCCGGTTTCCTGATCCATAGCCATGCAAATAATATTATTAGAGATCAACATGCTATTTTCTACCGAATAATTAGCCAGCACGCCATCTCCATTAGGAGTAGCAAGAAATAAGCCGGCACCTTTGGTTCCAATCCACTTACGATTACCGCCATCGACCACAATAGAAGTAACTGTTTGCCCGTCTAATAAAAAATAAGCGGTATTTGTTCCATCATTTAACGGCACTTTCGGACGAACGCAAGTAGTAAAACCATTATCCAAATTCTGATTAGATGCATTGAAAACCAGTGGACCAATATTACTTCCCACCCAAATCGTTCCCTGTAAATCTTCTACCGCGGGATAATAATTTGCCACAGAAAGAGATGTTCCGTCCTGATCAACAAAAGCAGTTGTAAATTCAGACTTTGTAATAGAAGATGCATCCTCATTCTCCATTACAAACAAACCAAAATGCCAACGAATAAGATTGACCCATTTCTGCTTTTTTGTGATTAACAATTGATCCACATTGCCAATAGATGTCAAGTTCGATGCAAAAAGAGAAGACCATTTCTTTTGGGTAAGATTATATATATTGATCTGATTCGCCACCTGATCGTTCACCACATACAAATTGTTCTGTCCGTCAAACCGAAGCCCGCTCGTTCTCACATAATGAAGATTCTCCGGAAAAATAGATTGCAGAGAACTGTTGGCTTCATTGTGCAATTTGACAAATTGATTCTGCTGGAATTCATATACCCCTTCGCCCCAACTGGATACAAAATAATGACCGGCATCAGCAGGATCCACCGCTACCGATGTAAAATCTTTACAATCCAGTCCGGTAGCGTTTGTAATTGCATTTTCATCGGTATTATGCCATCCGCCATCTTTATCATACACCATCAGGGTGCCCGGATAGTTAGAACGGTTATCCCACCTGCTGCCTCCTACGATCCACAGTTTATCGTGATCATGAATCATATAGAAATTGAGATTGCGTTTCGGACTGTTAATTTTAACGCCCTCCACCAAAACAGAATATCCGGCAGCAGTATCGTCTTTTTTTATTTTCATTAAACCGGTTGTGCCTGAGGCTACCCAATATATTCCGGAAGTACCTTCGGCATCAATACTCCAGGCAGTGGTTTGTACAATATTTTTGGCAGTCAAATCTGTATAAAACCAAATATCGGAAGTTCGAACCAACGCCAGTTGATTATTTTGTATTGACAATTGGCGTACAGTTCCTGTATTCAACGGTACAATGTTTTGCTTGTCGTCTTGATAATAAACGGAATTATTCAGTTGATAAAAAAACAATGCATCTTTAAATACGATCAATTTTCGGATAAATGCCTGATTGCCGGAATACTTGAATGCATATTTTTCCCAATTGGAAGTAAGAGAAAAAACGGATGACACCGGCGCTCTGAAAACGCCGGCATCTGTTGCCACATACGCATACTCTTTGTAGGTGCAAAACGAATAACTCACTCGACCCAGTTTACACCTGTCTATTATCTCCGTTTTGATTAAATTTATGATAACGACATCGATATTTGTTGACAAATAAGCATTACTTCCTTCAAATTCCAAATTATTAATATTCTGAATCAGATTATCATTTTTCAGGAAGCCAATATTGATAACAGTACCATCTTCCCTGATCACATCAATATTTTTATTTGTATAAACCAGCACCACCGTTTTAGTTGGTTCATTATACCCTATATACTGAATATCCACATCATTCAAACCATCCGCTTTAGACCAGAGTTTTACTTCTCCGTCTGCTTTCGAATAAGACATCAAAGAGCCATCATAATTCCAATCGGGATACTGCATTCCATAATAGGCTGAAAAAATGTAATTCGGCGTTTCGGCAACAAGAGTCGAATTCTGATAAGCACGATATTCCCGCCAACTTCCTACAGATTGTTGAGCATGTACCAATATACATATCCAGCAAAGCAAAAATACGGATAGATATTTACAGCAATTTATTTTCATCGAACCATTTTTTTAGTTGTTTCACCGCTTGAGCCCTGTGGCTGATCGCATTTTTCAGTTCCTCTCCCATTTCTGCAAATGTCTGAGTATATCCTTCGGGAACAAAAATAGAATCATAACCAAAACCGCCAAGCCCTCTTTCTTCATTGATAATGCAGCCTTTCACTTCTCCTTCAAACAAATATTCCTGCTGATTCCAAACCAATGCAATAACGGTACGGAAACGAGCTTCCCGGTCTTCGGTTCCTTCCAGGGCGACCAATAATTTCTTTCGATTAGCCGACGAATCTTTTTGTTCGCCTGCATAGCGGGCGGAATAAACGCCGGGAGCATTATCGAGCGCTTTCACTTCCAAGCCTGTATCATCTGCAAAACAGTCATATCCATAACTTTGTTTTACATAACCCGCTTTTTGCAAAGCATTTCCTTCCAACGTATCGGCAGTTTCCGGAACATCTTCATAACAACCGATATCCATTAAACCGACCAACCGGCATCTATCTTTGAGTATATCTCTTACCTCATCCAGTTTATGAGCATTTCCGGTTGCAAAAACAATTGTTTTCATTGTATGAATATAACGAACATCGAGAACTTAAATTGCGCACTTATCCCTTAATCTGATCAAAACCTTCACCATACACCCCAACTACATTGCTCTGGGAAATAAACGCCCGGGGATCAATTGCTTTGACTAATCGAAAAATAGTAACGGCTTCGGATTTTCTTGCCATTACCACCACCACTTTGACTTCTTTTTTCGAATACCACCCCATTCCATTCAGGATAGTACATCCCCGGTGAGCCTGTTGATTAATCGTATTGGCGATTTCTTCATATTTTTCAGAAAAAATAAAAAACTGTACCGATTGGCGAGAGCTATTTAGCACTAAATCAACTGTATAAGTCACTACTCCCATTACCACAATGCCATACACTACTTTTTCAATGCTATGAAAAATCATATAAGAAGAACTGATAATCAACAAATCGCACAACAACAACCCTTTTCCAATGGTTACATTTTTATACTTATTGATTATCAATGCAATAATATCCGTTCCACCGGTACTCCCTTTGCCTGTAAATACCAAACCAATACCCATACCGCACATTACACCCCCAAGTATAGCATTCATAAACGGTTCGTTTGCTACAAAAGGATTTTTAATCACCGCTTGCAACAACGACAAAAAGCCAGTGAGTACAAGCACACTAAAGATTGTACGTAAGCTAAACTTGAATCCAAAAATTTTGACGGACAATAGCAGCAACACAATGTTAATAGCAAAATAGCTGAATCCAATGGGCACTCCGGTAGCATAAAAAATTAATGCTGCAATACCGGTCACTCCTCCTGTAGTAATTTCGGAAGGCAATAAAAAACCCGTCCATCCGATAGCATAAAGAATAAGACCAAAAACAATTAAGGTCAAATCTTTCGCTTCCTGTTTTAACACTGTCGTTTTATCTATTTTCATACATCACACGCCATACATTTTTGACACAATTTATATACCAAGTCTCTTATTCTAAAATGCTTCCCTGTACTTATTTTCATCTTTATCTTCCAGAATATTCAAATAGCTCCGGTACCTCGACTGGCTGATGTACTGATTTTCCACCGCTTTCATCACAGCACAACCCGGCTCATTGCGATGCGTGCAATTATTAAAACGACAATCATGTGAAAATTTGAAGATTTCAGGAAAATAATGGGATATTTCCGCCCCTTCCATATCAATAGTACCAAAGCCTTTGATTCCCGGAGTATCAACAACATATCCTCCTTTTGGAAGCAGTATCATCTCTGAAAAGGTGGTGGTATGCATCCCTTTGTTGTGGTATTCGGAAATTTCGCCTGTTTTCAACTTCAAATCGGGCACTATTTTATTGATAATGGTAGATTTGCCCACTCCGGAATGTCCTGAAAGCAACGTTACTTTCCCGGCCATTAAATCCGTCAGTTGTGCCAATCCTTCGCCGGTACGGGCGCAGATCTTTACACATGGATATCCGATTGATTCATATAAATCAATCAGGCTATCCATGTATTCCATATCATCGGTCTTGTAACGATCTACTTTATTAATAAGGATTTGCACAGGTACACGATATGCCTCGGCAGTTGCTAAAAAACGGTCAATAAAGGTAGTGGTAGTAACAGGGTAATTGATGGTTACAATTAAAAAAACCTGATCGAGATTGGCTGCAATAATATGAGCTTGTTTAGATAAGTTAGAAGATTTGCGGATAATGTAATTTTTACGATCGTCAATAGATACTATAAATGCGGTTCCTTCGGGATTGGTTTCAATATCAACACGATCACCTACTGCCACCGGATTGGTGGTGCGAATTTCTTTCAAACGAAAATTTCCTTTGATCTTGCAGTCAACGATGCGACCATCTTCCGTGGCCACCTGATACCAACTGCCGGTATTTTTAATAACGAGCCCTTTCATTGGTGGAGAATGGTGAATGGTGAGTTGAGAATGGATCAACTCTCAACTCACCTACACTGTCATTATTTCTTTTTCTTTCAAGCCAAATACATCATCGACTTTTTTCACATATCGATCGTGCACCTTTTGAATAGTAGCTTCGCTATCTTTGCCTAAATCTTCCGAAACGCCTTCTTTCACCGCTTTTTTAATAGCCTCAACAGCATCGCGCCGAGCATTTCTGACACTGATTTTAGCGTTTTCCGCCTCTTGCTTCGATTGTTTTACCAATTGCTTACGACGTTCTTCTGTCAACGGGGGAATTCCCAACCGAATAATTTCCCCATTGTTTTCGGGAGTAATACCTACATCCGAATCCATAATTGCCTTTTCGATAGTTCTCAACATTGGCTTTTCCCAAGGCATCACTGTAATCGTCTTTGCATCAGGCGTATTAACACTCGCAACTTGAGAAAGAGGCACATGGCTCCCATAATATTCAACTTTGACTCCATCCAAAATATGAATATTTGCTTTCCCGGCACGAATATGCGACAAGGTTTCTTCCAAAAATGTGACCGCATGTTGCATTTTTGCTTCGCAGTCTTTTTCTATGGTTTTAATATCTGTCATAATAAATTGGAATTTATATTTTTTAGCTTTCGCAAAGTTAATATTTTTTCAATTCTGAATGTGAGGCTTTACGCCTCTCTCTTCTTTTAATTGTGTACCAACGTTCCGATTTTCTCTCCGGTCATCACTTTTTTCAAATTACCCACCGTATCCATATCAAATACAATAATCGGCAAATTATTTTCCTTGCATAATGCCGTGGCAGTCAAATCCATCACTTTCAAGCCCCGGTTATATATTTCATCGTATGTAATATCGGAAAATTTTACTGCATTCGGATCTTTTTCCGGATCAGCAGTATAGATTCCATCCACTCTTGTACCTTTCAACATCACTTCGGCTTCAATTTCTATCCCTCTTAAGGCAGACGCCGTATCGGTGGTAAAAAACGGATTACCGGTTCCTCCTGCCATAATTGCCACTTCTCCCCTTTCCATTGCTGCAACAGCTTCCCATTTTGAATACAAATTTCCGACCGGTTCCATGCGAACAGCCGTAAAAACCCGGGCTTTAACCCCTTCTGAAGTCAACGCCGAACTCAGCGCCAAACTGTTGATAACTGTTGCCAACATGCCCATCTGATCCCCTTTTACCCGGTCAAATCCTTTGGAAGCGCCGCTCAATCCTCTGAAAATATTACCGCCGCCAATCACAATACCGACTTGAATGCCCATTCCGGTTATTTCTTTAATCTGACATGCATATTCCCTTAACCGGTTGTCATCGATACCGTATTGTTGTTTTCCCATCAGGGACTCGCCGCTCAATTTCAGTAAAATTCGTTTATAGTTCATAAATAATGACAATTGTTTGCGCAAAAATAGCTAAATTTTCCGACAAAAAGTCTATTTTTGCAAATACACTAATCATTCGACGGAAGGAACGATGTATAATTAGATATGAAATTTTCCCTGTCATCACTTGAAGATATGAACTTTTCCGGAGTGGCAAAAACCAACGGAAATATTCTCTTGTTGGTCACTTCCGGATACATCATACTGGATCACCAGATGAACAAAATCAGACTCAACCGCAATGATTGTCATATTTCCCTTGAAGGACAATTGACTTCCGTCAACGAATATTCTTCAGATCTCTCCGGTTTTTTTTGTCAATTTGACAATCATTTTTTAGAACAGATTTTCCTAAAAGACAATATAGAAACCGAATTGGCTTATATTAACAGTTTTATGCATCATTATCCGGTACGGTTGGAGCTGCCTGTAGCCAAACGAATCGAAAATCATTTTCATACCCTGCAATTACTGAACAAAGAAACTCCGGCTAACTTTCCGCTCATTCATGCCTACCTGATCACCATTTTATATGAAATAAAAAAACTGATGATGGACCATGCATTGAATCCATTCCCGTCCAAAGCTTTTTATATTGCTAAGCAATACAATGATTTACTGGGAAAATATGCCACCACGCACCGGTCTGTTGATTTTTATGCGCACCAACTTAACATTACACCCAACCATCTTAATAAATCCGTCAAAAATGCCACCGGGAAAAACGCCATCACCTTGTTGAATGAAACGAGCATCTTGCAAGCACGATTATTGCTTACTCAAACAGACAAATCAATCGGAGAAATCGCATTCGAACTCGGCTTTGAAGATGCTTCTTATTTCAGCCGTTTTTTCAGAAAATCCACAGGAAAATCACCTTTGCAATATAAAAAATTACACCGATAGCAAACGTAGATTAAATCGAAGAAATGATTGAAAAAGTCAAATTTCAATTCATTTTATTCTTTTTTAAATCATTTTCTTTTCCGATCTTTGCACCTTTAATTTAAACTCTTTCTAAATATGAACCGTTTTATCATTCTTGTTCTCTCTTTCCTGAGTACAACTACATTCTCCATGTCGGCCAACGACACCGGAAGCAACAAAAACGCCAACGACACCATTCAGTCTATTTTCTTAAAAGAAGTAATTGTTTCATCTTCCACAAAAGAAACCAACCCGTTGCAAACGTTACCGGGATCAGTATCTGTCCTTTCCGCTTCAGTGCTGGATGAAATGCAAATCGATAACATCAAAAATGTTTCATCTGTTGTTCCCAACTTTTTCATCCCCGATTACGGTTCCAAAATGACGTCTCCTGTATATATCCGCGGCATTGGCAACCGGAGCACGGGACAAGCCTCCGGAATGTATGTGGACGGAGCGCCTTATCTCAACAAATCGTCGTTTGACTTTGAATTTGAAGACATTCAACGTATTGAAATTTTAAGAGGTCCTCAGGGAACTCTTTTCGGTCGGAATTCCATGGGTGGAATCATCAATATATTCACTCCGTCCCCATTAGAATACCAAAAAACGAATATTCTGCTGCGGGGAGGAAATTACGGATATTATTTGGCAAAAGTGGCCGGACATTACAAAATCAATGAAAAAATGGGAATCAGTGCAGGAGGTTATTATGACCATAATGACGGTTATTTTACCAATGAATATACCGGAAAAAAAGCAGATGAATCGGATGCTGCCGGAGGAAAAATTCGTTTCGACTGGAAAATAAATGATTTTTTCAAAGCTTATTATGTGGTAAATTATGATTTTGTAAATCAAGGCGCTTTTCCTTACGGAGCCTACGACAAAACAACCGACGTGGTTGCGCCTGTCAATTACAATGATGCCGGTAACTACGAACGAAAACTGCTGAATAATGTTCTGCGTCTGGAATATCAAAACGAACACATTCTTTTATCATCTACCACAGGATTTCAAACTATGAAAGATGACATGAATATGGATCAGGATTTTTCTCCCCAGCCCATGTTCACACTTAATCAAAAACAAAATCAGAAAACCATCAGCCAGGAGTTTTCAGTCAAATCCAATCATCAAAAAAATTATCAATGGACATTCGGTTTATATGGCTTTAATGATAATCTATCGACTGATGCCACAGTGGAAATGAAAACCGGTGGTATCGCATCCATTCAGGCGATTTTTGACAAGATGAAAGAGAACAATCCCCGCGGGCCTGTTATTAGTGTAGCCGATGAACTGATTCCAATTCCCGGCACTTACAAAACACCCGGTCTTGGAGGTGCAGTCTATCATCAATCCACCTATAACAACTTATTTACGAAAGGATTATCTATCACTGCCGGCATTCGTTTAGATTACAATGAAAATGAATTGAATTACGAATCACAAGGCAATATGAATCTTGCGCTGGACCCTCCGGGGCCAATGCCTCTGATGAACCTGGAATTGGATTCTCTTTTATCCGGCAATGAAAGCATGCATTCGTTGGAAGTATTACCTAAAATAGCTTTAAAATATGAATTCGACCGGAAAAATTATGTTTACGCTTCTGCTGCCAAAGGTTATAATCCCGGCGGATACAACATTCAGGTATTTTCCGAATTGACCAAAAATGCAATAATGGCGAAAGCAGCGAAATACGCTCCGGCAGGAACAATGCCCGTAAGCCATCTTCCTGTCGATTCTACCACACAATATGATCCGGAATACAGTTGGACTTATGAAGTCGGATTCAAAGGAGAAATCATCAAAGATGTACTATCGACTACCATCGCATTATTTTACATTGATATTGATGATATGCAGTTGACCAAATTTATTGCCAGTGGAGAAGGCCGGATGCTTGCTAATGTCGGGAATGCGACCAACAAAGGATTTGAAATCGGATTGGATGCCAGGTTGGCTACCGGTTTATACGCCGGAGTAAACTATGGATACACACATGCAACTTTCAAGAATTATAAAACTGATGAAAACACAGATTACAGCGGAAAATATTTGCCATACGTTCCCCAACAAACTTTATCGGTATATGGCGCTTACACAAAAGAATTTCAGAATAAATGGATCGACCGGTTCAGCTGTTACGCCCAATACAATGGCGCCGGAAAAATTTATTGGACCGAAGCCAACGATATCTCCCAGGATTTTTATGGTCTGTTGAATCTGAAAGCCGGAGTAAGCAAAGGGATTTGCAGTCTTTATTTGTGGACAAACAACACTCTGAACACTGATTACAACGCATTTTATTTCGAATCAATGGGTCACGCTTTCTTCCAAAAAGGAAAACCATTTACTATCGGAATGGATTTTACCTTGAACTTCTAATAACTAAAATAGAGGCTGTCTCAAAAGGCAGCCTCTATTATTTTAGATCAAAAAATGATTGTTGTTATCTGACAACAATCTTACGACTTCTCACATTTCCGTCAATATCAACAATTTGAAGCATATAAATTCCATTGACAGATGGAGCATTGAATTGTATTTCCTTACCTGTATAAGCAATATTGTCAACCAGAGTTCCACCTACACTGAAAATAGAGATACTTCTAAGATCTGTATTTGCGGAAGAAACACTGATAAGTTCATTGGCTTTTGCATGAGTTGGACAAACTAATTCATTATCTGTGTTAGCTTTAGAAATGCCTGATTGTTCCGGAATATCAATCTCAACTTCATAAATAATGCAACGATTAGCTGTAACATAATCAGGGAAAGAAGCATTTCTCATTTTACACTGCAACGTTTTTCCTATCACACTGGCAGGATAATGAATGATGCCTTCACTATCAACGGTTACAACATCCGTTTCTGTTGCTATATTTCCAACTACTTCATACCATTGGAACGTAGTTACATTTCCGCCAAATGAATATTCACTTTGCAAATCGGTTGAAGTCGGTAAATATGGCTTTTTACCGGCTTGAATCATACTTTGATTTCCCCATGAGTAAGCCAGTGCAGTACGTCCCGATAACAAAGGCAGCGTTGAAAACTTCAATGCGTTGCCGTCTAACAGAACTGAAGACAAGACAGATGAAGGAAGGGTTTCATCAATGTGAATTTCATTGATTTTACAATTGTTGGCATAAAGTGCACTAAGCAAAGGACTTGTTACAGTCAGTTTTTCCAATGATTTATTATTCTGGCAATCCAAATAAGAGATTTTCGTATAACCGGAAAAATCTAATTCGGTAAATTGGCAACCAGACATTTCCACCCAGCTTAATGTTTCTTTTGAGCCGGACAGATTAACAGCGGACAAATCGCTATTACTACTAACAGCCAGTTTCTTCAGCGTTGACACTTCTGATACATCCAAAGTCCCTGACAATTTGGTATTACCTGCAATCAATTCGGAAATCACATAAAAATGGGCAGGATTGAAAGAAGAAACCAGCGTACCGCTACAATTCAATTTTGATAACGAAGTCGTTCCTTCCAGATTAATTTGTTCTACTGTAGAAGCAGCCATACCCGGCGCACAATTTAACGTACTCAAAGAAGAACAGCCCGAAACGTCTAATGTTTGAGATAACTTACAGCCTTCCAATTGCAGTTCGGTCAATTTTGTTTTACCATTTAATCCGCTAACTACCAAGTTCATATTATTAGAAGCCTTAATCAACTCAATATTTAAACAAGGAGTAAAATCCAATGTAGTCAAATTACAACCCGATGCTTCCAGGTCAATTAAAGAAGCAGGCAGATTGCTCATTGTTTTCAGTTTTACGCTATTTCCGCATAATACGTCAGCTACAAGAGTACATCCGGCCAGGTCAATGCTTGTGAGGGCAGTACAAGAAAGAGCGTTCAAATGCACCAAACTTGCAGGAAGATTGTCCAGTTTAATTATTTTAGAATAATTGCACACCAAACTATCTAAAGCGGTACATGCAGACAAATCCAACGATGTAAGGGCGCAATTGGACACATCCAATGTTTTCAAAGCTGAATTTTGTCCGAATTCAATTCCCTTAAACAATGTATTGCCTTTTAAGTTCAGCGTGTTTAAAGCAGAGCATCCCGAAATAATCAAAGAATCGGCCATTAAATTATTTCCTGCCAACTCTACTGTTTCCAATGAGATACAATCAGACAAATCCAATTTACCATTCAATTTGCGGGTATTCATTACAACCGCAGTCAATCGCTTGGGAGTTTCGTCATTCCAGTAAACATATTCGAAATTGCTTAATGCATCCAACCAGTTTTCAGTTTCGTCGATAGTTACATCTGGTATATCCAACTGAACAAAGTTTGTTTTTCCTGCTTCGCCGGATTCTTGCGTTAAGAAAGTTTTCAAAGCATTTGCATCATGAGAATCGTATTTAATCGGATCCGTAATTTCCACTTCATACACAAGCGCTTTGGTAGTACTTTCGGTACCTGTAATTGTTGTAAATTTGAAGAACGGATTAGACATTTCACAACGCAATTTTTTCCCGATCACGCTTTCTGGCAGATGAATGATCCCATTAGCATCAACAGTGATGTCTGTAATTTCAGTTCTTGGACTTGAAGTTACATCCCACCATTTATAAACCGTCATATAATCGGTTTCGTTATAAGTCACTTTATATTCATTTTTCAATGCATCAAGAGTCGCAACATAATGAACGACGCCATCGCGAATGGTATCCTGAGGCATACATTGGTAGCTTGTGCCGTTATTATGATCACGAAGCGGTAATGTGGAGAATCTCAGTTTATTTCCATATACTTGTGTATTAGTATTTGCCGCAATGTTGGATGCCAATTTCAGTTCAGAAAGCCGGCAATTGAACGCATTGAAATTAGTAAACAGAGTGCCTGTTGCATCCAACGCAGTAAGTCCGGTTTCCTGAATATTCAACGTTTTCAACACCGTATTATTAGCAACCCCGGTAATAGCCGTCAGGTTTTTATTGAAAGAGCAGGTCAACATATTCAGCTTAGCAAGGCTTGTAATATCCAACGTACCTGTAATATTACAATTAGAGATATTCAAATTAGTTACATTGGCAGGAGGAATTACTGCTGTAATACCTTTCGAATTGTTCACGTTAACAGTAACCATTGCTGCTGTAATTCCACTTAAATCCAGCACTCCGGACAATCCGCTCACGTCTCCCGTCCATGAAGTGATGGCTGTTGCTCCCGTTTTATTCAATGTCGTAAGCATTGAACAACCGCTGTAGTTCAATGTTGTCAGTTTAGCACAATCAGCAATACTTAATGTTGTGAGTGCTGTGCTGTTAACAGTCACTGATGTCAGATTGGAACATGCAGAAACATCTAATGCTGCAAGTTTTGGAACAGTGTACAAGGTTACTGATGTCAACTTAATATTTCCGTTTAATCCGGTAATCGTTTCCAAATTAGCATTTGACCCTAAGTTTGCAGTTGAAAGATTAGAACATCCTGTCACATCAATCGCTTGTAAAAGCGCATTATTATTAATGGTAAGGCCTGTAACTTTAGTATTATTAGTAATAGCGACATTGGTCAGATTCGCACAATTGGAAATTTCAACAGTTGGAGCCGTACAATTTATCAAATCTATAGAAGACAATCCGTTATAAGTGCAACTTAATTTATTGGAAACCGTGGTTGCATTGATAGTTGCTGTAGCCGGAAGATATTTCAATGTTAAATCGGTCAAAGCGCTACAAGGAGAAAAATCAAGCGGACCCACTTGCGACAAATTATCGAACTCAACAGTTTTCAATGCCGTTAGTCCTGCAAAAGACAAAGCTGTAACCGGAGTTGTTTTCACAACCAGTTTTGTCAAACCGGTACAAGCCGAGAGGTTGATTCCGGTAAATTGTGTCATTCCGGTCAAAGTAAGCTCTTTGATGCTACCCGGAATGGCCATCACCGGCAGATTAGGCGCATTCTGCAATTCCAAAACCGTTAATGTTGCAGGAATATTACTGATAGAAGTCAACACAGAAGGATCCGTCCCGGAAAGGCCTCCTCCTCCGATAACCAATTTCTCCAATGCCGGACATGCGGCCAGATTCAAAGAAGCAATTTTTTTGCAATATGCTAAACTCAATTCCTTCAGAGCCGGATGAGAGTCCAACGTAAGCGCTTCAAATGTACTTCCTGTATTGGTGTTACTTAATATTACTTTTTCCAATACCACACATCCGGTGAAATTAACACCCGTCATGTTTTGAGTTGAATTGGTCATATCAACCATTTTCAATGCCATACAACCGCTCAGATCCAAAGCTCCTTTCAAATTTCCTTTGAATTGAAATTTAATTTCTGTAAGCCGCTTGTCTGTTGCATCAGTTGTCCAAACAAGATATTTACTAAAAGAAGCCGTCAATCTGTCCATAACGTCTTCCCAGTCGGGATCCTCTCCCACAGCAGTGAAAATAATCTGGTCAAGCGCTTTGAGGTTATTACCTGCCTGCATTCCTAGCGCAGCCGATTCTAATTTCAAAAAATCAGCAATCGCGTTCAAATCATTCGCGTTATACTTATCCTGAGCATATAAGCCAACGCTCACAGATAACATAACAGCTACTAAACATAGCTTTTGTAAAAATTTTTGCTTCATAACATATTAATCTAAAAATTAAACAATTATTTCTTTATCGTTTTAACAGTGCTTGGATTGTTTTTTCCGTTAAATCGGAAAAAGTACATACCCGGATTCCATGAATGAGATGGAATCAGATCTTTTCCGGTTCCGGACAATTGTATCTCAACCACTTTATGTCCATTGATGCCAAACACTTCCAACCGGTTATAACCGGCGCCATACGTTACTTCAAAATCTTCTCCGGTATATATTGCATTTACGGGAGAAATAGTTTGTTGGTTGATACCGCTGACAGTTCCTTGTTTTACAGGAATAATCTGGTCGTCCAATCCATAAGCTTTTGCTTCCAGATTGGCAGTCCTTCCGGCAGTACCCGAAGGCAAATTGTCATAGCTGATTTTTATTACGCAAACATTATGATCTCCTTCACCCCGATCGATCGAGGTAATTCTCGCCCAATTGCTATTTAATTGAAAATCAAGAGGCATAGAAGTATTTGCCGGATTATAGGATGTCTCGAATGTAATTTCCGCATTTCCGGCAGTCGTTTGACAAATCACTTCGGGAAGTTCGGCATGAACCACGGGAAACTGTGCATCTAAGGAATAGAATAATGAAAAGTTCATTCCATTCGGATTCTGTGCATTTCGGGTATATTCGTTTGCATTCAGAAACACACGTTTCTCGCTTCCGGCTTCTCCCTGCCATTCATAAACATAGGCATTGCTTTCTAATCCTGAAAAGTGATTGGTTTGCACTCCGAATTCGTACGATGGATTTCCATAAAAACCACTCAATTCGTAGAAGACGGCATCTCTTACTTTCAACGGGTTATCGAATTGGAAAGACAGGTAAAAACAATGGTGACTTGTTCCTGTCAGATCCAAAATAGAATTAATATGTACTGATTTCGTAGCCAGCGTATCCGCCAGTTTTCCTTCCGAAGTGACCCGGATGGCGCGCAGCGTAAGCATGTCATTATCCGTAACTTTAGCGTTGTCGATAATAAGAGCTCCGATTGCGATGGCTACACTTCTCACAAGCAGAGGCGCCGCCGGTTTTTCGAAGAAATTACCAATAGCATCCACCTTGCGTGATTTAGAAGTCCCGAAACAAAAATCTTTTTTATCCGCACTCGAAAAATAATAAGTAGAATAACCGTCCGAAACGCGATCCATATTTCCGGCTTCAGCCCAACCTCCGGCCTGGATCACTCCGAATTTCTCCGTTGCCTGCTCGGTCGGCCCGTAAATATATTGTTCAAAAACTCTTCCGTCAGTCACACTTAAGGTAGGAGTTTCCGCAGTAGAGAAAGGAAAAGACACCGCTTCCGGAGTTTTAGCCTCTGAATCGATATAGGTGTTATCTTCTCCTATAAAACGTCCATACCAATTGTATGCAGCTGTCTCAGAAGCTCCCGTAGTCAGATTCCTGAAAGTAAGAGGCGTATAAGCCGGCACAAAAAATCCGCGGGAATACCCGGCGACACCTAATCCGAACAGGTAAGTACCCTGAGGCCGGAAATAGCGGGGAACCACTGTGGCGGCCGCAACTTTTTTCGGCATATCGTTGCCCGGCTGTTGCATGCTTTCCAAACTAATTGCCTGCTGCGCCTCTATATTCAGGGAAAAACAAGACGCAAATGCACAGATCAATAAGAAAAATCTAGTTTTCATTTTTTTATTACTTGAATTAATTTATCAATTGTATTGTATTTTCCTGACTGTAAAATTCAAATTGCTTTTACAGGATGCAAAAGTAAGATAAATTCCTGTCTGGTCGGGAATGATAATATACTCGTATCCCCTTGGAAGAGGGCCATTGGTTACTTTGTTATAAAAATCCCGGCATTGATCTTCGATTAACTTGCCATAATCGCCGGCGGAACTTACCGGATTGGCAATGGCCGCAATTTTCACTTTATCGGAACGGGTGGCATTGGGAAAGTGATCCAGCAATATAGATACTGCCGTTTGTAATTTATAAAGAGGTTCATCGTCTTTATAATAAAGAAATTCCAATGCAAATTTAGTTGACCGGCTTGATTGACGAAGTATGGCTCCGTAGAATGAATCGTTTTTCCTCAATTCTTTAGCTTTATAATAAATAATTTGGTTGATTTCTTCGATGATAGGTAATAGCTCATATCCGAAAGATTGGAAAGCATAATAATAGTTCTGATCAAACACTAACCCGGCGGAATTTTTAAATTCGAAAGTCGCCGGTTCATCAATGCCTTTCATTACCATTCCATTCGTTTCGCCTTTCAATACATATTGTTGATTATCCGGATTGCATACAAAATCCGCAACCTGTGTCCCATTCACATCCAGGGGATTACAAAGGCTAAATCCATTTTGATTAAACGAAACAGAATTGCTCGCGATGGCCAGTGTATCGGCAGCGGTTTTATAAATTACGCGGCAATTCCTGTAAGTAGGATGAAAACCTCCGATAATCAATTCGGTTCCATTTGGCAGAAGAATTTGTTTGAAATACCGGTTCATAGCATCGTTGGTTCCGGCAACGAAAGCATTATAATTGCCGGTCAGCGTATTAAAATACTCCTCCCAGTCACCGGTAAAACGGGTTAAGGTGATTTTCTCTTCCATCGTGCGACCGTAAAAATGAATGGTATCTTTATTTTCACTTGTGCGTTTCCATACAAATTCGTAATCGCCATCCAAGCCTTTACCCCAGGAATATTTTTCGGGGTCAGCCAAATCATGCAAAATGTTATATGTACTGAAACTAAGCACAGGGCCTTGAGCCGCAGTTACCATATATTGACTTTCATGATTACCCGGTTTGAAGAAATCATCACCACGCATGATAACATTGGCGTCATCAAACTTCATCAAAAAATTATAGGCGCCGTATTTATCATCGTTCGGATAATAATTCAAAAGCCATCCATCCTGAGAAGATGTGAGGTTTGCCTGTAAAGCCGACATCGCTTCTTTCGTGCGCGCACTTGCCGGCTCGTCAAAAGTATCATCTTCCACCCTCGAACAAGAAGGCAGAATAATAATCATCGAGATAATGAGTAATTTGAATATATTGCGTTGTACTTTCATATTATTCCTCTGTTACAATTTGATTGATCGTTTTTGCTATAAGTTCCTGGAGTTCGTAAATATCGATTTTCCAGCTTTTTTTGAAATAATCCGCCACATAATTTTCTTTCTTTCTGATCACATCCCTACCCTCTTTCGGAATTGAATTCAGGAAATCCTCCCACTCGTCATTCGAATGAGTCAGCAACATTCCTATAATTTCGACAAAATCTTCGTCGGGACTTGCCATCGCATAAGCTGTAACATAGCCTTTTTCATTGGCAGTCTGGTCAGAAATATTATACCAGGATGTGGTATAAGAACTTTGGGTTATCGTTTTGAAATCAGACGGATATGGTTTATTCTGATGGAAAATATGTCCAAACTCGTGATGCATTACATGAAAATACCGCAACAACAGCTCCCGGTCTTTTTTATTGAATGCATTAATCTGATACAGAGTGATTTTTATTCCGCCTTCGGCAGTACCCAGAATCTGTGTTCCATTTTCGTTTACCCCGGGACTTCCTATCAGAAAAATTTGCTTGGGAACTAATTTTTTAAAGAATAAACTTCCGCCAATCTGTACGTATGGTTCAATCCAGGCCCGTTTGATAACATCGAGGGTAGGAATCACCAGTATATCTTTGACCGGAATCAGTTTTTTGGAGAGTTCAGATCCCGCATAATCCCATTTATAAATGACTTCTATATTATAGTCTTTTGTATAATTATCTCTGATATATTGATCTATTTCGTTCAATTCAGAGGGATTTAAATCAATTATCGAATCGCCTAATTCATCATCCGTGCAAGAATAAAAGAATCCGGGAATACAAATGATCAATATTAATAATTTGAAATATTTCATGATGGTTATTTTTATTTGAATGAGAGGTATGGAACATATACAAATTCATACGGAGTGTGCTCTGTAAAACCGACAGGATTCGGTTCCATGCCCGAAGCAATCACTTGTTTCGGTAATTGTAACTGGCGTCGCGGATCATCTTTGAGCAACGTTTCCGTTTGTGCTCCATTCCATTGCGTATGTGTAATTTCTATATTGAAACGGCGGATATCAAACCATCGCATGCCTTCAAATGCAAATTCCTTGCGACGTGTATCGACTACCACTGCCAGGAATTTCCTGGCCAAAGCAGGTACTTCATAGTTTGGAGACAACTTGTCTGCCGCCTGGTCTGAGACAAACATATCGATTTTTTCATTGTCAATCGCATGTACAGACGGGTTATAAGCATCGATCCGTTTGCTGTAGAAAACATTCAAATCATTTTTCACCTCTTCATAGTTTCCAAGCATCACATTGGCTTCGGCGCGGTTCAGCAAAGCTTCTTCCATGGTAAAAGCAGGATACATTATATATACCACTCCATAATTAGCATTGATAGATTCGGATTTGAACCACTCGCGATACTTCGGGATGATAATTCTTTCGCCTGATTCTCCGAGCGTAAAAAAGTGATAGGCTAAGGATCCTCCGGTTATATTCTGGTCGAATATCTGGCCTTTCACGGCAGGAGTCATTGTATAACGGAATGTAGCGCTACGGCTCCAGATAGAAGCCATACTCAACAACATGGAGTTACAGGTTTCATCCGATTTGGTATATCGCGCCATGATTAGCTTGGCATCCGCAGCCAATGAAGCATATTCTCCATTCCAGTCGCGGAGCAGTAAAGAAGGTTTGCTTCCGATGACCATCGATGCATATTCCGCACATTTTTCCCAATCCTGGCTGAAAAGGTAAAACCGGCTTGCAAAGGTATAAGCGGCGGCAGTATTGAAATGATACGAAGGCACTTTATACTGGTTATGCTCGATAAGAGGTAATCCGTCTTCCAGGTCTTTTTTCATCAATTCATATACTTTCGCAACGCTCAACCGTTCGTATTTTTTGAAAACCACGTCTTCGGCTTCTGTTACGTAAGGAATTCCGGGATCAGAAGCAGCCGTTGCTTTATCATAAGTCTTTGCAAACAAATTAACTAACATGAAATGAGCATAAGCGCGGCACAACAAAGCTTCTCCTTTTTGCCCGAGATAATCATCGGGATTAGGAGCCTTGTCGATAAAGTCGAGCGCATGATTGGCGTGGGAGATTGCTTCGTAACAAGAATTCCAGAATCCGGTCGGAGAATCCTGTTGCGTATTGCTTACATCTTTCCACCAATAGGCTTCTTCCACATTCTGGTGGTTGTACATCCAGGTACGGGCATCTCCTACGTTGTCGCTCATGGTTTCGGTAAAAAGAGCATATCCGGTACTGGGATAAGCGCTTACCAACAATTGGCTGATGCTTTCAGGAGTATCCAATGTAGCCCGGGCATCAGGATCTTTCGACAAAAAATCTTCACAAGAACAGAATAACAAAATGCTTGCGAGACTGATTAAGCTAAATATATTTCTTTTCATCATTTTTTCACTAATTATAAACCTACTTTCAATGTCAATGTAAATTGTCTTGGCGTCGGCATTGCAACCCCTCCCGAACGGAAAAATTCGGGATCCTGTCCGTTCAGTTTTTCATCAGCATACAATAACGCAATGTTAGATGCTGTCAGTTTCAGTTGTATATTGTTCAACTTGAAAGAATGAACAAATTTAGAGGGTACGTCGTAGGCAAGAAAAATCTCTTTCAACCGGATGAACGAACCGCTGGCGACTCTTTCGGTCGAAAAATTATAGGCATTATAAGCCGTACTTAATGTTTTAAGCGAAGCTTCTGTATAAGAAGGAATTACCGGAATATTGGTATATTTTTCATCTCCGGGCAATACCCAACGGTTTTTCAATTCCTTAGGCATAACATCCAAATCGGTGTATCCTGCTTTGAATGACTGGTCCAATCGTATAACATTGCCGAACTGGTAAGTCAGGAAAACATTCAATTTCCAGTTTTTAAGGGCAAATCCATTGTTCAACCCTCCCTGATAAGGCGCATCAACAGGGCCTTCATATACCAGATGACCTAAATTCTGAGCTTCCTGGAAATAAACTTCTCCAACCGTTACCTGACCTTTTTCATTGATTACCTGCGGATAACCTTTTTCGGTCAGCCCGGCAAATTGCAGCGAATATAAACCTCTGGCGGGATAACCTACGCGGGGGCCTCCGGTTGGAGACACCAAATCCATAACGCTGGGATTGGATTGCATATCCGTAATTTCATTTTTAGCATACGAAAAAGTCATGTTGGCATTCCAGTTCAGTCCCGGTCCGGCCAATATTTGTCCGCCAAGGGAGAACTCGACTCCACGGGAATACATAGTCGCATAATTTGCCCATTTGTAATATTGTCCGCCAATTCCTGAAGTTTTCACAGGAGCGATCAAATCAAAACAATCACGGTTGTAAGCATCAAAACTCAAACTCAACCGGTTATTGAACAATCCGAGATCAAAACCGGCGTTCAACTCATATTGTTTTTCCCATGTAAGTTCTTTATTTTCAAGTGATTCGATATATATTTGATTCTCTTTATCCCCTTCCGGACGGAATGTCAATGCACTCCTGTATATCGCCAAAGCATTGGCATAGGCAGGCGCCGGATTAGCATTCATACCATAAGTTAAACGCAATTGCAATTGGCTGATAACGTCATTATCCTTCAGGAAATCTTCTTCTTTCACGTTCCAGGCTGTACTTGCATTCCATGTCGGCAGCCATTTATTTTCAGCCTCTTTTCCCAATTGGTTGGTTCCGTCCATACGACCGGTCACATTCAACGTATATTTTCCTAAATAAGAATAACTGCCGGTGGCGAAAAATGCGGCGCTCCGGGTATAAGTATCATTTAATCCGAAATATGCAAAATCACCTTCGAGCATCATTTTAAGAATACGATAGTCGGTAAAAGCTGTTCCTCCTCTATTCCATTGATACCCATATCCATTGCTAAAGCTATTGGTACGGTCGGTCGATTTGATTTCAGAACCCAGCAAAAAATTAGTCAGGTGAATTTCATTGAAGGCTTTATTGTAATTTCCGGTGAAACGGACATACATGCTCGACATTTTGAAATCTTCCCTGTTGTAAAAACCTCCTTCGGGCAGCACGACTACCGGCCAGGCAATCGGATCATCCGGATCGCGATACAAAAACATGTTTTTATCCAACACCGTTTGATTTTGGTCAGCCCTGTATGCTCCGGCCATATTGGAATTTTCGTTGATCTTCGTTTCTGTGGTTGATTTAACATAGCGATACGAACCCAGCAAATTAAAATCCAACCCTTTGATGGGTTTCCATGCCAATTCGCCCTGCAACTTCAGGTCAACCTGAGAAATGTCCATCGTATTGTACAGCAATTCATCTTTGATATTAAACGGAGCGTAATTCATCTGGTAAAATACAGACGGATCGGCCGTACGGCTGGTGTTGAGCGCATAACTGAACGGGTTGATATCGAAATCACGACTGAATTCGCCTTCCACAACATTAGCAGTACGGTTTAATGTTCCGGGCGCCTGCTGTTCCCTGATCGAACCGGTGGTGGCAAACGTAAGCGAAACCGTATTCGAAATATCATTGGTTGTATTGAAATTCCCGGTAAAACGTTGAACCTGATCGGCCATTGTCCAACCCGGATCATTGTATATACTCAATGACGCATAATTTTTATTTTTCTCAGAACCGGCGCTGAGGCTCAAGGAATGATTTTGAATGACAGAATACCTGAACAGTTCATCAAACCAATCCGTATTTCTCATTTCAGCAGCCTGGAGGTATTTGGCGATTTCTTCAGGATAATTTTTCAGCAGGAAATTGCCGGAAGCATCCGGTTTATACATTTGATTATACATATAACCGAAAACGCCCCAGTTGGATCTTGTCAACAAATTGTCCGGAGCCAGCCAGCCTTTTGCATACAATTCCATATTCACATCCATTTGTTCCTGTGAATCCATCAGATTGAAATCGGAATAAGACGGCTTCAACCGGGTGGTAAATTCTCCGGAATAATTGATGGCATAGCTTCCTGATTTTCCTTTTTTGGTAGTAATTACAACGACGCCGTTCATCGCCCTGGCCCCATAAAGGGCAGAGGCGGAAGCATCTTTCAATATTTGAAAACTTTCGATATCATCGGCATTCAATCCTGCGACTGCAGAACTGATCAGCGTGGTGGCATCTCCCGAAGACAATGCATCGGCCGGAATTTCAACTACATCTTCCAAAATTACACCATCCACAACCCACAACGGGGACTGGTTTCCATAGATGGAACTGGCTCCGCGGACTTTCAGTTTAGGTGCGGCGCCAAAAGTACCCGACACATTTTGCACGGCTACCCCAGCCACTTTTCCCTGAAGCATGCGGCTCACATCAGCCTCTCCATCCATCAACGCTTTATCGGCTGTCAGTTTTTCCGCCGAACCGGTAAATAACCTGCGGTCTATCTTTTGATATCCGGTTACCACAACTTCGTCTATTTGAGTCGCATCCGGATAGAGTGTGATATTCATATTCTGACTGATATCTACAGTCAGCGGTTTCATTCCCACATACGATACCGTTATCTTTTTCGCAGAAGCAGGAATATTTAACATAAAATTTCCATCAAAATCCGTAACTGTTCCCTGTGTAGTACCCACAATAGAAACCGACGCCCCGATAATCGGCTCTCCGTCTTCTGCGGAAATAACGACCCCTTTCACCTGGCGTTCCTGAGCATACATACAGGAAATAACAAACACATTAAATAAAATTAATAAAAACTTTTTCACCATTATATTATTGAACTGTTAATTTAAACTCTTTTGTAGCTTTCCCTATTTTTACCTGCAAAATGTAATTACCTGCCTCATAAGGCATCTCAATAGGGGTAATTTCACCGGAAACAGAGAGAACTTTCAATACTTTACCTGTCAAATCGCACAAGATGATTGAAGCATTCTGATTTTCTTCCATCGACAAAGCTGACTGGACATACACAGCCTGCTTGTTTTTGACCGGATTAGGATATACCTTGATTTGATCGAAGACAGGAGCATGAATCGCACTGATTCCGGTTACCGTAATGCAGGCTTCAGCAGACTGTCCGGATTCCAGATCATTACCATACACGGCGGAAATGTTGTAACAATAATCTCCCAAGGCGAGATTTTCGTCCATATAATTCAGATTAGAGGAGGTGGCAATTTCAGCTCCATTGCGGTAAATTTTGTATGCTATGTCTTTTTTACGATTGTCCGATACAATCGCAGCCATATTCCAGTTCACCGACAATCCCATGTCTGATAATGAATAGAAACTGAAGCCGCCATCAGTAGAAACCAAATCGCCCTGATTTTTATATCCCGGCCCATAATCATAACCTGCCGGGAATTTTCCGCCTTCGTCTGTTACCTTATATCCTATTTGTAAGGGTAGCGAAGCATTGATTTTTATCGGTGTTGACAATTGTACCACGTTAAATTCATTGAATGTAACATGAGGCACTTGTAGCGAACAGATCAACTTTCCATCCTGCCTGATTTTGATTTCATAAGAAGCGGTTCCTGTTTTTCCGGACAACAAGTGCGGATAAAATTCCACTGCAGTGAACTCACATCCATGGAAAGGAACCAATTCGTCGGGAGTAAAGAGAATGGCGGTTTCAAAAGAACCCGGGTAATCGAGTCCCAATCCTTCAAAATTTTCGCCCTTATCCCAGCGAAGTTTCAGTAATTCACCATCAGCCAAAGCGGCTTTACTGGCTTTTGAAGCAGAATGTATTCCGGATACTGTCTGAGACGATTTCAAAATACTGTTCAAAAGTATCGTTTTATTACTTCTCGTTTCGGCAGAAGTTCTTTCATATAACTTCGAATCGGTTGCGGGCGTCAACGCGCTCTGAGTCGATTTCAAAGCAGCGGCTTTCGGATCCGTACTTAAATCGTCAATTCCAATATATAAATCATCCAGCAATAAAATATAAGCCTGGTCGGAAACACAATTCACCGCTACGAACTTAGCATCAGCAGGAACTTTGAAATAATATTTAGTCCATGTTGCCGGTACTGTGGCATACGGTTCTGTAGTCAACACATGAGTAAAATCAGCTACGGTTTTTCCTGTAGTGGAATACGCGACTCTAATACGTTCCGGCCCATAAGTAATTTCGCGGCTTTTAGCCCAGAAAGAGAAGATAAACTCTTTCTCAAAAGATAGTTCCGGAGAAATAATCCAGTCGTCTGTTTGTTTGGAATTCGCATTAAAGCAGGCAAAATATTGGCTTCCCGAATGAGGCGCCATCGATTCGTCGCATGCCGGAGTTGTCAAATACGGATTGAACGAAATAAACGCCATCTCTTTGTTGTGATTCGGAAATGTGATTCCCGAAAATGAGAATGTTGCAGATTTATCTCCATCTACAAAACTCCATCCGACCGCACCGGAAGAATTGATTACAAATGGATTATGGTTTTCCACATCATCATAATAATAACTTTCCGTCTTCGGTTCGGGTGCATTCCAGTTTAATTCCACATGTAAAGGATTGAGCGTGGAAATTTTCGCCTGCAAATTTTCAGGCTGAATACCTGCTTGTCTGACAAAAATATGTTTTTCCACTCCACCGGCTGAAACCGTAATCATTCCTTTACGTTCCAAACCCGTATTAGGCAGCATTTTCACCGTAAGCGTATTGCCTGATTTCCTGGCGTCAATCCAAATATTGAGCGTACTCACTTTCCAATCCACATTACATGTTACATCTATCGAATGCAGATTATTTCCGGCATTGGATTCTTCAATAACTGTGTTGGATAAATCCAATTCTGAATAAGTAAACAACGGTACGATGTTCAATGACAGATTATACGGAAGTATGTACGAAAGCGGATACCAGTCAATGGTAGCTTTTTCAGAAAGTAATCCGCAAGCTGTTCCTGTGCCGTTTTCACTTTTTGTGGAAGAAGATTTGATCGCGATATTATACGTGGTATTATTTTGATAAAAACCTTCTACTACCACATGAAATGCTGTTGAAATACCCACCGGTTCGGGGAATGGAATGTTAGTATATCCATCCGGATTAATATTCATAACATCCAACGTCGTTTTAGCAATCAGGGAACCGGGAACACCTCCTTTATCCTCATAGATCGAAACCGGGATGGAACTGGAAGAAGCCCTTGAATTTACATGGAATTGGATAGCCACCTGTGAAATATGTCCGGGACGCAATGGAGCATTGAAGCGCTCGGAATAAGCGACAACTACATTTTGTAACAGTTTGTTGCTTCCGGTGATATAACCGCCGGTTGGCCGTTCATACACACTTTCGCCCGGATCCATATCCGGCATATTCCAAATCGAATCGGTTCCGGAAACCAATATGTAATCGGCCATTTCTTTTGTGGAAGAACCTTTGTCATTGGTAACAGACAATTGAACCGGATATTTGCCCGGAGTATTGTACGTAACCATCGGTACTATTTTCTGGTCGGATGATTCCTTATTAGAACCGCTCAACTGCCACGCCCATTGTCTCGGATAATTAGCCGAATTATCAATGATATTAATATTGGCTCCGGTTGGAATAAACCGTCCATAATTTGTTTTCCGTTTGTAACCGCCTTCCGCTGTAAATGAACATACGGGCGATTGCTGATTGACAGTAACGGATTGGGTAATAGTTTTAGTATCCTCTCCCTGATGATTGCGCACTTTCAATACAACATCATATTCTCCTGAAGTAGTATAATATACAACAGGATGTTGTTCCTTACTGGTTGCAGGAGTCCCCCCCGGGAAAGTCCATTCCCAGGAAACAACAGGCCCTTGTGATAAATCCGTAAATCGGATGGAATCGCCTTCGTTGATTACTTTTCTTTCCTTGTTGGTTATCGTATATAATGAAACATTATCGATAGCAGCAGCGCTTCCGCCTTTTCCTTCGTAAGTCCAGCGCAACATAATTTCCTTTCCTGCATAAGGCGCTAAATCAATCGTTTCTTTTTCCCAACGAGTAGGCAGATTACTTTTTATTTTTCCCGGAGTCCAAAGCGTTTTCCAGTCTGTTCCTTTATTTTCCGACACCTGGAATATCAAATCTTCGACTACGGTTCCTGATTGAGAACCTAAGTACAAACCATCATAAGCCATGTAAAAATCCAGAATAGCATGGGTTGGAACCGTCACTTTAGGCGACTGTATATATGATTTTACTTTCGAACTCAAATCAACCAAAATCAGTGCAGAGTATTTGCTGGCGGGATCTATTGTATTGAAATTAAATCCATAATTTCCCTGTTTCCACACATTAGAGCTTTGTCCTTGTCGTACCACCTGCCAGCCGGGTTGGGAAAACATTTCGTCGCTATCAAAAGTTTCTTTCAGGACGTACGTTTTTTCTTCCGGCGTGAATGAAGCAATGGGTACGGTAACCGGACAAGGGTCGGCAAAAACGACTTTAATATTCGGACGATTATTGTTTACGGTTCCGGATGTTGTTTCGGACGACCATTGAGCATGACTGTTATTTATGACGGAATAAGTATAAACTCCATTATCCGAGTCCGTTTTTGAAACCGTTTTGACATAAATTTTCAGATTTTTAGCTCCGCTGTATTTAAATGGTTTGTCTAATTTGAAAGTAATCCATCCGTCATTGTTAATCCACGGAACAGAAGACCCCTGATAAACCAATACTGATTTTACAGTATCATTTACCCATGTCCTGGCGGCAGACAAAGCAGTTTCATCGGTTTCCGCAATGCGAATGATTACCGTTTGCGGTTCAGGATTAGCAATGTTCGTTTTCCATGCCAGTTTATAAATAACTCCTGCCGTATTATTAAGCTCGGAAGAAGTATAAAGTGAAGCATCGAGCAATACATTTTTCGTATAACCTAAAGGATAGGCAGACACGCCTGTGCCGGTTCCGATAATAACATCGTTATCACAATCAATTGTCTTCGCAATACATTGGATATAATTTTGTTTGGTGATTTGCTTTTCGTTAGCTGTTCCTTTATTGATAATCAATGTAACATCATAAGCGCCCGGCATATTGTAGCAAACAACCGGATTCCGTTCTTCCGAAACGGCAGGAGTTCCGCCCGGTAATTCCCAGTAATAGGTATCGGCTCCAAAAGAATTGTTGATGAAGCGTACATATTCGGATGCATACAATCCCGTTAACTCTCTGTCGGAAGTAAAATTAGCGACATTTTCACCCGAACGGTATCTTCCATTGACAAATTCTTTCCCGGTATTTCCCGGATCCAGGTATTCTGCGATTGTTTTCCCTGAAATGGCACCCGGTTTATTCCAACTCCACGATAATTTTCCATAATAATTTTTGCCTTCGGGAAAACCGCAATAAGTATTTCCACCGGTTAAAGTTCCGGCTACCCGTCCCTCCTGATTAAACAACGGAGAACCCGAAGAGCCTCCTTGCGTAACGGAAAAGCCATTGGGAGTTTCCGAAAAACGCAATTGCCAATGAGCATTCAGAGCGCCTCGTCCCTGCTGATTATTCCATGTCGCAGAATTCGCCGGATCATAAAAGGTGGATATTTTTTTTACATCAAAATCGGGATGATGAATACAAACACCGCTCTGGGGGGCAATTTCACGTCTGTCCCAACCATTCCAGAAAAGATCATAATCATTGGGAACAGAACTGGTAAGCCTCATCAACACCTGATCTGAACCTCCATCCAAAGGAAGATTTACCAATAATTCGGAACCCGACAACGTTTTAAACCGGCCGTTTAAGCCGAATTCGCCCAAAGGATTTCTTCCGCATCCGGGTTCTTCATAGTGAAAGTAAAAAACCATCCCGCTAAATGTTTGTTCTCCGATTAAGCTGCCAAAACAGTGATTAGCCGTCAACCAATAAGGAGTCCCATCCTCAGCGGTATTATTCAACAAGGTTCCTGTACAAAAATATTGGTAATTGTCCTTCAGTTTGTAAAGCATTTTTGCAACTCCTTTTTTCTGGTTTTGCCAGTCGTCGCCTTCAGGGGAACAATTGATGTCAACCATGCAGGCATAGGATGAACCGTATCCCGATCGCAATAATGCATCATTATTCTCCCATACCTTTATATGATTATAACCATAACCCACATCAGAAATAGAAATTTGAAGAATATCATTGGAATTACTTGTTTCCGGTTCTACATATTCCAGTGTAATAAAATCACCGGCAACATATTCTGTTGAAAAAACAGCGCCTTGAGGTGAATTATTCCTATTTGTATAGGCTCCTAAGACATGTTTCTTTTCTCCATTATAAATGAACAATTTTCCTCCGGAAGGAATCTGAAATTTATCAAAATAAAATGAAGTAGCGAGCGCTCCGGGAAGATATACATTCAATTTGCAGACACGGCTTCCGTTGGCTAACGTTTCCCACCTTCCAATATTCAATAAATCAATGGAAACAGGAATAACAACGCCCAACCGGGTACGCATTCCATTGGCCACATCATATTCATCTTCCACTCTCAACTGTTCCACATTAAAGTCGATAGGAACTTCTACAACCGGAATTGTACTTTTTAGTTTGAAAACTTCTGCTAAGCTTGGCGGCATCCCACCTTGACTAATTTGCCCGTTTAATGGCAAACTGATCAATAAACAGCACAGAGAAACAACAAAAATAAATATCCTCCTCATTTTATCTTTCATTTTGATAGTTAACACTCCCAATACTCCCCAAAATAGCAACTAAAACATATAAAAAAATCAGAAAAATTGATGTTTTTTTATTAATTTATCGCAAATTCGGCTTCAAAGGTAAAAAAACATAACGAAAGAATCTGTAAAGGATTTCTATTTTTTTTTGACTTTAACAAAATTAAATCTGAATTTTTCCATGAGAATGCCAGACTTGCAGACTTTAACACGGTAGGAATACCGGGTGCTAAAATCGGAATACAGAAAGAAGATCCTACGATTGCCGAATTCCTGAAACCATTGGGATATATGTGCGGGCAATTCGGTAAAAATCACTTGGGAGACCGGAATGAATTTCTGCCTACCTTGGTAGCTGCTGTCGGCGGAGATCCTGATTTGCGTGAAAATGCCCGCAAAGGCGTTCAGGCAGGAAACAAGTTTTTCAAAGTATATATTGACGACTACAACCAATTACCGTTGTTGACCGGTAAAACAGATAAAGGCGCTCGTAATGAGTTCTTTTATTTCAGTGACGATGGCGAAAATATATTTATCAGGTACAACGTGCTACCGGACAAGCCGTTTGGAGCGAACCATTTGTTAAACTACGCAGCGCAAAAATAATGGATTTGCGTTCCGATCCGTTTGAAACAGCCTGGGGAAATTCCGCTTTTTATGATAAGTGGGCGATGGAGCATGTATTTATGATTGTTCCTGCACAAACTACGGTCGGAAAATACTTAAATAGCTTTGCAACGGTTCTATAAACTTCTTCGCAACAACCAAACCTCCATCCGGAAAAGGATTGCAGAATTTATCGGAACGCTATCGCTTATTATGTGGAAGAGATATTGAAGTAAAAAATGAAAATGAATGTTTCATCGTCAAAGTCCCTTTGTTGAATGAATAAATTTTCAGCATAAAATAGTAGTACATACCAATCCATACTTTAGAGAATCGATCATTGTCAGACGGGATAAAGTCAGTGAATTTAAGAGGTGGCTAATTTATTAGGACTTATTCGTTTTCCTCATAATTTATCAAAGTAGCCTCATCCCATCGGTTTTGTCATATCGTGAAAAACACATTCTACAATGTTTTGTTTTTGCGATTTACAAAGGACAAACATTGCAGTTGATTCTAATAAAGAGCCTCATATGTTTTAAGTTGTCTATTCAATTCATTTGAGTATGACTTTTGGCAAGTTTAGTAAAAATTGTGAGATATCCGATCACAGATTCCAATAACCATCTTGGTAACTTATTTCAATTCCGAACAACGAAAAACCGCAGTAAATCAATCGTTTACTGCGGCTTCTCTATGGTTGATAATCGTTTTTACCCGATTTTATTTCACTTTCTCGAAAGAAATGACTACTGATTATTAGTGAATTATATTCTTATGGTACAAATGCGATACAGATAAAACGATTATCATCGGTAACCTTATCGTTACTTTATTGCGCGATAGTTATTCGTTTTCCTCATAATAATACGAATAATCAATACCTTTCATAAACATTTCCCGGCTGTCGATTTCATCTGTTAGGGCATTTTCCAGTAAGTGTTTTATATCCGTGCTGTTTGTAGCACTTTTTATCATGGCGTTCATATACTCGGGTTTACCGATTTTGCTCCAATCCACACATTTTTTCAAGTTCTTTTTCAGGATTAAATCCAACCAAATACGGGTACTCCGTCCGTTGCCTTCCATGAATGGGTGGGCAATGTTCATCTCCACATATTTATTAACAATCTCATCAAACGTGTTTTCGGGCATTTCTTCTATTTCCTTTAAGGTGTTGCCAAGAAAGTGTGCTACTGCAAATTGGAAGCCACCTTTTGAAATGTTCTTTTGCCTTATTTGTCCGGCAAAATCGTAAAGTCCGCCGAACAGGTAGGCGTGGATTTGTTGTAAACCTTTGGCTGTTCCCACTTCTATACTGTCGATAAAAGAACTTTCGAACAGGGCGTATGCTTTTGTTTTACTTTTTCCATGGATACTCTCATCGCTAAAAGTAAACCATTCGATAAAGCGGTTTGCCTTCTTGCCGGGGAACTGCTTGCCGAGCGCAATAATTCCGTTATAATCAAGCATGTCTGTTAGATAGCGTTTGCCATCACTCGCAAGAAGTTTCAGTTGGGTAGTAATACTAACCAACTCACTATCTTCCTTTTTTAGCTTGGCTTTGAGATATTTCCAATAGTTTCGCGTTTTGGCGTAGTCGCTTTGGTCGGTAAGAACAGCGACAATATCCAAAACAGAAAACCACCATTTGGAATTGTCCTCGTCCCAAACGGCACGGACTTCACGGTCGTCGAAGAAACGGATTGATATTTTTGTATTGCTGCTCATTGTCTTATAACTTGAATTTCGGCAGTTACTGACTGCCGATTTACAATTAAAATGTCTTTCTTGTCTATTCCTATTTCGTCAGTTGTTGACTGACGAATTTTGCCAGCTACTGGCTGGCGATTTACAGTTAAATGGTCTGCTCGAATTTCGTTCGCTGGCAGCGGACAACCATCCCATCGCGAGGCACTGGTATGCCCAAGAAGGAAACGGAAGCAAGCCCACGCCATACCATTACAGTATAGCATGAACGTTGCTGCCAGCCTTCTTTGTAAATTACCAGTTTTCGCGATGGCGTCAGCGAACATCATGTATATATCAAAGCGGTTTATTCCGCTTGCGACTTTCATTTTATTCTATGCAAACTTAGATAAAAATCCTCGATTTATAAGCGAGTCTCATAAAAGAATAGCTATTTTTATCGAAAACAAGACCACAGCGTATGCATATATTCCAAGCTCGAAGCTTACATGATACTTAAATCATTATATTGCAGGATATT
>JAVBKX010000021.1:0-85633 GCA_031553835.1 Bacteroidales bacterium
AGCGTTTTTAACATCTACGGCGGTAACCGTTCCGGTACGCTTTAGAATATCCGTGTAGTGGGCGTGTATAGTGAGATTAATTTTATTAATCTCACGGTTGAGCCTGACAGCCGTATGGCTCTTTCCCGTTGCCCGTCCTGACTTGACGTGCCAGAGGCGTTCCTCTACCTTCAGTTTGGTGCTGAATTGGGCAATGCTGTTGCCGATGATGATTTTTCCGATTATCGGGTAGGCAACATTCTCCCCAATGGCATTTTTTTCGATTCTGCTTTCCCTTTTCAAATAGAAAGACACTTTCAATTCTTTGCTCATAACACTCACATTTTTAAGTTGGTAAAATTACTTCCTTTGTGAGTTATTTGAACAATGTAAACCGCAGACAAACAGCGTTATAACAGGTCAATTAAGGTCATCGAATTGCCGTGTTTTGCTCCGTCAAAAACGGGTAACGTTATAGAGACGGAATGTTTGCTTTAAACCTCATAAAACGGCTTTTCAGCCATTCGGCAACTAAAGACACTCTAAGCCAATCGTTTCTGATTATCAGCTAATTACCCTCTTTTTCTCCCTTTCTCATTTTACACTTCCTGTTTTTCAGATTATAAACAAAATTTTTAGCCTATGATATAAAATAATGTGTTAATACGCACATTTTAAGACATATTAGGAAAAAGCGTTAACTTTTATTCTTGCTATACGAAATCTAGACAATTTCAGAGAGCAACCAAGAGTAAAGCAGTTGATGCTCACGTTTCGGCGTGGGCTTTACTCATTTATTTGGTTGCAAAGGTAGTCTAGAACCTCGTATAACAAATATTCAGAGTTTTGTCCGCGCTTTTTTTATGTGCGTATTTTGAAATATCAGGACAAGCGAAGAATAAAAAATCACAATTTTGTCTGCTTAAAGGAGTGGACGTTAAAGTAAATTTAGAAATGAGAAAAAGAATTTTGTTAGTCAGCATAATTGCAACAATGGGTTTAGGTGCATTTTTGGTATCATGTAGTGATGACGATGATAATAGCAAATACCCTACTTGCAAATGCGAACTAGACTGGGGGGATGGCGATACAGAAACATTTACGGTCAACTTATCAGATGAAGATGATATGGATGAAGCGGACTTGGAAGTAGGCGACATTAAAAATTGCAAAGAATTAGCATCTTATATAGAGGATGAAAGCGGTGCTTATGATGTCTCTTGCAAGGTAAAATAATTAAATAATAATAACTTGCTTTACGATTGTAAAGCAAGTTATTCACAAATTGCTTATGAAAAAACGAATTGAAATCTACGGTCTGATGGTAGGTATTGTTTTCTTGATTTCGGGTATAGCCAAATCATTGGATATTACCTCTTTTTCAAAAATCATTACTCAATATGGTTTTGAAAATTTAGAATTTATCGGCCCATTGATTGTCTTAACAGAGGTTTTTATTGGTTTACTACTGGTTTTCCAAATTTGGCAAAAATGGTCAGCTTTGGCAGGGATATTATTAGTTATTGGATTCACAATAATTTATGTATATGGCGTAGTATTTTATAATATTGAAGATTGTGGCTGTTTTGGAAAAATTACAGTACTTAATACTTCTCCTGTTTTTACTTTTTCCAGAAATGTGATACTGATTTATTTATTAATTGCTGTATGGCGAAAAACTGAAAACAAGCTAACTTTAGATAAATGGATTGCTGGGATAGTATTATTTTTTATGTGTTTAGTAGCCTTTATATCGGGCTATACCTACAAAAAAGACAGTAAAAAACACATGCCAAAATCATCAACAGTGGCAATCGAAGACTCTGTATTAAAAGAGTTCGTTTCACTATCCAAAGACAGCACTTATTTGGTGTTTGCATTTTCCTACACTTGTCCACATTGTCTCAATTCTATTGCCAATCTGAAAGAATATGAACAATCAGGCGCTGTAGATAAGGTCATTGGTTTGGCTTTGGGTGATTCTATTGTTGAAAAGAAATTTATGGAAATTTTCAAACCGAATTTTACCGTTAAAAATTATTCAAAAAAATTATTGCGATTAACCAATAATTTTCCAACGGCTTACTACATTAGAAACGACAGTATTGTGATGGAATTTTTAGGAGAATTACCTTGCAGCTACATATTTAAAGCAAGTTATCATTAACCTTGTATCAGATACATATACAAGAACAAAGTTCAGGTTTATATAGATATCAATGGAAGACGATATGGAAGACATAATTATCAATAAAATTCAGCTGAGGTAAAACTTGGTTAAGAGTACCATAAGGGGTAGTCTCAAACAGTCTGCCCTTATGTTTTTAAATACCCCAGCTAACGTGTCTGATAAGCATTGTGGATTCTGAAACAAATAATGAATATGAATACCTCACTTCTTCAACCACTGATCAAACCACCGGAAAAACTCCCGCTGAAACAACACTCCGTTTTGCGGTTGCGAAATCCAATGATTTTCGTTCGGAAATATCAATAACCGAGATGGAATATTTCGCAGTTGTGCTGCATTGAATGCCATCATTCCTTGCGAAGCTAAAATACGATAATCTAATTCGCCATGAGAGATGGCAATCGGAGTATCCCAGTTTTGAACAAATTTATGCGGCGAATTGGCATACGAATTTTGAGCGATTGCATTCGATTTATCCCAATAGGGGCCTCCTAAATCCCAATCTGCAAACCACATTTCTTCTGTTTCCAAATATTGTGCTTCTAAATTAAAGATGCCGGCATGCGCCCAAAAGGCTTTGAAACGATTGTTGTGATTCCCGGCTAACCAAAATACGGAAAAGCCTCCGTAACTGGCTCCGGTACAGCCCAAAAGGGTTTCATCAATATACGGTTCCTGCATCATGACATCGATTGCCGACAAATAATCTTTCATATTTTGACCACCATAATCTTTACTGATTTGTTCGAGCCATTCTTGTCCAAATCCAGGCAATCCGCGACGATTGGGTGCAACGACGATATAACCGTTGGCTGCCATCATTTGTAAATTCCAACGATACGACCAAAACTGGCTAACCGTGCTTTGAGGACCTCCCTGGCAATATAAAATGGCCGGATATTTTTTTGCAGGATCAAAATTGGGCGGAAACACTACCCATGTCAACATCTCTTTGTTGTCGGTGGTTTTAATCCAGCGTTCTTCCACTTTACCCATTTTGATCTGATCCAACAAATGTTTATTTTCAAATGTCAGTTGGGTTTCTTCTTTGGAATTGATATCTACGGCAAAAATTTCATTCGGGGCAGACAACGAGTGGCGTAAGCCAACCAATTTATCTCCAATTAACGCTACTGAGGCATAATCGTGATAACCTTTGGTCAGCGTATTGATTTCTCTACTGAATACACTGATGGCATGTAATTGTGTGGTTCCTTTTACACAGGCCACCGTATAGATAGTGTTTCCGGAAGCGCTCCAACAAAAAGCATCGGTATTATAATCGAACTGTTCGGTCAAATATAATTTTTCTCCGGTAGCTAAATTCATTACAAACAAGCGGTTTTTATCAGACTCGTAGCCATCCCGTTCCATACTAAGCCAGGCGATATAATCGCCCTGGGGAGAAAACTGAGGATTGGTATCGTAGCCCATCATGCCTGCGGTCAGATTTTTAACATCGCCTGTAGCCAAATCGTATTGATAAATATCAGAATTGGTAGATTGAGCATATTCTTTTCCCGTTTTTTTCCGGCAGGTATAAGCAATGGATTGGCTATTAGGATGCCAGGCCAATTGCTCGATTCCTCCCCAAGGCTTCATGGGACTTTCAAAGGGTTCATGTTCCAAAATATCTTTGATATTTATCAATTTGTTCTCCGAAATATCAGCCACAAAAGGATGAGGAACAGTTTCTACCCATTCATCCCAGTGTTTATACATCAATTCATCAACAATTCGGCCTGAGGCCTTGTCTAAATCAGGATACAGGTCGCTGGTTCTTTGTCCTGATTTCACCTGACAAATAAATAATATTTTATTGCCATCGGGAGAAGAATCAAAACCTTCGATCGATTCTTTGGAATCGCTGATTTGTTGACGATTATTACCATCCGCATCCATCTCCCAAATCTGGTTAATTCCGTTGACCGGATACAGGAAAGCAATTTTTTCGCCATTTTTTATCCAACGCGAATTGTTCTCTCCCAACGCAGTATGAGTGATTGGAGTATTACAACTTCCATTGAGGTTTATTACAAATAATTCCCGGTTTCTTTTATTCTGCGCAATATCCGTATAATTGACAGAGTACAATACTTTCCCGGTTTCGGGACATGCCTGAACATCACCAACTTGTCCAAACGAATGAAGGACTTCGGGTGTCATGATACCATCCGGAATTTGTATCGATGCCCGGCCAATAACATTTTGTTCTTGTGCTTTATTGTTTTCCTGATGACATGCTGAAAATAAAAGAGAAGTAGTAACAGCCATTGCTAAAATAATTCGATTCATAATATATATGTTTATAGAGTATGCACGCGGATGATACAAATTGGGCGGATTGCCGCTGCTCAATATTTTAATTGTTTTTCTAAAAAAATAGAACCTGCAAACATCCGCTCAATTCGTTTCATCCGCGTACCATAATCAATTATCAATTAAAATAGAAATGCAATATTGCTCGCAAACAATTTCACAGATATCGCTAACAGGATGATTCCAAAGAACTTGCGCATCACATATACTCCTCCGGCACCCAACAATTTTTCAACCCAGTTGACTTTCTTCAATACTATATATACAATAATAATGTTCAGCAACAGAGCGATGAGAATATTGAGCGAGCTATATTCGGCTTTCAGAGACAAAAGGGTGGTAAATGCGCCCGGACCAGCTATTAACGGAAAAATAATAGGAACCAGCGTGGCGCTGCCTGAAGGACCATCCAACTTAAACACCTCAATACCAAACGTCATTTCAATAGCCACCACAAAAATAACCAAGGCGCCGGCAACAGCAAATGAATTCACATCCACATTAAATAAACGTAAGATCCAATCACCGACAAAAAAGAATGCGACTAATGTGATCAACGACCAAAAAGCGGCTTTTTCCGCACTATACGATTGCTTCTTGTCTCGCAAACCAAGAAAAATCGGGATCGATCCGGTAACGTCAATAATCGCAAACAGTACAATAAATGCACTGAGCAGTTGGGTAATATTGAAATACCAATCCATATTCATTTTTTTAACAAATGGAACAACATAAAGTATCATTCAAAGCAATAACAGCTTCGGCATACCTGTCGCGAGCAATCACAAATTGCATATTGACCTGACGCATGGATTGTCCGAAACATTCAATATTAATATCGCGATCGCTCAATGCTTTTGCCGCCCGATATAAAAAACCCGGATGAGCGATATTTGTTCCCATAGCACACACAATAGCTACCGGTTTTACAGTCAACTGATATACTGCTTCTTTCAATTCTTTCAGCATTTCATGCGTATCGGAACGATCCCAGGTTACCATAGTGATGCTGTTGGCATTGGTAGATTTAAGAATGTAACTGACATTATGTTTTTTCAAAATTTCCATGATTTTCAGGTCATAACCCACTTCGCCTACCATCATCGGGTCATGAACTTCAAAAGCAATGACATTATTGGTTCCGGAAACTATTTCCACTTTAGGTGTTTCGGAAACATATTCATTTGAAATAATCGTCCCCGGATGCTCCGGTTCGAATGTATTTTTAATCCGGATATTAATTCCTGCCAATTCAAGCGGTTTGGATGCTTTGGGATGAATCGCTTCCATGCCGATATCCGCCAACTGATCGGCGACAATAAAATTGGTTTTTCCTACCGGAATGGATTTGTCCATCCCAACCAATTTCGGGTCGGCGCTCGACAAATGGAATTCTTTATGTATGATCGCCTCATCCGCTCTTACATCTACTGCGATTTTACAAAAAGTTACCTCCGAATAACCCCGGTCAAAAGCCCGCATAATGCCTTCGACTCCTTTAGTATAACCGGTTGCAACACATAATGTTTTCGAAAAGTCTATTTCTGAAAATGCCTTGTGAATCCGTTGGTCAATGGTAAGCGGCTCATTATCATTGAATCCGCAAAGGTCTATAAAAGTCGCATTCATTCCATTGTTATTCATAATATTGACCGAATTCCAGGCCGAATGCGCTTCTCCGATGGAAGCCAAAATTTCCCGGGCGGCCAAATAAATATGGCTTTTTTCTACATAACCCGATGCAATCACAGTGTACATAGAATAAAGGTACGTCTTGGCCTGATCGATCCGGAAGCGGATAAACTCGCGCGCTTCATTCAGATTCAAACCGATCGATTCAAATTCTTCATTAATTTTTAACAACTTAGCATATAATTCATCCAATGCCTGGGTATAATCTTCATTGTGCAAAAATTTGGCATATACTCCCGGCTCACCTGTCTTTTTATGTTCCAGCAACCAATTAGTCACGTTATTATAAGCCGACACTACAAAAATACGATTATACATTTCATCCGGTTTCCGATTTCCACGAATGATATTATTTAAGCAATCGCCGAATTGCGACATGGAAGTTCCGCCAATTTTTTCTACTGTCAACATTCTAAATAATTAAAATTAAGAATTAAAGAAATTAAGCTACAAAAGTAATAGATTCTATGGGTTTATACTATTTTTGTATTCTTAATTCTTAATTATTTACTTCTAATTATGTTAAACGATTTACCCCTGCGCTGGGCAAAAGTACAGGATCAAATGAAAAAAACAGGCGCTGACGCTTGTTTGATTGCATCCAATACCAATTTATATTACTTAACGGGAATGATTTTAGGAGGTTACGTTTATCTCCCACCAGAAGGAGAACCACTATATTTTGTCCGGAGGCCTGCCGGATTGGAAGATCCGAAAGTACAGTATATCCGCAAGCCGGAAGATATTCCCTTTTTATTGAAAGAAAAGGGATTGGATTTGCCAAAATCCCTGTTATTGGAAGGGGATCAATTGACCTATAATGAATATGTTCGGCTGCAAACGGCGCTGCATCCGCAACAAACCGGGAATGCCACCCCGCTTATGCGGCAAGTACGCAGTATCAAAACTGATTGGGAGATCAGTCAATTTAGAATTTCCGCCCAAAAACATGCAGAGGTCTATAGTCATATTAAAAAATGCTACAGTATTGGAATTACAGACATTAAATTTCAGGCCAATTTAGAATATATAATGCGTTCATCAGGTTCTATTGGTTATTTCCGTGGATTTGGCAACAATATGGAAATCTACATGGGAAGCGTTTTGACCGGAGAGAATGCGGAGGCTCCTTCTCCTTTCGATTTTGCCCTGGGCGGCGAAGGGATCAATCCGATTGTCCCACTGGGAGCTAACGGAACGATATTAAAAGAAGGTACCACATTGATGGTCGATATGGCGGGAAATTATACTGCTTATTTAACCGATATGACCCGGACATTCGCCATCGGATCTGTCGCCGATATAGCTTACAAAGCGCATCAGGTTTCTATCGACATTCAGAATGAAATCATGCGATTCTGCAAACCGGGCACTAACTGCGCCGATATATATAATGTAGCGTTGGAAATGGCTGATGCCGCCAGATTGGGGCATTATTTTATGGGGACCAAACAACAAGCTAAATTTGTAGGGCACGGCGTAGGGATAGAAATTAACGAACTACCTGTACTAACCGGTCGATCGCAAGAAAAACTCCAAGCCAACATGGTGTTTGCATTGGAACCCAAATTTGTTATCCCTGAAATCGGCGCTGTCGGTATTGAAAACACTTTTTTAGTGACCGAAAAAGGATTGGAAAAATTAACTATATTTGAGGAAAATTTAACTCAACTCGCATAAATTGAAAATTTAAAATCATTTACCATGGACAAAATAAATTATAATCTACTGATCTGTTTATTGTTACTGGCCGGTACGTTATCCCTGAAGTCGCAAACATCAGAATCATTTACTTTACCTACACCCTGGACTCAAAAAGCGTTGGAAGCAGAAATACCTTTGCCCGAATATCCACGTCCGCAAATGGTACGCTCAGAATGGTTAAATTTGAATGGAATATGGGATTATGCGGGAGGAAAAGACCTGAAAGATCCGGTATCGGCTACTACCCCCCCTGACTTTCCATCGAAAACAGAAAAAATACGAGTTCCTTTTCCTCCTGAAGCTGAATTATCCGGCATGGCCCGCAATGGGGAAACAAACTTGTGGTACAAGCGTAATTTTACTATTCCCAACGATTGGAAAGGGAAACGCATATTACTTCATTTCGGAGCAGTCGATCGCATTGCAACGATATTTGTTAATGGAAAAAAAGCGGGTTCTCATACAGGAGGATACAATGCGTTTCATTTCGACATCACAGATTATTTGAAAACAGGAGCTAATACGCTTGTCGTAGGTGCGTATGATCCTAACGACGGGAAGGCCGCATCCGGAAAAAATGGGCCAAAAGGCGATTATACTTTCACATCCGGCATTTGGCAAACCGTTTGGCTGGAGCCGGTAGAAACGCAACATATCTCCAACATCAAATTAATCCCGGATTTGGAAAATAACCGATTGGAGGTAGTCACTTACACAGAAACATCCGGTTTGAAAGTAACGGCTATCGCAACGAATGGTCAATCTGAGGTAGCAAAAACAGAAGGAACTGCGAATGCATCTTTCTATCTGCCAATTAAGAACCCTCGCCTTTGGAGTCCGGAAGATCCTTTCTTATATAATTTGAAATTACAATTGAAAGACCGGAAAGGAAAAATAGTGGACGAAATCGACTCTTATTTCGGCATGCGCTCCATTGCCATAGGGAAAGTGAATGGAGTAAACCGGCCTTTGTTAAATGGAGAGTTTGTTTTCCAAATAGGACTTTTAGACCAGGGCTACTGGCCGGATGGCATTTTTACCGCTCCCACTGAAGAAGCCCTGCTTTACGACATTGAACTGGCAAAGCGTACAGGATTTAATGTGATACGTAAACATATCAAAGTAGAGCCTCAACGTTGGTATTTTCATTGCGACCGGCTTGGAGTACTTGTTTGGCAGGATATGCCCAACCTTTGGGAACCGGACGGAGACGATTCAGTAGCTATCCGGACTCAATTCCGTGCCGAACTGAAAGAAATGATCGATCAACATATCAGCTCCCCATCTATCGTGATTTGGGTTCCTTTCAACGAAAATTGGGGCGCTTTTGAAGCGACTGATATTGCCGGATGGATAAAGAAATACGATCCGACCCGCTTAGTAAATGGCAATTCTGGTTATAACTATGCTCCCGGATACCGTCCGGCTTATGGAGATCCGGGAAATGGAGACTTTGTGGATCTGCATCATTACGGTACAATTGAAGATCAGGATTTACCTCACCCCGATGAAAAACGGGCCGCTTCGTTGGGCGAATTCGGAGGTAAAGGATTGTTCGTACGAGGCCACCTCTGGCCTGTCCCCAACAATGCCTACGAAATGATGATCAGTAAAGAGGTGTTGACCGATACTTATGTATTGATGTTGAACCAGATCGAACAACAAATAAAATACCATGGACTCAGCGCCGCGATTTACACCCAAACATCAGATGTGGAACATGAAATAAACGGATTGGTTACTTATGACCGATGGGTGGAAAAGATGGATTTTGATAAAGTGAGATGCATTAATGAAGACGTGATTAAGAGTAGTAAGGCGATTGGAAAAAAGAAGAAAGAATAATTCTTGCTGACACAGTTTACTTTACGCTTCCGATTCGCTACTATCTGTAACATCTGTACTACGATTTGCAACAAATTTGATATAAGAACCTGAAACTATCCAATACCTTTGCCTTTCTGAATACCATAAAAAACAACTTGTTTTATGAAGAAGTATCTTTTCTTATGCCTGTTCTTATCCATTGGCACTATTCTTTCTACAACAATCGCCGATGAGAAAATAACCCTTGAAGATTTGTTGGATGAAATAATCAGTTTCGATGAAACTGTCTATTTTCCCAACTATACCTGCTTACAGGAAAGCAGTTATGATCGCAGATCGATCGCTCCGGATGCTCCGGGCTGGTGGGCCAACGATGACGGATTTGGTTATATCCGTACCGACATTACCGACGGAAGATCGGAAAAAGTACTGTTCGATCAATCCGGACCGGGAGTAATTACACGTATTTGGATTACCACTCAAAATAAGCGGGGAACTCTGCGTTTTTATTTTGACGGAAGCGCTTCACCAGGCTGGATAGTCCCTGCTTATGATTTTGTAAGATTCGGTATTTCCATGGATAAAGGCTTATGTCAGCCCCATACCAGTTATAGCGCTGCTGAACATGAAAAAGGAGGTAGCACTTTCTTTTTACCTATCCCTTATGCTTCCGGTTGTAAAATTACGCTGGAAGAACCGGATCCTAATGCTGCTCCTCCCAGATATTACCAGGTTAATTACCGGAAATATCCAAAGAACACGTTGATCGAAACTTTTTCGTCGGAAGTAGCCGAACGCGCTTCGGCCAAAATTAAAGAAGCCGACAATATGTTGCTTAATCCTCCGACTTTCGATCAGGGGACTGTACTGGCCGACAATAAATTGCTGACCCCTCAACAAGCACTGGATATAAACCTTCCCGATGGAAAAAACGCTGTCCGTACCATCACGCTGAAAGTGGACCTGGAAAATCCGGAACTTTATGCGCAGGTGATGCGGGAATTAATATTAGAGACCGAATTTGACGGAAAGAAAACATCCTGGATTCCATTGGGAGATTTTTCCGGAGGCGGCATGGGAGCCCCCTATGTAAAAAGTTGGTATTTAGATGCCAATGGGCAAGGAAAAATCGTTAGCCGGTGGGTGATGCCTTACAAAGAAAATGGAAATATTTCTTTGACCAACTATTCAGGAGAAAATGTGCAGGTGTCTATGACGATCAATACGGCGCCCTTTGAATGGAACGACCGGACTCTGTATTTCCATTGTTCCTGGAAACAAGCGTTGAAGATACCTTTGGTAACATGTTATGACCCAAACAATGGTTCGGACTGGAATTTTGCATTGATAAACGGAAAGGGCGTGTATCGTGGAGATGTGCTGTCGCTTTTCAATTATTCGGAAAGGTGGTATGGTGAAGGAGATGAAAAAATTTGGGTGGATGACGATGTTTTCCCTTCTCATTTCGGAACTGGCACCGAAGATTATTACAACAGTTCCTGGGCTCCGGTAGTGCCTTTTCACACACCATTCGGCGGCGCTCCCCGTGCCGACAAAGCCAGTTCAAAAGGATACAATACTTTTTTCCGTACCCGCAATCTGGATGCTATTCCTTTTCAAGAACAATTTAAATTTGATATCGAAATGCTTAGCTGGGATCCGGGCTCCGTTAATTATTCCACAACAATCTACTGGTATGGCGATTATGATGCCAAAGCGCAAAACCTTTCTGGTGCAGAGGAGGCAACTCGTTTATTGCCCGATCCCGGATTATACAAAATAACGGATTGCCTCGAATTTGAAACTTATCCGATTCTCGACAGATCTGATGTCTTTGATGTAGGGGTACAGGATATGAGCGGTTTTTCCGGAGGACTTTGGAGTGGAGACAAACAACTTTTATTCAAAAATGGGAAGCAAGACGATTATGTTACGTTTCGTTTTGAAAACCTGAAACAAGTCAAACAACGTTTAGTCTTGCATTTGACCAAAGCAAATGATTTCGGAATTTTTTCTTTTACGGTCAATGGGGAGCTTTCTCCGGTTACATTCGACGGTTATGCAACCTCTGTTATTCACTCAGGCCCGGTCAACATCGGAGAATACATACCCGATCAAGATGGCGTCATTGAGCTGAAAATTACATTAACCGGCACTAACCCAAAAACGCAGGGTTTCCGTTATTTAATTGGCTTAGACTGCATACAAATCATAGAAGATCCGGAAAATTACAATGTGTCGGATTGCATCGAATTTGAAGGATTGACGCCTTATTCCAAATCCAATAATCTTACGATTAATGAACAAGTGATGTTTGACAATTATCCCGGCGGTAAATGGAGTAATAAAAAACAAATGGTTGCTTTATCCGGAACAGTAGGAAATTCTATTGAATACCGATTCGGGAATTTACCTCCCGTTGAGCAAAATGTTGTAATATATGCCACCAAAGGGAATGATTTTGGAACGCTCTCGTTCACTATCAACGGGAAAAAAGTAACCAAACTTTTTGACGGATACAGTCCTTTTGTTACTCATTCCGGCCCTATTCATCTGGGAACATTTCTACCTGATGAAGATGGAAATATTACCTTAAAAGCTGCCATTGTAAGCACAAACAGTAAGACCATAAGTCCTCGTTACATTGTAGGATTGGATTGTATTCAAATTAAAAAAAAAGCAGGGTTGGAACCCTCTGTCGTAAAAACGCTTAAACACATCAACTGTTCGATTCTGCTTACTTCTGCCCAAATAAAAGTGCAATCGGATGAATCGATCGCAATGCTCTCACTATTTGACATCAACGGAATATTAGTTGCCCAGGAAAAAAGGAGTGATATTTTAAATGTAAGTTACTTATCCAAAGGAATATATTTATTAGAAGTTGCATGGCAGAAAAATGACAAATCTGTGTTCAAAGTATTAATATAATGACATTCTTTTAACATCTATAAATCATGAGAAAAAAAAGTACATTTTTAATTTTATTGGCTACGTGTCTGTTAGCCATCGTTCCCTTGGAAGGGTTTGCGTATAAATCCAAATTGATCGGTTTATCCGGCAATTTTTCAGAATCAGGCGGGGTATATACCGTCAACAATAATGGCAATAACAACCTGGTAAGGTCTCATGTGGAAGCATCTGCTTTCTCGCTTGAAGCAAAAGTTCAAGTGGTTGAAGGAGATCGCATGTCGTTCGTCTTTGGTTCGATTGGAAGTATTGATAAGCAATGGTATGGCGTTGAACTTTTAGTTAGAAAAGAGGATGGTATGGTAAATGTGAAAGCATTCCAGGATCATGGAATCGGTTTAATGCTTGAGAAAAAAGACATTGAGGCAAATGTAAACAATCCGATCCCATTTAAAATAAATGTAACGGCAGAAGGTCAACTTACCATATTTGTGGAAGGCAATCAGGTCGCCGAACACACAATTCCTGATTATATTACCGGTAGTCTGGGAATATTAACATGGCAAAGCAAAGTTGTATTGACCGACTTGTTTGTTGATTTTGGCGGGGATGAAGGATATAAAGTCGAATTGGAAAACATGTCCGGCGATTTTTACACACCAAACCCGTCTTATACTATTTATGACACCCGGGGAGATAACTTCATTTTCTCTGAAACTGAAGCCACAGCATTTTCTGCAGAAGGGAATGTGACTGTTTTAGGTGGTGACCGGATGTCTATCCTGTTTGGATATAAAGGAGGAGATGTACATGGAACCTTTGCTGTTGAGATTTTAAAGAAAGATGGTTTGGTTGACATCAAAGGATTTCAATTTGGCATTACCGATTTCCTCATAAAAAAAGATATTCCGGCCAATACCTCTCAACCGATTCCTTATAAGATCGAAGTATCTGCCACCGGCGGTGTTAATATTTATGTTGAAGGAAATAAAATAAATGACGAAGAAATACAACTAAATGAATATCAAGGAGGTCGTTTAGGACTATTAACATGGAACAGTAAGGTTCGTTTTTCTGATGTTGTCATAAAAGTAGATGGACAAGAAAAACGCCTCGAAAATCTATCCGGCGATTATTTTATGCCGACAAATACATACATAGTAAATAAAAACGGAGGAAACAACATGGTTTCTTCTTCCACAATTCTCTCCGCTTTTTCTTATGCTGCCAATATCGAAGTATTAGAAGGAGACCGCATGTCATTGGTGTTTGGTTCTGCAGGCAGCACCGGAGCCAAATGGTATGGTGTTGAGTTATTGGTTAATAAAGGAGCTGGTACTGTCGATATCAAAGCCTTCCAGGATAATGGAGCTGGTTTGTTTTTTGAAAAGAAAGGTATTTCCGTCGATGTTTCCCAACCGATACCGTTTAAAATCGATGTTACTGCCGAAGGAAAACTGACAGTATTTGTAAATAACATCCAAACCCATGAACACAATATTCCTAATTATCTGACAGGTCGTTTGGGATTGATAACCTGGCAAAGTAAAGTGAAAGTTTCGGATATTCTGGTGATTAAAAAAGATCAGGAAGTAGCAGGCAACTTCGCTACCAACACTACAGGTTGGGCCATGGACCCTAAAACCAATGGCATATGGATGATTACCGCCGACGGATTGTATGGAGTAGGCAATGGCAACTCGCCTTATTTCTCTTCTTCTTCAGCTTCCAACTTTATTCTTGAATCCGATATGAAATACCTGGGAGGAGCCAAAAGCGGAGGTTTGATTTTCCGTGCGAATGCCGATCATTCGGTATTTTACACAATCGATTTGATGAACGATGACAGACAAGGCGTTCGCATCCTGAAATTTTATAAAAATAAAGATACCGGCGCTATGAGCGACCTTACGCTTGGAGGAGGCAACGACAATCTGAAGACGATACCCGGATATACCAGAAAAGACAACTTCAAAATTCGTATTGAAGCGATTCAAGCGAGTATCAGTGTGTACATTGACGATCATCTCGTAACAACAGCCAGTGATAACGAATCGCTTGAAGGATGTTTCGGCGTAACCAATTATAGTTCGGAAATTATTTTCCAAAATATGTATTTCTCCGAATTGACAGATCTGCCTTTGTTGACAGGACTTACATGTACTACCGATCTATCTCCTGCCTATTCTTCGGAAATCTTCAAATATAATGCATTTGTTCCGTTCGAAACAACAAAGGTCAGCATTACCCCTACAGCTGCAGCTACAAATGATCTTTTTGTTGATGATCAAGCCATAACCAGCGGGCAAACGGTAGAAGTTGACCTGGAAGAAGGAATGAATATTATCTGGATAAAAGTGCAGGACAAAACATCAAAAGCTACTACTATAACAGCGCTGAATGTAAAACGCAGTTTGGATCCGGCAACTGTTTATACTGAAAAATATCGTCCGCAATTCCACTATACTCCTGAAGCCAACTGGGTAAACGACCCGAATGGTATGGTGTACTTCGAGGGTGAATACCACTTGTTCTATCAATATCATCCCTATGGTAAACAATGGGGCCCGATGCACTGGGGGCATGCAATTTCTGCCGACATGGTCAATTGGAAAGAATATCCTATCGCTCTTTATCCCGATAAATTCGGAACAATTTTCTCCGGTTCGGCTGTAGTCGATGTAAACAATACAACTGGATTCTTTACTGATACCCCGGGACAAAAAGGATTGGTAGCTATCTATACCAACGCAGGAGCAACCCAGCAACAATCAATCGCTTATTCGAAAGACAAAGGACGCACCTGGATTAAATACAATGAAGGTGAACCGGTTATCAAAACTGCTGACGATCCTCTGCATCATGGAGATTTTCGTGATCCGAAAGTATTCTGGCATGCTGAAAGCAATAAATGGATGATGGTGATTGCCGGAGGCCCGCTACGTTTTTATTCTTCCTCCAATTTGAAAGAATGGAATTTTGAAAGTGGCTACAACGCAGACCAAACATTAGATGGTAAATCTGTTAAAAGTATTTATACCGAATGTCCGGATTTCTTCAAATTACCGGTTGAAGGTGCAAGCACCGACAAATGGATACTAACCAAAAGCGGTAAAGAATATATGATCGGCGACTTTACAGAAATTGATGGCAAATGGTACTTTATTCCGGATTCAAGCACAGGAATCGCCATGAATTTCGGACATGATAACTATGCCGCTCAAACTTACAGCGATACGCCGGACGGACGACGCATTATGGTAAACTGGATGACTAACTTTGATTATTCTTCTGATTTGGCTAATGTTACCGACCCATACAACGGAACATTCACAATGGCTTATGAATTAAATTTGAAGCAAACTGCATCGTCCGGTATTAAACTGTATCAAACTCCGGTAAGTGAATACGAAAACTTACGCTTTACGCCTTATACCTTTACAGATATAACGGTTCAAAAAGATAGTGAAAACATCCTGAAAAATATTCAAAGCAAACAGTTTGAAATTGTCGCTGAAATTACACCGGAAGAAGGTAATACTCAATTCGGATTTAGTTTGAGAACAGGCGCTAATGGTCAATTGACCAAAGTATATTACAACACTTCTACGCAACGTCTCTTTATCGATCGCACTCGTTCGGGAAAAAGTCCCAATGCCGGCTTCAATAATGCATTCGGACAAACAGTAAAATTAATTGACGGCAAGTTAAAACTGCGCCTTTTTGTTGACTGGTCCACTATTGAAGTATTTGCAAATGATGGAGAAGCAATCGGCACCCTGCTCATTTTCCCGGATATGGAAAGTACAGGAATGGAATTTTTCGTAAAAGGAAATCCTACTAAATGTAACATAGAGGTGTATCCATTGAAGAGCATTTGGCGCGAAGAAACAGATCCGCATACAGGTTTCAATCCGATAGTTGCTGATAAATCAGATTTTGGAGTTATCGTTTCTACTTCCGACAAAATGTTGCATATCGAACTAACTGATCCTTCGAAAAAGGAGGTTAAATATGAATTATTTAATATGGAAGGTAAATTATGCCATGTGGGTAATTTAACTTATGGCAGCGCCAATATACCGCTTAATCAAGGTATCTATGCATTGAAACTTTCAGACAACAATACAGTGCATGTTAAAAAAATAGCTGTCCAATAATCAAAGTAAAAACTAAGCAATGCTGAATAGAAAGGGGCTGTATCAAAAGCCCCTTTTTATTAAGCAATTCAAAAGAAGTTATTCTATTGCCTGATAGACCGTACTCAAAAAAATTTCCCAGAATGGCCATTTTTTCCCTCTTACTTCCCCATTCTATATTAATGAAAAACGCAATGTTATATTATTATATCCCAATTGGGAATACACCACCTCTGCAAAACTGATTCGTAAATATACAGATAAGAAAACATACGAATGGGCAAAACAAGTTGTTGGGGGTAAATTCCAGTTGGCAAATGCTTTTGATTTTTCAGATACAATTACCATTCATACAATTGACAGTGTACCTCCAAGCATGTATCACACCATTGATATAGAGGGACAGTCAGAATATAGATATGCGAGGTATTTGGCTCCGGACAGATCGCCCGGCAACTTGGCCGAAATGGAAATATATGGACACAACGGACAAAGACTGGAAGGCGAAATAATCGGAACGGAAGGTAGCTTTTTCTGGTTTAATCCAAGTGACAAATACAAAGTATTTGATGGAGATGTCTTGTCTTTCTTTGAAGCAGAAATTTGGTGGTAGATTTCTCAATTATTTTATACCTTTGTGCCTGTTTTTAGAAAAAGCGCCAATATGAGCAAAAAATTCAAAGAATATAACGGACTCAATCTTGCTGAGGTCAATAAAGAAATCCTTGCCAAATGGGATCAGGGAGATGTTTTTCATAAAAGTCTGGAAATAAGATCCGGAGCTCCTGCATTCGTTTTTTATGAAGGTCCGCCTTCTGCCAACGGTATGCCGGGAATTCATCACGTGATCGCCCGGTCTATCAAAGATATTTTCTGCCGGTACAAAACTATGAAAGGGTTTCTTGTCAACCGTAAAGCAGGATGGGACACGCATGGCCTTCCGGTCGAACTGGGTGTGGAAAAAGCGCTCAAAATCACCAAAGAAGACATCGGTAAAAAAATTTCCGTAGAGGAATACAATGCCGCCTGCCGGAAAGATGTAATGAAATATACCAAAGAATGGGAAGACCTGACGCGCAAAATGGGATATTGGGTCGATATGGAACACCCCTACATTACCTACGACAACCGGTATATTGAAACGCTTTGGTGGCTACTCAAAGAACTTTACAAAAAAAATCTGCTTTATAAAGGCTATACCATTCAACCCTACTCGCCGGCTGCCGGTACAGGATTGAGTACTCATGAGCTGAACCAACCCGGATGTTACCGTGATGTCAAGGATACCAGTTGTACGGCTCAATTTAAAATTAAACATCCGAAACCGGAAATGAGCCAATTCGGAGAAGCGTTTTTCTTAGCATGGACAACGACTCCGTGGACTTTGCCTTCGAATACAGCGTTGTGTATCAATCCAAACATCGACTACGTAGCAGTACAGTCGTATAATCCATATTCTGGAAACAAAATAACTGTCGTCTTAGCCCAAGCGCTGGTCGCGACCTATTTCAATGAAAATGCATCCGCACTCCACTTGGATGATTATAAAACGGGAGATAAATTGATTCCGTTCAAAATCGTCGGACACTGGAAAGGCGCCGAACTTGCCGGAATGGAATACGAACAACTCATCCCGTGGGTACATCCCGGTCCTGGCGCATTCCGCGTTATTACCGGCGACTTTGTTACTACTGAAGACGGAACAGGAATTGTACATATTGCTCCGACTTTTGGAGCTGACGATGATCGTGTGGCTAAAGCAAATAATGTTCCTCCTTTGGTGATGATCGACAAAGACGGGAATCATCGGCCGATGGTTGATTTATCCGGAAAATTTTTCAACCTCGAAGAACTGGATACAACTTTCATTCAGGAAAAAATCAATGAACCGTTGTATGCCGAATATGCCGGCCGTTTTGTGAAAAATGCATACGATCCGGCGTTAACCGACAACGATCCAACATTAGATATCGACTTGTGCGTGATGTTAAAACAACTCCACCGGGTATTCAGAATCGATTAATATGTCCACTCTTACCCACATTGCTGGCGTACCGATAAACCGGTGTTATACTATCCGTTGGATAGTTGGTTTATCCGTACAACTGCCTGCAGGGAACGCATGATGGAATTAAACGATACGATCAACTGGAAACCCCAATCCACCGGAACCGGGCGTTTCGGAAAATGGCTGGAAAACCTGCAGGATTGGAACTTGAGCCGTAGCCGTTATTGGGGTACTCCCCTGCCCATCTGGCGTACGGAAGACGGATCGGAAGAAAAATGCATCGGTTCGGTGGCTGAATTGTATGAAGAAATGCAAAAAGCAGTCAAAGGAGGTGTAATGTCTCAATTACCGAAAAAGTTTGAGACATTGGATTACAACCTCATCGACCTGCACCGCCCGTTTGTGGATGAAATTATCCTGCTTTCCGATTCGGGAAAACCCATGAAACGGGAAACCGACCTGATCGATGTCTGGTTTGACTCAGGTGCAATGCCTTATGCGCAGAATGGCTTTCCCAACAGCCCCACCCCAACCCTCCCCCAAGGGGAGGGAGGACTGTCACCCAGGTTTTTGACGGCAAGACCTTCTTCTTATCATCTTCTAAAAGAAAAGGTTTTGGAAAATAGAAAAAATCCGACACAAACGGAAGAAATAATGTGGAATGCGTTAAGAGGAAATAAATTATCCGGATATAAATTTAGAAGACAACATCAAATTGACGAGTTTATTGTAGATTTTGCATGTCTCGCCAAGCATCTTGTCATCGAAATCGATGGTGGATACCACGATAGCGAGGAAATGCAACTTGCAGATGTCTGGAGAACAAGCGCTTTAAACAAATTAGGATATACCGTCATCCGATTTACCAATGAAGAAATAATCGGAGACATTGACAGTGTGTTGAACAAGATTCATTTGCGACTATCTCAAATGCCTCTATATGATACCGCTGCCAAAATCCTCCCCATGAGAGAAAATTTAAACGAGGCATCTTCCTCCCTCCCCTTGGGGGAGGGCCGGGGTGGGGCCAATGGTGCTTTCAATGGTGTATTCCCTGCCGATTTCATTGCCGAAGGAGTCGATCAAACCCGCGGCTGGTTCTTCACTTTACACGCTATTGCTACCATGGTATTCGACAGCGTCTCATTTAAAGCTGTCATATCCAATGGATTAGTTTTAGATAAAAACGGAAATAAGATGTCGAAACGCCTCGGCAATGCCGTCGATCCATTTGAAGCGATTGAAAAATACGGATCCGATCCTTTACGCTGGTATATGATTACCAATGCTTCTCCATGGGATAATCTGAAATTTGACATCGATGGAGTTGAAGAAGCGCGTCGCAAATTTTTCGGCACATTATACAATACTTATTCTTTCTTTGCTTTGTATGCCAATGTGGATAACTTCGAATACAAAGAACAGGAGATTCCTTATCAAAATCGACCGGAAATCGACCGATGGATACTTTCTGTATTAAATACATTGATCAAAGAAGTCGATGAATATTACGCCAATTATGAGCCAACACGCGCCGGACGGGCTATCAATGATTTTGTAAACGACAATTTGAGCAACTGGTATGTACGCCTCAACCGGAAAAGATTCTGGGGAGGGGAAATGAATAACGACAAACTGTCTGCATACCAAACACTTTATACTTGCCTGGAAACGGTAGCTCAATTAATGGCGCCTATCGCTCCATTCTACGCCGACAAATTATTCTGTGATTTGGCTCAAACAACCGGCAGAGCGTCTGTTGCATCGGTACACTTAACAGATTTTCCGGTATGTAATGCATTGCATATAGATTCTCAACTCGAAGAACGGATGCAGATGGCGCAAAGTATTTCTTCCATGGCATTAGCTTTACGTAAGAAAGTCAACATAAAAGTACGGCAACCATTATCGACCATTATGGTTCCGGTCATCGATATCCAACAGAAAATGGCTATCGAAGCCGTACAGCAATTGATCAAAAACGAAATCAATGTTAAAAACATCGATTTTGTAGATGGAACGGCCGGTATTTTAGTCAAAAAAATCAAGCCCGATTTCAAAAGATTAGGTCCCCGCTATGGTAAAATAATGAAAGACCTGGCAGCTGCCATTGCCCAAATGCCGCAAGAAGATATCAACGCGTTTGAAAAACAAGGGGAATGGAAATTAACTATATCCGGACAGGAAGCCACCATTACATTGGATGACGTGGAAATCATCTCTGAAGATATACCTGGCTGGCTGGTAAGTAATGAAGGGAAACTGACGGTTGCGCTCGACATTACCATCACAGACTCCCTGCGTAAAGAAGGCATTGCCAGAGAATTAATCAATCGGATTCAAAACCTCAGAAAAACAAGCGGTTTGGAAATTACCGACAAAATTACCGTGCAATTGCAATCGCACGAACGAATCGATGAAGCGGTTATTGAATTTAAAGATTACATCGCGAACCAAGTACTGGCCAAAGATGTTATATTGACTAATTTAACCGAAGGTACAGAACTGGATATGGACGATTTTAAACTCTGGATTAAAATAATCCTGTGAAAAACGGAACCATTTTATCTTGGATATCAATGAACTTCTGTTGAAAAAGACAATCATGGCAGAGTAGAAAAACGCTCTTAAACAATAGTTCAAAACCAAATATTAACAGAAATCAGCGCAATTTTGCAAATCTGAATAATTATATTAATTTTGAAGAATAATAAATCGAAAAAAAAGAATAGCTATGAGCGAAAAAACTAGATATTCAGACGCCGAATTGGAAGAATTCCGCGCTATTATATTGGAGAAACTGGAAGCAGCCAGGAAAGATTACGACTTGCTTAAAGCCACATTGATGAACTCCGATGGTAATGATGTGACCGATACATCGCCTACTTTCAAAGTGTTGGAAGAAGGAGCTGCCACTCTTTCGAAAGAAGAGGCCGGACGGTTGGCTCAACGCCAAATGAAATTTATTCAAAACCTCCAGGCCGCACTGATGCGAATTGAAAATAAAACGTATGGCATCTGTCGCGAAACCGGGAAATTAATACCTAAAGAAAGACTTCGCGCGGTACCTCATGCTACGTTGAGTATTGAAGCAAAAATGGGACAGAAGTAAGACTGCATGAAATTATCTAAAGGTTTTTGGGCTGTTTTTACCGTCCTCATTGTTTTAATCGCAGATCAGGCTTTGAAAATCTGGGTCAAAACCAATATGACCTTGTATCAGGATATTAAAATTGCCGACTGGTTTCACATTTATTTTACTGAAAATCCGGGAATGGCCTTTGGCATAGAAGTCTTTGGCAAAATGTTTCTTTCCATCTTCCGGATTTTGGCATCGATCGGAATTATCTGGTATTTATGTCAATTGGTCAAACGCAATTATAAAACCGGCTATATTATCTGCATTGCGCTGATACTGGCCGGAGCGATTGGAAATATTATCGATTCGATTTTTTACGGAGTAATCTTTGATAACAGCTACCGGCAAGTCGCTACGCTATTTCCTCCCGGAGGAGGATATTCCACCTGGCTGCACGGCAAAGTTGTTGATATGTTTTATTTTCCGATTATTCGTACTCATTGGCCCGACTGGATGCCTTATTTCGGAGGATCAGAATTTATTTTCTTCCGTCCTATTTTCAATTTGGCTGATGCAGCCATTAGTGTTGGCATCATTATCTTATTGTTGTTTTACAGAAAAGTTTTACGATTCGGAAAAGAAGAAGTTCAAAGCGAAGAAAGTAAGTGAACACAAAACCGGTTATATTGCTGATCGCTCTTTTTGCCGGACTACAAGCTTGTAGTAATCGACCCAGTGTCGTTCTTTCCGACAGAAAGATGGAAGATGTTTTATTTGACATCCATATTGCTGATGCAGAAATTGAAAACAACTACCAACTATTTTCCCAAACTGAAATGCGGGAAATTAGAAGGAAACAATTATACGATGCTGTATTTGAAAAACACGGAATCTCCTTTCAATCATTTGATACATCCTTAGTTTGGTACAGTGGCAATTTAGATCGTTTTGTAAAAATATACGATCGAATCAATGAAAGATACACGTTATTGCAGGAACAATTAAATGGGAAGAAGAACCGGGAAGAAGAAATGCTACGCTCCGGAATTTATGCTGTAAACCGGTGGAAAGGAGCCCGTTCTGCGTCATTGGAACACTTTTCTTCCAAAAGGAATCGCTTTTTATTCCGGGTTGATTCGTTGACGCATTTGCAGGGTACTATTTGTGAATTGCAATTCTCCGCGTTGGGTATCTCTCCGGACAAAACAGTGAAAGCGCTTTTGTACGCTTACCTAAAAGATACGTTTCTTATTCAACAACAAACAATTGAATACAACGGTAACAATCTGGTCAAACTGAATACAGACTCCATGCCGCCTTTAAAAAACACAATAGACTCTATTTGGGGATTGATTCAATTGGAACAAGGAAATAGCGCGGTAATCATTCACAACATACAGGTGCACGTCGCTCATAAATAAGGGACTACCGATCTACACGGCTCACATACTTCACGCCTTTTATCTTTTGCAGCAAATTACACAGTTGAGTAATATCGTCCACATCGTGTACTGAAATGCCTACTAACCCTTCAAAAAAACCATCTTTAGCACTGATATTAATGTTCCGGATATTGACTTCCGACTCTTCAGTTATCACTTTAATAATCTGATTGAGAATTCCTACCTGATCGATTCCTTTTAACTCCAGTGTAGCCGGAAAAGAAAAAGTTACGTGACTCGCCCACTCGCAAGAAATAATCCGTTCTCCAAAATTACTTTGCAATTTGTTAGCCATCGTACAGGAACGTTTATGGACCAATAACCGGCCATCATCATTCAAAAAACCGAATACATCATCGCCGGGAATGGGTTTACAACAATCGGCGACTACATAATTTTTTTTAAAACTTTCTTCCCTGAGAATGTAGGTTTTCTTACGATCAATCTTATCCGGGGTCCAAGTGGCAATTGTTGGCTGTGCTTCCTGATGTTCCGGCATCTTTTTATCGTCACTCGGTTTGGCGTTGGTTACAGCATTGAAAGCCTGCCTCATATAACGGAAGAAGACATTGCCTGATTTTTCTTTTAATATTTTCTTCGGATTGTCAGGTAAAGACAACTGGTCTTCAGCCAATGCATAATAAAGATCTTCCTTTTTAGCAAATCCATACGAATTTTTCATCTTATCCAATAGAGAAGATGTCAATTCGACCTGACCGGCATCAAAAAAAGATTGCAACATTTTTTCTCCTACCTTGATCTGCTCCCGTCGATATTTTCGCAACGCTGCTTCAATCTTTGTTTTGGATTTAGCAGTAGAAACGAAAGACAGCCATTCTTCTTTGGGCGACTGCGAACGGGAAGTGAGGATTTCTATTTGATCACCGCTTGACAATCGATGACTAAGAGGCACTAACTTATGGTTTACCTTGGCGCCAATGCAATGATTACCGATATTGGAATGTAATTCATAAGCAAAATCAAGTGCTGTGGCATTTTGAGGCAAGGTTTTAATATCTCCTTTGGGAGTAAAAACAAAAATTTCGTTTGCAAACAAATTCAGTTTGATCGTATCCAAAAAATCCATGGCATTCGGATTTGGATTTTCCAAAATTTCCTGAATTGTTTCAAGCCATTTATCTAATTCGGTTTCTTCTTCTACATTATGTTCCTTGTACTTCCAATGTGCTGCAAAACCCTTTTCGGCTATTTCGTCCATTTTGGCGCTTCTAATTTGGACTTCAATCCACTGTCCGTCAGGGCCCATCACGGTTAAATGCAATGCTTGATATCCATTGGCTTTAGGTGTGCTGACCCAATCTCTTAACCGATCGGGGCGTACTTTATAAACATCGGTAATCACCGAATAAATATCCCAGCATTGTTTTTTCACATCAACACCCGGTTTGGGATCAAATACAATCCGGACGGCAAAAATGTCATAAATATCATCAAATCCGACATTCTTAGTCCTCATTTTATTCCAAATGGAATAAACGGATTTAACCCGTTCTTTCATTTCATAGTGAATGTCCAATTCATCCAAACGAGGGCGCAAAGGCGTTGCAAAATGTTCGTAAATACGCTCACGCATTGCTTCCGTAGATGCTAATTTTTTGCTGATTTGTGCATATTCTTCAGGATGTTCATACCGGAAACTGAGGTCTTCCAATTCTGTTTTTATGGCAAATAATCCCAAGCGATGCGCCAAAGGAGCATAAAGGTACATGGTTTCTCCGGCTATTTTGTATTGTTTTGCCGGCAAAAGGGCTCCCAGGGTTCGCATATTATGTAAGCGGTCGGCAATTTTGATCAGAATGACGCGAATATCACTCGACATGGTAATCAGTAACCGGCGCATATTTTCAGCCTGCATCGAAGCAGCTTCGGCAAAAATACCGCCTGAAATTTTTGTTAATCCATCTACAATCTGAGAGATTTTATCGCCAAATATATTCCGCAAGTCTTCAACCGTATAATCCGTATCTTCAACCACATCGTGCAACAAAGCAGCAGAAATTGAGGTGGAACCTAAGCCCATTTCTTTGCAAACAATTTTGGCTACTGCCAACGGGTGCATGATATAAGGAATTCCGGAACGCCGTTTTACGCCTTTATGCGCTTGATTCGCGAAATTGAATGCTTTATTGATGATTTCGAATTTCCGGCGATGATTGGATTGTGCATAGCAATCCAATAAAGATTCAAACTCTGTTTGAACCAGCTGATCCTCTTTGGCTTTCTCTATATTGAGTTCATCGTTCATACTGCAGGAACCTTGATAGTTTGCCCTACTTTTAACGCAGACGATTTCATATTGTTTATGCGCATGAGATCGGTAGCGCTATAACCGGGATATTTTTGAGCAATGGTATAAAATGAATCGCCCGACCGCACTTTATAACGATGATACTTATCGCTTTGGTTAAGATGAGTATCAGAAGCGGCAACCGTTTTGGATGCTGTCGTTGATTCTTTTTTATTGGCAACCGTTTTAGGAGCAGGTTCGTCGTCCGCCTCGGCTTTTTCAGCAAATGCAAACCCGCCGTTATCAACATAAATTACTAAATTCTTTCCGGTGGGCAATTTATTGGAACGCAATTTATTCCATTTTTTCACTTGCGCCATCGTTACTCCATATCTACTTGAAACACCACCCAACGTTTCACCGGATTTTACTTTATGTGTAATGCGTTCTTGTGTATCCGCCGACCCTTTAGTATGCACATCGCCTTTGCCGGGAGCGGTTTGGGCACGATTGGCAAAAAATTCATCCACGCGGTAATTATACACCGAATCTCCCATTCCACTAAAAGCATAAGCTTGCTGGGCTGGTAACAATAATGGACAAGGATAGGCATGGCCCGGTATTATATCCCTTTTATACTGGGGATTGAGCGCTTTCAATTGTTCTTTGTCTATTTTGAGCAAAGCGGCTACCTGATCAAAATGCAGGGGTTTATTAATCATCACGGTATCGGTTGAAAGCGGCAACTCTGTCTCTACAGAACAGATATTATGCTCGCAATGATAATTCATGGCATAAGTAGCAGCAATGAAAAGGGGAACATAACTTCTGGTTTCGCGAGGTAAATAGTTGTAAATCGCCCAATAATCTGTTTTTCCGCCTGCTTTTCTGATGGCTTTATTTACATTTCCGGGGCCACAGTTATATGCAGCAATTACCAAATTCCAATCACCATAAATGGCATACATATCTTTAAAATAACGACAGGCTGCATACGTGGCCTTAACAGGATCACGCCGTTCGTCAATCAGACTATTGATTTCCAACCCATACACTTTCCCTGTTGGCAACATGAATTGCCACAATCCGGTAGCTCCGGCGCGCGACACGGCAGTTGGATTCAATGCCGATTCCACAACGACCAGATATTTTAATTCCAATGGTAAATTGTTTTCGTCAAGCGCTTGCTCGATCATCGGAAAATAGAAATTGGCCAATCCAAGCATGTAACTGACTAAGGTGCGACGACGATCAACGTATAAGTCAATACATTTCCTGACTTCATCATTATAAGACAATTCGATCATGCTTGGCAACCGGGATAATCGTTCCATAACGACTGCATCGCTGGTTGCTATGTTTTTATCGGAATTACAATCTTCCCTGTTGCGGGTATAATATTTTACATGCCAGCTATTCAACAATTTATCGACCTCTATATCTAAACTCTCAGGAATAAAAAGACCACTTTCGTCCAATGTTCCGGAAGCCTGTGCCGAATCTTCGCAAGAAGTAGCATCGGTATTCTCGTCCGATATAGTAGTAATTGCACTATGTCCCTGCTCTAAATTTTTATGCAATGAAACCTGCGCATTTAAAGAAAACGCACAAGACAACAAGACACAACCTGTTAATATTTGTTTTACCATCTCTCTGTTGTTATAGGTTAGTTGTTTTACTCATTCGTAATGTCAAAAATACAAAGTTACAAGACATTTGGTAATATCCAGCGTAATTAAGATTTTTTTTAGAAGCTGATGCTACATTGTAATCCGATCGAACGGGAGCTAAAAGCAGTCCTGTCAAAAAAAACAGGTTCAATTCGCATACTTAAATCGGGAGAAATATCAAAATCATACAATTGGGCATCGACATAAGCATCCAACACCCACAATGCATACACGCCTACAGTAATGAAATAGCTCAAATCGCGATAGCGACGGTAATAATCGCGTTTACTCTTGAAAGTACGCTTCAGCCAATCCATTTGCGAAGTCGAAATATCCTCCGCTTTCGTTCCATACGGCAAAAATTGCAACCAATAATCGGTAGCCGGATCTGTGTCGAGAATATCATGAGTAGCGTGTTTGTATTCGCTATACATTTCTCCGTTCCAGGATATAGCATAGGCACAACCTAAAAAGCCGCCATATACCATGGGTAATTTCCAATATTTCCGGTTATAAACTTGTCCCAAACCGGGAAAGATTAGAGCATAAATAACGGCCTTTTGAGGATTGGGCTGAAATGCGGCATGTTCATTATGAGCCGTTTTAACTGTATCTTGAGCCGCCGCAGCAGCTACGGCTATTTCGACTGTATCTTTCAGTGTATCGGGAAGAATACTATCCGGGACATTACGCTTTGACAGCTCCACATGAATACTGTCGCCGACAATTTCAGGAATAGAATCCTGCTGCTGCGCCGACAGCGAAAAGGAAAGGAACAAACCAAAGAGAATGAACCGGAAGATTTTCTGCATTATTTTTTCAATGAATCAAACACACGTATGATACGCTCCAATTCCTGTTCGGAAGAGAACGGAATGGTTATTTTCCCCTGGCCTTTATCATTGCAGGTAAATGCAACCTTCGTTTCAAAAAAATTTGAGAAATGATCTTTTAACAATGCATATTCTGAAGTAATGGATGTCGGTTTAGGTTTTTTCTCCAATTTGTCTTCCGGTTTGGATTCTTCGTTCAGCTCACGAACGATTTCTTCTGTTTTCCTTACAGAAAAACCATACTCTGCAATTTGTTCATAAACCATCAATTGAGTAGAAGGATCTTCAAGGGAAAGCAGCGCCTTGGCATGCCCCATGTCTATTTTCTTGTCTTTCACACCCATTTGTATCTCTGCCGGAAGTTTCAACAAGCGAAGGAAATTGGCAATTGTCGCCCGCTTTTTTCCGATGCGTTCGCTCAACCGTTCCTGTGTCAACCCATAGGTTTCAATCAAATTCTGAAAAGCCAATGCGATTTCAATGGAATTCAAATCTTCCCGTTGAATATTTTCAATCAACGCCATTTCCATGACGTTTTCATCGCTGGCTTTTCTTACATACGCAGGAATGGACGATAATCCTGCCAGAATAGATGCCCGGTAACGGCGTTCTCCCGAAATAATCTGATAACGATCCGGAGCAATCTCCCTTAATGTAATGGGTTGCACCACTCCCAGCGCTTTAATTGAAGCAGCTAATTCGTCCAACGCCTCCTGATCAAAAATAGAACGAGGTTGCTCGCGATTGGCTTCAATTTTGAACAATTCTATTTCATTAATAGAAGACGACCCTCCGGTAGTCACCTCTTCCATTGTAATTAACGCATCCAATCCCCGGCCCAATGCTGCTTTATTTTGTTTCGACATAAATTTATATAATATAGTTTACAACGTTATAAACACTATAACCCTGCATTTTTCTGTTTCTCAAAATATGGAATATTTTTTTCTATCAATTCTTCGGCTAATTGCAGATGATTGGTTGCTCCTTTCGACTCCACATCATACATCAAGACAGGCTGACCATAACTGGGCGCCTCGCTTAATTTTATATTTCGTTGAATCACCGTTTTGAATACCAATTCCCGGAAATGTTTTTTCACTTCTTCATATATCTGATTAGCCAGGCGCAACCGTGCATCGTACATCGTCAATAAAAATCCTTCGATTTCGAGTTCCGGATTCAATTTTGATTTTATTATTTTAATGGTATTCAGCAATTTACTAATTCCTTCCAGAGCAAAATATTCGCATTGCACGGGAATGATGACCGAATCGGCCGCCGTAAGCGAATTGACCGTTATCAATCCTAAGGAAGGAGAACAGTCGATCAATATGAAATCATATTGGTCTTTAATGGATGCCAATACCTCTTTCAATACTTTTTCCCGATTATCAAAATTCAACATTTCGATTTCGGCTCCTACTAAATTGATGTGGGAAGGAATAAGAAACAAATTGTCAACCTGGGTTTTAAAAATAGCGCGATTGGTATCTTCCTGATTGACCAAACATTCGTAAATAGACGTTCCGGCAGTACGGATATCGAAGCCCAAACCGGAAGATGCGTTGGCCTGCGGATCGGCATCTACAACCAACACTTTTTTATTTAACGATGCCAATGATGCGGCAAGATTAATGGCTGTAGTAGTCTTCCCGACGCCTCCTTTTTGATTGGCTAACGCAATAATTTTTCCCATATTTGTTTAAAATTTTGAGTACAAAAGTAGCGATTATTTAAGAAACTTGACATGGATTTTGGTTAAACAATGTGTTTAGTGTTAATAAATACAAGATATTGTTGATAACTTTCTCCGAATCATCGCATTGACCGGCTCCACGCTATCATGCGCTACAGAAAGCGCACAATACTCCATGAATGAATCAATTACAAATCATTGAAGAAGATAAGACGGATCCAACAATTCCATCAAATGGGGAATATTGTTGATCGTAAAAATCAAAATAAAAAAGGCGACAAGCACATGGATAGATATTTGTTGAATTTTACTTTTACTGCTTTTGTACAACCACGCAATAATCAACGGGAAGCAATACAACCAGTGAGGTGAGTACAAATACGCTTCATTCAACCCGTAACTGCAAATCACATGAATAAATATATCGACTGCAAAAAAAGAAGACAATAACAAGACCGCCTTATTTTTATAATTAACAATAATCGAATAGAGAAATAATCCGAAATAGAGGATTAAAGTGAGCGGATACAATACGGAATTATAATGAAACTCCGCCCCCGGATTTTGAATACTGCCCGGATTGCAATAATAATCATACGAATAATGAATGTTATTGTAAAACAATACAGGTTCAAATAAAAATAATTTCAATACATTTTCAAAGTGAAATATTGATTGAAAATCGTCGGCAGCCCGGGTAAAAAATTTGCCCCGACCGGCATCGGCAACGGCTTCCTGACCAATTCCCTGCAACATAAAATAGGTTATTCCAAAAGCGACAATGAATATCAGCAATGTAATGACGCCGGATTTAATAATCGTTTTGAGCCGTTGGCTCAACAATCCTTTCTGAAATAATATAGAAATAACAACTTTTATCGCATTGGATATGGTAATTCCTGAGATTAAATAAAAAAAAGTGGCATTGGTGCGAAACCGGACTTTTTTCCCGACAAGGATATTTTCGGTAGTCAAATAAACCATTATTAATAAAAACAACATGGACAATGAGAACGATTCGGGAATAAATGCAATCAGTAATACAAATGCCTGCAATGAGAAAAGAAGTGATATCCCAAGGCTTTTATATAAATTTAAATTCAATAAATTCCGGCAGTATTTGTAAACTATCAACAATGAAAATGCTGCTACCGCATTAAAAAACGCAGCACAGGCAAGCCGGCTGACATCCCATGAAATAAATTGAAGGAGTTTGAACACTATGCTTAAAGGCAGCAATAAGCCGGTTAATATGGGATGAAATGTACTCTCAAAGGGAGTCATGTAAATCAACCGGGACATTTTTACGTAATTAGCATCCGGATCAAGTCCATAAACAGCCGATAATTTGAAAAAATCGGGGTTATATAAATAAATGAACAGGGTAAATAAGACGTAAACGGAAAAGGATATAAAAAAAAGAAGTTTTTCTTCTTTTTTGCGAGGATAACATACTTCGCCAATATCTTGTAATCCACCTATCGCAGCTTTAATCACTTTCTTCATATCTAAAAACAATTACGAAATCATAAATTTAAAGTATCAAGTCATTTTTCATACAATAATGTTGCAAAGGTAGTATTTTTAACAAAAATAACATTACCTGCCAACGAAATGAAAGACGGTTGGCCTGTTCACTCTACAGACATCCCACTCCTTTCTTTCTTAATGATATCAGGAATATGTTTTGTCCGAAAACAAAAAGGTGCTACATTTGTGTGGGTTTCAAAATAATATAAAAGTAATATCAACAGATTAAATGCTCTCTATTCTTATGAAAAAAATCATTTCATTACTCTCTTCAGGCATATTGATAATTGCATGCACAAATATGAATAAAAATCAACAAGCGGACATTACTCCGGAAAGCGTTCATAAAGTCATTACCGAACTCGCGTCAAAAGACAGCGCCAATAAAACAATGATCGAAAAATCGGTGAACCAGGTCGCTAAACTTTGGCGGGAATCCGATGGAACCAACGATGATTTTGTACAATTTTGCATCGATAATTATATCGCTGATTCCGGCGAAAAAGAACAGGCTTTCCTGAAAATAAGCGAATATCTGGAAGCCATCAACGGTAATTTCAACGAAATGTCGCTGGGTTTACAACGGAACGTACAGGAAGCTACGGGCACATTGCTCAAGATTGACGAACAATTTGCGGCATACAATCCCGCCACACATTTCAGCGATGATCTGTATGACAATAAAATCGCATTCATCATTGCTTTGAACTATCCTGAATTGTCGCTGCCGGAAAAAGAATCGTTGGGCAAAAACCGTTTGGCCTGGGCATACGCCCGTTTGGGCGACATGTTTACCTCGCGTATTCCTGCCGACATGCAACAGGCGCATTCTTCTGCCTTGAGCGATGCCGATGTATATATTGCCAACTATAATATTTATGCCGGACATTTACTGAATAATGAGGGGAAACGTATTTTCCCCGAAAACATGATCCTGCTTTCGCATTGGAACTTACGCGACGAAATCAAGGCAAACTATAATAAAGGGAAGGAAGGGTTAGATAAACAACAAACAATTTATGAAGTAATGCAAAGAATCATTTCACAGGAAATTCCTGAAGAAGTGATTAATTCGGGTGACTATGAATGGAATCCTTTTTCCAATACGGTTTATCAGTCAGAAAAAACTATCGCCGGAACACCTGAAAAGACCACCCGTTATCAAAAATTGCTGAATAATTTCAAAACATTGCAAGCGATTGACAAATATTCCGAAAATACATATATTGAACGTAATTTCTCCCAAAGCATGGAAATCTCTGTAGATGATGTGGAAACCTTATTCAGGCATTTCCTTTCTTCTCCCGAATTAAAAGCTGTGGGAAACATTATTGAGGAGCGTGTGGACAGAAAATTGCAAGCTTTCGATATTTGGTACGATGGATTTAAAGCCCGCAGCAATCTGAATGAAGATCTATTGAGCGAACAAACCCGCCGGCTTTTTCCGGATGCTAATGCACTGGAAAAACAGCTGCCTTCCTTGTTAACTCAATTAGGTTTTACTCCGGAACGTGCTTCGTATCTGGCTGAAAAAATTGCGGTCGATGCCGCTCGCGGCTCCGGCCATGCCTGGGGCGGACAAATGAAAGGACAAAAAGCTCATTTACGTACACGTATTCCCACCGAAGGGCTGGATTATAAAGGATATAACATTGCTATTCATGAATTCGGACACAATGTCGAGCAAACGCTTTCATTGTATGATGTCGATTATTATATGCTGAATGGCGTTCCTAACACGGCATTTACCGAAGCATTGGCATTTGTCTTTCAGAAACGCGACCTTGAACTGCTGGGAATCAAAAACAATGATCCGGAAAAAGAAAAGATGGATGTCTTGGATAAAACCTGGCAATTGTATGAAATTTGCGGCGTTTCGATGTTAGACATTGCTGTATGGAAATGGCTGTATGCCAATCCCGATGCTACGGCCGAACAGTTGCGCGACGCTACTATCCGTCTGTCTAAAGAAATATGGAACGAATATTTCGCTCCGGTTTTCGGAATCAAAGATCAAACGATATTAGCTGTTTATTCGCACATGATCAGTTATCCGTTATATCTGTCGGCTTATTCATTCGGACAAATCATAGAATTTCAGTTAGAACAATATTTTTCAGGAAAAGATTTTGCCAAAGAGGTGGATCGCATATTCCGTCTGGGACGTTTAACACCTAACCAATGGATGATTGAAGCGACAGGAGAAGCCCTTTCCACCGACCCTTTACTCGCTAAAGTCAGAACTTGTATCCATCCATAAATCCATCCGTTTTTTAACTTTGTGGATTTCTATTTGTTTATTAGTATAACATTTCATAATTATTATCATTGATTACATTGTCATCATGAAATACGATTTAGCAATAATAGGCGGAGGGCCTGCCGGGTACAATGCAGCAGAAAAAGCGGCAGAAAACGGATTACACACAATCTTATTCGAAAAAAATGCCATAGGCGGCGTATGTCTCAATGAAGGTTGCATTCCAACCAAATCGCTCTTGTATTCTGCAAAAATACTGGACACAATAAAAAGTGCATCCAAATACGGCATCAACATCGATAGCGATCCAAATTTCGATTTGCAAAAAATCATCGGCAGGAAAGATAAAGTGGTAAAAAAATTGACTGCAGGAGTGAGAATGAAACTCTCGTCCGGAGGAGTGGATGTGATACAGGGAGAAGCTTCCATTGCAAAACAAATCAAGGACGAAATTATAATCACCTGCAATGGAGAAGAATATGAAGTGGCTTATGTGTTGCTTTGTACCGGTTCCGAAACAGTGATTCCTCCCATCAAAGGTTTACCGGAGGCGGATTTTTGGACATCGAAAGAGGCGTTGATGATCAAGGAATTACCTCAATCATTAGCGATTATCGGCGGCGGAGTGATCGGCATGGAGTTCGCATCCTTTTTCAACAGTATGGGAGTCAAAGTGTCTGTAATTGAAATGCTTCCCGAAATATTAGGAAATATGGACAAGGAAACTTCGGCCATGCTTCGGTCGGAATACACCAAAAAAGGTATCGTATTTTATCTTGGGACAAAAGTCGTGGAAATTAACAAAAACAGTATTTCAATTGAAAAAGACGGAAATACATCAGTTATCGAAACCGAAAAAATATTGCTGAGCACAGGAAGAAAAGCCATCACAAGTAATTTAGGGCTGGAAAACCTCCGGATAGAACTGCTTAAAAACGGTGTGAAAGTAAACGAATACATGCAAACTACCAATCCGCGGGTATATGCCGCAGGCGATGTTACCGGATTTTCCATGTTGGCGCATACTGCTATCAGGGAAGGTGAAGTGGCCATCAATCATCTCCTGGGAAAAGATGATAAAATCAGTTACAATGCCATTCCCGGCGTCGTTTATACCAATCCTGAAATTGCCGGAGTCGGAAAAACAGAAGAAGAATTGAATGCTACCGGTGAAAGTTTCAAAGTATTAAAACTGCCGATGGCCTATTCCGGCCGGTTTGTCGCCGAAAATGAAACAGGAACCGGAATCTGCAAACTGATAATCAACCAACATAAACAGATCATCGGTTGCCACATGATAGGAAATCCTGCATCCGAACTGATTTTGATTGCCGGCATCGCGATCGACAAAGGATTTACTGTCGAAGAATTTCAAAAGCAAATATTCCCCCACCCCACTGTGGGCGAAATTATCCGGGAATGTTTATTTAGTTGAGAGTTGAGAATGCTCTGCATTGATAACCCATATACAGATATTTATTTCAATTTGGCCGCCGAAGAATATTTATTAAAAAATTATTCTGCCGACATTTTCATGCTATACCAAAATCAGCCTTCAGTAGTCATCGGAAGATACCAGGATGTAAATGCCGAAGTAAATCCGGATGTTGCAAAAAACAACCACCTGCAAATCGCCCGAAGAATTTCAGGGGGTGGCGCCGTCTTTCATGATTTGGGTAATTTCAATCTCGTTTTCATAAAAAACACAACGAATCCAAATTTTTCCGAATATGCAACACTCATCTCAACGTTTCTTCATCAACTTGATATTCCCACACTAGTCGATGAACGTCAGGGCATCATCATCAACGGATTAAAAATCTCAGGCAGCGCCCAGTATATATTCAAACACCGGACCATGTTTCATGCCACATTACTCTACAATACCGATCTTGAAATGCTCAGATCGGCATTAGATGTAAAATTCAAACCATTACCACAGGAAAATCCGGGACAAAAAAAATTTGTCAAATCCATAAAAAGTCCGGTCTGTAACTTAATGGATTATTTGGAAAAGCCGGAAACAACATCCGCTTTCGGCCACCATATTTTCAACTATTTCTTAAGAAAAAATCCGGAAAACATCCAATACAACTTTGATTCAAAAGACATGGAGGCCATTCATGAATTGCGGGAAAAAAAATATGCAACCAACCAATGGATATCGCCGGAGCATCCTTAAATCATTCAATGAAAGTTATCTTACATTAAAAAAACTTTTCTTCCCCTCCACTTGTTTTATAATCACACAAAAACATAGAAAATATTTAAACTCTATGCGCTCATGTGTTTGTAAAACAAAATTTTATGGCAAGGTTTGAAATAAAAATGCCCAAATTGGGGGAAAGTATCACAGAAGGTACCATCATGTCCTGGTCGGTCAAAATTGGCGAAACAGTCAATGAAAACGATACTCTCTTTGAAGTGAATACCGCTAAAGTAAGTGCTGAAATTCCTTCACCGGTAGCGGGAAAAATACTGGAAATCCTTTTTAAAGAAGGCGATACGGTATCTATAGGTACCGTTGTTGCTATTATCGACATGGAAGGAGAAGCTTCTGAAGAACCTCAATCCGCTTCAGAAAAAAGTAATAATACGATACAAAAAGAAAAAACGGATGAAACGGCAAAACCAACCATTTCCAAAGGAAACGAAGATCGCTGGTATTCGCCCGTAGTATTACTAAAAGCTCAGGAGGCCGGTATTCCCAATGAAGAATTGGATCGTATGACCGGAACCGGTTTTGCCGGTCGTGTCAGCAAAAAAGATATTGAATTGTATATCGAACAAAAACGGAAAGGGGCTACTCAACCCACCGTGGCAACAAAAAAAACGGATACAGTTCCGGTTCAACCGTCAAAACGGGAAGAGCCTGTCGCTCCGATTCCTGTTTCGGGAGAAGATGCCATGATCGAAATGGATGTAGTGCGTCGCACAATTGCCGACCGGATGGTAGAATCGAAAAAAATATCGGCACATGTGACTACAATTATTGAAGTCGATGTGACCAAATTAGTTCGCTGGCGTGAACAACACAAAGAAGAATTCTTGCGTCGCGAAGGTATTAACCTTACTTTTATGCCGGCAATCACTGAAGCCACATATAAAGCCCTGCGCGATTTCCCGAGAATTAATGCCTCCGTCGAAGGACACCGCATTATTGAAAAAAAACATATCAATATAGGAATCGCCGTTTCATTAGACGACGGCAATCTGATTGTTCCTGTAATCAAAAATGTGGATAAACTCAGTTTCAGCGGCATTGCTTCGTCTATCGAAACGCTGGCTAAAAAAGCGCGTCAGAATAAACTGACATTAGATGACATACAAGGCGGCACATTCACTATCACCAATTACGGTTCTTTCAAAAATATTATCGCCACACCTATTATCAATCAGCCCGAAGTTGCGATTTTGGGAGTGGGATATGTGCGTAAAACGCCGGCCGTTATTGAAACGTCCGACGGAGATGTGATCGCCATTCGCCATAAACTGTACTTGTCGCTTTCATACGACCACCGAATCATTGATGGCGCCCTGGGGGGAATGTTTATAAAACGAATTGCCGATTATTTAGAAAATTGGAATAATGACTAAACACAAAGGCTTGTAATATGAAAAAATATGATATAATATCCACAGATAAAGACACTTTGAAAAAATGGTATTATCTGATGACTCTCGGGCGCGCCATAGACGAAAAAGCGCCGGCATATCTGCTGCAATCATTAGGCTGGTCATATCATGCGCCTTATGCCGGACATGACGGAATTCAATTGGCTATCGGACAGGTATTTACAAAAGATCATGATTTTTTGTTTACCTATTACAGGGATTTACTTACCGCTTTGTCGGCAGGACTAACCGCCGAAGAAATCATCCTGAACGGTATCTCCAAAGCAACCGATTTGACGAGTGGCGGGCGGCACATGTCCAATCATTTCGCTAAACCGGAATGGCATATCGAAGGAACGTCTTCTGCCGTGGCTTCCCACGATTTGCATGCAGTAGGCGTGGCGCGGGCCATGGTTTATTACAAGCACAAAGGGGTAGCCATCACATCGCATGGAGAAGCTTCTACCTCCGAAGGATATGTATATGAAGCCATTAACGGAGCCAGCACAGAAAAATTGCCCGTCATATTTGTGATTCAGGATAATGGATTCGGAATTTCTGTCCCCAAAAGTGAACAAACTGCCAATCGTAAAGCGGCGGATGCTTTCAACGGTTTCAAAAATCTCAAAATCATACATTGCAATGGAAAAGATGTTTTCGATTCGATGAATGCTATGACTGAAGCCCGCGAATATGCTATTGCCTATCAACGCCCGGTGATCGTGCAGGCTAATTGTGTGCGCATTGGCTCACATTCCAATTCCGATAAACAAACGTTGTATCGCGACGAAAACGAATTGGCTTATGTAAAAGCGGCAGATCCTCTGGAAAAATTCAAACGGATGCTACTCCGCTATAATCGTTTTTCCAACGATGAATTAACGGCAATCGAAGAAGAGGCTAAAAAAGAATTGAATGCCGCACACCGGAAAGCTATAAGCGCCCCCGACCCGCGACCGGAAACCATTACGGATTATGTAATCCCGAAGCCATACATTCCGCAAAAATTTACGGACGGCATTTCAAACCAGGAAGGAGAGAAAAAAAATCTTGTAACGGCTATCAATGAAACACTTAAAGCTGAATTCAGGCATAATCCGGATACTTTCCTCTGGGGACAAGATGTGGCCAACAAAGGAAAAGGAGGTGTTTTTAACGTTACCAAAGGGATGCAACAGGAATTCGGAAAAGAGCGGGTGTTCAATGCTCCTATCGCTGAAGAATATATTGTTGGAACAGCCAACGGCATGAGCCGTTTCGATCCCAACATCCGGATTGTGATCGAAGGCGCCGAATTTGCCGATTATTTTTGGCCGGCCATGAACCAGTTCATGATAACGACCCACGAATATTGGCGCAGCAATGGGAAATTTTCGCCCAATATTACGCTACGACTGGCTTCCGGAGGATATATCGGAGGCGGACTCTATCACTCACAAAATATAGAAGGAACATTAACTACATTTCCGGGAGTAAGGATTGTATATCCGTCTTTTGCCGACGATGCAGCCGGCTTATTGCGTACCAGTATGCGCTCCGAAGGTTTTACCGTGTTTATGGAGCCAAAAGCTTTATATAATGCTGTGGATGCGGCCGCTTTTATTCCCGGAGATTTTGAGGTGCCTTTCGGCAAAGCGCGTATCCGAAGGGAAGGTAGCGACTTAAGCATCATCACCTACGGCAATACAACGCATTTGTGTTTAAAAACGGCAGAACGGTTGGCAAAAGAATACAATTGGAGCGTGGAAGTATTGGATATCCGGTCGTTGATTCCATTGGACAAAGAAAGCATTTTCAATTCCGTAAAAAAAACGAGTAAAGCGCTGATTGTTCACGAAGATAAAGTTTTCTCCGGATTTGGAGCGGAAATAGCCGCCATCATAGGGACGGAAATGTTCTGCTATTTAGATGCTCCGGTACAGCGGGTGGGATCAACCTTTACTCCGGTGGCTTTCAATCCCATCCTTGAAAAAGCGATATTGCCGGACATGGAGAGAATTTATAATGCAGCAAAAAAATTGTTGGAATATTAACACCCCCTCAATTCCCTTCAGGGGGACTTTTTTATATACGTCATGAAAAAAATAGGATTATTTTACGGAACTGAAACAGTAAAGACAGCGGAGGCAGCTGCCAAAATACAGGCTGCATTAGGAAACGTCAAAACAGACATCATCCCTGTTGAAAAAGCGGAGCCAAAAGATTTTGAAAAGTACGAACTGATCATTGCAGGCGTTTCCACCTGGTTCGACGGAGAATTGCCGACTTATTGGGACGAAATCATTCCGGCATTGAAAAGCGTGCAACTCAATGGGAAAAAAGTGGCGATCTTCGGTTTGGGAGATCAGGTAAATTATCCGGATAATTTTGCAGATGGAGTCGGAATGCTGGCGGATATTTTTGAAAAATGCGGCGCTACTTTAACCGGCTTTACATTGACTACCGATTATCAGTTCAATCAATCATTAGCGACAAGAGGACATCAGTTTGCCGGTTTAATATTGGATTTTGAAAATCAGGCGGAATTGACCGACGAACGGATCAAAAATTGGGTGGAACAATTGAAGCAGGAATCCGGCGTTTTTTAATCGAACAAAAATATTTGCGGTTGCACTGAGGTGAAAGATCGCTTTTTATTATACCTTTGACAACATTTATTTTATTAAATTTTTAAAAATTATGGCTACAGTAAATTGTTATTTAACATTTGAAGGCTCCTGCGAAGCGGCTTTCAATTTTTACAAATCAGTATTCGGAGGTGAATTTACTTATGTTGGACGCTATAAAGACATGCCGTCGGCCGAACACCCTATTCCCGATGCTTTGAAAGATAAAATTATGCACATCAGCTTGCCTATCAGCAAAGAAACATCTTTATACGGAGCTGATATGATGGAAGAACTTGGATACAAACCCACCTTTGGTGATAATATCTCTCTGTCTGTCAGCGTGGATAAGGAAGACGAGGCGAAACGGATTTTTAATGGTCTTGCTGCGGGAGGAACAGTAACGATGCCGTTGGAAAAAACGTTTTGGGCTCCTCTTTTCGGTATGTTGACTGATCAATTTGGAATTAATTGGATGGTCAGTTACGAGCAAAGATAAAGCAAAAAAAAAAATACGAATTACGAAGCCGTGTTATAACTTCGTAATTCGTATTTTTTTGTTATTCGTAATCAAGTCTATTTCCCTGGTTCTCTAGCGCCATCCCGGCCTCTGGGTCTTTCCAACATTTGCCGTGCAAACCGTTGTTCCGCCCGTTGGTATTTGAATACTTTTTCAGCCGGGAGGACTTTCAACATCCGGTCGAAGTATAATTCATCCAATTCGGCCTCTTTCACTTTGATCGCTGCATTAGCTTTGATCATCTTAGCATACTCTTCATCAGAAACTGTTTCTTTATTTCTGATTTTTTCAAAAACAGGCCGCATTTCTTCCCGGTTCGCTTTGTTCAATTCAAATTTTTTCTCTTGCAACTCATTGCAAATCGGCCAAAACGCCTGCGCTTCTTTTTCCGTCAGATCCAGTGCATCCGTAATGTAAGCAACACGCTTTGCTTTAAATTCCTCAAAACGTTCTTTCCGTTCCTGGTCTCGTTGTTCCGTCCGCTCTTGTTTGCGGTTGTCTTTCTCTTTCTTCTCCTGAGCAGAAACGCTCAAAGAGGTAGCGATTGAAATGATGATCGCTAAAAATACATACTTTTTCATAAAACTCATGTTAAAATATTGCTTAATCATTTACCTCGTAATCTTCGTAATTATACATTGTTTCATGGTATTCCGCATCAACATATTGATTCTCGTAGTAAGTATAAAAGACTTCAATATCGGAAGTGGAGACTTCACCGTTTTCCGACAGGATATTGCTTCCCGCGTCGGGACGAACAAATACTTTGACCATAAGGGCGATTCCTGCAAACATAGCGGCCATGTAAGCCCAGGGTTTTATTTTGTCCCACAAAGAAACAACCGGAGTTTCCACCTTTTCTTTTTCGGGCAGACAGGAAATAATTTGTTCTGGTAAATTTTCAAAATAACCGGAAGGAGTCTTGAATGGATTACTTTTATCGATCATATCCGTAAATTCAAAATTGGTTCAACTACGAAAATAAGACTACTTATTTTCAGAAAGGTTTAATGTTCTTCTGTAAAAAATTTCTCAATTTTTTTTGCAGCATGGTGGTAAGACGCTTTCAGCGCGCCGATCGAAGTACCTAAAATTTCCGATATTTCTTCATAAGGTAATTCTTCATAATAGCGCATATTGAAAACAAGACGCTGTTTCTCAGGCAAAGAAAGGATCGCCTGTTGCAATTTCAGTTGCAAATCATCTCCATCAAAATATTCGTCGCCCTCCAATTTGCCGATGAGAAATACATCGGTATCATCAATGGAAATATTGTTGAGCGCCCGTTGTTTATTCAGGAAATTAATACATTCATTGATCGCGATTTTATAGAGCCAGGTTGACAATTTGGCTTCACCCCGGAACAAATCGATATTCAGCCACGCCTTTATAAACGTATTCTGCACGATATCATTGGTATCTTCGTGCGAAAGCACCATTTTCCGGATATGCCAATACAGTTTTTCGCTGTAATAACGAACCACCTGGCTAAAAGCAGCTTTTTGAGTATCTGCATTGTCGCTCTTCAACCGGGCCAGGATATCCTTTTCATTATACAATTGCATCTGTTGTAATTTTGTGTTGGCAAAAGTAATAAAAGAATGAAGACAATGAAAAAAATGAAAGGAATGAAAAGAATTAGTTTCATTCTCTTCATTCCTTCATTATTGAATTGTTTGATGTCGGATTACATCATGCCACCCATGCCGCCACCCATCGGAGGCATAGCAGGAGCTGCATTTTCTTCTTTCTTTTCAGCGATTACGCATTCGGTAGTCAGGAACATTCCGGCGATAGATGCTGCATTTTCCAAGGCTACGCGGGTAACTTTTGTCGGGTCGATCACACCTGCGGCATACAAGTTTTCGTAAATATCTTTGCGGGCATTGTAACCGAAATCAGCTTTGCCTTCTTTTACTTTTTGTACCACTACAGCGCCTTCTTTTCCTGCGTTGGCAACGATTTGGCGAAGCGGCTCTTCGATTGCACGTTTGATGATTTCGATACCGGTTGTTTCGTCTTCGTTTTCTCCTTTCAGATTTTCCAAAGCGGAAATAGCACGGATATAAGCGATACCACCTCCCGGTACAGTGCCTTCTTCGATAGCAGCACGGGTAGCGCTCAATGCATCGTCCACGCGGTCTTTCTTTTCTTTCATTTCCACTTCGGAAGGAGCGCCTACGTAAAGGACAGCCACACCTCCGGCTAATTTAGCCAAACGTTCCTGTAATTTTTCGCGATCGTAATCGGAAGTTGTATTTTCGATTTGCACCTTGATTTGAGATACGCGGTTGGCAATAGCGTCTTTGTTGCCGGCACCGTTGACAATCACCGTATTGTCTTTGTTTACCGTCACTTTTTCCGCACGACCCAACATATCAAGTGTTGCAGTTTCCAACTTCAATCCTTTTTCTTCGGAAATTACGATACCACCGGTCAATACAGCAATGTCTTCCAACATTTCTTTGCGACGGTCGCCAAATCCAGGAGCTTTCACGGCACAGATTTTCAATCCTGCGCGCAAACGGTTCACTACCAACGTAGTCAACGCTTCGCCTTCCATATCTTCTGAGATAATCAAAAGAGGACGGCTGGTTTGTACGGCTGCTTCCAACAACGGAAGAATTTCCTTCAGGCTGGAGATTTTTTTGTCATGGATCAGGATGTATGGATTTTCCATTTCCGCTTCCATTTTTTCGGTATTGGTCACGAAATAAGCAGAAAGATAGCCGCGGTCGAATTGCATACCTTCTACTACATCTACATAGGTATCGGTACCTTTCGCTTCTTCAACAGTGATTACGCCTTCTTTTTTTACTTTTTGCATCGCTTCGGCAATCAATTTTCCGATGGTTTCATCGCCATTAGCAGAAATTTTAGCTACATTTTCGATTTTTCCGAAATCGTCGCCAACAGCTTGTGATTGTGATTGCAGGTTCTTTACAACAGCAGCAACCGCTTTGTCGATACCACGTTTCAAATCCATAGGATTAGCGCCTGCGGTAACATTTTTCAATCCTACTCCAATAATAGACTGAGCCAATACGGTGGCAGTAGTAGTACCATCTCCGGCATCGTCATTGGTTTTAGAAGCCACTTCTTTTACCAATTGAGCGCCCATATTTTGGAATGCGTCGGTCAATTCCACTTCTTTTGCAACAGTAACTCCGTCTTTTGTGATTTGCGGAGCGCCGAATTTCTTTTCGATAATTACGTTACGACCTTTAGGTCCTAATGTTACTTTTACTGCATTTGCCAATTCATCCACGCCTTTTTTCAATTGGTCGCGGGCATCCATTTCAAATTTTATTTCTTTTGCCATGATTGTATATTTTTTAGAATGAAATAATTAAAACAATGAAAAATGAAGAAATTATTTTCATTTCTGTCATTTCCTTCATTTATTAATTGAATTAAATTATCGCTAAAATATCGGATTGACGCATGATTAAATACTTTTCGCCTTCCAACTCGATTTCTGTTCCGGCATATTTGCCATACAGCACCTGGTCTCCTTTTTTTACGACCATATCCTCATCTTTTGTGCCGTTTCCTACCGCCAATACTTCGCCTTTCAACGGTTTTTCTTTTGCTGTGTCGGGAATAATGATGCCACTCACCGTTTTCTCTTCTGCAGGAGCCGGTTTTACCAGCACTCTGTCTGCTAATGGTTTAATGTTCATGACTTAAAAACTTTGATATTATTAATTATTATGAAAATAAAAATAAGGAGCAACCCCGGAAGGTTTGCATTTCTGGATGATCTAAAACTATGCCAAAAAGGAAAGTCTGACAAACTTGCAGAAAACGGTTTGAGCGCAAAGACACAAAGACACGAATAAAAATCCGGATTATACTTTGTGTTTTTGCAGCTTGCGTTAAAAAGTCAAAGTAGCTCTATTAGAGATAAGGTAATATCCTGCATGCTTACGTCTTTTTGTTCTCCGGATACCATATTCTTTACTGTGGCTACACCTGATATCATTTCATTTTCGCCTATCAATATGACATACGGAATCTTATTACTATCAGCATACGACAGTTGCTTTTTCATCTTAGCCGCTTCAGGATATAATTCCGCTTTCACTCCCGCTTTACGTAATTGATGTAACATTGGCAAAATATATTCTTCTTCCTTTGTCCCGAAATTTACAAACATTACTTGTGTAGATTGCATGGAATCGGCAGGATACAGATCCAACTGATTCAACACATCAAAAATACGATCGGCGCCGAAAGAAATGCCGACACCGGAAACGCCCGGCATGCCAAATACTCCTGTCAAATTGTCGTATCGTCCGCCACCGGTAATACTTCCGATCTGAACATCCAACGCTTTTACTTCGAAAATAGCGCCGGTATAATAATTCAAACCACGGGCAAGAGTCAAGTCCAATTCAAGTTCACAAGCAATTTTCAGCAAATCAAGTTTATCAAGGATGTATTCGATTTCTTCCACGCCTTTTATTCCGGTTTCGGAAGAAAACAATACGGTTTTCAGTGTCGCTAATTTTTCCCGGTTGGTGCCGCTCAATAAAATAATCGGCTGTAGTTGTTGGATTGCCTGTTCTGAAATCCCTTTGGATGCTAATTCGATATTGACATTTTCCAACCCGATTTTATCCAATTTATCAATAGCAACCGTGATATCAACAATTTTATCCGAAGCTCCGATAATTTCAGCAATTCCGCTCAATATTTTCCGGTTATTCATCTTAATGCAAACCCGGATGCCAAACCGTTGATACACTTCGTCCATGATTTGAATCAATTCCACTTCATTTAATAAAGAATCGGAACCGACAACATCGGCATCGCATTGGAAAAATTCACGGTAGCGTCCTTTTTGCGGACGGTCGGCGCGCCAAACGGGTTGTATCTGGTAGCGCTTGAACGGAAAGTTGATTTCATTCTGATGCATTACCACGTAACGGGCAAAAGGAACGGTCAAATCGTAACGCAAGCCTTTTTCGCTGATTTTATTCGTCAATTTTAACGGATTGCGAGCCAACAATTCTTCATTTTGCACTCCATCTAAAAAATCGCCCGAATTCAGTATTTTAAAAAGCAATTTATCGCCTTCTTCTCCATATTTACCCATCAAAGTGGACAGATTTTCCATAGCCGGAGTTTCAATCTGCTTGAACCCGTAAAGATGATATACTTCTCGAATGGTATTGAAAATATAGTTGCGTTTCGACATTTCTTCGGGAGAAAAATCGCGGGTACCTTTGGGAATAGACGGTTTTTGCATCGTTTATATACTTGTTAAAGAATTTTAGCGAGCAAAATTACAAAAAAAACGTAACTTTGCCCCTCAATAAATTTTGTAAATATGTTCAAATTCTTTTTTGTTATCATACCGCTTATCGTATTATTTTTTATTTTCCTCTTTGGATTTTCTGTTCTGCGAGGAATTTTCCGTTTGATGTTCGGTGGCGGACAAGTGCGTAATTCACATTCAGCCCCAGAATCAAAGCAAGAACAGCGTTCATCAAACCACCCTCCTAAAAAGCACGATAAAGTATTTTCAAAAGAAGATGGGGAGTATGTTGATTATGAAGAAATCAAGGATCAATGAGGCCGTCTCATTGTTTCATTGTTTCATTATTTTCATTGTTTTAATTTTAAATTTTAATATTAGTGGCGCAAAATATCGTTGAAACTCCATTGATGAAGCAATATATCGAGATTAAGTCCAAACATCCGGACGCTATCTTGTTATTTCGTGTAGGTGATTTTTATGAAACATTTTCGGATGACGCCATTGCTGCTTCGGAAATTTTAGGAATTACGCTGACTCGTCGCGCCAATGGTTCTGCGCAATTCGTAGAATTAGCCGGGTTTCCTCATCACGCTTTAGATACTTATCTCCCAAAATTAGTCCGCGCCGGAAAACGGGTAGCAATCTGCGACCAGTTGGAAGATCCTAAATTGACAAAAAAATTGGTCAAACGGGGCATTACCGAATTAGTTACTCCCGGAGTTTCGATCAGCGACAACATACTGAACCACAAAGAAAATAATTTTTTAGCTGCGGTCCATTTCAATAAAAACAGTTGCGGCGTCGCTTTTTTGGATATTTCGACAGGCGAATTTTTGACGGCCGAAGGCGATGTTTATCAAATCGATAAATTGTTGAATAATTTTCTGCCTAAGGAGGTGTTGTACGAACGCAATAAACGGAAACAATTTGAAGAAGCTTTCGGTAATCGTTTCCTGACGTTTGAAATGGAAGACTGGGTATTTGTAGAATCTACTGCCCGCGAACGCCTGCTGAAGCAGTTTGAAACCAAGAATCTAAAAGGTTTTGGCGTAGAATCGCTGACGAATGGAATTATAGCCTCCGGCGCTGTTTTGTTTTACTTAGACCAAACACAACATACGCAAACCGGGCACATCATGGCGCTTTCCCGTATCGAAGAAGACCGCTATGTGAGGCTGGATAAATTCACTGTCCGCAGCTTAGAATTGCTTGGAACAATGAATGAAGGAGGAAAATCATTACTCAACGTTTTAGATCAGACTATTACGCCCATGGGCGGCCGCATGTTGAAACGTTGGATTATTTTCCCGCTAAAAGAAATAAAACCGATCCTGGATCGTCTGAATGTGGTGGAATATTTTTTCAAAAATCCGGATTTAAAAGAATTATTAGATCAACAATTGAATCTGATCGGCGATTTGGAACGTATCATTTCGCGGGTAGCCGTAGGTCGCGTCAGTCCGCGCGAAGTCGTGCAGCTTAAAGTCGCGTTGCAAGCCATGGAGCCGGTAAAACAGGGTTGTTTGAATGCAGAGGAAGACAGTTTACGTCAATTGGGTGACCGGATGAATCTCTGCCAGATTATTTGCCAAAAAATAGAACGGGAAATTCATCCTGAGCCTCCCGCATTACTCAATAAAGGAGGAGTCATCCGCAATGGAGTCAATGAAGAATTGGACCAGTTACGGGACATTGCTTTCAAAGGAAAAGATTATCTTTTGCAAGTGCAGCAAAGGGAAAGCGAACGCACCGGTATTCCATCTCTCAAAGTGGCTTATAATAATGTATTCGGCTATTATATAGAAGTGCGCCACGCACATAAAGATAAAGTTCCGGCCGATTGGATCCGCAAGCAAACTTTGACACAAGCGGAACGTTATATCACGGAAGAATTAAAAATTTACGAAGAAAAAATACTTGGAGCGGAAGATAAAATCCTGTCATTAGAAACACAATTATTCAATGAATTGGTATTGGCGTTGATGGATTATATAGCTCCCATACAAACCAATGCAAATCTGATAGCTCAGTTGGATTGCCTGCAATCATTTGCCAAAATTGCTCAACGTAACAAATACATGCGTCCCGAAATTTTGGAAGCTGATTCGCTTGATATTCAGGACGGACGTCATCCGGTAATTGAAACCCAGTTGCCTCCCGGCGAATCCTATATTGCCAATGATGTATATATGGATTCCGGAAAGCAACAAATTATCATTATTACCGGGCCGAATATGGCGGGTAAATCGGCCTTGTTGCGGCAAACAGCATTGATTACCTTAATGGCGCAAATCGGATCTTTTGTTCCTGCGAGTGTGGCTAAAATCGGGCTTGTGGATAAAATTTTCACCCGCGTAGGCGCCAGTGATAATATTTCACTGGGAGAATCGACTTTTATGGTGGAAATGAATGAAGCGGCCGATATCCTGAATAATTTATCTCCCAAAAGTTTAGTATTATTCGATGAATTGGGTCGCGGCACTTCTACTTATGACGGGATTTCCATCGCCTGGGCGATTGTCGAATACATTCATGAACATCCGAAAGCACGCGCTAAAACACTTTTTGCCACACATTATCATGAATTAAATGAGATGGAGAAAACGTTTAAACGAATCAAAAATTACAATGTCTCCGTCAAAGAAGTGGACAATAAAGTCATTTTCCTTCGAAAATTAGTCAAAGGCGGAAGTGAACACAGCTTTGGAATCCATGTCGCTAAAATGGCCGGAATGCCTCAAAGTATCGTCAAACGTTCCAATGAAATCCTGAAACAATTGGAATCTGACAACCGGAAAAACGGCATCGCCAAACCAATGAAACAAGTAGCTACCGAACGCGAAGGGTATCAATTAAATTTTTTCCAGTTAGACGACCCGATTCTATCACAAGTGCGTGACGAAATAAACAACACGGATGTCAATAACCTGACACCTATAGATGCATTGAATAAGTTGAATGATATTAAGCGGATATTGAAGGGGAAATAACTACAACACCGTTACCCAGCCATACGGATCCGCTTCGTCGCCATATTGTATTGCCCGAAGTTTGTTATAAAGTCTTTCGCTTGTCGGGCCGGCTTTACCATCCTTGGAAAAAACATACGATTTATTTTCATCCAAATCATCGATCCTGAGTACCGGACTAATGACCGCTGCCGTACCGCAAGCTCCGGCTTCTTCAAAAGTAGCCAGCTCTTCGACCGGTATCTGGCGCCTTTCGACTTTCATACCCATGTCTTCAGCCAATTGCATCAAACTTTTGTTAGTAATAGAAGGAAGTATGGATGCTGATTTGGGCGTAATGTAAGTATTATTTTTAATTCCGAAGAAATTAGCAGGACCACATTCATCGATATATTTTTTTTCTTTGGCATCCAAATACAATACAGCGGAATATCCTTTGGAATGCGCAATATCTCCGGCAACCAGACTGGCTGCATAATTACCGCCCACTTTTATGGTTCCTGTTCCCAATGGCGCCGCCCGGTCATATCCTCTCAAAATTGCATAAGGAGTCGGCTTAAATCCTTCTTTGAAATAAGGTCCAACTGGAGTAACAAAAATAATGAATGTATATTCCTGAGCCGGTTTTACTCCTACTTGCGCCGAAGTTCCTATTAATAACGGACGTATATATAATGAAGCGCCGCTTTCGTAAGGAGGTACAAAGCGAAGATTGCGATTCACTGCTTCAATTACTGCTTTCTCGAAAACCTCAACCGGTAATTCAGCCATCATAATTCCCTGGCAGGAAGATTGCATTCGCAATGCATTTTCACGCATCCTGAAAATACGGATTTTACCGTCTTTTCCTTTAAACGCTTTCAAACCTTCAAAGGCTTCCTGTCCATAATGTAAACAGGTAGCTGCCATGTGCATATTAATCGTTTCGGAATCGGTAACTTCAAGTTCACTCCACTTACCGTCGCGGAAATAGCAACGCACATTATAATCTGTTTTAAGATAACCGAATGTTAGATCTGACCAATTGATATTTTCCATAAATAAATAATTTTGAAACGCTAAGACACAAGGAGTATTTTTTTCGTCTTATCATGTTTTGTCGCAAAGGTAATACTTTTCCTTCAATCTGCCGGAATTATTCAAATTTGATTTTTAATTGCATTTCATCCGGTAGTAATGTAAAACTATTCCGATGATAGAGCGTTGTTCCATGATTTTTAATTCCTTCCCGGTGTTTTCTTGTCGGGTATCCTTTATTATTTTTCCAATCATACATGCTGAATTCTTCATGAAGTTGCAACATGTAATCATCCCGGTATGTTTTGGCCAAAATCGATGCTGCCGCAATGGAAAGGAATTTTCCGTCACCTTTTACAATACAGGTATGTGGAATATTCTGATATTTTTTGAAACGGTTTCCGTCTATTAAAAGATGTTCGGGAACAATCGAAAGTTGTTCTACTGCACGGTGCATGGCCAAAAAAGAAGCATTCAGAATATTGATTTCATCGATTTCTTCGGGAGAAACCATGCCGACAGCGTAAGCAACAGCCTCTTTTTCAATAATTTCACGCAATGCATAACGTTGTTTTTCTGTCAATTGTTTGGAATCGTTTAATGCAGAACAAGTAAATTCTTCAGGTAAAATAACGGCGGCGGCAAATACGGCTCCGGCAAGGCAACCCCGGCCGGCTTCGTCACAGCCGGCTTCAATACAATTATTTTGCAAGAAAGGAAGTAACATGTATAATACTATTTAGAGTGATTTATATAGAGTCCGATTTGTACCATACAATTGTTTCCCGCAATCCTTTTTCTAAATTATATTTCGGAGTAAATTTTAAATTTTTCAATAAGATACTAACGTCGCATTCCCAATTTCTACGCTTCATGATATAATATTTGTCGGTATTTAACGTAGCCGGTTTTCCGGTTAAAAATGAGATTTTTTCAGAACAAAAAGAAACGATATACAGCAACCACAATGGAATCCGAATGCTCAATACCCATTTTTTCTTTAATTCTTTCCGGATTAATTCTGTGTATTCCAAATCAGTATAAACATCGCCATCCGCCACCGGATAAATCTGATGAGTAATGGAACTTTCTAAAGCAAGGAAAACAATTGACACTAAATCTTTGACATAAATAAAAGTAAGCAGTTGGGGCTTCAAACCGGCTTTTACATCGATTCCCCATTGGATCGAGCGAATCATGAGGGCGTAATCTTTTTCCCGAGGTCCATATACACCTGTAGGTCGCAGTATTACAGATGGAAAATCGGGCAAAGACAGTAAATATTGTTCGGCTTTCCTTTTGCTCCGCCCATACGCAGTATCCGGATATTCTGCGCTCAGGCTGCTCATCAGGATAAATTTTTCAGGAACAGCATCGGATTGTTGTAAGGCATCAACAAAATGAACAGTATGTTGATAGTTGATTCTGTCAAAATCTTTTTTATCTATACATTTTGTAATTCCTGCGTTATGAATAATGTATTCCCATTTTCCGTACAGCGCAACATGTTCTGCCAACTGGCGTTGCAACACATCCGGATCAGAATAATTCAAATCGATAAAACGAATGCCCGGATCGGTCAAATATTCCCGGCTGCTGGATTTACGCACACCTGCCCAAATTTCATATCCTTTACCAATGGCCTCTTCGGTCAAAAAACCGCCGATAAAACCACTGGCTCCTGTAATTAATATTTTTGTCATGCGGGTAGAGGGAGTTAGAAGGAGTAAAGGGAGTAGAGGGAGTAGAGGAAAAAACATTCTTCTAACTTCTTTTAATTACTCCTAACTCCCTTTCATTCTTTTCTTTTTAAAAAACAATTTCATCAAAACGGAAGCCTCTTCTGCCAAAACGCCACCGGCTACTTCTGTTTTCGGATGTAGCACATGAGGTGCATAACGTAAAAATCCTCTTTTTTCATCCGGGGCGCCATAAACAATGCGCAACAGTTGTGACCATCCGAGGGCGCCGGCGCACATGGGACAGGGCTCAACAGTTACATAGAGAGTACAATCTTTCAGATATTTTCCACCTAAAACAGATGCGGCAGCGGTAATTGCCTGCATTTCTGCATGAGCCGTTACATCATTGAGCGTTTCCGTCAGATTGTGGGCACGGGCGATAATGCGGCCTTTACAAACAATGACAGCGCCAATTGGTACTTCTCCTTTGATTTCGGCATTTTTAGCCTCAACCAATGCCTGTTTCATGAAATATTCGTCATCCAGAACCATCAGAATTATCTCCTCATTTCGTTTTCCCCAAACAATGTAGGATAATCTTGTTCCAATACACGCAAAATATGAGAAAGAATGGTTTCACGATACCAACGGGAACGATTTTTTATATTATATTTTTTGAGGTAATTTTCAATGGTTTTATGCTCTTCGGGCGTAAGCATAAAGGTAATTTTTTCTGTCCGGACAGAAGACGGTTTGACGACAAGATGTTTTTGTTTCTTTTCCATTGGCTGCAAAGTTAATAGCTTCCATGCAAATAAAAAAGAAAGTATTATATTTGTGAAAAAATATAACCATGGCCGAACATAATGAACTGGGAAAAAGCGGGGAGACCGCGGCATTGGAATATCTTAAGGCGAAAGGGTATTTCATTTTGGAAACTAACTGGAGAAGAGGAAAACTGGAATTGGATATTATCGCTAAAACCGACGAAGAATTAGTTTTCGTAGAAGTGAAAACGCGATCGGTCAATTCGCTGACTGACCCGGAAACAGCTGTTGATAAAACTAAAATCCGGAATATTGTGACGGCAGCCGATATTTACATGAAAATGTCGCCGATTGATCTACCGGCACGATTCGATATTATTTCTGTGATCGGACAAGAGCCGAGGTTTGAAATCGACCATATTGAAGATGCTTTTTATCCTCCGATAAATACATATAGATGAAGGGAAGGAATGAAAAAATGAAGGGAAGGAATGAATGAAAGGGGAATGAAATGAATATTGAAGAATTGCGTGAATTTTGCCTTAGTATTAAAGGGGCAACAGAATGTTTACCATTTGATGAGGTGTCGCTGGTGCTAAAAGTATGCAACAAAATGTTTGCGTTGATTCCAACGGATGAAACATCTGTGCAGATTGCTGTCAAATGCGATCCCGAAAAAGCGATGGAATTGCGTGAACACTTTCCCTGCGTAATGCCGGCTTATCATTTCAACAAAAAATACTGGAATACGATTGTTCTTAATCGTGACATGTGTGATGATGAGGTAAAATCATGGATTAACCATTCGGTGGATGAAGTCATGAAAAAATTGCCGAAAAAGATCCGGGATGAGTATTATGAACAATAATCAGGGGTATCCGGTGCAAGGTGCAGGGTGCAGGGTGTTGGAGTCGGTCGATTCTACCAACGCGTATCTGAAAGAATGGTTGACAAAAGAAGATTTGGAAGAAAATACAGTGGTTGTGGCGCATCATCAAACTGCCGGACGGGGACAAACAGGCGCTTCGTGGGAATCGGAACCTGGAAAAAATCTTACTTTTAGCCTGTTATTATATCCGAGTTTTTTGCCTTTCAATCAACATTTTTTGATTTTACAGGCAGTTTCGTTAGGGATCAAAGATGTATTGGCTCATTATGTGCATGATATTTCGATCAAATGGCCTAATGACCTTTATTGGGAGAATAAAAAAATGGGGGGAATATTAATCGAAAACGCTATTGAAGGAAGCATTTTTCAATCGTCGGTAATTGGTGTCGGCTTGAATGTAAATCAGGATGTTTTTTATTCCGATGCACCGAATCCTGTATCATTGAAACAAATCACCGGACAAGAGATTATTTTGGAAGAGCTGCTCAACCAGCTTTGGGACAACATTTTACTTTATTATAATCAGATACGGGAAGAAATACAACGGCCGGTTATTGCACAGGCATATAAGCAATCACTCTATCGAAAAGAGGGCTATTACCCTTATAATGATGCTGCCGGAGACTTTCTGGCGCGTATTGCAGATGTAGAAGAAAACGGCCAACTTGTGCTTGAAGATATTCATCAACAAATCCGGAGATATAGTTTTAAAGAAGTGCGAATTACGAGCTAATTATATTACGAAGAAGCGATGTCTTCCCGTAATTTTTGACTCGTAATTCGCACTTCAAAATGATCACTTATTGCACTGTCCAACCCAAGGCTAAACCAAAGTTGATGTTTTGAAAATTATTATATTCTGTCCCGAAGTTTGTGTACGAACTGGTATTCAAATTATATCCGGCCCGAACAGTTAAAGCCAATGGTGTATTTTTAATCGGGAATCGCAGTCCGATCTCCGGATTCAACAAGAACGCCCAATGATAGTCATAGTTTTCAAAATCCTGAACCAAAGTCTCTTGCGTCATGTAACTCACACCCAATCCTAAGCCGATGTAAGGTTCTACAGTTCCACCCAAATCAAAGTGATAATATCCGCCCACCTGAATCGGCGCAGTCACAATGTAATTGTAGGATGCCGCTGTAATGGCCAAACTTTCGCCAATATAATAAGTCGCCCGGTCTTTATTTTCGTGATAAGAATTATATCCGAATTTAAATCCGATGGAAAATGCATCGGTTACAAAAATATTTCCGGAAAAGAATCCGCCTCTCAAACTGGTTTCTCCAATGTAATCAGCATAACTTCCGACAGGAACCCCTATTTCCCAACCAAGATTGTAATATTGCTTTTTTTGTGCTTGCATTTCTGTTGTAGCCAGCAATCCGATGGCTGCAAACAGCATAATGGTTAATATCTTTTTCATATTATCTTGTTTTTAATGTTAGACATATTGTATCTCGATAATGCTTACTTGTCTATTGAAATGCTTTTGTTTGTCTGAAGCAATCTTCAATCGCATTATTAAAATCGGTTTGCGTTTGAGTTCCGGTCAGCAGACTCCTGATTATACCTGTCCATAGAATATTAATTTGCTGGTTGGACAACAAGCCTACATTCGTCAGGTCGGCCATATTAATATTAGTAGTACCAACAGTATATGATCCTACTATTACCGGATATGGATACGGGTAATATGGATAATATCCGCAAGGCCACCAAAAATACCAATCGCAATAGCCCCACCACCACGGATTATAGCTGACAATGTAGTTGTCTCTTTCGACTACACTAACAAGAACACCTATATCCGGAGTAAGGTCGTCTTCGCTATATCCCAAATATTTTTCTATATTCGCTTGAATTTGGTCGTGCAATGCCTGCGTGTTACTATCACGATTCCAAGGAACTTTTACAGTATCATTATCGTTGACAACAGCCAAAGTTTCGCCCAAACTATAGGTTGAATATTTACTAAAATTGGCGGCTGGATCGTATGCAGTAAATGCAGATAATTGATCTGTCACATAATCGTCTTCTCCTGGATAAGGCTCACAGGATGCGAGGGTCAGTCCGAAAAACAGGACTGTCAGCAGTCCCCATTTCATTTTGTTTGTCATACTTTTCATATCATTTAAGAATTAATTGTTGTTTTTTCTAACCTATTAGCACTCGAGTATTTTTTCAGGTTTGAAATATTAACATGTCATCATGAAAAAAAGTTTTTCGCGAAAAACATTTTTTAAATATTTTGGAATTAAATACAGCCGGGCACATGAATATTTTTACATACCTTTGCATATATTTCTATTTTACAATGATAAAAGCAACAGAGATTAGCAAAAGTTTCGGAAATTTACAAGTGTTAAAAGGAATTGATTTTTATGTAGATCGAGGAGAGATCGTGTCTATTGTAGGCCCAAGCGGTGCAGGAAAAACTACCTTTTTGCAAATATTGGGAACATTGGATAAGCCGGATGGAGGGCAAATCATTTATAACGACACTAATATTAACAAGTTAAATGAAAAACAATTATCCGCTTTCCGAAATCAGAATATCGGGTTTGTGTTTCAGTTCCATCAACTGTTGCCTGAGTTTACCGCCCTCGAAAATGTAATGATCCCGGCATTGATCGGGAAGAAAAAATTAAACGATGCGGAGAAACAGGCCAAAGAAATATTGGATTTTCTGGGTTTAATTGAGCGCGTCGAGCATAAACCGGCCGAACTGTCGGGTGGCGAAAAACAACGGGTGGCTGTAGCCAGGGCTTTAATAAACAAACCGGACGTTATTTTTGCCGATGAACCTTCGGGAAGCTTAGATACTCACAACAAAGAAGAATTGCATCAGTTGTTTTTTAAATTAAGAAAGGAGTTGAACCAAACGTTTGTCATTGTTACCCACGATGAACAATTAGCAGGCTTGACAGACCGAACCATTCACATGAAAGACGGAATTATCATCCATTGATTATCAAAAAGTCAATGTTCGATTGCATTGACAGAGATTGTAAATTATAACCAAAACTGAATTATTATGTGGAAAGATTTTTTTTATTTCTCTAAGAGAGAAAGGAATGGGATTATTATTCTTATCGTTTTCTTGTTGGGTATTTTTGTCGGAAAAAGTATTTTTTCTCGCGCTAATCACGCTGTAATAATGGATTCGTTTTCAAAAACAGATACTGTTTTTTTGCCGGAAAAACCAGTTGAGCCAGACCAACGCCAAACCAATCCAATTTATCCGCGCCAATATGCAAAGTCCAACAGATCTTATCGGGAACATACGTCTTATGACCGGAAACAATCAACTGTCCCAAAGCAATACACGCCCGTTTATTCCAAAACTGAAAAATACGCCAAGGGGACTTTAGTAAATATCAATCGGGCCGACACTGCTGAATTTAAGAAAATTCCGGGTATTGGATCTGCTTACGCGTCCCGGATTATTAAATACAGGCAACGATTGGGCGGATTTTATTCTGTTGATCAGATTCGGGAAGTTTATGGTATTGAAGACGATCTATTTGCAACTATTTCCCAGTGGATGAAAGTAGAAAATGATTCGTTAGCCGGCATTCCTGTCAACCGGGCTTCGCTGGAGCAGTTAAAATCGCATCCTTACATTAATTTTTATCAGGCCAAAGCCATTATTGAATTACGCAAACGCAAAGGAAAACTGAATGATTTGTCGGAATTAAAACTGCTGGAAGAATTTTCAGAAACTGATCTGGAACGGTTAAGTCATTATTTATTGGTTGAATAGAGAAAGATGATTCCCGAATCTAAACGATTTCATTGTTTTGGTATTCAGTCGGTTTAACTCCAAATTCTTTTTTAAAACATTTTGTAAAGTAGTTTGGGTACACAAAACCTGTTTTATAGGCAGTTTCTGAAACATTATAGCCTTGGCGCAGTAAATCGCAAGCTATATTCAATCTTTTTTTACGAATATAATCGCCCATGGAAATATTTAACAAACTCTTCATTTTTACATGGAGAACACTCCGGCTGATACCAAGATTCTGCGTGATGTCTGCAACTGAAAATTCATCATTTTCTAGATTTTTTTCAATCAACTCATTAATCTTGCAGATAAAATTTTTATCAAATTTGCTCAAAGAAGCAGATTCAACATCATTACCTAAAGTACTGACAATTTTTTTACGTTGCTGATGTTTGACATGGATGATATTCTTTACTTGCAACTCCAAAATCTGAGGGTCAAATGGTTTTTGAACGTATGCTTCTGCCCCGCTTTCATATCCTTTCATGATGTCGTCTGTATCATTTTTAGCTGTCAAAAGAATTACGGGTATATGTGAAGTGGAAATATCATTGTTCAAATTCTGACACAAGACATTACCATCCATTTCGGGCATCATAACATCTGAAATCACAAGGTCGATGGGATATTTACGAGCGATATCCAACGCTTCAACTCCGTTTTCAGCCAGATATATATTATACTTGGCAGCAAAGGTATCAGACAAAAATTTAAGTAATTCTATATTATCTTCTACTAACAAGATGGACGGTTGTGATGCCAAGTTCTCACTATCGGCAGGTAATGCACTTTCTACTGATGTATGTTCCAGATAAGGCGTGGCAAATTCATATTGATTGAGAGATAACAATGTTTTATCCGAATTAATTTTATCCTGCGCATTAAAAACTGATTCAGAAACATTCAGATTGACAATGAATAAACTCCCTTTTCCCATGGTACTCTCTACAGAGACATTGCCTTTATGGATAACAGCAAATTTTTTAACTAAAGCCAATCCGATTCCCCATCCTTTATGATTAACATTGTGTCCCCGCTTCGTCTGATAATATTTTTCAAAAATATTATCAAGCTCTTCTTTGGCAATACCTATTCCTGTATCTTGCACTTCAATGTGCAAATAGGTGTAACCATCCGGATGATCTGTAATAGCCGCGTTGATCATTACTTTTCCACCCGGAAGTGTAAATTTCATGGCATTCGACAAAAGGTTATTGGTTATTTTTTCCACATATGAAGGTGAAAACCATACATCTTCGCCGTTGTTTTCACAATGGATATGAAAAGATATTGATTTTTCCGAAGCGGTTTCCCTAAACAATTGCGCTACATTTTCAATAAAATCTAATGGATTTCCTTTTTGAATGTAAAATTGAAAATTTCCCGACTCTACCTTATTGAAAGTCACCAATTCATCAATCAGTCCTACCATTTTATTGGTATTTTTGATGGCCACATCCAATCTTTCTGACGATTCTGACGAAAGTTCCTGATGCTGAGAGATATATTTCAGAGGTGCCATGATTAAGGAGAGAGGCGTTTTCAACTCATGAGAAACAGAGGTAAAAAAATCCATTTTAACACGATTGATTTTTTCCAGGTTGTCTTTTTCCATATTGGCTGATTTTACGGCATCCTTTTCTTTCAGCCGGATGGAAAATATCTGATAAACGAAATATAATATCAATACTACAACAACAAAATAGATTAAAAATGCCCAGGTTGAAAGATATAACGGAGGACGTATGATTAGTTCAATCTCTTTAATAGGAGCCATTTCCCAGCCTTCATTAGAATTATTCGCTCTAATCTGCAAGGTATAAGTTCCGGAAGGAAGATTGGACCCGACAAATTTCCGTTCCCGCCCAACATTTCTCCAGTTTTCATCCATACCCACCAATCGCATCTGATAATTGATTGTACTGGTGTTTCCCAACGATATCGCAGCATATTCGATACTGAATGAACGCGACTGGTTGTATGAAAACTGAATCCTCGACATATCATCTACTGCTGCCATCAATGGAGAATTGTTACTTTTTGAAGTCATTACCTGATTATTAATACTTAAGTTACAAAGATGAATATAGAATGGCATTCTTTCTTCTTTGATTGCTTTTGGGGTAAACGAAATAAGTCCACTAACCGTACCAAAGTACAGAAAGCCATTCTGAGCTTGAATAGAAGAAGCAAAATTAAATTGATTGGTTGGCAGCCCATCTTCAACAGTGTAGCATACAAACGCGCTACGCTCTTTATTAAATTGGTATAATCCCTGGCTTGTACTTATCCATAATCTTCCAAGTTCATCTTCAATAGTACTGCAAATCGTCGCTTTAGATAATGAAAGTTCTTTGTCCAATTTTTTAATGACTAAATCAGAAAGGTCTATATAGTGTAATCCGCCGTTATTGGTACCAATCCAAATTCGATTATAAGAATCTTGATATAAGCTGGTGATGTAATTATCTTTTAGTTGAGAATTATTTGCTTTTGCCGTCCACCCCTTGATTTCTCCAGTATTTTTTTCAATGCACAAAAGACCATTATTGCGGGTACCTACCCACACATTATCATTTTTATCTATCAACAAACAGTAAATAAAATCAGCATCTAACACCGGATGATTAAACGGGATAAACATGTTTTTTTCAGGGTCAAAGTATCGTAAGCCCTGGGTTGTGCCTACCCATATAGTTCCATTTTGCTGCTTTGCTATCGCAAATATAGCATCTGATGGTAATCCTTGCTTTGAATCGGGCATATATCGCACCCATTTCCCGGAAGAAAGATTATAACAGAACAAACCGCTCCGGAAAGTTCCGATCCACATCTCTTTAGTTAATTCATTGTAAAAAAGCTCATGCACATTGTGTCCTAATCCTGGAATCCGGTCAAAAACCTGAATATCCCCTGTCAATGTATTGTAAATATTCAAACCTCCGTCTTCAGTGGCTATCCACAAAATATTTTTTTGTAGTTCTACTATTTTACGCACAGCTTTACCTTTAATATTTCTTGGTCCATAACCAGCCTCAATCCAATGAAATTGTTCTGTATTTTTGAGCAATACATTAATCCCCCCGAAGTAGGTTCCAATCCATACATTATCATCTCTATCGCATAAAATAGAATATATAGCATTATCATTCAACTTGTTTTTATCAACAAAGTCCTGCTGGAGGATTTCGGTAGTACCATCCGAATTTAATATTGTAATTCCTTTTTCAGTACCCAGCCATATTCTGCCTTTATTATCTTCTGTAATAAAGCGCACTGTCCCGTCGGATAACCGTGGTGTATCATATATATCCACTGTCCCTGTTGCCAGATCAATATTCATTACGCCTTTTCCGTTACGACCCATCCAAAGCAACCCTTTCGAATCGAAGAATAAAGGTATGATACCATCAGCACCAGTAATAAAATCAGAAAAATAGCCAGGATTTATCTGAGTGATTTTAGAAAAAGAAGTATCATAATAGAATATAGAGCGGTTAGTCGAAACGAATAATCTGTCCTTTTTATCTATTGTCATAGATATAATAAATTCACTATCCAGCCTTGGGTGCATAACGAACTCATCAGTTTCTTCATTATACATATAGAGTTGAGTCCCTCCACATATAATTTTTCCATTGCCGGTTTCTACTATGGATACAATGGTAGAATTGGACAGATTATAACATTGAAAATCATCTGTTGCGGGTCTGTACATACATATTCCCCCATAAGTACCGATCCATATCCGTTTCTTAGCATCCTGGTATATCGACTTGATAAAATTTTGATTAAGCGAGTTGGGGTTATTGGTTTGATTAAAATAACTAACAATACTATAACCGTCATAACGTGAAAGTCCATTACGTGTACCTATCCAAAGCATCCCTTTATCATCCTGCATTAGTGCTTCTATTTGCTGATAAGGGAGACCTTCTTTACTTGTGATGTGCATGAACCGGTAACTGTTGCCGGGCATCGACAGTAAAGGATGTAATACTAAACAAAATAAAAAAAGAAAGAATGGACGTTTATACATTTTCCCGGTTGATTAATGATGGGAATGTAAAATTAAAATAAAGTTTTCTTATTTACTACTCTTCCGTCTTCAAGATAAAGACTCAAAATTCCTCCTCCCTGTACGGGAAGAGGAATCTGAAAATTTAGGCCAATCTCCTTTCTGTTATTAACCAACCTGCCATCCAACGAAAAAAGAGATAGTTCTTTTATCGGATATGGACTGTCTATGTGTAATATCTTGTTATTTATAAAAGTTTTTATGCCTGAATAATCTTCCTTAGGACATGCGATATTGGTCTGTTTTCCTGGATTAAGCCGAAAATCCAGCCAGGTCCAGGAGGCATTATTATCAACATCTGCTATACCTTCTGTAGTTAGTCTCAACTGTTCTTTATTGATGATTTCGACAGCTATTGCCATTCTTTGCCCTACCGGAGGTGTTGCTTTCCCAATCAGACTCCAGGGAATTGCAGCTTCTACATTGTAAGAGAGTGCTTGTACATCAACAGCATATTGCATTCCCAAAGGATTACCCTCTGTCTTCCATGCTCCATTTTCCGCTCGTTGAAATCTGACGGTTCCATTCGTATCAAAAAAGAAGCTATACATTCCGGCTTGCGGGGTAGAGCCGGAAACATCGTCGGCATCAATCATAAAACGGATGCCATCATTATCAATTCCATTATTGATTATGTTCCTGTCAATGACACGCGCTGTCAGATAAAGGTAGTTGTCGTCATATAAAAAATCTACCGATGTTTTATTTTTAGTTACATGCCCCATAAAGAGTTGCGAAACCCCTGGAGTTGTCCATTTTTCATCTGTAGTTTTTACGCCATCTACTGTAATTAAACCATAGTTGGCGCTTGCTTGACGAATAGGATAGCCTTTGATCATGATAGCATCGTTTCTGTGATTCGGATTACCTATGGAACCTAAAGCCACCACGATTCCAGTATCTATGACCGATACTGAATTCCAAATAGAATGTTTGTCCTGCCCCAATGAAAAAGGAGCACTTTTTGCCTTAAAATTCTGAGCCCGCGCATCTCCTACCAAAACAAACATATCAAAATATTGCAAATCAAGAGAACTTCGGCCTTCACTACCTTGATAAGAGGCCACTGTTTCTCCCCATGGCAATTTACGGATGTATGGAGCAGCAGATACAAGACCCACAACAGGAGTAGTTTGAAATATCATTTTCCGAAAGGGGCTTACTGCTCCTATATAGCCTTGTGTCCAGTTGTTTTCAAGCATACAGCGCACAGTAGTAGCAGCAAAATTTCCTCGTCCCGGCCATCCGTTATCTTCAATAATAACCACAATTTCACTTTCGTCTTTGAGTAATAAAGGAACCGGCATACCATCCCGGAAACCCGGACGATAACATATTTTCACAGGAGTACTCCATGTTTGTCCTTTGTCAAAAGAACGACACATGGAGATATTCTGATCATTATTAGTCGTATATTCATTTTCATTGGCAAAATAGCATTGGACTTCGCCCGAAGGTAATTCCAGAAATGCTGGCTCCCAACATCCGTCGTTAAAAGTGTGTTGAGCATCAAAAATGAAATACGGATCGCTCCAAGAGTCGCCATTATCGGTACTTCGTACAACACGAATACCAAAAAGACGGTCGGTGGTATAAGGAGCCTGTGGACGTGGATTAAGCCCGACTAAAATGGTTCCGTCGGTTAGTTGGATTACATCAGGAACAGCATAAAAGATTTTTTCAGGAGGAGATGCGATAAGTCGTGGAGCGCTCCATGTAGTTCCTTTATTTGAACTGAATGTAATACCAATACCACCTAACGCTTCTGCAACAGCCAGCAAACGGCCATCCTGAAGTTCAATCATCCTGGCATAATTCCCAGATGTAAATACGGTAGTCTGACTACTCATATCCCAAAAGAGCCTCGAACCTTGGTAAGGAGTTACCCGTTGACCAAAAGAGGATACTGAGATTGCCAATACTAATACCAATATTATTTGAATGTGTTTCATGTAAAGTTTATTATTATAATGATTGACTCGCTACTGATAGTTTATTTTCACGCTGATTGTAGAGATAGCTTGTATCTCCGGATTTTCGGATAACGTAGACACCAAGCGATAAGTAACACCCTGCCGAAAATCAACCGTGGATGTTCCGGACATTTGTTCTACCTCTCCAATGTAGGCTTTTTCTGTAGGTAAATAAGTTGTAAATACGGGAACAAGATTACTCACATCTGTTCCTGAAGGTAAAGTTACCTCTAATACAAATGTGCTGTAATCAAATTCATTACGCACCAAGATTCCTTCCACTCCCAATAACTTAAATGTACTGAATTCCGGATAATTAAGAGTGTACAATTTATACGGACGTGTCGTCCCAAAATCCGATTTCACCAAAATATCTACAGGAACAGATAAGTCGTATTTATCTGTATTGGAAAAAATTTTCCCATTGACAGATACTTTAGACGAATCGGACTGGATATAAAAACGTAATCGTTGTGAAAGCGATATGGCAGGTGTTGCATTATTGTATTTTACTTTGCGAGGCAATACCATTAACCATTCATCATTTTCCAATTTTTGAGCAAATACTTCATCATAAATTATCTGAGGACAAGAGATTTTTTCTATATCTGTCTGATCATCAATGACTGTCACAAGAAAAGAACATGTGTCTCGTTTTAAATCTGTCGCTCCATCGGTATAAGAAGAAGCCACACATACTACTTTGTATCTTCCCGGCACTGTATATGCATAAGTAAATAACCCTTTATTTACCACAAAACCAGTATTGCTCTGCTCCCGAAGGTCATAATCATGCATATCATCTCCGGTATAAACAACTACCTGATCGCCCACTCCGGTAAAATTAACAACCATTGATTCATTGATCATCAACTGACTTTTGTCTATAGTCATTGCAGCCTGGGGAATAGTGGCCTCTTCATCTTCGCAAGAAATTACAAATAAAGAGATACATATTCCTAACAGTATTCTTATAGTTATTTTCATCTTAATTGGTTTTTAAAGTGTGTAAAACTATGTCTTTTCTTAAATCTTAATATCCGGGATTTTGCTCTACAACTCCATTAGATATGTCTATTTCACTTTGAGGAATAGGAAATAATTCATTAACTCCTGCACGAAAATAATAACCCCGTTTATTAGCCCGTTTTGAACCGTAAGTTTTAATAACCGATGCTGCCCTTTTCTGGCGTACCAAGTCAAAAAAACGATCCCATTCAAAACAGAATTCAATACGCCGTTCGGTCCATATCTGGTCACGCATTTGTCCATAACCACCTGCCGTATAGACTGCAGCACTGCCACTTATCGTATTGGCTAATAATTTGGTCTTATTCAGTTGTGCTAAAGCCCGTGCTCCCTGACTACATTCATTTAATGATTCAGCATACATTAGAACAACTTCAGCGTAACGTATGAGACGTCTGTTTTTTCCATCATCTCCGGTATATTGCGGACGATCTTTAACCGGCGTGTACCATTTCAAAGAAAGATAACGTCCCGGGCCGCATTGGCACAAATCGCCATCCGGTGCGTACTGTTGGTGACCAATAGTGAAACTCCTGCGCGGATCACTTGAAAACAACGATTGGATTATATCATCTGTAGTCCATATCTGAGGAGAAGATGAATAATGATTACTATAAATAGGTGCTCCCTCATTGGTATCTCCACCAGAACCATCGGCAGATTCTTTGAATACTACTTCGAAAATAGAGCCTTTACAAAACTCACCTGCTTGAAAAAACTGGTTGAGATAACCTATTTCTTTTCCATAATAATCTTTGTAATCAAGCGAGTATGCATTTTGCAATGCAGGTAGTGCCATATCGGTTGTTTCGTACGGATCAGTAGGCATATTTAACTCCTGAGGTTTGAACCAAAGACGTTTACGAAGACTTTCCCATTCTTCTTGAGACGCATCATATTTGAGTATTTCACCAAACGTCATAGACTTGCCATCGACAAAAAACTCGCCCAAACGTACCATTTCTTGCCATTGTTTAGATTTGACTCCCGGAGTAGCCTGGTACATAAGCACCTTCATTAATAAAGCAACAACAGCCCCGCCACTTGCTTTTCCGGCATCAGTGCTAGTATAACGAGCCGGTAACATAATGGCTGCTTCCCTTAAATCTTTTTCAATATAAGCATATACCTCAGCTGCAGTACTGCGAGGAATAACAAAGTTATCAACTGTTTCTGTTTCAGGACGAATAGGCACCCCTCCATACGTTTTGACCAGATTAAAATAATACAAAGCTCTTAAAAATTTGGCTTGTCCGAGTATTTCACGTATCGCTTTATATGACGTATAATCGTTGACAGCCAATTTTACTTTATGGGCATTCGCTATGACTTGATTTGCACGATGGACTCCTTTATAGTTAATAACATATCTGTTTTGTATCCATTCGTTAGATGTATTGAACCTGAATTGCACTAATTGTCCCATCTGACTCGCCAATCCTTCATCTCCTCCCCAGACATCATCGGCACAAGCTTCACCAAAACGCCATTCGCATTCATTAAACAGGTCCATCTGCAATACATCGTAAGTTGCATTCAAAGCCGCCTGCAATTTATACTGGGTGTCATAGAAATTTTCGGCCGTAGAATTCCCCAACACATCCTGATCTAAAAAATCATTGCACCCAGCCAAATATATCGATACAAAACTTAATGCCAGTATTTTGAATAATATTTTATTCATAATTGTTATTTTTTATGATTACAAACCAATTTTCAGTCCAATAGTAAATGTACGGGCCTGCGGATAATTTCCGTGATCGACCCCCATATTCAGATTATTACTTTCGGTTCCGGTTACTTTCCCTACTTCCGGATCAAAACCGTCATACTTTGTAAAGGTTAATAAATTATATCCACCGAGAAATACGGATAAATTTGTCAAACTCAATTTTGAACTTACTTTTTCATCAAAATTATATGTCAATCGCAGTTCCTGCAAACGAATATAAGATCCATCTTTTACCAGGAAATCAGACGCTCTGAAATTTCGTGCAACATCCGCAGGCCTAAGATCCGGAATGGGAGCACTCAGGTTTAATGGAAAGAATGCCCTGTCTTCCCTTACTTGTCCTGACCAATGTTTGCCTCGTATATCAGCATAAAGATTGCCTGAAGCTGCATTGTTCAAATAATAATCCATCACATTGAATATTTTATTGCCGGTTTGTCCCTGAAAAAATATATTCAAATCAAAATTTGCATAGCTGAATGCCAAAGGAATACCAAATATAAAATCGGGTAATGATGAACCTAAATAAGTTCGGTCTTCAGCAGTAATGCGTCCGTCACCATTCAGGTCTTTGAAGCGGAAATCTCCGGGACGAGTTGTTTGTTCGAAATCATTTTTTCCATATTCGTATTGTGCGCTTGCTTTCACTTCTTCGTATGTATTAAAAATTCCATCGGTCACATAACCAAAGAAGCTGCCAATAGGTTTGCCTACAGCTGTTTTAGTTGCAAAATCAAGAATACTGGATTCATTCAGCCAAGCCCCGTAAATAGGTTCATTGCCTGTTCCTAAACTCGTTACTTCGTTCTTAATATAGGACACATTAAATCCTATTTCATATCTAAATTTATTGATACTGTTTTTGTGGTTTACAGTCACCTCAATTCCACGGTTACGGACAGAACCGGCATTAGTCATCGGGGCATCATCTAATCCTGCGGATAATGTTACCGGAACACGTAGCAACATGTCGGTAGTCTCCTTGTTGAAAAGCTCCACTCCGGCGGTCAATTTATTTCTGAAAAAGGCAAGATCTAATCCTATATTGAAAGTTTCTGTTTGTTCCCAGTGGATATTCGGATTTCCTATCGTAGTAGCAGTAATGCCCGGATAAAGTATATGATTACCAATGCCATACGGATAATTATATTGTGTATTCAAGAGTGTGTACCGGGACATTTCGTCAATTCGGTTGTTTCCCAGCTTTCCCCACCCCACACGGATTTTACCAAGATTAAGCCAATCTGCATTTTGCATAAAAGGTTCGGACGAAAACTTCCATCCGAAGGATACAGAAGGGAAATAACCCCATCTTTCTTCTTCCACAAAAATAGACGAACCATCGGCACGAAAATTAGCCTGAAATAGATAACGATCGCACAAGTTGTAATTAATTCGTCCGACAAATCCAACTGCCGTCCAGTGACGATCTAATCCATTGGTTTTATCTCCGGTATAGGCGCTTGACAAATACCTTAAGTCGGGAGAGTTGCTCGCTGTACCTTTCCGGGTTGATTCCTGATAACTGTACTTATATCCTTCTGCAGTTTGACCTGCTAATATAGTGAGGTCATGTATCTCATTATTCCATGCAAAAGTGAAGAGGTTATTAATCTCCCATTTGTTAGTCAGATTCTGACGTTTATAAACGGTAGTCAGATCATACGGCATTTGGAAGTCTTCGTCCAATTTATTTACTTCATAGAAATTTGACCGGGTTTCTGGAATAACATAATCCGACACCTTGAATTGATAAGTCAGGAGTTTAGATATTTGTGCGGTGAGACTCAGATTCATATCAATACGATGTCGCTGAATATTATCATGATTGCGGTTCAACACAGCAATCGGATGGTCTTCAAAATAATATCCTCTCGAATTGTAAGTATATACCATTGGATTTTGAAACAAAGCTCGTTTCAATGTACTGCCTTCCCCTTCAGGCACAATGTCGCGGTTTTCATAAGTGTACATCATATTGGTAGTCATATTCAACCACTTTGCCAACTGGTTGCTTAGATTGATGCGTGTATTAAAACGATCATATTCAGAAGTTTTTATAATTCCTTGTTCATCATAATAACTGGCACTGACCATATATTTATTTTTTTCATTGCCTCCGGATACCGACAAGTTATATTGTTGTTTGATACCGGTTTGAGTGATTGCATCCCACCAATTAGCCGGAGAATTGCTCCTGATGGTATCTATCCTGTGAAATTTACTTTGATCGTAATAAAGCTCATGGGTGAGGGGATCTTTGGAATAATATAACCGACCATCGACAGAGTAATTAGTCAATCCGTTGATATAATCCTGCGTAAGAGCATATTGTTCAATATCCATAACAGGTATTGTTTTCCATGGATTAGAAAAACCCACATAGCTGTCAAAAGAAATCTTCCGGGTGCCTTTTTCGGCGCTTTTTGTTGTGACCACTACAATGCCGTTGGCACCACGTGCACCATATATGGCGCTTGACGCAGCATCTTTAAATATCTCTATATTAGCAATATCGTTCGGATTGAGGTGATTTATTCCATCCACAATAAAACCATCCACTACATAAAGTGGGTCTGCGTCATTGATAGTTCCTGTTCCCCGGATTTTAATTGTCGTGTTTGCTCCGGGAGCACCTGTATTCTGGATAATATTTACACCGGCAGCTTTTCCTTGTAATGCCTGTAAAGGTGATGCGACGGGAACATTATTAATATCTTTGCCTGAGACGGAAGCAATGGCTCCTGTAATATCGCTCTTCCTCTGAACTCCATATCCGATAACAACTATTTCATCCAACAACTCACTTTGTTCATCCAATAAAACAGTCAAGTCATGATTATTATTAATATCGACTTCTTTATTGACATAACTTATATAACTAAATACAAGAATACCATTGGGGGATGTCTGTAAAGTAAATTTCCCATTAACATCCGTGATAGTTCCGTTTTTAGTTCCTTTTTCAAGAACAGAAACACCAATGAGCGGCTCATTGCTTTTGCTGTCCAACACAGTCCCCGTTACTGAAAATGGATTTTGCCCATAAGAAATGGTGGAATATAATATGGCAACCAATAAGAGCGCCATTTGAGATAGTTTGTATTTTATCATCTGCTAATTGGATTTAAGGGGTGATAATATATAAATATAGGTAATGGCTGTACCTACTCGGCACAGCCAAATTACCTGAAATAAACTACTTAATAATTAAGCTTGACACATAAGTTGTATTTGCGCCTGTAATTAGGACTTTGTAAATACCTTTCTGTAGTGAATTTACATTGACCACATTGCCGGTCAATTGTGTTTCAACTTGTACCAATCTTCCCGTCAAATCAAAGACTTTCACATTCTGTACTTCCCCTTCAATATTGAAATAGAATTTATCAGTGGCAGGATTGGGATAAACAGCAATTTTTGCTGATCCTTGTATTGTCTTGATACCTGACTCTGCTTCAATTTCAGCACGGGTTCTGTATTCATTATCCAAATTATCGGCGTCCTTTTCCTGATCAAATCCTTCTTTACGATAATGATAAGCATACAAACTTTTGTTTGCATCATTAGTTGCAAATATAAGATCACCTCCCAAGTTTCGTAATGTGTGAATTTTATCTCCTTCTGGATCAAAATCAGTAACACGTACAGGGAATTGTGATTTGTTGTCAATTCTGAACAATTTTTGTTTAAATTCAGGTAAATCACCGCTTTCGTTCCACCAGTATAAACTTCCTGACGCGACTGTAAGTTCTTTCACCCAGTTACTTAATGTACCAGGCGCCATATCTGACTGCATGGTAACCGTTTCTCCATCTGTATAATGAAGTTCACCTCCATAGTTACCAGCCTTTGTTCCGTCGAAACCTGTTGCAGCACAGAACATATATACACCATCAAATTCGACTCCAAGGTCGGCATAACTATGACTTTCACTGGTCGGTTCATTTTTATTAATATCAAAAATGGTAAAATTGCCTTTTCCCAAATTTGTACAAGCCAGTTCACATCCTACTACCAATGAATAGCCGCGGAAATATACTTTGCCTTTGTAAGGGAAAAAACCTGCATCCGAAGCTCCTCCTCCACGCGGGAAACCAGATTCTTCAAATGTCGGATTTGAATCATAAATCTCATACGTTCCCTCTGCTGTTCCATCGCTTACCCAAGGTTCGTTGCTACTTTCAATGGAAAATGCTTTCAAAAACAGTTTCTCATTGTAGAAGTTAATCATGTTGTCAATAGCAGAATTGGCAGTACCCGAGGCGATAGTTTCCGTATTGATGTCTTTGACGAACTTAGTACCTTCTGTAGTACCATCCGTTACCCAAAGTTCTTCTCCAACTGTTCCTTCTTTATTATCTGCTTTCAAGAATACCCGGCGTCCAACCCGGCAATATGGACTCCAAAAACTGGTATTATCCTGTCCCGGAAATTTAGTATCACACTGATAAATCATTTTTGTACCTTCAGCCGTACCATCGCTGACCCATAACCACCATTGCGCACCTCTTTCGCTGTAATTTTCACTTTCAAAATCCTTAGCTCCAAAAATAAACTGAGTTTCATTTACTTGTGTAAATCCACGAGGTCTGACGATCCAAATTCATGAATATCTTGTACCATTTTTGTTCCTGCTTCCGTTCCATCTGAGATCCACAATTCCATCCCATTTTGACCATCATTGGCAGCAAAAACAACTTTGTCGTTAAAACGGGCCATCCAGTTTACATCCGAACTTCCGGTGCCCGGATTAATATCTTTTACCATACGAGTTCCGGCGGCAGTCCCATCTGTCACCCACAATTCTTCGCCATGAGTTTCGTCCGATGCTGCAAAAAAAGCTTTATAACCTTTTGATTTTTCACCGGCAACCACCAGATTTTTATACTGAGTGGCTTTACGAGTATCGTTGATATTAGCTTTTACTCCACTCGGTAAAAGACTTACCATACCATCTGGCAGGGTTTGTGCAAACACACCTCCCACTGTCAATAGAGAGATAACACATAAAAGAGTCCTTTTTTTCATGTTCAAAAAAAATTAAAAGTTAAACAATTACATTATTTTAATTCGTGACTTGACCTTGTCAGTAAAGTCACTGATTTTTTCCTTGCTCTGCATCTCTTTCAGACAACATTTTCTTCACTTCTTCTTTCGCTTGTTCCCGTGATTTTGTGAAAATTTTATGAATTCGCTCCATATCAAATTTTTTATCTCTATCGTAAGTGTAGATTCCATTCTTTTCCAGTTCAACATCTACAATCTGTGTGTAGCAAAATCCGGTAACATGCTCTAAACTCAGGATAACATTTACCTGTTCTTCCAACCTGTTATAAAATTCTTCTAATGTTTTAGGAGGAACCCCATATCCCCAAAATTCTTTCTCATCACTTACTTCCGGTGCTTTCATTTCTTTTATCCACTGTATTCCACCGAATTCATCCACCATATACGCTTCTCCTTTATAGGGTGCACTTTTGTCCGGCCGAAAAACATATGGACCTTTTTCTCCGTTATACAATTGCTTGTAAAGTTCTACCGGATCCTGCTTGTATGTATGTTCCGCATATATATCGGTAAATCCGGCATGATAACCACCACTCGAACTTACCACAGGGCGTGTCCTGTCCATTCTCTTCGTTATGAAATAAAGATCATTTGTCAATCGTGCACGTTGGCCGTCCACCTCATCCATCCAGGTTTCATTCAGGGGCGACCATGCTATCAGGGAAGGCACGTTATAATCGCGGCAAACACATTCTTCCCATTCGGTAATCATATTACGGGCGGCGACCTGATCTGTCCAATTTACTCCCCAGCTTGCCGATTCTCCCCAGGTAAGATAACCTAATTTATCTGCCCAATAAAAATAGCGTTGTTCAAATACTTTCTGATGTAAGCGAGCGCCGTTAAATCCGGCTTCCTTGCCTAACTCAATATCTTTTCTTAATTGGGCATCATCCGGAGCCGTCCATTGTCCGTCGGGATAATATCCTTGATCAAGCACCAATCGTTGATAGTACGGTTTATTATTAAGATAAAAAGTTGTTCCGCGAAGTTCTGCCTTACGCATTCCTGCATATGACTTCACTTTATCAATGGCCTGCCCTTTGGAGTCCAACACAGAAAATTCAATATCATAAAGAAAAGGAGATTCGGGCAACCAAGTTTTAATATTTTTCAACTTACCAAAAACAAACGTATTATTACTTGAAGGTACTTGCTGAGAAAATATCTCCTTATTACCATCTAAAATACGAACCCTAAAGGACGTTTCCTGATCCAAATCATAAAAAACAGGTTCAAATACAAATTGTTGATTGTCAAGGTCAGGAGTGATGCGGCAATTTTTCAAACCTCCTTTTGAAACAGCTTCCAGCCACACTGTTTGCCAGATACCGGTTACACGTGTGTAAAGACAACTGTAAGAGTTAAGACGATGTGATTGTTTTCCACTGGTTTGTAATTGGGAACGAAGATCATCTTCCACATAAACGACCAAATTATTGAAAGAACCCGTTGTTACATAAGAAGTAATGTCCACAGAAAAAGAAGAAGAGCCTCCATAATGGACAAAAATTTCCTTTCCATTTATATATATGGTGGATTTATAATCCACTCCGCCAAAATTGAGCAATATCCGTTTGCCATCCCACTCCTTGGGAATGGAAATGTTTCGCTGATACCACATGGCATTTATAAAATCTTTATAGTCAACCCCAGAAAGAGGGCTTTCAGGACAAAAAGGTACAATAATTGATTTTTCAAACTTGTCTGCAGTAAATAAAGACCGTTCCATACCACTTTTAGAAAAATCAAATTCGTAATTCCACTTTCCATTTAAATTGATCCAGTCTGTTCTTTCAAATTGTGGACGGGGATATTCCGGACGGGGAATAATATCAGCAGCAGAACTTGCAGTAACTATTGTTAAAAACAACACTAAAAACCCAACAACCCTTTCCTTCATTTTTTTGTATTTTTACATGATTAAATATTAGACATTGATAACAATGAATACATTGACAAAAGTAAGAGTTCTCCATCTTAATGATGGGTAAAAATGTGTTGAAAAAGGATACTTTTGTATGACAGTACTGCCCTCTCCTAAAAAAAGAAGAGAATGAAAATAATTTCATTCTCTTCTTTGTCATTTATTTCTTTTTATCATCATTTTTCTTTTGCCGATAATATGAACGAATAAGAATACTTGTCATCCAGCAGGCGGTATTGTTTCAACGGTTTGGCGCCCCAACTGTTGTCCCCTCCTACTCCCATCTGTTTCAGATCGATATTGACAAATACATTATTGCGTCTGTCAATGTCGATGGGGTGCTGTTGCTTTTTGGTCAGACCGGGATCCAGATCGGCATCGGAATTGTATTTGGCATTGAAACAAATCGGATTTTCCGTTCCTTCGACGACTAAAGTGGTATTACCATCTGAAAACGTGACATAACGCACATCGGTACGGGCGCCATTTTCTTGCGGACGAATATAGTCGAAACCTAAATCATCAACACGACAATTGTATGTACCTATGAAAGCGCTGGTTTTCCGGTCACTATAATTTTCCCAAGGGCCGCGGCCATAATAAACAACTTGTGAGAACGATTCGGGCAACTCCGTTTTCATGCCAAAGCGCAACACTTCGGGATGTTCAATTCCTGTTAAATCCATAGAAGCCGTAACTTGTACCGAACCATCATTCCTGATCCAATAAACAAGGGAATAAGGAGCATCTATATATCTCAATTTCAGATTAGCAGTGACTTGCCAGCCTTTTCCGGCTATTTCTTTTACCTCGGTATTCATCAACTTAACATCATCGCCGGCAGTTCTCCAAATATTTGCCGTTCGTTGTAATTGTTGTCCAAAATCATTATCCGTCGGAGCCCTCCAGAAATTTGGAGTCAGGGGATCTGTCAACAATCGTTTTCCATTCAAAGAATAATCCGTCAGCCATCCCGATTTTAAAGATATTTTGCCTTTAGTATTAGCACTTGCAAACAATACGACATCGTCTTTTTGTTCCAAAGTCAAAGATCCTGACGGTGTTTTTTCTACATAAAATTGATTCTTGGGGAATGCAAATTGTTCTTCAGCTACAATATGTCCTGCGGGAACCAAATCGTTCGCATTTTTAGAAAAGGCTTTTACAACAAGGAAATATTCAGTCCCTGCGCTAAATTCCAGCTTAGGAAGAGGAATCGAAACGACCGTTTTCGTCAATGGTCTGCCTGTCACCTTGTTCAATGCTGCCGATTGAAGTTTTTCGCCGTTCTTATATATTTCCCATTGATAGTCGTAAGCATTCAAATCAGTAAACAAATTATAATTATAAAGTTCTATTTTGCCTTGTTCAATATTCACGGCTTTCATCCAAACAGGTTGGTAAACTTTTTTAACTTCCCAAATAGCAGGATGCAGCGTCCGATCGGCATTCACAATACCATTGGCACAAAAATTCTCATCATGATGCCAACGTTGGCCTCCCCAATCACCTCCAAAAATCCAATATTTCCGCCCTTCTTCGTCTGTTTTGGCAAGCCCCTGATCGACCCAATCCCAAATAAAACCGCCCTGCAGAATCGGATATTTCATAAATACATCCCAATAATCCTGAAAATCACCCACGCTATTGCCCATGGCATGAGCGTATTCGCACTGTATATAAGGCCATTCGGATTCCGGATTGTTTGCGTATCTTTCCATTGAAGCCGCCGACGCATACATCGGACACATGATATCGGAATACGATTTTCCGTTTTTATCCTTATAATAATTTTGCGACGCCCGGTTACATTGGACGGGACGTCCGGCCTTGTCGTGTTCTTTTAACCAATTATAAGTAACTTCATAATTAGGTCCAAAGTCACTTTCATTTCCCAACGACCAGGTAATGACTGAAGCAAAATTTTTGTCCCGTTCAAACATCCGCACTGTACGATCTAAATGCTGCTCCGTCCAATCCTGAATAAACGAAGGATGTCGTTTGCGATCGAAACCATCCAGACCATGCGCTTCTATATTGGCTTCATCCACGACATATAACCCGTATTTATCACATAATTCATAAAATTCTGGCGGCTGAGGATAATGGCAGGTACGCACCGCATTCAGATTGAATTGTTTCATCAACTCCAAATCTTTCAAACGGGTCGCATCGTCCACATAGTGACCAAACGTTTCATGATGTTCGTGCAAATTAACGCCTTTAATTATAATGGGTTGTCCATTAATCAGCATCTGTTTGTCTTTAATTTCCACTTTTCGGAAACCGGTCTTGCAACCGACCCATTCCACACTGTTGCCCTGTTGATCTAAATGTTCGATGCAAACAGTATATAAATTGGGGAATTCGGCGCTCCATTTTTTAGGATTGGAAACCGAAGCTGTCAACGACACCGTTTGCTTCTGATTGGCTTCCACAGCATTTACCGTCAATGTTTTGGAGAGAACGGCTTTACCGTTTTCATCCCACAACGAAACCGAAAGACGATGTCCCGGAGCCGTTTGTCCGGTAAAATTCCGCAACGTAACATCTGTTTTTAATACTCCATTTTTATAATTGGAATCCAAATCGCCGATAACAAAAAAATCTTCAACCGACACTTTCGGCCGGGCAATCAGCATTACATCCCGTTCGAGACCGGCCAATCGCCAAAAATCCTGGTCTTCCAGATAAGAAGCGTCGCTCCATTTAAATACCTGTACCGCCAATAAATTTTTACCGGCTTTCAGCATCGGAGTAATATTGAATTCGGCAGGAGTTTTAGAGGCTTTGGAATAACCGACTTTTTTTCCGTTGACGTAAATCGTAGCGGCTCCGGCAATGGATCCGAACTGAAGAATGACTTCCTTACCCTCGAAGTTGGAAGGAACTTCAAACCATTTGCGGTAGGTTCCTATCGGCAAGTCGTTGTTGTCTATATAAGGAGGATTAAGCGGAAAAATATACCAGGCATTGGTATAAACCGGAATGCCAAAACCCTGCATTTCCCAACTGCCGGGAACTTGAATATCAGACCAACCTGATTCGCTGAGATTTTCCTGATAAAAATGCTGCGGCCTGTCAGCTACTTTTGTTGCAAAATTAAACTTCCATGTTCCATTCAACGAATGCACACAGGGCGAATTCCATTTTACATTTTCCACCACCTGTTGCCTGCTTTCATAAGGTACAGACCAGGCTCGGGCGGGTTCTTTTCCTTCATCTGTTAATGTGGGATTTTCCCAAAAATTTTGAGCGGTCAGTATGGCTGATATGGCCATAAGACCTAATAGTAGGAATTGTTTTTTCATGTGTATTATTTACATTTAATAATGAACTGCTAAAATACAAATATTTCGCAACTTTTCCGATTTTTTTGTCGTGAAATCTACATATCCAAACCATTTTCATGAAACTTTTTAAAGAGAATATATCATCCCAATCAAATAATCGGTGATTAATATTAACTTTACGCTTAACTTTGCAAACAAAATCGTTGATAATATTTTTTGTCATGTATAAAATTTGTTCCTCTTTACTTATTGCTCTATTGGCATTTGCTTCTTTTTCCTGCAAAGAAAAAACAATCTTTGCCGATAATTTACGGTGTAACTATACCGAAAATCCATTAACGGTTGAGAGCCAAAATCCGTCGCTGCACTGGCAATTGTTTTCGAAGAAAAAAGCGAATGGTCAATCTGCTTATCGCATTATTGTTTCGGACAGTTTATCTCAGTTGCAAAAAGATCAGGGTAACTATTGGGATTCAGGAAAAGTTTTATCATCGGAATCAAACATAAAATATAGAGGAAAACAATTGTCCTCCAAACAACAACTTTATTGGAAAGTAATGGTTTGGGATGAAAACGATATTCCATCCGGTTGGAGTGATGCGGCAGGTTGGACGATGGGTATGCTTAATCCTTCCGATTGGCAGGCTAAATGGATAGGACAAATGGAAGATCAATATCCTGATTCGGCCTTGACATTTCCGGCGCCATATTTCCGGAAAGAGTTTCCCGTGAAAAAAGCGGTGAAAAAAGCGATGGTTTATGTCAGCGGATTGGGTTTTTATGAAATGTATTTTAATGGAGAGAAAATAGGAGATCAGGTATTAGCTCCTGCAGTTACAAATTATGATCAACGATCGCTCAAGAAATTATTATATCACTATGATGACCAGTCCACACAGCGTGTATTTTACAATGCATTTGATGTTACTAAAAATCTCAAAATACAAAATAATGCCATAGGAATAATACTGGGTAATGGTTGGTATAATCAGCGTGCCCGTACCATAGAAGGGAACATGTGGTATGACATCCCGAAAATGATAATGCAATTGGAAATAGAATACAAGGACGGAACAAATGAAACCATCGTCTCGGATGCTTCATGGAAAGCAACTACCGGCCCATTGTTGCACGATGCAATATTTACCGGAGAGATCTATGACGCGCGGCTTGATTTAGGACAGTGGAATCAGGACGGTTATAATGATAGTGCATGGAAACCGGTGTTGCAGGTTTGTCCGCCGACAGGAATGCTGAGAGCACAGACAGTTCCATTTAATAAAGTGATGGATATAGTAAAAACAAGTTTTGAGAAAAAAAATGATTCGCTTTATATATTCACATTGCCTGAAACCGTTTCGGGATGGTGTCGTATTCATGTAAAAGGCCATCCCGGCGATATGGTGAAGTTACACTTCGTGAGCGAAGAAGGACTTGATTACGGACAAACAGACACTTATATCCTGAAAGGCGAAAACGAGGAAGAATGGGAACCAGCATTTACCTGGCATACTTTTCGAAAAATAGAAGTATTGGCAAAAGGCATTGATATTTCGGAACAGACTATTGTTGTAAAATCAATTTATACGGATGTTGATAATATGGGAAATTTTGAATGTTCTAATGAACTTTTCAACAGAATACAGAAAGCTTATATCCGTACTATGCATGCAAATTTCAAAGGCATTGTAAGTAGCGATCCGCATCGCGAAAGATTGGCTTACACCGGAGATGCACAAATAATTACCGAAAGCCTGCTCTATTCGTTCGACATGACCCGCTTTCTCAACAAAATGTTCGACGATATGGATGATGCCCGGAATAAGAAGACGGGATATGTGCCGCATACTGCACCTTTTGGCGGAGGCGGAGGCGGTCCGGCCTGGGGTTCGGCCTATGTAATTATGCCTTGGACTTATTTTTGCCATTATGGGGATACCACTGTATTACAACAACATTATCAGGGAATGAAGCAATGGGTAGAATATCTTGGCACAAGAACCGATGAAAAAGGTTTAGTTGTGAGAGAAGAACCAAACGGATGGTGCCTTGGAGAATGGTCAACACTCTATAACAGAGTGGAAATTCCTGCCTCTTTGGTTAATACTGCCTATTTTTACCATGTCTCCAATATCATGGCAAATGTTGCTCATGTTTTGAATAAAACAGAGGATGAAATGAAGTTGTTAAATCTCGCAGATACCATTAAAAACAATTTCAATCAGGCTTTTTTCAACCCTGCAACGCATCATTATTGGGAAGGGCGACAAGGAGCTGATGTGTTAGCGCTTGCATTTGATCTTGTGCCGGAAAATCAACGAGAAAACGTTTTTGCTGCTTTACTTAAACATTTGAATAGCATTCATTATCACTTTGACACAGGCATCCTTGCTACCCCTCTGTTGTTAAAAGTATTGACCGAAAACGGGAGAACAGATATTGCTTATACTATTATGAACCAGCGCGATTTTCCAGGATATGGTTATTTGATGGATGATAAAAACAGTACGCTTTGGGAAGTTTGGGACGGAGGAGGTGAAGATGCTAACGGTAGCGGACATTGTCATCCGATGTTTGGAAGTGTTGTCGCCTGGTTTTATTATGCACTGGCAGGAATAAAACCGGATATATCCAATCCGGGAATGAAACATTTTTATATTGAACCGAAACCTGTTGCCGATTTAAAGTATTGTAAAGCATCTTATAATACGTTATACGGAAAGATAAATTCTGAATGGGAAATTGACCGGGACGGCAATTTCAAACTAAAAGTGGAAGTTCCAGTAAACACATCTGCGACTGTTATCCTTCCCGAATGGGGCGATGCCAAAGAGAAGCTTGCGCCCAGTGAAGTGCCATCAGGAATTTATCATTTTGTAGTTTCAAAATAATTTCGATTCTGAAATATGAGCTGGCAAGAACGTACAGAATTGCTATTAGGCGCCGAACAGGTGGCAAAATTAGGCCGTTCACACATATTAGTCGTTGGATTAGGCGGCGTGGGAGCTGTGGCTGCCGAAATGTTGTGCCGCGCCGGAGTAGGACGCCTCACTATTATCGATGCTGATGTCGTGAATCCGAGTAATATCAACCGGCAACTTCCGGCTTTGCATTCTACGATCGGAAAATCCAAAGCCCTGGTATTGAGAGATCGGCTACAGGACATCAATCCTGAAGCTGAGATTATTGCAATAACCGAATTCCTGAAAGATGAAAAAACAGAAGATTTGTTGCAAGATAATCATTTTGATTTTGTAGTAGATGCTATTGACTCGATAAGCCCCAAAGTTTATTTACTTTATCATTGCCTGCAACGACAGATTCCGGTGATTTCCGCTATGGGCGCCGGAGGAAAATTGCATTTGGCCAATATCAGACAAACCGATATTTCTGCCACTTACCAATGTGCATTAGCCAAAGTGATCCGCAAACGCTTAAAAGATTTGGGCATTTACAAAGGTATTCCGGTGGTCTTTTCTCCGGAACCGGTACAAAAAAATGCTATCATCGAAGTGGACGAACCGAATAAACGGTCGTCAACGGGCACTATTTCCTACGTTCCGGCAGTGTTTGGATGTTATTTGGCAGAATACGTCATCAAAACATTACTAATACATACATAAACAAAATTAAATTCTAAATAAATAATATTCATTTTTAGTTTCACATTAATAAAATAATTTTTATCTTTGCAGAAATAAAAATGAATTTTATATGCTACCCACTCTATGTCCGAGTTGTCAATCGCAACTCAAAGTCAAAAACTTGAAATGTGAACATTGTGAAACTGAAGTCAGCGGTTTATACTCCCTTCCTGTGTTAGCTCAATTAACACCAGACGAACAAGACTTTATCCTACAATTTGTTAAATGCAGCGGAAGCCTTAAAGAAATGGCTAAACATCTGAATTTAAGTTATCCGACTGTGAGGAATTTATTAGACGAAATCATCGAAAAATTAGATCATTATGCAAAGTAAATTAAGTATGCTGATTAATCCATTTGCAAAAATTGCAGGTTGGAAAGCGTTATGGATCGGAGTGTTAGCCATGGCTCTAACAGCATGGTCAGGTCAGAAAAACGACATTATATTTGACGGAATATTTGATGTCCATTTTACTACACATTCATTATACCACGCATTAATGTGCCAGGTAATCATCCTGTTGGTGTTAACGTCACTATTCTGGTTGGCTGGCGTTGTATTTTCCAAATCATCCATTCGCTTTGTTGATATCGCCGGAACAATGGCCTTATCGCGAGTTCCCTATTTATTAATTGGCCTCATCGCATTCTTTCCGTTTGTCGGGCAAGTAAACTCAATAATGGAAAAACTCATATATACGTTAAGCATAAGCTCATTTTCCCTGGCAGAAGGGCTACAATTCTACCTATTTCTCCTGATTACCATTTTTGTTTCGGTTTGGTTTGTAATATTAGCATTCAATGCTTTTCGCACTTCCTGCAATTTAAGAGGGAATAAAGCCGGTATTATTTTTTTCATCGGTATTATTATCTCTGAAACACTTGCTCTCATCCTCAATTTTTGGATAGCTAAAATTCTATTTACAGGCGCCATCGGATCAGCAACACCCGCCAACGCCAACGAAAAAGCAGAATATAAGGAAATCAATACCATCGCGATAGAGATTGCTTCGGCAATACAAAAACAAGATTACGAAAATGTATATACTTTTTGCGATGAAACGATGAAAAAGGAAATGCAATTAAATGAAGCCATGCAAACTCTTGAAAATCAATTCGGGCCATTTCAATCTTTTGACGTTGAAAAAATAAAGAATATGGATCTCAACGGTTTGCGATTGGTATTCATTCCCTGCCGGTTTCAACATGTAAAATTGAATTTACAACTTGCATTCGACTCCGAAGATCGTGTGTGTGGCCTGTATTTTAAGCCCGGTATCAATTGAAGGAAAAAACAGTAACTTTGTAAGATATTCATTTCAAAATATCTATATGTACAAACTGATCATCATCGCTTTGCTGACATTATCGGTTTCAACCGGTGAATGCGACAAAAAAGATATCGCTATTGCCAACGATTATTTTGGCAAATGCAAGAAAGGTACAACGTCGCCGGCAGAAAATTTAATGGTAAAAACAGCATTATATTTTCTCGAAACTCCTTATGTAGCATCCACTTTGGAAATTAACAATACTGAGCAACTGGTTGTAAATTTACGCGAGTTGGATTGTATGACTTTCGTAGAAAACTGCATTGCGTTGACAAAGACCGTTTGCTCAGATACATTGACTTTTGATCGTTTTACCCGGGAATTACAAAAAATCCGGTATCGTGGCGGGGTGATCGATAGTTATCCATCGCGATTGCATTATACTTCCGATTGGATTACAGATAATATTGCGAAACAAATTATTTCAGACCGGACCAAAGAAATCGGAGGCAAACCGCTACAATTTACGTTGAAATTTATGTCCACTCATCCGGAGTCGTACAATGCATTGAAAAATAATCCGGAATATATTGCCCGAATGCAGCAAGTAGAAAATGCGGTAAATCAACGGACTTATTCTTATATCCCTAAAAATGAAATTCGAAAGATAGAAAATTTAATCAGAGACGGCGATATTATCTGCTTCGTTACTTCAATCGATGGATTAGACATTTCACATCTGGGAATTGCTTACAGAAAAAATGGAATGCTGACTTTTATTCATGCTTCTACTTTAGCCAACAAAGTAATTGTAAATCCGGAATCCATAGCCGACTATTGCGCTAAAATGAAACGAAATTCCGGAATAATGGTATTAGGTATTACAAACTAAATACACATTACTTTTCCCTCATGAAGACATTGATCGGAGTACCCGTCAAATTCCAGTGTTTACGGATTTGATTTTCCAAAAAGCGTTTATACGGTTCTTTGACCCATTGCGGCAAATTACAAAAAAACACAAAACTGGGTATCTGTGTATTAGGCAATTGTGTAATATACTTGATTTTCACCACCTTCCCTTTATTACTGGGCGGCGGCGTATTTTGAATAATCGGAAGTAATATATCGTTGAGCTGATGTGTGGGAATTTTGGTCTTACGAATATCGTACACTTCTTTGGCCGTTTCCAGAATTTTGAAAATGCGCTGCTTGGTTAATGCAGAAGCAAAAATAATGGGAACATCAGTAAATGGAGCAATGCGGCTATGAATGGCCTGGATAAAAGTATCAATCACTTTCTGATCTTTATTTTCCACTAAATCCCATTTATTGACCACAATCACCAACCCTTTATTATTTTTTTGGATCAAAGAGAAAATATTCATATCCTGCGATTCAATGCCGCGGGTGGCATCGACCATCAATATACAGACATCTGAATTTTCAATAGCCCGGATAGCCCGGATCACAGAATAATATTCCAAATCTTCATGTACTTTCCCTTTTTTCCGGATTCCGGCCGTATCAACTAAATAAAAATTCAACCCGAACTTGTCATATTCCGTATAGATAGAATCGCGGGTAGTGCCGGCAATGTCGGTAACAATATTCCGTTCTTCGCCGATAAAAGCATTGATAAGGGATGATTTTCCGGCATTCGGACGACCGACAATCGCTATTTTAGCCAATTCTTTTTCGGGAATATCATCTTCCTTTTTCGTAAACTTCGGAATCATCAAATCCAATAAATCACCCGTTCCTGAACCATTAATTGCAGAAATACAATAAGGATCACCTAATCCGAGGGAATAAAATTCAGCCGATTGAGGATGCATATCAAAGTTATCAGCCTTATTGGCAACAACAAATACCGGTTTTTTACATTTGCGGAGCATACCGGCAATATGCAGATCCAAGTCTGTGATGCCATTCAATATGTCCACAACAAACAAAATGACATCCGCTTCTTCAATGGCAATTTGCACCTGCTTATTGATTTCTTCTTCGAAAACATCATCAGAATTCATCACCCAGCCTCCGGTGTCAATCACGGAAAATTCCTGCCCCAGCCATTCCGCTTTGCCGTATTGACGATCACGCGTCGTTCCGGATTCTTCATTGACGATAGCTTGACGCGACTGTGTAAGCCGGTTGAATAAAGTGGATTTACCGACATTGGGACGTCCGATGATTGCGACTATATTGCTCATAAGAAACGATGAATTAAAATTAAAAGTACAAAGATAGGCAAATCCGTGAAAGATATGAAACCCGGATCAAAAGAAGCCATTAAGAAATGGGGTATTTCAGTTATTTCAATCTTTTAATTGGAAGAGCTTTTATTTCCTGCACAATATTCGCAGAATAAATCCTGGCGCCATCATCATTCAAATGATAATAATCTTTAAACCATTCTTTATGATCAACATAAGTACTGTCTAACAAATGATTAAATAAAGGAACTTGATATTTATTCGCGATTTGGGCAATAGGCTCAAATTCTTCTGAACTTTGCCCATAAGCAGGAGAAATGCAGAGTATCAATTTAATATTTTTTGCAAGGGCTAAATTAATAAATCGTTCCAGGCAGGTTATTTTTGAAGTGTCAACGGGCGAAAGTCCATGATTCATAGGACTGCCATGGCCTATTCCATGCAACGGAATGTACCCCAGGTTCCAATTACTATCCTTGTTCATGAAATTATCCGAAATTATTTCACTCAACTTCGAATTATAACGATACAATAATGAATTCAACTTGATTTTTTCAACAACAGAACCCCGATCTATCAATTCATCAAGATTTTCATTAATTGAATAATAGGGATACAAACTTTTCATATTGTCTGCAACATCTTTGCGCCCAACACGAAAATCATCAGCAATAATATCTAAAACAACTACTTGCGGTACATATCTTTCAGAAATTCGGCATAAAAGAGCATAATGATAATAGATGTTTTTTCCATCGCTTCCACAATTAAAGGCAGTAACATTCGAATCGGACAAAACCTCCGGAACATAATGATGCACAGCTCGGGAAGAACCAAAAACCAGCATATCATCATACATGTCATTCATTACATAATTCAACTGGTGAATATATCCATGTTGTGCACTGAAAAAAAATTTAGACAGTAGCTTGCCCAATAATTGGTCGACAACAAACAGCAAGCAGATCAGCAAAAATATCTTAACAAAAAATACTTGAATCGTTTTGCGCATAATTAAAACTGAAAATAAATAAACTGGCTACTATCAAAAACTCCGCACAACAAAATGACGACTATCAAAAATGTATAAACAGAAAATCTCACAACAATCCGTCTATTACTTAAAACATTAAACTGGTTACTCCAAAATTCATCTTTTATGTCTTTGAATATTAACAAACACAAACCCAACATAGCATAAAACATTGTTTTCTGATCTACATACAAAGTAGAATTCAGGTTAGTGCACACTTTATGGATAATGGAAAATGCATCATGAATATTATTGGCACGGAAAAATATCCATGCAAAATCAACTAAAACAAACGTAAGAATAATTCTAAAAACGCTTTGCAAGTTGAATTTCCGGCCTGTTATCCAATTCAAACCCAATGCTTTCTCTATGACTTGGAATAAACCATGCAATGCTCCCCAAACAACAAACGTCCAATTAGCTCCATGCCAAATTCCACTCACAAAAAATGTGACAAACAGGTTAAAATAATTTTTCATTTTGCTAACGCGATTGCCTCCCAATGGAATATATAAATAATCCTTAAACCAGGTGGATAATGAAATATGCCAGCGCCTCCAAAAATCGGTTATATTCAATGCCAAATAGGGACGATTAAAATTATTCATTAATCGATATCCCATTACTTTGGCACAACCAACTGCAATCAACGAATATCCCCCGAAGTCGCAATAAATCTGAACAGCGAACAAACAAGTTGCTACCAAAAGGGATAAGCCGGTATGCTGTTCCACATTATTATAAACAGCATTAACATAGACAGCCACTCGATCTGCTACAACTACTTTCATCACCATACCCCACAACATTAATTTCAAGCCTTGAGAGGCCAAATTGGCATTAAATACATGATATTCTCGAAATTGGGGCAACAAATTCCTCGCACGTTCAATTGGACCTGCTACAAGTTGTGGAAAAAAAGAAATAAACAAGGCATAAATTCCCAAATGCCGTTCGGCTTTTATATCGCCTCGATATACATCGATAGTATAGCCGACTGCCTGAAATGTATAAAAGGAAATTCCAACAGGAAGCAGTAAATTCAAATTCGGCACTTCCCACCGGATGTTCGCCTGCTCAAGCAACGAAAAAACAGATTGATTAAGAAAATCAAAATATTTGAACAGAAATAAAATGCCAAAATTAATTACCAAACTGAATGTTAAAAACATCTTCTTTCTGTATTTGACATGACTTTGCTCGACCAAAATACCGCACAAATAAGTCAATAAGGTAGATATTCCGATTAAAATAGCATAAGAAGGCTTCCAATTCATATAAAAATAATAGCTGGCTATCAACAAAAACAGCCAACGAAACCGTTGTGGCAAAAGGAAGTACAAAATGCACACAACAGGAAAAAATATTAGAAAAGCAAAAGAATTAAACAACATAACACACCTCCCAAATTATATAAAACTATTTTCTACACCGTTCAACCCAATATGTCCCTAAACAAACTAACTCGATAAGACATTCTATATTTTTGAAAATTGAATTATATTGTTTAAAGTGAATATTACCACCGGATTTGAGCTCTGTATCATAAGTGCGATTAGGATTAAAAACAAGAAGTAAACGAGTATTGATCGGTTTGAGGCTCAAATTGCTAATGGACTGTGCATTGGTATCTATAATACAACAGCGAGCGGGTTCATTTAAATTAACATTATTATAATTATATGTCAACTCATCTACCCGCCTAAAAATCGTATTCG
>JAVBKX010000031.1:0-71858 GCA_031553835.1 Bacteroidales bacterium
GCACTTGCAAACTATGAACACTATGAGTACTATGACGCTGTTCCATATAATAACTTTTCTACAAAGATATTACATTATTTGTAGAAGCTAAAGCCTTGCACTAAAGTGCATAGTTTCAACTAACGAACTTTAAAAATGAAACATTATGAGTGAGAAAATAAAACTTAGAGCTATTCCGATACCTTGGAGACTTGGTAGATATGGAATCGGAATTGAGACTTTTGAATCAAAAAGTTTGGCTGTCAAAACAGTTGGTGTGGATTTTTCTGAAAAAGAACACGCCTTGATAATTCGTTTTGATTCAATTGCAGCATTACAGTTCTTCAATTTTAATTTCGAAGAACAACACTATGGAGACTATGAAACGATGACAGCACATGGAGAACTGTTCGATAATTTAGGGCAAAGTGACAAATCCTATATCAATTATTGGAGAGAAACTGGAATATGTTATGATTCATATTTCTACATCGTTGAAAACACGAAATGGTTTACTGACAAGGACGGACTTTCGGACTTAGAAAAAAGGGGGTTCAGACATTTTCTTATTGAAGGATATGGCTCTTATTTGGAAGTTTTAGCGGAGAAATATGAAATAGCAGAAGTATAAATATGGACAAACAGCGAATAGAACACTGCACCCAACTGCCGGCCTGCTTGCAGGCGGGCTGACAGCCTGATTTTCAGCTTTTGTGCCCGCATCACCTTCGGCATCGGTGGACAGTGAAGCGCACCGCAACCCGCCCGAAAAGCAGCTGGCGGCACGTTGGCTGCTATGCGCGAAAGTGCAAGCATCAAAGGAAAACCTATTCTACTTCTACTATGTAAACAAACTCATATTCAATATACTATTGAGCATATTAGAATTGCCAATAGGCTTATCATACAACCCATTAAACTATTGGATTAATTTTATTTTTGCATTTATCATAGTTAACTGGGTCTTATTTTTAACTTCTAAGCACTATATAAAACATACAAAAACAATCAGATTAATCTTCATTTTTTCTATTGTTATACTTCAAAATCTGTTAATAAGTGGATTTGAAGACTTATTACAATTATTTTCCGATGATGAAGGTGCAGGTTTTACATTTATCTTTAGTATACCTGTTACTTTTTTCATCGTTGTTGTATATGGATTCTGTTTTGATTACATGAAAAACAAAAAAAATCTTGCAAAAAATGAGCAAATTGAAAAACTCATCGAGAATCAAAACAAGAATATTTTTAAGAAATGCAATTCTCATAGCAAAACAAGGACGCTAATAATTACAGCCATTCTGTCCATAATTGCATATTCTCTTTGCTTTGTACAATCATATATCAGTATGTATGAATATAAAGATACACTATCATCAAGTTGTATGGGCTGTTCATTGAAAAGTGAGATTTTGACAAACAGTTTTATTATGCTCTTATTCTTTCCTCTATCGTGCCGCGGGTTGCTGACGGCGGGCGTTGCGGGTGCTAAACTGTCCACCGAGACAAAAGGTGGCGCGGACGACAGACGGTGATAATACCACATCGCCGCCCGCTGGAAGCAGACGCGCAGTTGGGTGCTCGGCATTGTCAGCCCATATATACAAATTCCATATTTAAGCCGTCAAATCCGATTTCTTGCTGTAAAGTTTCCTTTAACTCGTCTCGGGAAATTAGTCCTGCTGCTGAATATTCTTTCCCGTTTGGAACCTTATATTTGTAATCAAATAAATCGCGATTGTATATTTCTTCAATTTTTTCGATTTGATGCTGGTTCAAATATGGCTTATGAGTTCTTAACATGTTGAAAAGATTTGTTTTCAAATTGCCATCTTCTGCTGCTTTTGAGTATTTGCCAGTTTCGACAACACACTCTAATAATTTTCGAAAAATAAAATCTTGCAGGTTTTTTGCTAAAACAACTGCAATTTCATCATCATGGTAGGCAAATGTGATTGGTATATTGTTTCCGTCCTGCTTGTCGAATTGAAATACATACAAATCTCCAGCGCCTGTTTGTGCAAAAGGAATAAATTGAAATTCAGGTTTTGTTTTTCTATAATCGTTTGGGTCTCTAAACGTCTCGATTTCTGTAACTATTCTATCAAATTCAAGAAGTTCAATGTCATTGCCGAATAATAACAAAGGCGGATTAATTTTGAATTTATCCCAATATGTGGCATGCCAATTTGGTCCAGACTTTCCCCAATCAAGCATTCCGCCTGTATATAATCGTTTGTAAAGTTCAGGATACGTGAAGTTGAAATTTTGTTCAATCTGTTCTAATTGATTCATATGTCATTATTTTTAAAGTTTTATTATCAATTTTTCTGCATCTGCCGCTGACGCCCAACCTGCCTGTTATTGGCGAAAATGAAAAATAAATATAAAGCTGTTGTTCTTTCGATTATTTATCTCATTATTTGTTTTGTAACAAATAGAAATATATTTGTTTCGAGAGTAACATCTTGGAGTACATTTTCAACCCGAGAGGAATTAATTGGAACTATGCAAGAATCATATATAGCGATATTAATTAGCACTTTGATTCTTTTCTGTGTAATAATTGGAGGACAACTTTTATCAACTAAAAACGAATGACAGAAATGCCAGCCACCACTCAATAAAAGAATGTTTGTATTCTTGCGACTTGGGACAACGACATAAAAAAGTAAAAAATATTATTTGAGTTTATATGAAGAAAGTTTTATTTCTATTTTTGGTTTGCTTGCCTTTAGTGGCTACATACGCTCAAGAAAGACAAAAGCAAAGTCATCATTCGTTTTTTTACATGGATATATTTGACTACAAATATTACTTTTGTAATGAATGTGATTTTCCAAACGCAACTCATAATTTAACACTAAATTTACTAATTGGTATAACAAAAAACTAACATGGATTGGTTATCGGTTCATGGGAAATATCGTTGAAAACAACTCATACGGCGTTCAATTGATGAAGCCTTTCATTCATTCACACTTTCTTCAAAACAAGGATTTTGGATGGGAGAATACGGATAAAAAATATTAATAAAAGAAAAATGCAAATGAATAACTGTAAAAATTGTAATGAACTGATTAATGGAAATTATTGCTCAAATTGTGGGCAACCTGCCCAATTGAAAAGAATTGACAGGACTTATATCATTAGTGAAATCGGAGACTTCCTGTTCGCGCATAAAGGAATGATATATACCATAAAAAACGTGCTTATAAGCCCCGGGGAAAGCATCAGGCGTTTTATTACGGAAGATAGATACCGGTTTGTAAAACCAATTACATTTCTTTTTATAACGTCATTGGTTTATACACTTGCTTGTCATCTTTTTCATATTGATGCCAAAGATTTTTATACGCAGCAGCCTGAAATAGAATATCCTACCGTAAATCTTTTTACCAACTGGATGATCGAATATCAAGGTTATACGAATATAATATCCGGATTATTTATGGCGTTCTGGCTAAAACTGTTTTTTAGAAAATCAGGATACAATATTTTTGAAATTTTTATCCTCTTTTGTTTTATTTCAGGAATATCAGCGTTATTTTTTACAGTTACTACAATTCTTCAGGGTTTAACACAATTGCATTTGATGAACATTTCAGCTTTAATTGTGACGATTTATTATGCTTGGGCAATCGGACAATTTTTTGACAAGAAGAAAGCGGCGGGTTACATAAAGGCATTGCTATCCTGTATATTGGGATTTTTGATATTTGGCTTTTTGATAACATTTGTCGGGATTCTCATTGACATTGTATAAAAGGCTGAATAAACGACAGCTAACTTGTATCCTGCCTGAAAGCGGTGGAAAATTGAAAATAAAAAATGGATGATAAGCTTTTGTTTTTTGTTTACGATATTTGTATCGTTTAATTAATAGTTTTGTATCTTCGCATGCAAAATGACAACATTTATGAAACATCTGTTTTTAACTTGCATAGCCGGATTATGCAGTTTCACAATCACCACGGCGCAATCGCCGGAAGAACTACGCTCCTATCTTCCAGATATTCCAGTCTTTAGAATATCCAATGACATAGAGGTATTTAATGCCGACAATTTATTCAATCGAATTAATGGTGCTGCACCTCTTTTTTTGGCTTACAATTTCAAAGAAATGACATCCATGGAATATGATGATGGAGAAAACAGCATCACTATCCAGGCTTACCGGCACGATACGCCTGCCGACGCTTTTGGCATGTATGCATCAGAGCGTTCGGATAATTTAGAGTATTTCGACATTGGCGGAGAAGCCCAAGGAGATAACAACGGATTGTATTTCTTCGCCGGCTGTATTTATGTTAAAATGTCGTCCAATGCGGATGCTGAGGCTGATGGAGTTGGCAATACGATGCGCGAAATAGGAAAAGCATTGGCCGAAAAAATCAATGCCGACGCCACATATCCTCCTTTATTCACCCGTTTCCCTTTGGAAAATAAAATCTCCTACTCCGAATATTATACAAATGCCGGGTACATCGGACATTCATTCCTGAATCATGTATATTCTTGTAATTATATGAATAATGAGTTGCAATATCAACTCTTCCTGATCGACGGAAATACGCCTGACGAAGCTAAGGCAATTATAGACAAATACCTTGAATTTGCGAAACAGTCCGAAACTATTGCCGAAGGGGAAATATTCATCATCCACGACAGGTACAACGGCGACATTCCCTGCCTATGGAAAGGGCAATATATTTACGGCGCTTTTAGCGAAAACGGTGATACTTTAAATCCTGATTTATTAAATACATTTGAATAAATAAGTGCTGCTCATGAACGTAAAAATTGAATCTTCCTGGAACAACATCCTCCAACCGGAATTTGAAAAAGAATACTTCAAAACCCTCACCGGGTTTGTAAAATCGGAATACTCCTCATGTACCATTTATCCTCCGGGAAATTTGATTTTCAATGCATTTGATCAATGTCCGTTCGACAACGTAAAAGTTGTTATTTTAGGACAAGATCCATATCATGAACCGGGACAAGCGCATGGACTGTGTTTCTCCGTCAACGATGGAATCATGTTTCCGCCATCATTACAGAATATCTTCAAAGAAATCGAAAGCGATCTCAACATTCCGGCTCCCAAGTCAGGCAATCTAACGCGTTGGGCCAAACAAGGCGTCCTTTTGTTAAATGCTACATTGACTGTGCGAGCCCATCAGGCCGGGTCACATCAGCATAAAGGTTGGGAAACATTTACCGATGCTGTCATTCATCAAATTGCTGAAAAGAAAGAACATGTAGTGTTTATCCTGTGGGGATCGTATGCTCAAAAAAAGGGAGAATTCATTTCTCCCCAAAAACATTTAGTACTTAAATCACCACACCCTTCTCCCCTATCCGCTCACCGCGGATTTTTCGGGAATAAACATTTCAGTACTGCCAACGATTATTTAAAACAAACCGGACAAGAGCCGATTCACTGGTAAAATTATAAGACAACAATTCCTTTTTCCTTGCCATTCACAAAAAAACGAACATTTGTCACCCCGGCTCTGTCAATGGTAGATAAAGCAACCGGGGTAGAGGTATAACTTTGTTCTGCACCCGTTTTTGCAATATAATATACATCGAGTGTCCCTTTATCTATTTTTGAATCAGACAAGGTGATAGTGGTAGCTTTATTCGTTGATCGAAAAATCAAAGCAACAACAATCGATTTTTCAAAATCGGGCGAAATAATGGTATTATTCATGGTCTTCCCCACTCCAAACAACTCATTAAATTGAGCTTGATTTTTGATTACCAAAGGATTAACATCGTCAACCGGAGTATAGGTATTTTTCACAAAATAACCCGTTAATTCCTGAAACTGAACAGGAACACCCACAGTAGCAGCCGCGGTGACTTCTGTTTGAGCAACCGATCGTTTATTAGCGCAACTACTCATCACAATCATCATCATAAAAAGTAAAAACAAATAACTTGATTTCATAGATTTTGAATTTAATTTATTGTATGAAACAAATGAATCCCGGAAAATGTTTATTCTTCCCCTAAGCAACTTTACAATACGATAATGCTTGTCAATGTTTTGTAAACTTAATATTCACTGTTTGTGTTTTCAACAGGTACAATCCGACCGGCAAAGATGTAATATCGATTTTTCCGGAACAATACCCTTGTAGCTGTTTCTTGCCTTGTGCGTCAACAATAGAAAAGAATATTGCTTCCTGTAGATTTTCCATGCATAGCGTATTTCTATCTTGTAAAAAAACAGGAGGCTGATCAAGGCGATGATGCTTAACTGCTCCAATGGGAGAAAAATAATCACAATCTTGCATTAAAGTTTCCGATTTCAGATGAAAATCCTGATTGGTGTAACATCTGAAATTCCTTGGCAACCAAAAATCATTGGTATGGTAATGTTCAATAGGAAAAAACCAAGAGTGGGAAATATTTCCAATATTTTCGATAGCGATGCCATCAAAACCGGCTATGGATGTACCGTTAAAATAGTCTTCATTACGAAATTTATAACAAGCTAAGATTTCTCCATTAATAATCGTGTCTTTAATTTCACTGACGGTTAAAGTAAAATGATCTATTTTGCCGATTTTATTCTGAGAATCATAAAAAGGATAGGAAGTGTGGATTTGTTCCCCTTCTTTTACATTGAAATCATACAACAAATAAAAATCAGGCTCGAGGTTGTCATAATAGTCGATATAATGATAAATTTTCCGGTCTTCATAAAGCAGATAATCATAACTACCTTCCGGAGATAATTTTCCAAAAATATCCATTTCTTTAATTTTCATTTGTTTGCAAATTTTCCCGCCTTTTTCTACATCTGCAATGTATTCCATTTGGTAATAACCTTCACCCGGGCCACTCCCTGAATAAGCAGAATAGTACCATATAGCACCTATCTGCGGCACAGATGTTTGAGAAAAGAGATTGCACCAGATTGTTGTCGTTAAGAGTGCAATGGTAAGAAAAATGTTTGTTTTCATAATTTTTCGTATTTTATAAACAAATTCACTACTAACCCACTAAAATCAATTCTAGTCAGCATTATTTTGTAACTCACTGTATTTCAACTTAAAAACATCTATTCCATCAAATGCCTTTCCAACACCTGCATCGACGAAAAATTTTCCAATCCCAAATAATATGCAGCCGTATCCACCACTGCATCCATTGGTACTAATCCGATCAATTCGCTCCCGCGAATCGTTACGCCATAGCGCTGTGCTTCCATTTTCACCATTTCAAACACTTGATACATCGCCGTCTTTGTATAATCGGTCAAATTCATAGACACTTGTACGCAACCCAAGGTCTTCATTTCAACCCCCATGGCTTTACAAAAACGAAGGCCACCACCTATATTACGAACTTTCCGGGCTATTTGGTCGGCTATTTCCAACCGGTCTGTATTCAGATTGATATTATAAGCTATCAAAGGCATTCGGGCTCCGATGGCCACAGCGCCGGCTGTCGGATGCGGATGATCCGGCCCATAATCCGGAATCCAGCCCGGATGCTGCATTTTTTCTGCTAATCCTTCGAATTGTCCTTTGCGAACATTCGCCAAATTTTCCCGATGAACAGCTGATGCCGAACGTTCATACAAATAAACCGGCAAACCATAATGGTCTGCCACTATTTTTCCTACTTCTTTGGAAAGGGCAACGGCTTCTTCCATTGTCATATTCCGGATGGGAATAAAAGGCACCACATCTACAGCGCCCATGCGTGGGTGCTGTCCTGTATGTTTGGTCAGATCTATCATATTCAATGCCATTCCAATAGCTTCCACGACGGCGTTTTTCATCGCTTCCGGCGTACCAATAGCGGTGATTACCATCCGGTTGTGATCAACATCATTACTATAATCCAACAACTTTATGCCTTCTTTTGCCCGAAAAATAGAAACAATTTGTTCCACCTCCTCCAGATTACGACCTTCACTAAAATTCGGAACACATTCGACAATCTTATCCCAATTCATTTACGCTTTTTTGTCGCTAATGTACACATTTTTTACAAATTCAATCTACTATATTTATTTTAAAAGTAACTTTGCCTATTCAAATCTTATAAATTTTTATTTACAGATGAAACAAATAGTATTGACTGCTTGTTGCCTGATGACCGGTATGATGGCAACAGCCCAGGTGTCTCTTTCTTTTAATCCCGACAAAGGGGCAAAATATCGCTACCACTACGAACTGCAACAGAATTTTACTCAATCCATTATGGATCAGGAAATTTCTTTCAACCAAAATATGAGTACGGTTTACGACATGAACATCATCAATAAAACGGATACTGAAATACAGACCGAATTTATTTATGAAGAAGTTCATTTCGAAATGACCGGAGGAATGATGAGTATGAAATATGACTCGAATCATGCGCCCGGCGATACTTCCCAAATTGATTCCTCCGTATCCAAATTATTCGATTGCCTGACCGGAAGCCATTTCAATGCCTTGATTGCGACCGATGGCACCGTCAAATCGGTTTCCGGAATGGAAGTCATCCTGGATAAAATGCTAAACGTATTGGATGGAGAAGTTCATGAACTTACTCCCCTGAAAGCTGCAATGACTCAACAGTTCAATAATGAAGCCATCCGCAAAAATTTCGAACAATCGACTAAAATATATCCTGACAAACCTGTAAAAATTGGTGATTCCTGGTCGATAGAACAAACCATCGAAATCTTGGGTATGTCCTTGAAAACAGTCTCCACTTACGAATTGATATCCAATACGCAGGAAACAGCCATAGCCAATATTCAATCTATTATTACAGAATCACATGGCAAACTATCCGGGAATCAAAGCGGTACCGTAGAATTTGATTTGAGAACCGGAATGGCTAAAAATGCCAACTTGAAACAACACATCAAAGGATCCATCGTAGCCAATGGAATGGATATTCCGCTCGATGTTACTTCAGATATAAAAACAACTACTGCAACTATACAATAATCAGATTTTATTTCAACAGGAAGATTCATGAAAGTAACATTTTCGATTCACTTCCATACAGTTTGGGGACAAACTCTCCACATCATTGGTTCTGCGCCCGAATTAGGCGGCTGGGATACTTCCCATGCGTGTGAAATGCATTATACTGGCGATGGTAACTGGTCGTTGAGTATCGACCTCCCCAATCAACCCATCTCATTAGAATATCGCTATTTTCTAAGTTCTAACCGAAAGCAAATTTTCGAAGAGTGGCAAAAAAATCATCAAGTAGAGTTAAACGACACTTCCCGTTCTTATTTGTTGATCGATTATTGGCAAGCCCGTCCGCAAAATCTGGCATTTTATTCTTCGGCCTTTACCAAAAGTCTTTTCGGGCATCCTTGCGACAAGTTTGAACGAGTGGTAAAATCCAATAAAAAAATTATACTGAAAGTCCTGGCTCCGCATGTAGAACGTACACAAAGCCTTGCCTTATCAGGTAACATACCCGAATTAGGAAATTGGAATATCGATAAAGTATTAATATTCAGTTGTGAAAAATTTCCCCTGTGGTCTGTCGAATTGGATGCCAATAAACTGACATTTCCTTTCGAATATAAATTAGTAGTGGTGGACAATGAAAACAGGTCTCATGTCCGCTGGGAAAATGGAGATAACCGGATACTCAACTTACCGCTGCTCAAAGAAAATGAAACCGGGGTGATCTCCGGATTGCAATTCCGGGAAAATGCTCCCGACTGGAAATGCGCAGGAGTCGTTATTCCTGTATTCTCATTGCGTACTCTGCATAGTTGCGGCATCGGAGATTTCAGCGACTTGAAAATGTTATTGGATTGGGCCTCACAAACTTCGCAACGTATCATACAATTGTTACCAATTAATGATACCACGATGACCCACACCTGGATGGACTCCTACCCGTATAATGCAATATCAACTGTCGCCTTACATCCTTTGTATCTGAACTTAGAAAAAATGGGATGTTTGCATCATACCGACCGAATAGCTTATTATCAGACGAAACAGGCCGAATTAAATGCATCTGATGTTGTATTATATGAAGATGTTGACAAAATCAAATGGGAATTCTTCAGAGAAATTTTTGAGCAGGAAGGGCAAAAAGATTTAGCATCGGAAGAGTTTAAATATTTCTTCGAACAAAATAAATCCTGGCTGATCCCGTATGCCGCCTATTCTTATTTCAGGGAATTAAATAATACGCCCGATTTTAAACAATGGGGAAAATATGCGCGTTATGACAAATTGGAAATCGAACAATTTTGTCAGGACACAAAAGTTTCGCATCACCGTGAAATTCAGTTATATTACTACTTGCAATACCATTTGCACAAACAATTGCAAGAAGTTCGGGATTATGCTTATTCACATGGAATCGTATTGAAAGGAGATGTACCGATCGGGATCAGCAAAACCAGTATTGAAGCCTGGACTGAGCCTTATTATTTTAATATGCATGTTAACGCCGGTGCGCCACCTGACGATTTTTCGGTAACGGGACAGAATTGGGGATTCCCAACCTACAATTGGCAAGAGATGGAACGGGATCATTTTACCTGGTGGAAAAATCGATTCAAAAAAATGTCAGACTACTTCGATGCGTATCGGATAGATCATATTCTCGGATTTTTCCGGATTTGGGAAATACCGGAAGATTCCGTGCAAGGGCTCACTGCCTGGTTCAATCCATCGCTGCCTTTAAGTCCCGTTGAAATTGAAAACGCAGGATTGCCTTTTAATATGCAACGATTTACAACACCGCACATCAATGAATACTTTTTGCATGAACTCTTTGGCGAATATACGGCAGAGGTAAAAGATGTTTATCTGGAACGGACGACTTCGCACCATTTTGCATTAAAAGACCGATTCAAAACGCAACAACGTATTAAAGATGCTTTTGCGGAAAAAGACGATGCCAAATCTTTAAAAATACGGGAAGGATTATATTTCATTACCAACGAAGTGCTGTTTATTGCAGATCCGCTGCAACCGGATAAATATCACCCGCGCATTTCTGCTTCGCAATCTTATTTATACCGGGAATTGAGTAATTCCGATCGATATGCTTTTGATGGCATCTATTGGAATTATTATTACCAACGGCATAATGATTTTTGGAAAGAACAGGGTTATAAACACTTGATTCCGCTAACATCCTGCACCGACATGCTGGTGTGTGGAGAAGATTTGGGAATGATTCCTCAATCGGTTCCTGAAGTTATGCGTAAATTACAGATTTTCAGTCTCGAAATAGAACGGATGCCCAAAGAAGCGAATGTTGACTTTGCAAATCTGCATACCTTACCTTATTATTCGGTATGTACCACGTCAACGCATGATATGACTACAATTCGTGGATGGTGGAAAGAAGATCAACAGCGTACTCAGCAATATTACAATCAGGTACTACGACGTGAAGGCAAAGCCCCGGACAATTGTAACGGCGAAATTTGTGAGCAAATTATCAATAACCATCTGCACGCCCCTTCTATGCTGACCATTATTCCGCTACAGGACTGGTTATCGATAGATGAAAAGTTAAGAAGAAAAGATGTGGATGCCGAAAGGATTAATATTCCTGCCAATCCCCGCCATTATTGGCGTTATCGCATGCATCTCAACATCGAGGATTTAGTTAAGGCCACAGGGTTGAACCAACGTATCCAATCATTAATCAGGCAAAGCGGCAGGATTTAATTGCCAGTAGCGTTGACCATTTTACAAGATCCGTTAAAAATGGCTCCAGGTTCGATTTCCAGGCTTTGAATATGCAATTCTCCTTGATATACAGAAGTGTGTTTCAATACAAGAATTCCTGTTGCATGGATATTTCCGGTTACTTTACCGGCCAGTTCTATATTGGCACAGGTAATTTGTCCTCTGACTTCTCCCGTTTGACTGATTACCACTTTTCCTTTGCAACTAATGTTTCCTTCTATAATTCCATCCACACGCATATCTTCCTCTGCACTCAGATTTCCCTTGATAACCGTACCGGCTGCCAGGGCGTTGATCGAACTCCCTGTCGGAGCCTGCTTTTTATTTCCCATCATGATTTCTATTTTTGGCAAAGTTATCGTTTTTTTTGAAAAAATGAAGCCTGTTATCCAGGTAGTTTATAAACAATAAAGGAATTGTATGCTTTTTTTATTATTTTTGCCATTCATTGTCTTGTCTATGGAAAGCTATATCAAACTTAAAGAAATGCAATTTTATGCTTATCACGGCGTGATGGAGCAAGAACGTCTGATCGGGAATTATTTTACAGTCGATTTAATATTGAAAGCAGATATATCCAAAGCAGCCTCCTCTGATCATTTGGAAGACACGCTCAATTATGCTTCCGTTTTTCAATTGGTAAAAGAAGAAATGCATATTTCGTCTAATTTACTGGAACATGTAGCAGGACGCATTATCTCCCGATTAAAAAAAGAATTTCCTGCCATTGAAAAAATCAAACTTTCCATAGCAAAACAACGACCACCGGTAGGCGGAGATGTAAAAGAAGCCGTTATTACTTTGGTTGTATAATCACCTAATAAAAAAACGCAGGGGAAAAGCGATCCAATCCACTTTTCCCCTGCAAATATATGTAAAAAAGAGTTATTAGTTATTTACTTTTTTTACTGCCCAAGGCTTCTAATACTTGTTTGGAAGCACCATCATCGGGCAGGATTTCCAAAATTTTTTCAAAACATTTTTTTGTGTTATCTACATCTTCTTTCAAATAATAATAATAGCCTAAATAACGATAAGCATCAACAATGTCTTTATTTCTGCGCCCATCGGCATTATTTGGCTCCATGATGGATAATGCTTTTTCATAATACGGCTTTGCAAGGCCCAAAGTTACTTCTGAGTCTATACTGGCCTGAACGTGCGCTCTCCACAAATAACCCAGGTAAGAATCAGGTGAACGTTCACTCACTTGCGCAAAAATCGTATCAGCTAATTGCAAATACTGCATCCGCTGAATGCTATCGTTTAGCAGCTTTGCAGGATCAGCAACCACTTTTACTCCTTCAACCGGAGCGACCGGCAATAATTGACGAGCTGCCGAGTAGCAAGTTTGCCCGAAATACAATAAATCAACCAAAGGGGCATTGACATCTTTTGCAAAATATAATTGATAGTACTTTATCGATTCGGAATAATTGCCCATCCGGTTATATGCAGAAGCAAGTTCTTTATAGACTTCGACTTTGGTACTGTCTTTCTCTAATGATTTTTGAAAAGCTTCAATAGCTAAATCAGACTTTTTGTTTTTATCCAATAAACGTCCGTAATAAGTATAATCCAACGCAATGATCTGGTCTTGAGGAATTAACTTAAAAAAAGCATCTATACGCTCCAATCCGAGTTCATAATTGCCTAATTCATAATTATTATAAGCCTGCAAACGATGCATTACCACATTATTGGGATCCTTTGCCAAAATCTGGCGAATTTCACCTAAAGAGTTAGCATATTCTTTTGTAAAAAACAAAATCGAAGCATAATTGATCTGATATTTCAATGGAACACCGGGAATCGCGATGAATTTGCTATAAGCATCCAATGCTTTCTGATAAAAGCCATCGCTATAATAAATATCACCCAATTCGGCATAAGCAGGAATGTATTCAGGATCCACTGCAATCAAACGATTCAAAATATCTAATGCTGACTTTGGATTAATCGCTTTATATACACGCGCTTCTTTCAGATAAGCTACTTTATCATTTTTATCAAACAGAATGGCATTTTCATATTTGGCACAAGCATCTCCGGTTTTGCCTTGAGCCCGCAACATGTCTCCTTCAGCCACATAAATGCCTGAATAATTCTTATCCCGGCTTCTGGCCTGATCTAATGTTTCGTTCGCTTTATCATATAGCTGAGCATGAATATAGGCTTCGGCTACAGAGGTACGGATTGCCGGATCTTTTTTAGCAAACCCAATGGCTTTTTTGAATAAATCATTTGCGCCATTTTGATTATTTTTCTTCAATTCTAATTTACCCTGTCCGATATAGGCGTATGGATATTCAGCATCTGTATCCAATGCTTTTTGATAAAAAATAGCAGCTGAATCATTTTTGGCAAGGGCTGCGTACGATTCGCCTAAGTAATAATACGCCTCAGCTTTGTCAGTTCCGGTTGTTTTCGTTATTTGATTGTTTAGGAATATAATTGCAGCATTATACAATTCTGCACGATAATATTCTATCCCTTTCTCATTGACGCCGGCAGCAGAACTTCCGGTAATGTACAAAGACAATAAGCCCACAACAAATAAGCTTCTTTTTAAGTTCATTTTTTTTTATATTTAAGTTATACAATTTGCAGTATATTCATTTGATCAGATTCCCTGGTCTTTTACTTCTACAGACTTGAAGTTAACCGGCGCTTCGGGTACAAGTCCCGAATGCAAAATAATCCGTTGCCCCCGATCGCTTGCGACAAAAGATGCAAAACCTGTAGAAAGGCCATGTTTGGGATCCGTCAGTAAAAAATAAACGTTACGGCTCAACGGATATTGTTTCAATGCGATATAAGCCTGGTATGGTTTGTAACTATTGGAAATATCCGCTTCCTCATAGGGACTGACCCACATGACTTTCACCTTGTCCAAAAAACTTAAATGAGTGGAATCATTCTCGTTGCTTACCCAGTTTACGCCAATAATACCTAAGGAATTAGGCCGTTCGGCCACCATATCGAGTACTTTTTGATTAGATCCCTGAGCATAAAGCCCTGAAAAGAGCGGTTGCTTTTCGCAAATTGAATCGATAGCAAAACGAACGGTACTGGAGTTCTTATGATCGAACATCACATCAATTTTGCCCAATTTAGATTTGGGATTAATTTGACTCCATTCGGTTATTTCCCCTGTCAGAATTTTTTTGAGAGTCGGCATCGGCATCATCGAATCCGGATTAGCCGGATTCACTATCAAGGCAATAGCATCTTCCGCTACTTTCAATTCTTGCACAATCATATTCCGGCTTTGCAATAAAAATGCTTTTTCCTGCTCGGTTAAAGTTCTGGAAGCTACAGCTAAGCGAACGCTGTCTTTCAACAACATATCGATCGCATCAGCTTCGTCGGTATAAATCGGATTAATGGATGCTTGAATGTATAATGCCTCGAAAACATCGATTTGTTCCCTGATAATAGGTTCATAACATTGATCACACGCAATGGAAACAAGACCCGCAGTGGTAGTGTCAGTCCATTTTCCATCAGGTTTGGCACGGTTGCACGAAACAAAAACGCACAAGGTAAAGCTAACTGCTAAAAATCCTGATAAGTAACGTAATGCTCGTGGTTTCAAAAAAATTAAATAAAAATTTTTGTTCATTGTAGCAATAAAAAAAAGAGTTTTTTCTATGCAAAGATAGGAAAAACTCTTTTTTTTAAGCAGAATTTGTATTTTTTTATTCTTCTTTCTCTGTTTTTTTGACAAAAAAACGTTTTACGGCGCGATAAATACGAAATAAGCCATATACACCCAATAATATCCCTAAAGGTAACCGGATTTCGCTCACAATACTATCACTAAAGCGTTCTGTAAATAGTAATACGTAAGCAAACGCAAGATAAAAAAAAGCCATTACGCCTTCGAATACTTGTAAGGCTGCATTTTTACCCTGAAAATCTCTCCGGTCATTATCTCTGTTTCTATTTATCATTTTTTCACACTGGATTTATAAAAATAATATTTATCTCACATACAAACCTATTGTCCATTGCAAAAAAACGGTGAATTGTATAGTACACAATCCACCGTTTTCATTATAAGCGATGTTGATTAATTTGCTAATTTAAATCGAACGGGTAATGTAAAGTACACCATCACGGGATTACCATTTTGTTTTCCCGGCAACCATTTTGGCATGGATTGTACTACACGCACGGCTTCTTTATCACAACTTGGGTCTAACGAACGAACAATCCGGACGTCAGATACACCACCATCTTTACCGACAACAAAGCGAAGAATAACTTGTCCTTGAATTCCTTGTTCCTGTGCCAAAACCGGATATTTGATTTTTTCACTCAAATATTTCATCAGTTCAGCCTGGCCTCCCGGAAATTCGGGCATTTGTTCTACGTGCTCGAAGATTTGTTCTTTCACTTCTTGCACGACCACTTTATTATCTTTTAAGTCAGCAATATCAACTCCTCCTTCTGTTACCCCTTCTACTGTAGCCACTGAAATAGCCGCTTTAGTATCGGTCAACTCTTCCTGAGTCTTCATTTGCTCATCTTCACGTACTTCTTCATCCTTTTTAATGACGGGAGGAGTAAATTTGATGGTCGCTTTCAACTGCGGAGGAGGTGGAGCCTCTATTTGTTTGATGGTATTTTCTTCTGGCGGTTTTTGGAGGTTTTCCAAATTCGTCAATTCGATAGGTCCCAATTGTACATCTTCAACTGTCTTTTCCGGTGTTACCATTTTCAAAACAAAAGGTAATGCCAAAGCCAGACAACCAATCCCAATCACGATCAATAACGCTGTAATGTGACGTTTTGAGGATGTTTTACGAAGATAATATGCTCCGTATTTTTTATTTTTACCTACAAAAACAATGTCACACCAGGCCTGCGAAGTCAAATCTATATCTCTTGCCATAATCTTTAACGTTGAGAATTTGTTGCTTGTTCAGCTGCTGCTTTCGACAACTCGCCCCCTGAGGCGGCATTGTCAAGCAAAAACTGGTCACCATCTGTCATATCCATAATTGCATACTTTCCGATATTACAAATCTGCATTTCGTCCAATGCTGCAATCAGGCCCTCATAAGTTGCACCCTCTGTAGCTTTAATCATCACCACAGGAGTACCTTTTGCACCTTTGATCTCTGCCGATTGTTTTCTAAAATCTATTACAGAGATTTCATTATTGATTTTCTTTTGCTTCAATTCTGTCATTTTTTGCGTAGCAATCGCATTTCTTGACAAAAGCATTGTCCGTAAGCCTTGTGGAGAGAAATCTGTTGTTTTCAAAAAAGTAGGATCCAAATAACTATTTTCTTCCAGCATTCCCAGATAATAGTAAACTTTATCAGCATCCAACAATACAGTCACAGCTTCAGATTCTTTAACATCAGTTAAATTCTTAGGGTCTTTTTCTTTCGCCGGCATATTAATCTCCATGGTATTGGGTTTGCTCAACGAAGTACAAAACATAAAGAAAGTAATCAACAACATATTCATATCCACCATCGGAGTAAAGTCCACTCGCAGGGTGATTTTTTTCTGTTTTTTCTTTCCTCCTTTTTCATGTCCGCCACCACCAGTATCTATACTTGCCATAATTTTCTTTTTATTAAAAATGAATATTAATGTCCAGTAGGCATTTCGGGAACTCCCGCTTTCAAACTGGTGATCAGATTGTACCTATTCTCGCGCATTTCCTGAAGAGAATTCATCACACCCTTTATCACGGGGTATGGCGTTTCTTTGTCGGCCTTGATAGCAATAACCAGGTTGGGATTTACCTCTTTGGCATATTTTACCCAACGTTTGAACTGATTATCGATGGAATCATTAGGAATCCCCAATGTCTTCAGCACTTCATCCTGTTTTTCGATTGACATTCCAAGATATTCTTTCATAGCTTGTACACGGCAACCAAAAGAAGGCGCTAATCTGAATTTGGCTAATTCCTCATTTGAAAATACAATATTGTAGTCCTCGCCTACCCTCTGTAATGTTGGTATTCTATCTTCCTGATCAAGACTCATAAAAATTTTTCCGGTAGGCTCCACCAAAATGGACAGCACATTTGTATCCGGGATTTTTATTTCCAAAACGGACCCGGGTGTTACCACCTGAACCGGCTCTTTCTTGATAAAAGTTGAAGTAAGCATAAAGAAGGTAAGCAAAAGTACAGTAACGTCACTCATCGCCGTCATGTCGATGAATGTACTCTTTCTTTTGACTTTTACTTTTGGCATATTTTAAAACCCTTCTTTTAAAATTATCTGTGTTTTTCAGCGTAAGTTTGTACAATGGAGAAGCCCATTTCATCAATAGCATAAGTCATGTTATCGATTTTACCGGTAAAGAAGCTATAAGTAATGATAGCCAACGCACCGGTTGCGATACCTAATGCAGTATTGATCAACGCTTCGGAAATACCGGTTGCCAAAGCTACTGAGTCCGGAGCTCCTGCGTTTGCCAAAGCCGAGAACGAACGGATCATCCCAAGTACTGTACCTAACAGACCAAACAAAGTACCCAAAGTAGAAATCGCAGCAATTACCGGAAGATTTTGTTCCATAGTCGGCAATTCCAATGCGGTAGCTTCTTCGATATCTTTTTGAATACCCAATAATTTTTGTTCTTTAGTCAATTCTTCATTCGACACTTCCATGTCTTCGTATTTTTTCAAACCTGCGCTAATAACTGCTGCCACAGATCCTTTTTGTTTTGAACAAAGAGCGTCAGCACCTTTAATGTCGCCATTTTCCAATTTGTGTTTTACATTGGCTACGAAATCAATCAGGTTGCCTTTACCTTTAGCTTTTGTCAAAGCGATAAAGCGTTCGATACTCAATGCTAATACGGTTAACAACAGGGTAAGAACGATAACAACGTTCGGCCCACCTTTGTAAATCAAGGCTAATGTATCTCCGGGCAGTGGGTGATTGTTGGGGTCATTATTGACAAAGCGAGAAGGACTCCCAAATACGAAAAACCACAAACAAAATCCAATAATGGCACATACCAATACTACCAATCCGGCGGATACGCCACGAGATCTTCCTTTAATCTTTTTTGCTTCCATAAATTCTAATGTATTTGTTTTAAATGAATAAATTTAAGTTTATTTATTATTTTATTTATATTTTCCAATTAAAAATCTTTCAAAGTTAGCCTTTTCTTTATTTTTTGCAATTATTTCCGGCGAAAAATTTTGTTACATAATTTTCCCAAACCTTAAATAAATCATCTAATCAGCTGCGAATCAACAGGCTATCTCTAAATACAAAAAAATGATAATTTTTTAAAAAGCGATGAATTTTCAATCCAAGCGAGCCATTTTGTAATAATGGCGATCACAGGCCAATACTGATCGTGCCGGTATATTCATAGATGCAACTGATAAAGCCAAGAACAAATATGCCTATGGTGCATAAAATCAAGCTGGCACGATTATATCCATCGGTAGTGAAACGACCAACGGCATCAGGCTCTTGTTCGAATATAAACATGGATTTGATAATCAGCAGGTAATAATATAAAGAAATGACTGTATTTAATAATGCAATAAATACTAACAAGAACTCGCCCTGGTCTGCGGCTGCCATAAAAACAAAAACTTTACTGAAAAAACCGGCAAACGGAGGAATGCCTCCTAAAGAGAAAACTGCGAGCATCATTACAAAACTCAACTTTGGATTCGATTTGTATAATCCGTTAAATGCCGAAATCAAGGTATTGCCTTTTGATTGGTTTTCAACAGCCGAAATAACTCCGAAGGCCGCCAGGTTAGAAAATACATATACTAAGACATAAAAAACAACCGCCGTCATGCCCTGCGCCGTTCCGGCGATAATACCCAACAATAGATATCCGGCCTGGGAAATCGAAGAAAAGGCAAAAAATCGCTTGATATCTTTTTGTCGAACAGCAAACAGATTACCTAAAGTAATGGTTACGACTGACAACCACCATAAAATGTGATGCCATACGACTTCGATATGTCCGAATACCTTATATAATGCAAAAATCAAAGCGAATGCCGCCGCTCCTTTCGACACAACAGACAAATAAGCAGTAACGCTTGTAGGCGCCCCCTCATATACATCGGCTGTCCACAAATGGAATGGGACCAACGATAGCTTGAAAGCCAAACCGGAGAAAAAGAAGACAAATCCTAAAACAGTTAACGGTGCTTGCACTATTTGAAGCGTCATATCAGAGAAATACATAGTCCCTGTAACACCATACAAAAACGACAAACCAAACAACATGATTCCGGACGACAATGCAGACACAAGAATATATTTAACGCCTGCTTCTGCCGATTTTTCTTTATACTTATTGAATGCTGCCAAACAGGCTAATGGAAGCGACGCCGTTTCCATACCAATATATAGCATCATAAAATTATTAGCAGAAACCATTAAATACATACCCAATAATGTAACTAAGGTAACGGTGAAAAATTCTCCGCGTTTATGTACTGTCTCTGCAGATTTCAGCCAACCAGCCGTTTGAAGAAATACCAATAAGGTAGCAATATTCAGGATATTCTTCATCCATATCGTCATGTGCGAACTCACATACATTCCGCCAAATGCTTCGCCGGTAGAGGCTGGTAAAAATCCAGCCACCGTATGTAAGGCAAATAATCCGCAAGCCACCGGTTGAAACCATTGTTTTCCTTTTTCAGAACAGAAAACATCATAAAGAAACAAGATGACGAACACTGCCATCAAACTCATTTCCTGTTGCATTAGTAAAAAATTACTGAAATTCATCTTTTAAGAATTAAAGAATGACAGGAATGGAAAAATGAAAAAAATGTCTTGTATAATTTCTTTCGTTATCTCCATTTCTTCATTATTTCATTTTATATAATCGCCAGTTTCGCAATAATAGGCATTACACTCTCGCTAATCAATTCTGATATGCCAAAAGGATACATTCCCATAGCTGTTATAGCTGCTATTAAGCCGACAGCGGATATTTTTTCATACCAGGCTGCGTCGGGCAATCCAATGTGATGATCGTCCTGAACCGGACCATATAATATTTTTCCGACTGTACGTAAAATGTACACTGCTGTAATGACAATCGAGCAACAAGCTGCTATAGTCAATACCCGGTGAAACATATCCGCATGTTGGAAAGATCCGACAAAAATAGTCATCTCGGCCACAAATCCGCTCAAGCCGGGAAGACCTAATGAAGCCAAACCGGCAAGTACATAACAGACTGATGCAAAGGGCATAATTTTCATTAACCCGCCCATTTCCCGAATATCTCGAGTATGCGTACGACCATAAATCAAGCCGATTAAGGCAAAGAATAAGGCTGTCATCAAGCCGTGGGACAACATTTGCATAACCGCTCCGGTCATCGCAGTCTGATTCATCATCAACAAAGCAAAAAGCACTAAACCGCAGTGACTCACAGACGAATAGGCGTTGATGTATTTCAAGTCGGTTTGTACCACTGCGCTAAATGCACCGTAAACAACACTTATTCCCGTCAGAATCAAGAAAATCCACCCCAAATCATGGGCTGCTTCGGGCATAAGGTACATGGCCACACGGAAACATCCATATCCTCCTAATTTCATTAATACCCCGGCATGCAACATGGATACAGCCGTAGGTGCCGAAGCATGACCGTCGGGCGACCAGGTATGGAACGGGAATAACGCTCCCAAGACACCAAAACCAAGAAAAGTAGCCGGAAAAATCCAATATTGATGCTCAACCGGAATATGTAAATGATTCGCTATCTCCAACAAATTCATGGAAGAATGCCCGGAAGTATAATAAATTCCCAAAATGCCTATCAACAAGAAAGCCGAACCTCCCATCAACATGAGGGTTAATTTCATCGCAGAATATTCTTTTCTACCGGTTCCCCAAAGTCCAATCAACAAATACATCGGTATCAATGCTACTTCGTAAAACAAGAACATGGTAAATAAGTCAATGGAAATGAAAAATCCGAATACTCCTATTGAAAGCAGGCAGTACCAAAGGAAAAATTCTTTAGCCATATTCATGTTCCAGGATGAAAAGACTCCGGTAAAAACAATAATAGCCGAAAGCACAAGCATCGCTACCGAAATGCCATCCACTCCTACTGCATAAGCGATATTCAATGGTTTATACCATATTATACTGGATTGAAATAACATCTGAGCATCCGAAACTGCACGTTCCTGAACAAACATAACAGTCAATATTCCGGCCAAAACCAACAATACAGATGCACCTGTAACCATCACAGTTCTGATTTGTTGCATATTTTTTGATACAAACAAACACAGGATCATCAATACTGGAACTAATACAAATAATGATAGAATATTCATACTATTTTTGAATTAAAAAATAAAGAAAATGAAAAAATGAAGAAAATATTTTTCGAATTCCCATTTGTTTCACGCTTTCATTATTTTCATTGCTTTCATTTATAAAAACAGCGACAGCGCCGCAATCACAATCGAACCAATCACAAACACCCAGGCATACAACTGTACCTGACCTGATTGTAATCCTTTAATAACGGAGGATGTTTTTTGAGTTGTCCAGGCCAAACCATCCATAGATGCATCGATAACATGACGGTCAAACCACGCAATGGGCATACAGATCAGCTTGAAAATAAAACTTTTAGTAATAAACATCCAAATTTCATCCAAATAAAATTTGTTAACAGTAGCTGTATATAATCCGCCCAACGATTTTGCCATTTGAGCAGGTTTTTCACTCCCTTTAGCATACAGCAAGAATGCCGCTGTAATTCCAATCACTGCCACTCCGATTCCCATACCCGCAATCGACCAATCGATATGCGCTTCGAAAGGCATATTATCACTGCTTATCAATTCCGGAAAATGAATAAAGCCGGTAGTACAGGATAAAACAGCCAGGAAAATCAAAGGCATCGCCATAGCCCACCCTGATTCGTGGGGCTTGTGATGTGAATCATATTCTTTGGCTTTTCCCCAGAAAATATTGAAATATAAACGGAACATATAGAAAGCGGTCAATCCCGCTACAACCCACAGTGTCCAGAAAATAACAGGATCATGATGATGCGCTGCTGCCAACATTTCGTCTTTACTGAAAAATCCGGAGAAAGGAGGAATCCCGGCAATAGCCAAACATGCAATCAAAAATGTCCAGCTTGAAATAGGCATGTATTTGTGTAAGCGTCCCATGTCTTTCATTTCGTTGCTGTGAACAGCATGAATGACCGAACCGGCGCCTAAGAATAGTAAAGCTTTGAAGAATGCATGGGTAAATAAGTGAAACATGGATGCCATATAACCTAAACCATCATGCCCGCCAAAACCGGAAACACCCAAGGCCACCATCATATATGCAATCTGCGAAATAGTTGAAAAAGCGAGCACTCGTTTTATATCGGTCTGTGTAATAGCAATAACAGCTGCAAATAAAGCGGTAAAAGCTCCAATATAGGCTATCATCGTAAGCACTTCAGGCGCTGCAAAGATATAAACCGGGAACAAACGAGCCACCAAATATACGCCGGCTACAACCATCGTAGCAGCGTGGATCAAAGCCGAAACAGGCGTAGGGCCCTCCATCGCATCGGGCAACCAAATGTGCAACGGAAACATGGCCGATTTTCCGGCTCCGCCCATAAATATCAAAGCCATAGCCCAGGAAGCTACCGACAATCCCATAAAAGACAGACCGGTTGTTGACGTAACTACTAATCCGGCGTTATCAGCGGTTAAACTTCCAAAATCAAATGTTCCGCTATAATAGGATAAAATTAAAATTCCCACTAAAAAGCCTAAATCCGCAAAGCGGGTAACGATAAATGCTTTTTTGGATGCCGCCACAGCCGATGGTTTGGTATAATAAAACCCGATAAGAGAATAGGATGAAACCCCTACCAATTCCCAAAAAATATACATTTGGAAAATATTGGTCGCGACCACCAATCCCAACATCGAAAAACTAAATAAAGAAAGAAAGGCGTAATAACGTTGAAAACCTTTTTCTCCATGCATGTAGCCCAAACTGTAAATGTGTACCATCAATGAAACGGTAGTTATCACCACCAGCATCATCACGGAAATCGGATCCAGTAAAATTCCTAAATCAATGTGCAATTTTTCAGTAAAACGAAGCCATTCGAAAGAATAGGGAATAACTTCCTGAAACCCTCCATTCACCTTCCCCATCGTTCCAAAATACTGGAAAGCGACACAATAAGAAAGAACTGTGGCACAAGCCATCCCTAATGTTCCGATAATGCCGGCAACATTCGGCTTCATTTTACTTCCGAATAAACCCAGTATTAAGAAAAGAAAAAAGGGAGCGACGACTATTAATAAGCTATATTCCATCATTCTTTCATTTTATTCATTTTCCGTACATTAATATTCCCTATTGCCCGGTAAGCATTGATAATGATAGCCAATGCAACCGCTGTTTCCGCAGCCGTAATAGCGATACCAAACAAGGTAAAAAACATCCCTTCCAACTGCCCGGGATACAAATAACGGTTGAACACTGCAAAATTAATTTCCACTGCATTCAAAATCAATTCCAGCGAAATCAATATGGCAATCATGTTCTTCCTCGAAATGAATCCGTAGATTCCGATGAAAAACATCAGCGTACTGATTATCAAATAATGTTCCATTTGTATCATAACTACATATAAGTTAACGTTATGGCATAAATCGCCAATAACGTAATTTATCTTTTCCTTGCTATTAAAATCCCTCCGACAATACAGGCCAATAAGAGGACGCTCAATATCTCAAATGGTAATAAGTACTGATATTTTTCCGTCCCAATCAAAGCATGCCCTATTACTTTCATACTCAATTCCTGATCTCCTGCAATCGTAGGATTACCTTCATATATAAAGCGATGTTTCAATAAAGCAAAAGCCGTGACAGCCACGCCAGCTACAGATGCCAATAAAGCCCATACAATTTTGCGCTTTCCATGAGGCTCTATATCATCGCCCTTATTACTGGTTAATAAAATAGCAAAAATAAACAGAACTACAACCCCGCCTGCATATACCGAAATTTGCACTGCTGCCAGAAAATGGTAATTCAATAAAAGATAAAGTCCTGCCGTTCCGATCAACACAAACAGCAGATAAGTAGCTGCCCGAAGAATTTTTTTGGATGTGACAGCCATTAATGACATCACGATAATAAAAACCGACAAGGCATAAAAAATAATTTGATCAGCTAATTCCATCCGGATTATTCTTATGATAATTAATTCTTAACTTTTTTCTTCAGGCTCGATCCCTCATTGTTCAGCCGTTGATATAATTTTGAGCGCGAAAACACTGCGTGCTCAAAATTCTGCGACCATTCTATTGCATTTTGCGGACAGGTCTGTGTGCACAACGAACAGAAAGTACAACTGCCGATGTCATATAAATAAACGTCCAGCGCTTTTTTCTCTTTTCCGGTTTCTTCATCCATTTCCATTTTACTGGTAATCTGAATGGTACCATTGGGACAATTATTCATGCAAATCATACATGCAGTACATTTATGTTGATTATTCTCATCATGAGGCATCACCAATTGGCCTCGCATACGCTCGGAAGGAAATACTTTCCCCCTGTTTTCCGGATATTGCTCTGTCACTTTGGGACGAATAAAATTCAACATCGTAATATACATCCCCTGTAGCAGGCGAAAGATTCCGATGAATATGTTTGCAATATAACTTAACAATTTCATATTTTTATCTGAGTTACGAGTTGCAAGTTGCAAGTTACAAGAAAAGCTCGTCACTTGTAACTTGTCACTTGTCACTAATTTATATTACGCACAAGGCCATTAACACAATATTGATTAAGCCGATCGGCATTAAAATTTTCCATTCCAAATTTAACAGTTGGTCAATACGCAATCGAGGGAATGACCAACGTACCCATAATGAAAGAAAAACACACAAGAATGTTTTTGCAAAAAACCACAATACCGGAGGTATAAAATCCATCACCTGGTTGAATGCTTCCCATCCGGGAATATGTAAGGGCATCCAGCCGCCTAAGAACATTGTGGAAGCAATGGCGGCCACAATAAACATATTCAGGTATTCTGCAAGATAGAAAAATCCGAATTGAATTCCCGAATATTCGGTATGATAACCTGCGGTCAACTCCGATTCTGCTTCGGGAAGGTCAAATGGCCCCCGATTGGTTTCGGCATGACCGGCAATCAAATAAATCAGAAATGCAATAAAAGCAGGAACGTGTCCTTTGAATATAAACCACATATCTGCCTGCTGAGCTACAATTTCCGACAATTGCATCGTACCCGACAAAACCACTATGGCCAACAACGACAATCCGCAAGACAATTCATAACTGATCAATTGAGCGCCGCTTCGCATCGCACCGATCATTGTATATTTATTATTACTGGACCATCCTGCCAGCAATATCCCGACTACTCCTAAGGAAGAAACGGCTAACAAATAAAAAACACCAACATTGAAATCAATTGCATGCAACCCTTTATCAAAAGGTAAAGCGCCAAACGTGCAAATAGAAGCAATAATCACCAAAAAGGAAGCGATTCGAAACAACATCGGGTCGGCACGATTTATCTTTATCAATTCTTTCAACAGAATTTTAACCATATCGGCCACGCTTTGCAACAATCCGAAAGGGCCTACCCGTGTAGGACCAAGACGGCATTGGAAGAATGCACAGACCTTCCGTTCCAAATAGATGAGGATAAGCGCTAATACTGCATAAACTGCCAGGATTGCCACTCCTACAAGTACAAATTCGACAACCAATGCCCAACCTTCGCTCATCCACGAACGAAGCAATTCGTCAATCCATTGGGTTACAGTGCTGAAATGAAACATATTTTTTTTAGTTACGAGTTACAAGTTACAAGTAACGAGTTTTTTTCTTGTAACTCGTAACTTGTAACTTGTCACTATTTATCTATCAATACAAGGTACTACATAATCCAACGAGGCTCCCACCATAATTAAGTCGGCGACTTTTGTGTCGATGGCAGTCGCATTCAACGCATTCACCAGGGTCATACAAGGCGAACGGAATTTAATCCGGTATGGAGATTTATCTCCTTTACTGTTGATATATACATCGAATTCTCCCCGGGCATTTTCTACCCGTTGGAAAAATTCTCCTTCCGGCAAACGAATAATCGCTTTTGTTTTAGCGGCATACGGACCATCAGGAATATTATCAATCAGTTGTTCTATGATATTCAATGATTCCAAAATTTCATCCAAACGAATAATATAACGGTCGAATGTCATGCCATCCTGGCGCAAAACTTCATTAAAGCGAGCATGGCGATAAGCTGCATACGGCTCAATCTTTCGGATGTCGTTGCTCCAGCCTGATGCGCGACCAACAGGCCCTGTCGCACCCAATGATATCGCTTTTTCCCTGCTTAAATAACCAACGCCTTCCATCCGTCCACGAGCAATAGGATTGCCTGTAAACAACATGTGATGTTCTTTCAGCATTTTACGCATATAAGGAATAAACTCTTTGACACGGCGTTGGAAATTAGGATGAATGTCTTCGGCAACACCGCCAATAACACTATAGTTAGCCATCAGGCGTCCGCCGGCCGTTTCTTCGAAAATCGTCATGATTTTTTCCCGATCCCGCATTCCATATACAAAAGCGGTAATCGAACCCATATCCATGGCCATACATCCCCATCCCAACAAGTGGGATGCAATCCGGGTTAATTCATCTACGATGGTACGAATATAATGAACTCGCATCGGAACTTCCAATTCTAATGCTTTTTCGCAACACAAACAAACAGCATGGCGATTAATAGTCCCGGAGAGATAATCCAACCGGTCGGTTAAATGCAAAATCTGAGGATACGTGTATGCTTCACTCATCTTCTCGATACCCCGGTGAATATATCCGAAATTAGGATCTATTTTCTTAATGATTTCCCCTTCCAGCGAAACGCGCAAGTGTAATACTCCGTGGGTAGCCGGGTGCTGGGGACCAAAGTTGACTATATATTCTCCTTCTTCAAATAAAGGACGAACGGTTTCAATGCTTTCTCCCATCTTGATTTCCAAGGCAGGAATCGTTTCCATATCTTCAATCACCTCATTGTCAAGAGGGACTGGATTTAATGCCGGATTGGCATCATAATCCTTACGTAAAGGATGTCCTTTCCAATCTTTACGAAGGAAAAGACGACGCATATCCGGATTATTGATAAATTTTATACCGAAGAAATCATATACCTCCCGTTCGTACAAGCCGGCGGAATCCCACAAATCATGCACTGAATACAAGGTAGGATGTTCCCGGTCGGAAGTATTTGTTTTTAAAGCAATGAGGTAAGAAGGAAATTGTGTGCTACTTAAATAATAAATCACACCAAAACCGTCATCGCCATGATCCATGCCGATTATATCGATCAAAAAATCAAATGACAGACTTCCGCCATTTTTCAATTTTTGGGCTGTTTCATACAAGTTTTCCCGGGGAACAGTAACCGTAAAGGTCTTCCCGCTTTCTTCCACCACAGCAAAAGAGAATGCCGACAGCTGGTCTTTAATGATTTGCATCTGAAGCCTCCTTTCCTGTTTGCTCTACAACGGGCTGTTCCGGTAGTTTGAAAAATTCCTGTATTTTGATTTTACGGGCCAACTGCATCATACCATAAATCATGGCATCCGGACGAGGAGGACAACCCGGAATATATACATCGACCGGAATTACTTCGTCAACACCCATGACCACATGATATGAACTTTTAAACGGACCGCCTCCGATAGCACAACTGCCAAATGCCATCACATATTTAGGTTCGGCCATCTGATCGTAAAGTCGCTTCAATACGGGAGCCATTTTGTGAACAATGGTACCACATACAAAAACCACATCTGCCTGACGGGGACTATTTCGTGTAACTTCCCAACCAAAGCGGGCAAAGTCATAACGGGCAGCGCCAAGACACATAAACTCAATTCCACAGCAACTGGTGGCGAATGTCAACGGCCAAACGGAATTGGAACGACCCCAATTGATCAAATCATCCAATTTTCCGACAAAAATATTGACGCCATTCCGGCGTAATTCCGCCACGTATTCTTCGAGGTATTCATTGTCTTTGAAATCCTCGTATTTCATGTCGCGGATATAAATATCTTTTACTTCCATTTCAAAGCTCCTTTCTTCCAGGCATAAGCCAACCCGAAGATCAATATGATCAAAAAGAATGATACGCAAACCAATCCCTGTGCTCCAAGATCCTTCATTATGACAGCCCATGGGAACAGCAAAACCGTTTCCACATCAAATACTAAATATAAAATCGCAAACAGGTAATATCCTACCCTGAATTGTATCCACGAAGTGCCCCGGGTAGGAATACCACATTCGTAGGGCTCTCCTTTAAGGGGATTAGTAGAAGTCGGAGCCAACAATCTTGCGATTAACAAAGCGGCCACTACCATGAAAACAGCCGTGATAAGCACGACCAAAAATAAAGCGGAATTACTCATGAGAGTATTATCATTTTGTTATAAAAAACGGGAAAACAATCCAAATTTCCAAGAGGTATCACCCCCATTCTTCTTTTCGAGCGCAAAAGTATAAACAAAATATCTGAAGAACAATTTTTTCGACAACTATTTTTTTAAAATTAAGAGTGCCATTTAATCGGTCTTAGTATTTTAGATACAAATATCCTAAGCAAAAAAAGCCCGGAAGTTTGCACTCCGGGCTTTCATATTAGATATTCAAATGCTACTTATTTCGCTTTTGCCAATGCTTTTTCCTGTTTTCTTTTTTGAATTTCGAAAGCCAATGGAGAAGCGAGGAATAAGGATGATAAAGTACCTCCTACTACACCAATAATCATAGCAAAAGAGAAGCTGCGAATAGTATCGCCGGCAAAAATAAAGATGATGATCAATACAAGCAATGTACTAATACTGGTATTAAACGTCCGGTCTAATGTAGAGTTCAAAGCCTGATTAAACAACGTTTTCTTATCCTGCTTCGGATACAAATGCGTATATTCGCGCACCCGGTCAAAAATTACCACCTTGTCATTGACCGAATAACCGATTGCCGTCAGAATAGCACCGATGAATGTCTGGTCAACCTCCATTGAAAATGGAAGAATACCCCAGAAAATCGCATACATTCCTAAAATAATCAAAGCATCCATCGTCAAAGCTGTAACGGTTCCGACACTATAAGAAATATCACGGAAACGCAACAGGATGTAAAGACTGATAGCGATAACCGCAAAAATCACAGCCCAAAAAGCTCCCCGTTTGATATCATCGGCAATACTTGGCCCTACTTTTTGTGAACTCAAAACATTGTCTGATGTGAATTTTTCTAAGGTAGTTCCTTCTTTTAATAACGGTTTTACGCCGTCATAGACTTTTGCAATGATTTCATCATCAATAGTTTCAGATTGATCCTGAATTTTATAATTGGTAGAAATACGCACTTTATCGGCAGAACCGATTGTAATTACATTCGGAGTTTCTCCTTCAAATTCTTTGTCAATCATATCCCTGACTTCTGCCGTATTTACCGGTTGGTCAAACTGAACAATATAATTACGTCCACCGGTAAAGTCAATTCCCTGATTCAAACCGCGTCCGGTCAGGAAGCCAACACAGAGTACAAGCAATACAATTGAAATGATGTACATAAGTTTGCGTTTGCCAATGAACTCCCAGGTAGGATTTACCAAAAAGTTTTTCGTCAGTGATGTTGTAAACGTCAAGTTCAACATTTTTCCTTTAGCCATGCGGCTTTCATAAACGAGACGCGTCATGAAGACTGCAGTAAAGAAAGATATGATAATACCGATAATCAAAGTCGTAGCAAATCCTCGAATCGGTCCGGTTCCAAAATAGAACAGGATAATACCGGTAATAATGGAAGTCAGGTTCGAGTCAAAAATAGCTGAAAATGCTTTTTTATACCCCTCTTCAACAGCTTTCCGGGTTGCTTTACCTCCCCGAATTTCTTCTTTGATCCGTTCGTAAATCAACACGTTAGCATCTACAGCAATGGCCAATGCCAACACTATACCTGCAATACCCGACAAGGTGAGCACAGCATGGAATGAGGCCAACACCCCCATGGTAAAGAACAAGTTGAATAATAATGCACCATTAGCAATCATGCCCGGTTTGAAACCATACATAACCACCAGGTATGTCATTAAAATAATCAGCGCCACTAAGAAAGAAATAAAGCCCTGATTGATTGCCTCTTGTCCTAAAGAAGGTCCAACGACATCTTCTTGTACAATTCGCGCAGGCGCTGACATTTTACCGGATTTCAAAACATTTTCCAAGTCTTTTGCTTCTTCCGGAGTGAAGTGACCGGTAATTTGAGAATTACCTCCGGTAATTTCATCATTAACTGTTGGGAATGAATATACCTGGCCATCCAATACGATAGCAATGCTTCGTCCGATGTTTTCTTTTGTCAAACGCGCCCATTTTTTAGCGCCTTCCTGATTCATTGACATGCTTACTACAGAACCGGAACCTCCTCTGCCTTGAGATTCAAAATCAGCACGTGCTCCGATCACTACATCTCCCTCAAGAGGAGCTTTGCCGTCACGGGTGGTTGATTTTAACGCGATCAATTGATAATATTCTTCGGCCGGGTCCACAGCTTTTACAGACCAACGGAAAAATACATTACGAGGCAATAATTCTTTTACGGCGCGCATGCTTAAGTAATGATTGATCTGAGCCGTATCACGGTAACTTGCCATACCGACCACCGGTCCGCGACCAATTTGATTTCCCGTTTGGTTGAGCGATAACACAGCAAATAACGGGTTATTCTTTTTCCATTCAGCTTCTGTATTTTGCGTTTGAACGGAGTCATTTGAAGATTTTGTAATTTGCGCCAACAACTCGTCTGCTGCAGTTTTTGCAGAGTCGGTTACCTGGGTAGTCGTTTCTTCCACAGTATTTTTTACGATAATGGTGGAATCAACAGGTTGTTTATTCAAATCACGCAAAGCTATATTAGCAGTAATCAATGGCTGGTAAATTTCCTGCAATTCGTATGTTTCCCAAAATTCCAAATTAGCACTTCCCTGCAACAATTTACGGACCCGTGCAGGATCTTTGATTCCGGGAAGTTCAACTTGAATACGTCCATCGGTTTCAAGTTGCTGTATATTTGGCGCCACGACCCCAAACCGGTCGATCCGGGTACGAAGTACATTAAATGAATTATCGATAGCGCTTTTTAATTCTTCTCTCAATACCGTTTCTACTTCAGCATCTGTGCTTTGTAATGTTACACGGCCTTTTAACCCCGGAGTACTGAAAATTCCCGACAAGCGGGCTCCCGGATCCAATTTATGGTATTCTTCAACAAAAAGAGCTATAAAATCTTTCTGGCTTTTTTCCTGACGGGCACGTGCATTAGCCAATGCCTGGTTGAAATTAGGATTGGCATTGTTGTCGGATAACGACTTCAACACATCGGCGACATTGATTTCCAGAATGACATTCATCCCGCCTTTCAAGTCCAAACCCAAATTCAATTCATACGTGCGGCATTCTTTTAATGTATAGCCTAACCACACTTTTTTAGTAGCCAAAGAATCCAAATATTGGCTCTCTTTCATCGGGTCTCCATCAGCATATACTTTAGCTCGCTTGTTGTAATTATTTGTCACAAATGAAAATGACAAATAAAATATACAAACCAGGGTTAGCAATACCGCAAAAACCTTTATAAATCCTTTGTTTTGCATTTGATATTTATTTTATTTTTTAACATTATTTTCCAAACCTTTTTTTCAGCCTGCAAATATATACTTTTTCTTTCTAATCTAAAGTGGAAATCTGAAAAAAGTTAATTATCGCAGCTATTGCTTTTATTTAATCATTTCCACCCGATAGCCGCGCTGCCTGAATTGCTCCAATAATCCTTCCGGTCCGGCAAGGTGCAGACAACCCACAGCTACAAACAGTGAATGTTGCGCCATCATTTCGGGTAATTTACTCATCCAACGATCATTACGATCCTTATTCAAGATATCTTTTTCCTCCTGAGTTGACGGGCAAGGATCATTTTCAGGATCAGTTCCTATAGTATATAATGTTTCTAAATCAGCCATCCGGTAATACCTATCCATATCCCTCAACTGACGTACTGCAAACTCCTTGTTTTCCAACACACAAATCAATGATTCGGCTTGGCGCTGTAAAGAACCGGATTCCAACAATGCATACACCTGATCAGCTACTGTTTCCAGACCTTTGATGGGTTTTCCGGAAGCCTTAGCTTGTAATTGGAGATATGCATCAATCGGCTGATGGGTGGCAAAATTAATTGCAGGGTCCACTTGCCGATATAAATACAGAGACAGAATGGTGGAAATCATGGCTGGTTTATATACTCCAAATTGCTGTAATCCGACCCCCACAAGAGCAGTCAGATCTTCATCCAACAAAGCCAATTGTCCGGGTGACAACAGATCGGCATAGGTGGTATCAGCAGGCATCATTCCTGCATGTTCTACCTCTTGTTGCAAAGCCAATTGGTCATCCAGAATCAATTCTCCAACCATAACGTCAGCGCTGTTAAAGGATTGCATCAAACCAGGAATACTATCGATAAATTCCTGAGAAATAAGATGATGTGTTCCCAATATATAGGATGGTTTTTCCAATCCGTTGCCGGATATTTTCCACAATAAGGCACCCTGCTTTTCCGCTATATTGCTTGCACTGCAAGATAGCAAGGCAAACATCATTCCTGTTAAAATCAGATTTTTCACTTTTGTATTTTAAAATTACATTCTCTCCGGCACCTCTATCCCCAACAATCCAAAACCGGTTTTGATCACCGATCCAATCGTTTTAGACAAAACCAACCGGAAAATTTTCACTTCCGTTTTTTCTTCTCGCAAAATAGAATAATCGTGATAAAATTGGTTGTATTCTTTGACTAATTCATAAATATAATTAGCAATAAGAGCCGGACTGTAGGATTCGCCGGCTTCTCTTACAACTGTTTCAAAATCCGACACCAATTGAATCAAATTTTGTTCCTTTTCATTCAGGGGAATGGTCGTTGGCAGTACCTCCGGCAACACAATAGACAATTCTGTCGCTTTTCTCAATACTGATTGAATCCGGGCATAGGTATATTGTATGAAGGGACCGGTATTTCCGTTAAAATCAATGGATTCTTTTGGATTGAAAACCATATTTTTCCGGGGATCGACCTTTAGTATGAAGTATTTCAAGGCGCCCAGTCCGACAATGCGGGCAATTTGATCGGCTTCTTCTTTGGTACATTGATCCAGTTTACCTAATTCTTCAGACGTTTCCCTGGCCGTATCAATCATACCGGCAATCAAGTCATCGGCATCGACCACGGTTCCCTCACGCGATTTCATTTTCCCTTCGGGCAATTCCACCATTCCGTAAGAAAAATGTACCAATCCTTTTCCAAATTCAAATCCTAATTTATCTAACAACAACGAGAGCACTTGAAAATGATAATTTTGCTCATTTCCAACTACATATACCATTCTGTTGACAGGATAATCATCAAAGCGCAATTTAGCGGTTCCAATGTCCTGTGTCATATAAACAGAAGTACCATCGGCACGCAACAATAATTTGCTATCCAGGCCGTCGGCCGTCAAGTCTGCCCACACCGAACCATCTTCCTGCCGGTAAAAAACACCTTTGGAAAGTCCTTCCAATACCTTTTCTTTTCCTTCCAAATAGGTTTGGGATTCATAATATATTTTATCGAAATCAACTCCCAATGCTTTGTATGTCACATCAAATCCTGCATATACCCAGGAATTCATTTTTTCCCATAAAGCAACGGTTTCCAAATCTCCGGCTTCCCATTTGCGAAGCATTTCGCGGGCTTCGTTCATTAATCCGGATGCAGCCTCTGCTTCTTTTTCTGATAAACCGGATGACTGTAATTGCTTTAATTCTTCTTTGTGTTTTCGATCAAACAACACATAAAAATCACCAATCAGGTGATCTCCTTTTTTTCCGGCAGATTCGGGGGTCGCTCCATTTCCCCACTTTTGCCAGGCCAGCATCGATTTACAAATATGAATACCCCGGTCGTTAACAATATTTGTCTTAACAACACGGTATCCATTGGCTTTCAAAATCTCAGCAAGACTATATCCAAGCAGATTATTTCGAATATGCCCTAAATGCAACGGTTTATTGGTATTTGGCGATGAATATTCAATCATTACCAGTGGAGCTTCCGGAGCAACGGGGGTAGCGCCGTAATCCGGACGATTAACTATGGTATTCAATGTATCCAACCAATAGGACGATGCAATGCTAAGGTTGAGAAAACCTTTAATCACATTATACTTTGCAATGGCAGGCACATGGTCGATCAAATACGCACCGATTTCTTCCGCTGTTTGTTCCGGATTTTTTTTTGATATTTTTAATAAAGAAAATACAACAAGTGTTAGATGTCCTTCAAATTCTTTCTTTGTTTGTTGTAATTGCACGAAATTATCCGAAAGTTCTTGTCCATAAAGCGTTTCAATCGCATTTTTTACTGATAACTGAATATTCATTTAACACATCAATAAGGTACACGGCACGGTATCGGTGTACGGTATTTAATTTGGAGAATGATTCTATGTACCATAAACCGTGAACGGCACATCTCAATTTCAGGCTGCAAAGATAGTACAAATTTGCTCACACAAAAAAGGCATCCATTACTGAATGCCTTTTTGTGCGTGTTGCTTGTGTTAGTTTTATTATTTAACAACAGCAGCAGCTAATTCTGCACCTGGTTTAAATTTAACTACTTTTTTAGCAGCAATTTTAATAGGTTGCTTTGTTCTTGGGTTGATACCGGTTCTTGCACTTTTTTCAGTTACGGAATAAGTGCCAAAACCAACTAATGCCACTTTACCGTCTTTTTTTAATTCTTTGGAGATAGCAGCAATCATACCATCTAAAGCACGTTTAGAATCCGCTTTTGTCAACCCAGATTCTGCTGCAATTGCACTGATCAATTCTGTTTTGTTCATGACTAGACTATTTATATATTAAACAAAAAAATAAACTCAAGCTCTTCTCTTTCATATTTTCGACGCCAAATATAGAGCATATAAGATTAAAATTCAAACATTTGGTGCTTTTTTTTTATTTTTTTTAAAAATTCTGTCCAATGCACGTTTTTTTTCATGAAAATAACATGAAAAAAGGATTAATTCATGATAAAACACTAACTTTGCGGCCTAATTTAAAAACATCTACTTTATGAACAATTATCGCAACGATGGATTCAATGCAATTCCAGCGGTAACCAAAAGTATTCTGATCATTAATGTTATTATTTGGCTGGCCAGTTATTTTTTCTGGCGCGGGCATGATAATGTATTAGTGGATATTTTGGGGTTGTACTATATACAATCTCCTTATTTTCATTGGTTCCAATACATTACCTACATGTTTACCCATGTGGAGTTTACCCATATTTTCTTCAATATGTTTGCCGCTTATATGTTTGGAGTTACATTGGAGCGGGTGTGGGGCTCAAAACGTTATTTGTTTTATTATCTTTTTACCGGAGTTGGTGCAGGATTGATACAAACGCTTGTGAGTTACCTGACGGGAAACTATTACGGGATGACGATTGGCGCATCGGGAGCTGTTTATGGTATTTTACTTGCTTTTGGAATGATGTATCCCAACGTACCTCTTTACATTTTGTTTATTCCTGTCCCTATTAAAGCAAAATATTTTGTTGTCGGCTATGGTTTGATCGAATTGTTTTTGGGTTTTGCCAATCGTGCAGGGGACAATGTCGCACACTTCGCCCATTTGGGTGGAATGTTATTTGGCATTATACTTATACTCTATTGGAATCATATAGAAAAAAAAGGAAGGAACGGTAATTCCTGGTGGAAATCATTCAGCAACATATTCAAATCTAAGTCATCTTTGCATACAAATCACTCATCGCAAAGCCGGTTTGATTCGGAATACAATTATAATGCGAAAAAAAATGAATCGAATGCTGAAATTGACGCCATTTTGGAGAAAATAAAACGTTCCGGATACGACAGCTTAACCAAAGAAGAAAAACAAAAGTTGTTTGATGCGAGCAAAAAATAATTCGAACAATAAGAAACGGTCGTTTGCCGGATGGTTCAACTCCACCGTTTTTATATTCAATATTGTAGCTTTGGTTGTCTTGCTTTTAGCTGCCTTTTCAGACCGAATTTCGCCTAATCCCATGGTATTTTTTGCTTATTTAGGATTAGCATTTCCCTATATTTTATTCATTAACTTATTGTTTTGTTGTTGGTGGGTGCTTACTTTCAAATGGAAGCGATTGTTGTATTGTTTACTGGTTTTCCTGCTTTGTTATAATGCGATCCACACCTATTTTCCTATTCATTCCAGGACCAAACAAATTCCCGAAAATTGCATCAAAGTATTATCATACAACACGATGAGTTTTCAACACATGTGCCCGCACATGACTGACCATCCAAACCTGATTGTACAATACATGGTCAAAAGCAATGCAGATATTATTTGTATTCAGGAATATGCTGTCTCTACACAAAAGCAAACCAATCTATTAACGGAAGATCGCTTAAACCGTGCGCTGAAAGATTATCCGTATCGTAAGGTACACAAAAAATTAAATACTAATTCTTCCGTAATAGGGATCGCTATTTTTTCTAAATTTCCAATTTTATCAACCAATGTATTAGACATTGAAAGCCCTTATAATGGAGCATTGCAAGCCGAACTTGACATAAATGGAAAAACAACGACGCTTATTAATTGCCATTTAGAATCCAACAAATTGTCAATAGAAGAACGGAGCGAGTACAGCAAATTCGTAGGTGAACTGAAGGATGGAGGTAAAAACCTGGATTCCAAAAAGATTGATGATATGTATGCAAAAATGTCAAATAAACTTACGCCGGCATTTAAACTGCGCGCCAAACAAGCCAGGCTCATCTCCGACACCATTCTTCATTCTAAAAATCCATACATAATTGTATGCGGTGATTTTAATGACACGCCTGTTTCTTATGCTCGAAGGACCGTGAAAGGGAACCTGATTGATTCGTTTGTAGAAAGCGGATCCGGCCTTGGTATTACTTTTAATAAATATCGATTTTATTTCCGCATTGATTATATTATGCACAGCAAAAATATCAAATCATATAATTGCACTGTGGATAAAAATATTAAAAACTCAGACCACTACCCTATTTGGACTTATTTGGAATTCAATTAATCGGTTGATATTCCTTTCAATATTGCATTGGCAGCCTTTTCAGAAGCTCCGGGAGTGCCTAATTTTTGTATCACTTCATCATAGCCTTGCAACATTTTCTGACGGTAATTGTCGCCATGAAGCAACCTGCCCAGTTCACTTTCAATATTTTGTTTGGAAAATGAAGCTGCAAACAACTCGCGGACTACGGTTTTTCCTGCAATTAAATTAACCAAAGAAATGTATTTTACAGAGAAAAAATATTTAAATATAAAGGATGCGATACGTTTGACCGGCGTTTCATAGCAGACAGTCTGAGGAACTCGAAACAATGCGGTCTCTAATGTTGCTGTTCCGGAAGTAACCAAAGCTGCTGCAGCTTGTTGCAGCAACCGGTAAGTTTGATCAAATACAATAGAAACTGTATGTCCCTGAATATATTGATGATAATATTCGGGATCGATACCGGGCGCACCGGCAATCACGGCCTGGTAGGCCGGATAGGCAGCTGCTGCCTGGAGCATTGTAGGCAGATTATCTTTAATTTCTTGTTTTCGGCTTCCTGACAACAAAGCTATAATCGGCTTTTTATCCAATTGATTGATGCTGGTAAATTCTTCAAAAGTTTCATCAGCATACGGCCGCCTGGAGACCGCATCTACCGTCGGATTGCCTACATATTCCACTTCATATCGGTTTTGCTTATAAAAATCCACTTCGAAAGGAAGTATGCAAAGCATTTTATCTACATAGTTACGGATGTGTCGGATGCGTCTTTTTTTCCATGCCCAAATCTTCGGAGAAATATAATAATAGACGCGAATTTTAATATGATCATGAATATATTTCGCAATTTTTAAATTAAACCCGGGATAATCGACTAAAATGACAACATCTGGCCGATAGGCTTCAATATCCGCTTTACAAATCTCCATATTTTTGAAGATAGTACGCAGATTCAGTAATACAGGAATAAATCCCATAAAAGCCATTTCTTTGTAATGCTTGACTAACGTTCCGCCTACTGCCTGCATCAAATCACCTCCAAAAAAACGAAAATCGGCTTCTTGGTCTTTCCCTTTGATCGCTTTCATCAAATTGGATGCATGCAAATCTCCGGAGGCTTCTCCGGCTACTAAGTAATATTTCATTTTAATTGAGAATTGAGAATTGAGAATTCATAAATCACAATGCCCGCAGTTACCGATACATTCAACGAATGTTTGGTTCCAAATTGTGGAATTTCTATACATCCATCACAAAGGTCAATAGCTTCTTGTTCAACACCTTTGACTTCATTTCCAAAAATAATCGCTAATTTTACTGCCGGGTCCCATTTGAAATCTTGTAAAGAAATGCTACCCTGCGCCTGTTCGACAGCCCAAACGGAGTATCCTTGCCATTTCAATTGTTTGATCGCATCGGTAGTCTGTTCAAAATAAACCCATTCTACCGTATCTTCGGCTCCTAATGCTGTTTTATGAATTTCAGGATGCGGAGGAGTTGCCGTAATGCCGCATAAATAGACGGATTCGACTAAAAAAGCATCGGATGTGCGGAAGACAGAACCTACATTATGCAAACTCCTGACGTTATCCAAGACTACTACCAATGGTATTTTTTCCACCGTTTTAAATTCGTCTTGGCTTAAGCGGTTTAATTCCGTAATTTTTAACTTTCTCATTTACAGATTAGCATTAGCTGCCTGAAATGCTATCGCATACAGTTTCATTTGTTTTACCATAGCAACTAATCCATTGGAACGCGTAGGCGAAAGATGTTCTTTTAAGCCAATGGCATCAATAAAATACAAATCGGCAGATAAAATTTCTTCGGGTGTATGGCCTGATAATACCCGGATCAGAAGCGATACGATGCCTTTAACGATTACAGCATCGCTTTCCCCCAGGAAAATAATTCTGCCTTCGATATAATCAGCCTGTAGCCAAACGCGACTTTGGCAACCTTCAATCAAATTATTCTGATTTTTATATTTTTCATCCAATGGAGATAGATCATTTCCCAATTCAATCAGATAAGCATATTTGTCCATCCAATCGTCAAATGCGGAAAATTCCTCGATCAAAGTCTCCTGCGTTTCGTTTATCGTATTCATTTCGAATTATTACTCATTATAAATGATGGACAATACTGTTTGTCCCACAGCCAGTAAAGTTTCTTTACTTACATGATCCATATTGTCGTTCAATGTATGCCAATACGATCCGAAGCCTGTAGCGGTATTTGGATCGTAATGTATAATATCAGCACAAGGGATCTGTAAGTTTTTCACTACCTGTACATGATCGTCTTCAATCGATCCTCCGGTCTGTGAAATAAAATAATTTGTATATCCTAATGCCTGGGCTGTTTCCCAGATTTTATCAACCACTTGCGCAGCATAGTGAACCGAAAATTTTTCTTTATAAAAAACAGCGCCGGGCGCTCCGACCATATCCAGCAATATTCCGTATTTAGCCCTGTAATTCGGAATGTGAGGATGCCGGGACCAATATTCCGACCCTAAACAATACCCGCTTTCTGAAACGAGAGAACGTTCAAAAGCAGGCGCACCCCAATCTTCTGCGTCAAAAAATACAAGATCCACTCCCACCTGAGGTTGTTGTAATTGTATTTGCCGCGCTAATTCCAACAATACTCCGCATCCGCTGGCGCCATCATTGGCTCCGTCAATTGGTTTACGCCAATTACCCGGATCCGCATCACGATCTGCATAAGGACGTGTATCCCAGTGTGCACATACTAAAATTCGATTTTGATTTTCCGGACGAAAAGACGCGATAATATTCCGGCTTTTTAATGTAAGACCGGCATAATTTTGCAAATCAACTTTTTGTTCGACGACCTGCGCTCCATATTTCTTAAGTTGTGTTACGAAATAATCGCCACATGCCACATGAGCGGGAGTATTCGGCACACGCGGGCCAAAAAACACCTGTGTTTGCATGAACGAGTATGCACTATCGGCATTGAATGAAGGAACTGCAACCAACGGTTTCTTATGCTGTCCGATTTCTGTGGCAGACTGAGTTTTGGAACTGCAGGCAAGTAACAGATTTCCCAATAAAATGAAATATATGAAACGATAAAACATGTAATATTCGTATTAATTTTTAGAGTGCAAATATCGGAAATTATCCGGCAAATTAAAAACTTCTTATACTGTTTTAATCGAATTTACGAGATTGTGTGTTGATATATTGACCGCTCATAGATCTCCGATTGTATCATCTTGTTCTCGCGACTAATCCAGCGCATTATTTATTCCCAATTTTATGAAATTTTTCCGTACTTTTGTCTCTGATTCAGTTCTAAACATTAGAAATTATAAATTCTATGAATGCTAAAAACAAGAAAATCAAACCTTACCCCGCTACAGAAGAAAAGCCTAAAATGATAGAGGAACCTTTTGTAATGTATGGAACATTGGATTTAGATGAATCCAAACGCTACACGTATGCCGATTATTTAACATGGTTAGACGATAAACGGAGGGAACTAATCAATGGATTTATTCATTTGATGTCCGGGCCTACTGAAATACATGCACGTTTTAGTTTTAACTGGGCTTTACTTGTCGGAATGTTTGTTAAAAAGCGCAAAGGAAAATGTCGTATCTACCATGCTCCATTTGATGTTCGCTTACCGATGCATGGAGAAAAAGATAATGATAAAATATTTAATGTAGTCCAACCGGATATTTGTGTTATTTGTGATTTAGCCAAAATAGATCAAAAAGGATGTTTAGGAGCTCCGGACTTAATTGTTGAAGTACTTTCTCCATCCTCTTTAAAATATGATTGGAATTATAAATTCAATTTATATGAAGCCGCCGGTGTAAAAGAATATTGGATAGTTGACACCAAAGCTAAAATCATCAGTGTCTTTTTATTGCAATCCGATGGAAAATATGATCTGGGACATATTTATGAATGCAATCAAAAAGCGCCTGTACATATTTTCGAAGGGTTGGAGATCGATTTAAATGAATTATTTGCAGAGTAGTCAATTATAATCTTTTCATGATTGCAGGTGTAAAAAATCTCACATCAGGTCCTATTTTTAAACAATTGACAACGTTGGCTTTTCCGATTATGGCAACCAGTTTTGTTCAAATGGCTTACAATCTGACTGATATGGCCTGGATCGGTCGATTGGGAAGTGAATCGGTCGCTGCTGTCGGTTCCGTCGGCTTATTGATGTGGCTTACTACCTCCGGAGCATTGCTTTCAAAAGTCGGAGCTGAAGTAAGCATAGGACAATCGATCGGAGCCCGCAACATGAACGATGCCCGAATATATGCATCGCACACTACAACTATTGCCCTTCTTTTAAGTCTGCTCATTGCTGTTATTTTATTTTTTGGCGCTGATTTTATACTTTCTTTTTTCAAATTATCGCCAAATATTTCAAGTGAAGCAGTCAATTATTTACGTATCGTATCAGGGGGATTGCCATTCGTTTTTCTCGTACTCACCTTTTCAGGAATATATAATGCTTCAGGAAGAAGTACAATTCCTTTTTATCTGATGGCCGCCGGATTAATCTGTAATATGGTATTAGATCCGTTGTTTATTTTCGGATTTGGCTGGAGAACCGAAGGTGCCGCCTGGGCTACTTTGCTTTCTCAACTATTGGTTTTTGTCCTTTTTATTTGGCAACTCAAACAACGCAGCGGCATATTAAACCGTTTTCCGCTTTTCGTCCATTTACAAAAAACATATAGTCTGCGAATCATCAAATTAGGATTTCCTGTCGCCGTAATGAGTACTCTCTTTGCTATACTCAACATGACCCTGGCCCGCATCGCTTCTGTTTTCGGCGGACATATCGGATTGATGAGCCAAACGACAGGCGGACAAATCGAAGGAGTTACCTGGAATACTTCCCAAGGATTTTCTACCGCTTTAGGAGCTTTTGTGGCGCAAAATTATGGAGCTGGCAAAAAAGAACGAACAAAAAAAGCATATCAATACACCCTGTTGCTCATGTCGTCGCTGGGTATTATCGTATCTGCCGGCTTTTTATTGTTCGGAAAAGAAATATTCGGTATTTTTGTTCCTGAAGAGCAAGCCAGAATCGCCGGAGGTGAATATCTCACTATCATGGGTGTTTCCCAATTATTTATGATGTGGGAATTGACCACTCAAGGGATGTTTAATGGTTATGGAAAGACGCTGCCACCGGCCATTGTCAGCATATTGTTTAACGTGGCGCGCATTCCTCTCGCGCTTTATCTGGCTCCGGTATATGGCGTAGCCGGTATTTGGTGGGCAATCGTCATTTCTTCAATGTTAAAAGGACTTATTTTGCCAATTTGGTTAGCATTTATTTACAAAAGAAAATTACAATGAATCTGCAAACTGTTGTACAAATCCATCCTTACAATTTCAGGATTTCGCATCAGGATCATATCATGATGTTAGGATCTTGCTTTGCAGAAAACCTGTTTTCTTACATGCAGGATTCGGGATTTATGGTAGATGGTAATCCATTCGGTATTTTGTATAATCCTGAATCAATTACATTTGCTTTGCAGAGATTGCTTCGCCCAACCCCTTATACTGAAAACGATTTATTCGAGCACCAGGGAATTTTTCACAGTTTTGACCATCACAGCCGGTTTTCTGATGTTTCTGCTAAACAATGCCTGACCAATATTAATCAACGCTTAAATCAATCATCTGTTTTTTTAGAAGAAACAACCTTGTTTATCATCACATTCGGCACAGCTTATGTATATTATGGAAAAGAAAATAAAGTGGTTTCCAATTGCCATAAAATGCCTGACAAACATTTTATTCGCAGCAGGTTATCTGTCGATACAATTACAAAAACGTGGTGCGAATTGATTGCCGAAATACAAGAAAATAAACCTGAAGCGAAATTTTTGTTTACTGTCAGTCCTATTCGTCATTGGAAAGATGGAGCGCATGAAAATCAGCTGAACAAAGCAATTCTGTTGTTAGCAACTGAACAAATCTGCCGGCAACTTCCACAATGTTATTATTTTCCTTCATACGAAATTATGATGGATGAATTGCGAGATTATCGTTTTTATGCCGACGACATGCTTCACCCATCCCCTATGGCTATCCAATATATTCGGGGGAAATTTTCGGCTTCATTTTTTGATAAAGCTACATTAGAAAAAGTAAAGGACTGGCAAAAATTAAATCAGGCATTACAGCATAAACCATTCAATCCGGATTCGGAGGAATACAAACAGTTTCAAGCGAATATATTGTCTAAGGTTCAACAATTGAAAGGTAAAAATGTGACACCTTGATTTTTAATGTTTAATGTTAATTTTCAAAAATGAGATATTACATTCACCAAATCGCAGACATTCTATCTGCGCAATCCAAAATATTTTACAATTCTGAAATTAAAAATCTGCTGATCGACAGCCGGTCGCTTTCGGAAGCTGCAGGAACATTGTTTTTCGCCTTACATACGCAGCATAATGACGGACACAAATATGTGAAAGACGTTTATGACCGTGGCGTGCGGAATTTTGTTATTCAACCGGGATATGGAGAATTGGAAATGCTTCCGGATGCCAATGTGTTGGTAGTCCCCGACTCATTAAAGGCATTGCAACAATTAGCCACTTATCATCGCAACCGGTTTAACATTCCTATTATCGGCATCACAGGAAGTAATGGCAAAACAGTTGTCAAAGAATGGTTGTACCAATTACTGCACCAGTATTTTAATATCACCCGTTCCCCCCGGAGTTATAATTCACAAATCGGAGTACCATTATCTATCTGGCAATTAAACGAAGTTTCCAAATTGGGGATTTTTGAGGCCGGAATTTCCCTTCCCGGAGAAATGGAGCGATTAGAACCAATGATCCGGCCTACTATCGGCATCCTGACCAACATTGGCGAAGCGCATCAGGAAAATTTTAATTCGTTGCAACAAAAATGTTTGGAAAAACTACAACTATTTCACCATTCGGAATTATTAATTGCTGAAGCTGAAAACTATACATTACAGGATTGTTTGAAAAATTTCAATTTTTCAGGAAAACTATTTTTATGGTCAAAACAAAATAGACAGGCAAAATTATTCATTTCAAATATTAAAAAAAACGCCGATAATACATTTTTAGAATATATTTTTGAAGAAAAAACAGAATCCATTACCATTCCATTTATAGATGATGCTTCAGTTGAAAACGCGATCCATTGCCTGGCCATTTTGCTCGCCCTGAATATTCCGGAAAAACGATTTGAAGAACTGGAACCGGTGGCAATGCGCCTGGAAGTCAAAAAAGGGATCAATAATTGCACATTGATTAATGATTCTTATAATTCGGACATCAACTCATTGGATATTGCTTTGGATTTTATGATGCGCCGTTCGTTGGATAAAAAGAATAAAACGGTATTAATTCTTTCCGATGTTCAACAATCAGGAGTCGCTCCCGATGTATTTTACAAAAATGTCGCCCGGCTAATTGAAAAAAAGCGGGTCACGCGTCTGATCGGTATCGGAAAAGATATTTCCGCCAATGCCGACCAATTCTCTATCGAAAAAGAATTTTACACATCTACAAAAGATTTTCTATATTCTGATCGCATCCGGTCGATTCGTGATTCAATCGTGCTCATTAAAGGTTCCCGTTTATTTCGTTTCGAAAAAATCTCGGAACAATTGGAAGAACGCGCTCACGAAACGATATTGGAAGTCAATCTGGATGCTATTATACACAATTACAAATATTTTAATTCCAAGCTAAAATCTTCTACTAAAATAGATTGCATGGTCAAAGCATTTGGATACGGCGTCGGCTCGTATGAACTGGCTAAAACGCTGCAAGACCAGGCCGGCGATTATTTATCAGTGGCATTGGCCGATGAAGGCGCTGAATTACGTCGCGAAGGAATTACCATGCCTATTATGGTGATGAATCCCGAAATGACATCTTTCAATACTTTATTTGAATACAATTTGGAACCGGAAATTTACAGTTTCAAAATACTGGATGCCATGATTCGTGAATCCGAAAGAAGAGGCATTACCGAATTTCCTGTCCACATCAAATTTGATACCGGCATGCACCGCTTGGGTTTTGATGCTGAAGATATGGATGAACTTATTTCGCGCCTGTACAAGCAAAAAGGATTGAAAGTCCGCTCTGTTTTTTCCCACTTGGCAGGAAGTGATTCGGATCAATTAGATTATTATACAGAATTGCAGGCAGAACGTTTTCAAAAAATTACGGATGAGTTTCGAGAAAAATTAGGATATAATTTCATGAAGCATATTCTAAATTCCGCCGGTATTGAACGTTTTCCGCAATATCAATTCGATATGGTACGATTGGGAATTGGCTTGTATGGCATTTCAGGCGTAGCGCCGCAAGCGTTACAACCGGTCGCTTCGCTGAAAACTACCATCCTGCAAATTAAAAAACTGAAAAAAGGAGAAACGGTTGGTTACAACCGAAATGGTGTATTAGATCGCGATTCACACATTGCCTGTCTTCCGCTCGGTTATGCCGACGGATTAGACCGCCGTTTGGGTAACCGCTTCGGTCACGTTTATATCAATGGAACTCTTTGTCCGATCATTGGAAATGTTTGCATGGATCTCTGTATGGTGGATGTAACTGATATTGATGCCAAAGAAGGTGATACAGCTATTATTTTCGGAAAAGAAATTCCGGTGGAGGATATTGCCAAACAATTGAATACTATTCCGTATGAGATATTAACCTCGATACCGGCCCGGGTGAAACGGGTTTATTTCAGGGAATAATCCGATATTTGCAGAGCGTCCAAATAGCTATTACTCCATCTTTCCAATTGATTTTTTTCCCTTCTTCAATAGAACGGGGATAATATTTGATGGGTAATTCCTTAATTTTAATGCCGCGTTTGGCTACTTTGGCAGTGACTTCCGGACAAAATTCGAATCCTTTTCCTTTTAAAGGAATGGATTTCAGGAAACGGGATTCAAACATTTTATAGCAGGTCGGCTCGTCCGTTATCTTTTGTCTGTACAACAAATTAGTAACCCTGGAAACCAGCCGTCCTCCCAAATAAAAACGAGTATAAGAATGCTTATTTTCCGCATTCATAAAACGCGAACCATACACCACTTTATCTCCTGATGCCAACAAATAATCAAGCAGTGGATTATAATCTTCCGGATCGTATTCCAAATCAGCATCCTGTATTATGACATAATCCCCTGTAACAAGCGATATTCCGGCATGAATTGCAGCTCCTTTCCCTTGATTTTCAAGTTGTTTTAAATACGACACCGACAAATCCGGATGATTAGCGCAAAATAATTTCACTTGCGTTTCGGTTGCATCCGTAGAACAATCGTTGACCACAATCACTTCTTTTGCCACATTATTATTTAAAACGACCTGCTTTACCTTTTCAAGTAAAAGATAAATCGTTTTTTCCTCATTGTATGCAGGAATAATAATGGAAAGCTTCATAAGAATTGAGAATTGAGAATTGAGAATTGAGAGTTGAGAATGGAGAATGAACAATGGATATTGCGCCATTCTCAACTCTCAATTCTCAACTTGTTTGCCCTCCAAAGATATGTTTTTTTTGTGAGATAATCATTATGTACTATCTTTGCGGTATTCTCCATAATGCTTAACACAATCTATGGCACACAAAAACAGCAAACGAAATACAATTCTGGATTCATCGGAAAAATCTTTACACTCCTGGTTCAAACAGGTTTTCGGGTTTCGAAGTATTCTGATGTTGTCAGCCGGATTAATTATTCTTACAACTACCATAAAAAACAACGCCGGGTATAATTGGGCATGGAACAATCTTTTAACCGGGAATTGGAAAATAATCAGGGCCAATCGTTCGGCCACCATCGCTGATCGCTATGCGATGAAAATGGGTTTTACAGCTCAGTTTCTCGAACATATCAAGCAGAATACTCCTGAAAATGCCGTTATTTTATTTCCGGCAAAAGCTCAATTGCAGGAAAAGAACCAATATAATATAGATCCGAATATTGCCGGCAGAAATTGGGTGTTGCATTATCTTTATCCCCGCCAGGTGATTTATGCTGATGAAGACTATACTCCGCTGCTTCAACGAGTAAATTATATTGCGATCGTCAATGGGTATGGATACGAATTTTTGAATGTTGAACCGGAGAAACGTCCTCCATTTGCCCTGTTTCCTAAACAGTGACAAGGAACTAAAATAATATGCTAACAATCGGAATCATACTTTCTTGTTTATTAGGCGCTACTACTCTGCTCAGTATTTCGCAACGCCTGAAATGGATTGAATTATTGGGACTTATGTTTCCTGTAGGCATAGGAATCCAAACATTTTTAATGGTATTGATCGATTGGATCAATATTCCCATTACAGTCTCTTCGATCACTATTGCTACTTTACTTTGGATAGCCGGAGTTGGTTTCGTATTATTTCGTAAAAAAGAAAGCGTTGCCGGATGGTGGGAAGGCGTTGGCAAGTTTACTTTTCCTCAATTCAATTGGTGCTGGCTGTTGTTTATTGGCGCCATTGTTGCACTGGAAGTAATGAATTTTGCCAAGACAATCTATTTTCCGACAACCGATCGAGATAGTGTAGTCGGATTCGATTTATTTGGAATGGCGATCGCTGCTGAACATACATTCAAAGGATTAAGCCTTTTTTCAGGCATTAGTTACGACGATGCCCGCGGGCCTGGATCATACATTACTTATACTCCATTAGTGCATTTCTCGTACGGTTATGTTTATTTGTGGGGAGCCAAATTATCTAAAATCGTCAATGCCCTGTTTTATTTATCGTTCATCCTGGCATTTTATGGAATTACCAGCCGTTTTGCGACTCATACATTAACAGCTATAGTTACTTTTTTTACATTTCTCACACCTGAATTTTTAGCTTTCTCGAGTTTGTCCGGAACAAATGTATTACATGCTTACTTTGCATCGTTAGGCGTCCTGTTCTTTTTGGCATTTTACTATAAACAGGAAAATTCATTGCTTTGGGTTTCTTCTTTATTGATGTTTTTTAATTTTTGGACAAGAAATGAAGGAATTGTGTTTATAGCTCCGATATTCATCATTTTACTTTGGAATGCATTTTTCAAAACAAAAAACTATAAACACGCCTTCGGATTTTTCGGTATCGGCATCGCTTCATTTATTATCTGGAATATTTTCTTAAAAGCCAGTGATATGAGCGGCACTCAGGTGTTTATATTCAAACCGTTTTGGGATGCGGAAAAAGCCTCCACCATTGGCAACGAATTTTGGGCATTGCTCGCCAACCCCACTTATTACGGGATTACTTTTTCTTTGTTTGCCATTGTTCTTACTTCAAACGCTTGGTATATCATTAAAAAACAGGATATGGCAGTCACGCTCAGCATTATTGTATTGGCATTGGTATTTTACATGCTGACACTCTACCAAATTAATTATATTTGGGATTCAATGCTGAATGTATTGCAGTATTCGGGCAAACGCTTCCTGTTCTGCTTCATTCCACTCTTTTGGTTTTACATTGCGGCAAATAAAAATATGAAGTGGTTGTTTGAGAAAATAGATCGGTTTGTGTTTAGAGCATGATTTCTTTTTCAACGCAAAGACACGGATGCACAAGGCTTATTTATCGCGTATTTTATCTAAATTTATTGCATGAAAAAGGGAACAATCAAAAAAGCAATGCCAGATACTATGGCTTGTATCCGGAAGATTGATTTTTCAACAATGGACATCAGTGAATATAATTTAGCTTATATCAACCGGCTGTTGCCACACCTTGATTATTATTTCAAAATATATGAAAATGCGATCCGGTATTTTTTTGAGAAAGAGAATCCTGCCGGATATGTTGTTGATTTCGGAGGAGGACACGGATTTTTAAGCCTTCTTTTGAAACAATTGGGACAACAAGTGATTTATTGTGATCTGAATCCTCTATCTGTGCAGACAATCACGCTGATGAAAGAAAAACTTGGTTTCGGGCCGGATTTTATTGTAGAAGGTTCCTCTGCCGAACTACTTCTTTTCTGCAGGGAAAATAAGCTTTTGCCAGAGTATTTGGTTTCTACGGATTTGATAGAACATGTATATGATTTGGATACTTTTTTTGCAGACCTTTATAAATTGAATCCTTCTTTAAAAATGGTTTTTACAACCGGATCCAATCCTTCCAATTTATATAAAGCGGCTCAATTGAGGAAACACATGATCCGGGACGAAAAAATGACGTATTTACCTGCCAGAAAAGAGTTCATTATACAAAATTATCCTGATATTTCTCTGTTGGAAGCAGAAAAACTGGCTACAAAAACCAGAGGACTTACATTTGCCGATATCAGAAACTACATAGAGGAATATTTACAAACAGGAAATTTACCAGAAAGGAACATTGATTCCTACAATACTTGCGATCCCTCTTCGGGCAACTGGACGGAAAGAATTTTATCGCTAAAAGAATACCGGAAAATCTTAGACAAAAATCATTTTCAGGTGTGTTTCAAAAATGGTTTTTATAATGATATCCGACAAAAAACGGTGGCTTCGATAGTTACTAAGGTTGTAAATCTGTATATCCGGTATTCCGGAATATTCGGTCGAATGCTGGCGCCTTATATCCTATTGAAAATACAACACAAAAAAGAGTAGAGGATATTTGATTTTGTTCAAACCCTCCCCTGTTCGGCCGAATCTCCAGATTCGGTCGGATAAGGTAGCAGTTTTCAACTACATGATAAACTATGTAAGAAAAAGATGAACATAAGATATAATTGTAAATTGTAGAATACAGATGTGACCGAATTACAAATCAGTACAAACGAGGGAATCGTGAAAATCTTATGGGATTGACTTTTCAAACCGCAAGCATAGCAGACGGAGGTATGTTTAATACCCGGCATATTAATCCTGCATTTTTCAACGTAGGCTCCGAACGTCCGGAAATATAATCATTAATACGAGACGGGCTTACACCGATTTCGTGTGCAAGTTGTTTTTGTGTCATTCCTTTTTCTTCCAAAGAGAACCCTATCAATTCGGCTACTGTCGGCTTTCCGATAGGGAAATGCGTCTTTTCGTATTCGATTACGATGTCAGACATGACAGAAAGCTCAACCGCATTTTTATCGTTTGCAGGGGTATCATCTACAACAAGAGGTAAAAGTTCCTCTATTCTGGCCAAAGCAAATTCATATTGATTTTTTGTAATTTTGTCCATAGTTCATAATGTATATCGTTGAACAATCTATTTCGTCATATTCTTTGTGGGTGCCTACAAAGCGAATATAAATATATCCTATTGTAAATTTAACAACAACCACAAGCCGGTAATTATTTCCCCTGATATTGAAGACATAATGTTGGTTACCGACATAATCCACACTTGAAAAATCGACCTTAATATCAGACAGGTTTTTCCATTCGGCTTTCTCTGCGACATCATACCAGCGTTCTAATGAAACTTTCGAGTCTTCGCATCCTCTCGTTTCGTAGAACTCTTTTATTTTCCTGTGTGATACTATTTTCATTTCACAAAGATAACGAAAAATTCTATATCTCAAAATTATCTTACTAAAAAATCTTACAATACAGAATCGTTAACGATTTTCTCTATTAATGAAATGTGGGATCTCCATCAACAACGTTTTGACTATACCTATGCCAGAAATCAAACCCTCCTCACCGAATGTAATTGATGTGTATGCTTTTGGCATTCTTCTGAATAAATTCCTTCAGCATCCAATTTATCGATTTTCACTCTTCCGGAAGCATGAATAATCCGCTGCTTATCCAATAAAATCCCTACATGAATAATATTGCCTTCTGCATTTTTGAAAAACGCCAAATCGCCAGGCTGTGCGTCATTCAACTGCACCAACTTCCCGGCTTTGGCCTGGTCTTTTGAATCGCGCGGCAATTTAATACCATGTAACCCACATACGATTTGTGTAAATCCGGAACAGTCCATACCCATCACCGTTTTCCCTCCCCACATATACGGAGAATGAATGAATGACATGGCCGTTTGCAACAAACCATCTTTCACGATTTCTTCTTCCGAAATAATAAAATCCCGGTGTACCTGAAATTTCCGGTTATGCATTCCGAAGCGACCAATACTATCGCAATTAGGCAAACGGCTTCCTCCGGGAATACGGATCACACATTTCTCTACCAAATCAAATGCTTCGGCTAAGGGAACTGTCACATAATAGGTTTGTTGTTTACCCAAAGCGACATACTCTTCTTTCGTTATTTCCGTAATGGTTTTTTCATCAATCCATCCGGAATAATTATCCACTTCATTTTTAATTTTACAGAAGTGATTTTTATGTTCTCCGCACAAAAAACGTTCGCCCAGTAATATTTGACTTACCATTTCGCTGCGGTCGTCAGCTTCTGCACGCAATGGAATCACGCTATTTAAACTGATTCCATAAGTTACCTTGCTATTTAAATCTTTTTTCGAGTTCATCGTCGCTCATTATAGAAATAATCAATAGTCCATCCGGAGTATAATTAGGAGAAGTCAAAGCAAATAAGCGAGCAACCAAATCGTCTATTTCTTCTTTTGACAGCATTTTTCCAACCGGAATAGCCGCCTGCCTGGCCAGCGTCAACGCCAGGGTTTCGCAAACCTCCTCCCTTACTTCGCAACCGGTATCCAATATTTTATCCACCATTTCCCGGATACATTTTACAGGATCCATTTTTTCCATACCGGATGGTATTCCATTAATCGAATAGCTGTTATTTCCCAAATTTGCCAAATCAAATCCTATGAAAGCCATTTCTTCTTCCAGATAAGGCAATATAGTCGCTTCCCGGGCTGAAAATTCAATCCGTTCCGGAAACAGCAATTGTTGGGATACTCCCTGACGGTTGTTCATCCGCTTCAAATATTCATCAAATAAAATCCGGACATGCGCCCTGTGCTGATGGATCAAAAACAAACCGGATTTAAGCGGAGTAATTAAATATTTTCCTTTGTATTGAAAAGCTCCGGCTTCGGTATCAAACAACGAAGGAGAGCTTTCCGGTTCGGGCTGGATAAAACCGGCCTCCTGCCGATCTTCTTTTTGTTCAAACAACTTCTCCCAATCCGGCATTTCCCGTTTGGCCGGAGCTGATGCATTTTTGAACGGATTGTAATTCTGCTGCAAAGATATTTTAGGCGCTTCCACCGGTTTACGGGCTTGATCATATACCGGAATATCAATCAATCCCCGGTCTTCAAATTCAAGTACCGGCGCCGAAGCCGATTTGGCTATCGATTCTTTTACAGCTGCAGCGATAATCTGAAAAACAGCTTGCTCGTCTTCAAACTTAATATCGATTTTAGTAGGATGAATATTGACATCAATCGTCGCCGGATCTACATCCAAATAAATAAAGTAATGGGGCATTTCTCCTGCCGGAATATACGGTTCAAAAGCCAGCATCACCGCTTTGTGAAAATAAGGGTGACGCATATAACGCCCATTAACAAAAAAATATTGGAATGCATTACGCTTTTTAGAAGACGAAGGAGTTCCTATAAAACCGGAGATTTTGACAATCGAAGTATCGACCTGTACAGGCAACAGCGATTGATTCAAATGCTTTCCGAATACATGTACAATACGCTGCCGAAGAGAAGATGCTGGCAAATTATATATTTCCGAATCATTATGCAGCAACGAAAAAGACAAGTGAGGGTGTACCAGCGCTACCTTTTCAAATTCGACTACTATATTCTTAAATTCGGTTTCATTTGATTTCAGAAATTTACGCCGGGCAGGAACATTGAAAAATAAATTTTTAATAGAAAATATACTGCCCCGATTACAAGCGATCATTTCCTGATTTTCCACTACGGAACCGGCTAATTGCAATAAGACACCCATTTCCTGATCCGGTTGCCGGGTCTTCAATTCCACATGAGCCACCGAGGCAATGGAAGCAAGGGCTTCTCCCCTGAATCCTAATGTTCGCAACGCAAATAAATCTTCCGTTTTGGCAATCTTGGAAGTGGCATGACGTTCAAATGCCATCCGGGCATCGGTAACTGACATTCCTTTGCCATTATCAATAACCTGAATCAATGTCCTGCCGGCATCTTTAATACATACCTGAATCGAATCGGCGCCGGCATCAACTGCATTTTCAAGCAATTCCTTGACAACCGAAGCCGGCCGTTGAACGACTTCTCCGGCAGCTATTTGATTTGCTATGGTATCGGGTAATAGATGTATTATATCGCTCATTGTAGCAAATACGCTGTATATTCGTAAAATTTGGGGTACAATATTAGCTAAAAAATTGGTTGCATCCAAACTCCCATCTTAAAATCACTTTCAAAATTTTGGATCCAACCCAAAAGGATTCATTTTACTCCGAAGCCTTTTTATTTAAAATACGCAACAAATAAAGAGTTTTCATCATTTTTTCACTTTTTTTCCATACCTTTACACCCATCAAATAAATATAACGCACACAATTCTTTAAAAGTATTTATTTGAACATAAATATCGCAGCATCATGAAACCAAAATTAACTTCCATTTTAATGGTTGTATTTGTGTTTTTTACGACATATTCCCCGTATGCTATAGTCAATAACACAAATGTTCACATTGCTGGCTACAATCAAGCCAAAGAAACAAAATCTACGTTGAAAAACAACCAGATGGCTCAGGAAATTTCTTTTCCGGCTATTAGCGATCAAGTTTATGGAACCGATTTTTCTTTCATCGCAGATTGTGAATCTGTCTCCTGTGACCCGATCGATATGTTGGAAATTTCTGCCGATACCGAGCCTAATACCTGGAATGCCCATATCAAAAAAGCAGGTACTGTGAAAATCACTGCACACACCGAATCAGAATCCAGCGACCAAACGATCATCATACAACGGGCGACACTCACTATCACTGCCGACGACAAAGAACGTATTTATTTTACCGCCAATCCGGAATGGACAGCTGCTGTTGTTGGATTGAAGTACGATGACACCATCGAATCGCTCGATTTTACGCTGACTTGTGAAGCGGAACGGGGCAATATCATCGGACTTTATCCCATCGTTATAACTCTGGGCGAAAATCCCAATTATGAAATAGCGCCGACAAACGGGTGGCTAAGAATTAATCCTGCTCCACAAGACGTTTTTGGATTTTCTGATAACCTTTTCGCAGATTATGGAGACAGCCCAAAGTGGCTGAATATCTATGTATCGTCCAGGTCTCCCGTTTCCTATACCAGTTTAAATCCGGATGTGGTTGAAATAAAAAATAACCAGGCTATTTTCAAATCTGCCGGTTCTACTAAAATTATAGTGTCTGTCCTGAAAAATATCAATTATGAAGACATTGAAGACCTGGAAATCAATGTTACCATAGCGAAAGCGCCGCTCACATTAACCGGACGGAAAGTGGTGATGCAATATGGCGATGACCCCTACTTTATTCAGCTACAAGACTCTTTCGATGTAAACGGATGGAAAAACAATGACGATAACAACTTGCTGGCTTCCGTACGTCCATATATATATATCAACGAATCAATCACGTCTTCCACTCCTCCTGGTTATTATCCGGAAGCTGTCGTCCTGGTCGGAATCGGATTGCTTACCAATTACTCCTTACATTATATTCCGGGCGATTTGGAAATTCTAAAAACACAAGGAACAATCACATTCAATCCTATCGCTTCCATGCCATATTCCGGTACGCCGTTTCCTTTACCGGCTACCCACTCGGCTGAAGGCAATATTCGTTTTGAATCAAACGATCCGGATGCATTCGAATTTATTTATGACGACATATTGCAAAGATGGAACGCCAAAATCCTGAAAACGGGAAATTATAACATTACCGCGATTGTGGACGCCACCAGTTACTATGATTATTGTGAAACTTCCCAACTGGTTACAATCACTAAAGCGCCACTTTATGTAACGGCGATCAACGAAGTTCGTTTTTATGGAGAAGAAAACAGTAAGTTAAACCTGATTTATACCTGCGATGGCTTTGTTTATCCTAAAGATAAAAATGAATTCATTTCATTGCCCGAAGTATCCATCAACAATTCGGAGTATGGAACCGACAAACCGGTGGGAATATATCCGGGAGCTATCGTAGTCTCCGGAGGCGAACATCCGAATTACAATCTTATTTATCAAAATGGGACATTGGAAATCATGTCTTTGGAGGAAGCAATTGTTTTTCAGCCCCTGAGCGCCCGCACCTATGGGGAAGAGCCTTTTAACCTAAATGCAACACATTATGGGCATAATCCCGTACGTTTCAGAAGCAATAATGAAAATGTGATCAGAACTTATATCCACGACCAACAATGGAAAGCGGAAATCACAGGGGCCGGAACAGCTGAAATTACCGCCTATACCGACGACGGAAATGGTTATATAGCTGCCGAACTGACTCAATCAATAACCATCAATAAGGCGCCGCTCACCATTCGACCCCGGGACGCTGTCCGCCCTGTTGGCACACCAAATCCGGGCTTCTCGCTCCTGTTTACCGGCCTGCGAAATGGTGACGACAGTAAATTGGGCAATATTATTATTTCCTGCACTGCCAATGAATCGTCTCCGGCAGGAGAATACGACATTGTCGCTTCTAATGCCGCCAATCCTAACTATATTATCACTTATGAAAAAGGAACTTTATTAGTGACAGACTTAACGATTCACGAACTGGATATTAATGGCGCTAAAATTCCTACTCCTACGCACGAAGTCTCCTTCACAGCTTCTTGTTTAAACGGGCAAGCTGCGACATCGCTTAATGTGACCATCAAAGTATCTACAACTGTACTCTCGCTGACGCTTTGGGCAGATGATGTAGAAAAAGGAACTGTGCAACCAGGCTCCACCGGTGGCGTTTGTAAATTTCGTTGGGATGTTCAACCCGGCGCTCATATCATATCCGTGCGGTTGGAAACATCTGATTTGGATGGCAACACTTTATCCGAAACATACACTATCCATCTCACACAACCCTTGAATGCCTCTGCCAATCTTTTCTATCAACGTTGGAACAATGTATTGGCTATCAACAATAATCCCGAAATAAACGGAGGTTTTTCTTTCAAATCTTACAGTTGGTACAAGAATGATGTACAACTCCCATCCTCCGAAGGATTTATCAAAGAACCAGCTACAATTGATCCGCAGGATGAATATTGGGTCGAATTGACCACGATAGATGATACAATATACAAAACCTGTCCTGCAAAATTTGCGGCTCGATCAGCAAAAGTTGCTGTTTATCCCAGCGTTGCCGCCAAAGGTGGAACTGTTACCGTCAACGCCATACTCCCTGAAACCGACCAAACAAATGCGCAGGTAAAAATATTTAACGTGGAGGGAAAATGGATAAATACCATCCTGCTGGAAGGAACGGAAACCCGTATAACCATGCCTGAATATAGCGGACAGTATGTATTGCATGTTATAACAGACGGCGGGTTATCTCAACAATTTAAAGTCATTGTGTTTTAAACATGAAAATTCAACATCATCATATCAGACGAATCATTTGGTTTTTATTCGGAATTTACTGTTCATCAGCAATCTTAGCTCAAGATGAACAAACAGAAGCCCGGAGCGAATTTACCATCAGCATTGGCGGCGGCATGTCTTCGTTATTCACCAACGATCCTCTTGCATTGCAAAAACAAGCCGGTTTAGGAGGAAATCTCGGATTGTCCTATACCTATTTTGTCTCTCCCCGAATCGGTCTCGGCACGGGCATCGAAATTGCATCCTGTCAATCCAAATATATGGCTAACCAAATTACTGGCAGCGCTACAGGAAATGACCCGTTGAATCCCGGTTATATTTATACGCTCAATTATACTTATCAAAATTTTGAAGAACAATTGAACAATGTTCAATGCCAGATTCCGGTCTATTTACAATATCAAGGTGCAACCTGGCCCCGGTTTTATATGCGGGCAGGAGTACTAATAGGCTATCATATTTCTTCCGAATCCCATACCTATGCCAATAAATTATCGGTAACAAGTAATTTCAGCTATGAAGGACAAACATATCATGAGATCGGCGATGGAATTGAATCCCTGCGAAATGTTAATCAAAAGCGGGATCTTTCATTAAAATCACCCGACTGTAAACTTTCGATAGAAATCGGTTCCAAATGGAAAGTAAACAAAATCAACGGATTATATGGCGGATTATATGTTGATTACGGACTCAATAATTTACTGGAAGAACCGATATGGATTCCAAGGATAGTTGCAGTGGATGGTTCTCAATATGTAACGAATGATTTGGTTTTCAATACAGCTTCTATCCAGAAGCTCCGTTCCATATCTGTTGGAATAAAAGTACGTTACGCATTTGGAATCGGATCGATGACCGTCATCAAACGTGCGCCGGCAAATAATACCGGGGTACTGAAAGCACATCCTGATGCCTCAACTTATCAACGGGCAAACCAATCATTCCAATCTCAACCTTCTGAAATACAAGAATCTGCAAGAACAATTACAGCAGAAACCTCAACGACAAACGCTGTTCCCGTTACTGAATCAACCACTATTACAGGAACAGAACAAAAGGATGCAACTTATTATGTCGTCACTCCGGTATATAAAGACAATGCTCAACCAGTAGAAGAATATAGTTACGAAACAACCGATGATTATCGTTATCCGGTCTTTGACCAGGGCACGGTATCTGAGGCCGAATTACAGCATGTAGCCCGGAGCATACGCGAACAAGCCATGGCTGTACTTTCCGAACCAATAGACAATTACAGCGATATTGCAGAATCGGCATTAACCCCGGAAATGAAAAAACGATTAGACCGTAAAATTGCCATTCTGAAAAATGAACCAAGCATCGTATTGCTCGTCAGTGGGCACACCTGTAATGTAAAATCGGATGCCATCAATCATGAAATCGGAATACAACGGGCAAACGAGGTAAAATATTACCTGGTACTGCATGGAATTGATCCGACCCGCATCACAACAAGTTCTGTGGGAGCTCAGGAACCGGTGACTTCCGATAATTCTGAAAACGGCAGAAGAAAAAACAGAAGGGTGACATTTACTGCCATTTATTCAACATCCATTCAGTACCCAAACCACAGATAAATAAACATATTTCTGTTGCAGGGACTGTGAACATTTTCACTACTTCTATGTTTTACAATAGAAAATAGCGTATATTTGCATGTTCAACAAATGATTCCTTTTATGAAAAATTATGTAATTATCGGATTATCTTTCTGTCTGTCAGTGCTATTTTTTTGCACCGGATGTAATCCTAAAGCTACCGTCACCAAGAATGCCATCACTTTTGATTCCATTTCTGTAACAGAAACATATCACATGTTTAATGATGAAAAACAACCTGCCTGCGATTTAGGTATCTTGTTTGTTTTTCCTGCTGATTATACAGACAAAGAGGTATTAAAATCGCTCCAGCAGCTTTTCATCACTGAATATTTCGGTCCTCAATATGCAGGACTTACTCCGCAAGATGCAGTCGAAGAATATACCGAGCAATATCTGGCCAATTACAAATCGTTGGAAACCGAATATACTAAAGATAAAGAAAGCCGGGCATATGAAGAAGACGAAGGAATCCCTTCTTATTCGTATTACGAACACTCCAAATCCTACATTCCGTTTAATGAAGGCAATATCCTTTCTTTTATTATCCGTTTCTTCGATTACACAGGCGGAGCGCATGGTTCTACCAGCATCAAAGCATTCATTGCTGATGTTGCCACAGGCAAATTATTACAAAGCAATGATATCTTTACGGAAGATAGTCATGACAAAATAACAGAATTAGTCATCCAGCAGTTGATGACAGACTTCGAAGTTACCAAACAGGAAGATCTGAACAATGTCGGTTTTTTTGACGCCAGCTCGATTGTTGCCAACGAAAATTTTTATGCGGATGATAAAGGCATCACTTTCATATACAACCAATATGAAATAGCGCCTTATGTAATGGGTATCATCGAAGTATTTCTCCCTTACGATAAAATAGGGCCTTACATAAACAAGAACTGTCCGTTGCACCGATTCGTATAATCCTAACATGAATTGCATCAACCGTTATTTCCCAAAAATCAGCGGACAACAACAAAAGCAGTTTGAGCTGTTGTACGACCTGTATTCCGACTGGAATAGTAAAATCAATCTGATTTCGCGGAAAGATATAGAAAATTTATACGAAAAGCATGTGCTTCATTCCCTTGGTATTGCTAAAATAATTTCATTTACAGAGGGAACGAAAGTGATGGATGTAGGCACGGGAGGCGGTTTTCCCGGAATTCCCCTGGCTATCTTATTTCCGGATTGTCATTTTCATTTGGTGGATAGCATCGGCAAAAAAGTACTTGTCGCAGAAAATATTGCCGCTCAAATCGGACTTACAAATGTTACTTGCAGACATGGTCGTGTAGAAGACGAATCCAACCTTTTTGATTTTATCGTCAGCCGGGCTGTGATGCCTCTGCCCGACTTAGTCAAAATTAGCAGGAAAAATATTGCAAAACAACAGCATAATGCACTACCCAATGGTTTCCTCTGTCTAAAAGGAGGTGATCTACAGAGCGAAACTCTTCCTTTCAAAAACAAAGTTGTCATATATCCTCTGAGCGATTATTTTGAGGAAGCTTTTTTTGAAACAAAACAGGTAGTGTATTTGCCTCAAAGTTAACAACATGAATATGCATATCAAGCGATTCGAATTCAATCCGGTGGAGGAAAATACATACATCCTGTACGATGAAACAGGAGAAGCCGCTATCATTGACTGCGGAGCATTTTTCAAAGAAGAAAAAGATGAATTAAAAGCATTTATAGAAGATAACAATCTAACAATAAAGCATTTACTTTGCACCCATTTGCACCTGGATCATGTATTTGGCAACCGGTTTATTTTCGACACCTACCATATTAAACCGGAATACAACCTGGAAGAAGAGCGCCAATCGCCCGCTTTGGCGGAACAAGGACGCAGGTTCGGCATGAAAATTCAGGACGAATTTATTATCGCCGAACATTATTTGAAAGAAGCAGACACGATTTCATTCGGCAATATTACACTCAAAACGCTTTCTGTTCCAGGACATTCGCCGGCCAGCTTATGCTTTTATTCAGAAGCCAATGCTTGTATTTTTACCGGAGATGCCATTTTCAGGGGAAGTATCGGACGCACTGATTTATGGGGAGGAAATACGCAACTTTTGCTTCAGGGTATCCGGGAAAAAATATTATCTTTGCCCGAAGATACGGCGATATATCCGGGACATGGGCCGGTAACTACCGTACAATATGAGAAAAAAAGTAATCCGTTTTTAAATAGGGAGTAAATATGAAAACTGAACAATTCGCATCTCGTCACATTGGGATTTCTCCACAAGAAGAAAAGATTATGCTACAAAAAATCGGGCTGAATAGCCTCGGTCAATTAATCGAACAAACTATTCCCGATAATATCCGGTTGAAGCAACCTCTGGAATTACCGGCGGCTATGTCGGAGCGTGAATATGCGGAACATATTGCTGAATTAGCCTCTAAAAATGACATTTTTACATCATATATCGGCATGGGATGGTACGATTGCATTACTCCTGCGCCTGTGATCCGGAATGTATTTGAAAATCCGTGCTGGTACACCTCTTATACTCCATATCAGGCTGAAATTTCCCAGGGACGATTAGAGGCATTGCTCAACTTCCAAACCATGATCTGCGATTTGACGGCATTACCGCTCTCCAATTGTTCATTACTTGACGAAGCAACCGCCGCCGCCGAAGCCGCACACATGATGTTTGAAGCGCGGAGCCGGGAACAAATCAAACAAAATGCTAATATCCTGTTTGTAGATGAGAACGTTTTCGAATCTACCCGGGCGGTCCTTCATACCCGTGTTATTCCGCAAGGTATTGAGTTGCAACGAGGCGATTATCGTACTGTTGAATGGACAAACCGCCATTTCGGCGCCATTATCCAATACCCCGATGCCAATGGCAATATTGAAGACTACGCCGGTTTTGTATCCAAAGCGCAGGCTGCCGGTGTAAAAGTTGCTGTCGGAGCCGATATACTCAGTTTAGTATTGCTAACGCCTCCGGGAGAATGGGGAGCTGACATCACTTTCGGAAGTACTCAACGCATGGGAATTCCTATGTTTTTCGGAGGCCCGTCTGCCGGCTACTTATCTTGCAAAGAAGAATATAAACGGATTATTCCCGGACGAATTATCGGCATATCCAAAGATGCTTACGGTAAACAAGCTTTACGGATGGCATTACAAACCCGCGAGCAACATATCAAACGGGAAAAAGCCACTTCCAATATTTGTACTGCACAGGCTTTACTGGCCACCATGTCTTCATTTTACGCCGTTTATCACGGCCCGGAAGGTCTGAAAAACATTGCGGTCCGCGTTCATTCTTTCGCAGGATTCCTGGCCGAAGAATTAAACCGGATGGGATACAAACAACTTAATGCCAACTATTTCGACACATTAAAAATTCAACTGCCCAATACGACCTCTTTCAATATCATCCGCGATACAGCCTTAGAATGCAAGGTCAATCTGCGCTATTTCGATACCGGAGAAATAGGCATTAGCCTGGATGAAACAACACTCGTTGATGATATCGGCGTATTGCTGTATATTTTTTCAACAGGCAATAATTTGGAATACATGTTGGACAAAGAAATAAACGAAAATATCCGGATGGCGCAACAATTCCGGAGAACTTCACCTTTTCTGACGCATGAAGTATTCAATTCTTATCATACGGAAACAGAATTAATGCGGTATATCAAACAATTGGAACGAAAAGATATTTCACTGGCTCACTCCATGATTTCCCTCGGATCATGCACCATGAAACTGAATGCTGCTTCCGAACTGCTTCCGCTCAATAATCCCGGTTTTGCCAACATGCATCCCTATGCGCCGGAAGACCAGACTGAAGGTTATCTCGAAATACTGGAAAATCTGCGCGAATATTTAGCGGAAATAACCGGTTTGCCCGGAGTCAGTTTTCAGCCAAATTCAGGAGCTGCCGGAGAATATGCCGGACTTATTGTCATTCGTTCTTACCTGCAATCTATCGGACAAGGCCATCGCGATATTATCCTGATTCCGGCATCAGCACACGGCACCAATCCGGCCAGCGCCATCCAGGCTGGTTTTCAGACAATTACCATAGAATGCGACGCACAAGGCAATACCGACCTGAAAGATTTGCAGGCAAAAGCAGAAGAACATCGGGATCGATTGGCCGCCCTGATGATTACTTATCCTTCCACTCATGGTATTTTTGAAACACAAATCATTGAAATCTGCAAACTGATTCACTCTTGTGGCGGGCAAGTGTATATGGACGGCGCCAATATGAACGCCCAGGTGGGATTAACCAATCCCGGCTTTGTCGGGGCTGACGTTTGTCACCTCAATCTGCATAAAACCTTTGCCATTCCTCATGGTGGTGGCGGTCCCGGAGCCGGCCCCATTTGTGTATCCTCACATTTAATCCCGTTCCTTCCGTCACATCCCGAGACACAAGGTTCGGAACTGAATACCGTAGCCGCTTCTCCGTTTGGAAGCGCCGGCATCCTTCCTATTACATACGGCTATATCCGAATGATGGGCGCTGAAGGATTAACCCATGCTACTAAAATTGCAATTTTGAATGCGAATTATTTGGCAGAATGTCTAAATGAGGCGTATGGCATTGTATATCGTGGCGCTCACGGCCGTGTGGGACATGAATTGATTTTAGAATGCCGTGGAATCAAAGACAGTTCTGGCATAACTGAAACAGATATCGCCAAACGATTGGTAGATTACGGATTCCATGCACCTACCCTTTCATTTCCCGTGCATGGTACATTAATGATTGAACCGACCGAAAGCGAAAGTTTAAAAGAATTGAATCGTTTTGTAGAAACTATGTTAGCCATTCGCCACGAAATTGAAGAAGTTGAAAACGGCACAGCCGGTAAAGAGGATAATGTTTTAATAAATGCGCCTCATCCTGAATACGAAGTTTGCGGCGATGATTGGAAACATACTTATACTCGCAGCAAAGCCGCTTACCCGCTCGATTGGATCAGAGAAAATAAATTCTGGGTCAATGTGGCAAGGATCGACAATGCTTTTGGCGACCGGAATCTGGTGCCGGTACAATGTGCCTGCAACTAATGTTGCAGGCTCTCAATTGTCTCTGTCATCAAAGGTTTCTTTCTTTTTGGCTTTAATCTGTTTGACAAGATAATATACAAAAGCCAATACAACTAAAGCAATGCCGGCAATGTAAGCCAGCATAATAAAGAAAGACATACATAACCCCAATACAGCCATAAATTATTTCAATTTAACAGCCGTTCCGTAAGCTAACATTTCAGAACAGCCCTGCATAATCATAGAAGTTGTAAATCGAACATTAACAATTGCCTGCGCTCCCAACTTCGTAGCATCTGCTATCATTCGTTGATAAGCCTGCTCTCTTGATTGAGCTTGCAATTTCGTATATTCGGAGATTTCTCCGCCTATTACATTCTTTAAACCGGCAGCAAAATCCCTTACTGCATTTCTGGCTCTCACCGTACTACCTCTTGCCACACCCAATACTTCGGCAATTTCTTGACCGGGAATACTTTCTGTTGTTGTTACAATCATTGTTTTTGTTTTAGTAATTAATAATAATAGATTAGTGATAGATTTACTATCGCTACAAAAGTATTAAAAATATCAATCTGTCATCATATAAATGCATGCAATTTTTGAACAAAAAAACCTGCACTTTAGTACAGGTAGCTCAAATGCTATATATATGTACCTTTGCACATCTTTTTAAGAAAAAAACTGAACCATTACCTTTCTTTATAATTAATTTAGTATGTGTGTGCGTGAGGCTGCCTACCAATAGGCAGCCTTCGTTACATATAGCAGATTTCAACCTTACATACCCAAATTTAATCAATACAACAAAAATCCGGTATGATTAATTAAGATTTTTTCATAAACCTTTTTCGACCTTTCTGTTTTCTAATAGTAGAATTAACCTGCCTACAAATTGTTTAACAGTTAATCATCTTAACTACCGGACGATCCAAAACAGGCATAAAACCAAATCTGTATGTCACTACATGTCAAAAAGAACAACGAAAACGAACTGCTGTTTGATGCCTATGCGCTACCGGAAGCTAACCAAAGCATTCCCAAGTACCAAATACCTAAAGAATCCAATGACGCAAAGATAGTGGCAGATCTGATTTTGGATGAATTATTGCTGGATGGTAATGCGAAACAAAATCTCGCTACTTTCTGTCAGACGTATGCAGACGAAGAAATCCACAGGATCATGGACGCCTGCATCAATAAAAATATGATCGACAAGGATGAGTACCCACAAACAGCCGAGATCGAAAACCGGTGCATTCACATGTTAGCAGACCTTTGGAATTCTCCGGTAAGCACAACTACTATCGGTTGCTCCACCACCGGATCAAGTGAAGCCTGCATGTTGGGAGGACTGGCTCTGAAATGGAAATGGAGAGAAAAGAGAAAACTGGAAGGGAAACTTTTCGACAAACCCAATATAGTAACAGGACCTGTACAGGTTTGTTGGGAAAAATTTGCCCGCTATTTTGATGTCGAATTACGCCAAATTCCAATGGAACACGACCGGTTATTAATGAATCCGGAAGAAGTAATAAAACGGATAGATGAAAATACGATCGGAGTTATCCCCACTCTTGGCGTGACTTTCACTTTGGAATATGAAAATGTGGAGGCGGTGAGTCGAAGGTTGGATGATTATGAAAAACAAACAGGTATCGATATCCCTATCCATGTAGATGCAGCCAGCGGTGGTTTCATAGCTCCGTTCCTTCAACCGGATATTGTATGGGATTTCAGACTTCCCCGGGTAAAATCCATCAACGCTTCAGGGCACAAATTCGGGCTTTCTCCTCTTGGTGTCGGATGGATAGTTTGGCGCGAACTGCAAGACTTGCCTGAAGAATTAATTTTCAAAGTGAATTACCTGGGAGGCGATATGCCTACATTCGCCCTCAACTTCTCTCGTCCGGGTGGACAAATTATCGCTCAATATTACAACTTACTCCGTAATGGATTCGAGGGATATCGCCGGATACAACAATCCTGTCAAAGTCATGGCGTTTTCATCGCTGAAGAAATAGCCAGGATTGGATTATTCGACTTGCTGTATGATGGAAAAAGCGCACTGCCCGGAGCCGCATGGATGCTGAAGAAAAATGTGAATCCGGGATTTAATTTGTATGATTTGTCTGACATGCTTCGAACACGCGGATGGCAAATAGCATCGTACTCATTGCCTGTCAATTGTCAGGATATAGTAATACAGCGAGTGGTGATAAGGCATGGTTTCAGCCATGATTTCGCACAATTGCTGGTGAATGATATCAAGCGAAGTATAGAACATTTGCAAAAAAATCCGGCGCTGAACAATCGTACCGAACGCGAAGCCGGTGGATTCAGACACTAAATATTGAAATATTATGGCTAAACAAAAATACATCAGTACCTGGCAACTGGCGCTAATGACTGCCGCTGCCGTAATCAGTCTCCGAGGATTACCCATGCTGGCCAAAGAAGAATTTACCATGTTTTTCTACATTTTCTTTGCCACATTCCTCTTCCTGATTCCCGCGGCTTTAGTAGGCGCTGAATTAGGAAGCGCCTTTGCCGAAAAAGGCGGAGGTGTTTACACGTGGGTAAAAGAAGCCTTTAACGAACGGTTGGGTTTTGTCGCTATTTTCCTGCAATGGATTCAGAATGTGGTATGGTATCCAACTGTCCTTTCATTTGCTGCAGCAGCCATTGCCTATCTGATAGGCATCCCCGGCCTATCTCAAAATGGTATATTTGTCGGCATTTTTTCAATTGCCATGTATTGGTTTGCCACTTGGATAACGCTAAAAGGTACGGATGCCATTTCTAAAATTACAAGCCGGGGATTTTTGTTAGGAACTATATTGCCCGGCGTAGTGATTGTTATTTTAGCTGCAATATGGATAATCAACGGATACCCTGTTGCATTGGAACATGTTCCCTCTAACGAAACTACTTTGGTCAGCGCTGGTGCAGGGCATGTTCACCCCCGTTTTTTTCCGCACATTTCCAACATCAGTAATATAGCATTTCTCGCGGGAATTTTACTGTTGTTTGCCGGAGTGGAAGTACATGCTGTACACGCTATGGAAATGAAAAATCCGAAAAAACAATTTCCGGCATCTATTTTTCTATCAGCGCTTATTTCTTTCGGGCTTTGCACATTAGGCGCATTGGCTGTTGCCATTGTAATGCCTTATGATCAAATCAATCTCCAGGATGGATTGATGCTGACTTTTAAGCGACTGTTCGACACCTTCCATTTAAGTTGGCTAACCAATGTATTGGGAGCGTTGATCGCTTTCGGAGCATTGGCTGGGATTATGTCCTGGATTGCAGGCCCAAGCCGCGGTTTGCTATGGACAGCCAGGGACGGACAACTTCCAAAAATATTGACAAAAACGAACAAAAATGGCATCCAAATCAATATTCTGATTATACAAGGAATCATCGTTTCCATTTTATCATCCTTGTATTTTATCATTAAAGATGTGAGTGTTGCGTTTTTCCTGTTAAGCGCCCTTACTATCGGTTTATACCTGATTATGTATCTGTTGATGTATGCGGCCGCCATCAAATTACGGAAATCACAACCCGACCTGCCAAGAACATATAAAGTGCCGGGTGGAAATCCCGGAATGTGGATCGTTGCCGGCATCGGGTTTCTGTCCGTATTATTTTCCTTTGTTGTTTCTTTCTTTCCACCGTCCCAATTACCGGTTGGAAGTCCTGTCTTGTATGTCGGGTTAGTATTTGCCGGAAACATTATCTTCCTGGTTGTTCCGTTTATAATCAGCATAATACAAAAAAGAAAACGGCAAAACAATCTGAATAAGGATATGAATTCACATGAAAATCAACCGACATGAAACTATGTTATTTTTTGATATTTGTATGGGGTATTCTCCAAATAAATTCGTATGCATCAGCCCAAACGAACCAAGTTGACACAAAAAAATTTCCATTATCGCGCAATGATATAGAAAACCAAAAACATGGGCTTGTTATTACCGACATCGAGGGTATTTCTCTCAAAATCGGAGGATACATACAAGCAGACTTTATGTACGACACCAAAGACATCCAAAACAGGGATGCCTTTCAGCCTTCATCTATTACAGTTCCTACTTATGACAATGGCGGCACGCATTTTAGCATAAGACAATCTCGATTAAGTTTTTCCGCATCCGGTTTATTGAAATCGGCCGGTGATTTTAACGCAATCCTTGAATTCGATTTGTACGGCCCAAACGGCTCTGCCAATCCTCGCATCCGTCATGCCTGGATTAGCATCGGAAAGTGGGGATTCGGACAATACTGGAGTAATTTTATGGATAGTCAGATTTGGCCTAATTTAGTGGATTACTGGGGGCCAAACGCTTACGTATGGACCCGGCAGGTACAATTAAGATACACACAACCATTAAATCATTCCAATACCCTGGCTTTCTCAATCGAGCAGCCGGGAGCAGATGTAACTTTTCCGGCTGATTCTGCAACATGGGTTGTCCGCAACCTGTATCCTGACATCACGGGCAGTTACACATACAGCTGGAACAACAGCAAGAGTCATCTTCGATTGAGCGGGTTGCTTCATCCGATCACATACCGTACCTCTTCTGATAATGCGGTCAAGCTATTAGGAGGAGCATTCAATTTTTCCGGAAATATCCGTACTACAGGCAATGATGCATTGAAATTTCAAGTATCCTACGGTACAGGATATGCGCGTTACAGCGAAGATATCAGCGGTTTGGGATACGATGCGCTTCCCAATGCTCAGGATCAAGTTGAACTGGAAACTTCCACTCAATTTTACCTTTGGGCGTTTTATGATCGCTGGTGGAGCCACCAATGGAGTTCCACTATCGGCTGGGGACACATCTCGATTGACACAAAATCGTATCAACCGCCGGCAACAATTTCCCATACAAATTATGGGGCTGTCAATTTACTATGGTATCCCAATAAATATTTCAAAACAGGAGTAGAAGTATTGTATGGAAACCGTAAAAACCTGAATGGAGAAAAAGGCGAAGATTTGAGAATACAGTTCAGCGCTTTCATCACGATGTAATTTATCCATATTAAACATTAACAATCTATTAATATCTGCGTCATGAAAACAAAAATACGAATAACAAAATTTATGTTGGTTCTAAACATTTTATTGTTGTCCTCTTTCAGCATTAACGAAAACAGGGCTCAACAAAAAATGAATATACAACAAGTGATAGAGGATGCCCATCACCGGTTTATGAATAACGTGGAAGGTAAGAATGCCGATTACATCCCATTTTTAGCGAATGTACCTTCTCATCTTTTCGGAATTGTAATTGTTACCAACGATGGAAAACTTTACAAAACCGGTGATACTCAATATGAATTCGGCATAGAATCCATATCAAAAGCCTTTGTATTAGCCCAGGCTATGCAATTAGTCGGCCCCGATACCATTGAAAAAAATATTGGAGTAGGAGCAACCGGCATGCCGTTTAATTCCGTCATGGCAATTGAACTCGAAGGTTATAAACCGGTTAGCCCCATTGTAAATGCCGGAGCTATGGCTACCAATAGTCTGATCAAAGGAAAAACAAAAGAAGCACAATTTACCGGCATTCTCCATTTCATGAGTACATTAGCCAACCGTCCGCTGCGTGTCATCGACGAATTGTATCAATCGGAAGCTGCGACGAATCAACACAACCGGGCTATAGCTATGCTGTTGCAGGCATACGGACATATATGGGCTGATCCTGTTGATGCTTGCGATAGTTACACCAAACAATGCTCTATCGGTGTCACAACCGAAGATCTCGCCAACATGGGAGCCGTATTGTCAAATGGCGGCATACACCCGGTTACAAAGAAACGTATCATTGATGAACAATATGTCCCCAAAGTCCTTGCCGTAATGGGTATGGAAGGATTGTATGAATCAACCGGCAGCTGGATGTACCATACCGGATTGCCGGGAAAAAGCGGTGTAGGCGGAGGAATTATTGCAATTGCTCCGGGTAAAATGGCTATAGCCGCATTCGCTCCTCCGCTCGATGCTGCGGGTAATAGTGTGAAAGCCCAAAAAGCAATTGAATATATTGTTCAACAATTAGGGCTAAATCTTTACATGGACCAAAATTAACAAAAATCAGACAGATGCTTAGGAGGAAATCACCATCAGCGCTTTTGTGGTTAGTGGCTGTCGGCTTTTTCATGCAAACGCTCGACACAACTATTGTCAACACCGCCATCCCCAGCATGGCTGCCAGTTTTGGAGAAAAGCCGTTGCAAATGCAAGCCGTAGTGGTCGCATACGCCTTGGTTATGGCGATATTAATTCCGGCCAGCGGATGGCTGGCCGATAAATTCGGCACACGCACCATTTATCTGACATCTATATTTTTGTTTACAATTGGTTCATTCTTTTGTGCACGTTCACAGAGTCTGACCGAACTAATCATTTCACGTATTATCCAGGGCATGGGAGGAGCTATGTTGCAGCCTGTCGGAAGATTAGCCGTATTACGGGCTTTCCCAAATGAAAAATTCCTGAAAGCCATGAGTTTTGTTACCATCCCGGCGCTGATTGGCCCGTTGCTTGGACCTACGTTGGGAGGATGGTTATCTGAATATTTTTCCTGGCACTGGATTTTTCTGATCAATATCCCAATCGGAATCATCGGTTTTATATTTTCATACCTGTACATGGACGATTTTCGTCCTCCGAAAACATCCTCTTTCGACCTATCCGGTTTCTTAATGATTGCTTTCGGGATGACGAGTATCTCATACGCTTTGGATGGAATCGTAGAATTAGGAATGCGACAGGCCATTGCACTGCTGTTTATTATTGCCGGATTAATATCGATCACCTGTTATTGGCTATATGCCTCTCACAAAAAAAATGCTGTTTTTCCGCTGCAACTGTTTCAAATCTCCACATATAGAATCGGCATTATGGGCAATTTTTTTTCCAGGATCGGAAGCAACGGAATTCCCTTTTTACTTCCTTTATTTTTTCAAATAGGATTAGGATATTCTCCTCTTCACTCAGGATTAATGATGCTCCCTGCTGCTATATCCGGAATCCTGATCAAACAGATCGGAGTTAACCTGATTAACAAAATCGGTTATCGAAGCGCCTTGATCGGAAATACAATCCTACTGGGACTTGCCATCATTAGTTTTAGCATTCTATCGAACAAAGCGCCATTGGCGCTGACATTTGTACTGCTCTTTATATTCGGAGCAACCAACTCGCTTCAATTTACAGCCATGAATGTTGTCACCTTGAAAGACCTGAACAGTTCTCAGGCAAGCAGCGGAAACGGACTTTTATCCATGATAATGATTTTTTCCATGAGTTTGGGTGTTGCTTTGGCTGCTGTACTCCTGGCCGCTTTTGGTCGCATTGCAGAAGTTCAACAGGCGAATAATTCCTTGTTTGTTTTTCACGCATCCTTTATCTGTATTGGCGTTATTTCCTCCATCAGTGCCTTTATTTTTGCTTTTTTACCTCATTCTGCGTTGACAGACTCAAAAGGGAAAATTCCGTTAAGTTAATAAACATTTAACGTAAATTTAACGTTCGTTAATTGCGAATCTGCTTTTTTCTTTCTTCATTTGTACCGAGAATCTTATTAACCCTAAAAATAGTAATCGGTATGAAAAAACAAATCTTGCTTGTTTTCCTGTTTGTAGGGACTTTA
>JAVBKX010000016.1:0-323845 GCA_031553835.1 Bacteroidales bacterium
TCCTGCAATATAATGATTTAAGTATCATGTAAGCTTCGAGCTTGGAATATATGCATACGCTGTGGTCTTGTTTTCGATAAAAATAGCTATTCTTTTATGAGACTCGCTTATAAATCGAGGATTTTTATCTAAGTTTGTAAAAATATAGAAAAAAGAAGAAAAATAAACCTATAAGTTGATTTTGCATGAAAATTGTTCCTATCTTTGCATCGAAATTATTTTCATTCCATTATCCGCAAGAAGCCGAAAATGAATATGATCGATTGACGATGCTATGGAACGATCCTGAATATTTATTTGAATATGCAGAGAAAAATGAATCTTTTATACATTCATATTTGTCAATGTCAATTGAAAAATTTATCAATTGCATTCTGGATGATGTTGACATTTTAGAAGAAATGCTTGAAACGCATTTTTATGGAAAATCACTTTCTCTTAATATGTGTTTTCAACCATTATACGATAAGGAGTCTCAGTGTAAGAGGTTGTCTTTGCAAAAAAGAAAATGCAAATATCTTAGAATTTATGCCATAAAGATTGATGAAGATTGTTTTGTAATTACAGGGGGTGCTATAAAACTGGCTCCAGCAATGCAAGATCATCCTGATATGATTATAGAACTGCAAAAATTAAATAATTGCAAAAACTATTTACAGGCTAATGATGTTTTTGATAATGATTCTTTCTTCGAACTTATTTCATAATAGACTATGACTAATAAAGAAAAATTTCTTCAACTTGTATCTCCGAACGATAAGGGGACACGAGAAAGTGTTGTTTTCCGAAAGGAAAATAGATTGTGGCTTCGTGAATCCCAAAGAATTGCAGTAAAAGTTTTGCTGGCTTTGAAAGAACAAAATCTGTCACAAAAAGATTTGGCAGAAAAGATGACTGTTTCGCCGCAGTACGTTAATAAGTTGGTAAAAGGAAAAGAAAATCTGACTCTTGATACAATTACTAAATTACAGGAAATATTACAGATTACTATCCTTGTAACGGCAGACAAGAAAAAAGAGGAAAACGAATATACTGTTCAAGCATTTTCTTATCAGAAAGAGTATTGTAAAGAATATTCAAAATATTCTTCAACATCGATAAAAATTACAGCATGAATAAGAAAGAAAAAGCAATATCATTTGCATTGATCGGGATACAAACGATTGAGTTTGCCATAATAAGAGAGGCTTTTTCTGAAAATGCGGAAATTGAACTGGGTATTAATGCTGAATTCGGAATGAAATCAATCGCAGAAAAAGAAATCAAATGTTCTCCTGAAATTTGCTTCCTTCAAAATAATATACCGTTTTTGAAAATTAAAGCAGCTTGTTATTTTTCTGTTGATGAAGTTGCCTGGAATGGATATGTAAGCGAAGATAAGCAAACGATTACTTTTCCCAAAGGATTTACCGACCATCTTTTAATGCTTACATTCGGAACCCTGAGAGGGATTTTGCATGCAAAGACTGAAGGAACCATATTCAATAAATTCATTTTGCCTACTATAAATGTGGTCAATCTGTATGATGGCGATATTGTAATGAAAATAGATGGCGACTAAATCCTATATAACGCATTATCTTAATGCAATTCCGGAATGAACATCTAATTGATTCCAGATTCGCAGATAATAACGTTCCAAACTATTGTCAAGGTTGTTCATGTCCCATTTTGCATCAAAAATACCAAAAACAGAGGAGCCGGAACCCGACATGGATGCATACAGTGCGCCGGATTGGTAGAGTGTTTCTTTGATTTCTTTAATTTCAGGATACAAAGGGAAGACGCTTATTTCAAAATCGTTGACCATGCTGTTTTTCCATTCGGCAACAGGCATTTTGATAATTTCTTTCAGGGACATTTTTGGAACCGAAGGTTTTACCATTAAATACGCTTCTTTTGTCGAAACATGTATATCGGGTTTGACTAAGACAAATTGGTATCCGGATAAATCTAATTCGATTGATTCAAAGATATTGCCTATTCCCGTAGCGAATGCCGGTTTATTTTGAATAAAGAAAGCACAGTCGGCGCCTAATGAAGCGGCCATTTGCTCCAATTCTTCATTGGAAATTTGTAACTTCAATTCTTTATTTAATAATTTCAACATAAAAGCGGCGTCGGCCGATCCGCCTCCCAATCCGGCTCCGAACGGAATTTGTTTCCGCAAATAGATGTCCATTTCGGGCACCGGATATTTTTCTTTTAATAACCGGCAGGCTTTTATCACTAAATTGTCTTCGGGGTTGCCATCGACCGGAATTCCGCTTGGCGTAAATGTTCCTTCTGGATGGGCTGATTGTACTACCTCCAACGCATCTTTTAAGGGAATGGGATAAAAAACGGTTTCCAAATTGTGATATCCGTCTTCCCGTCGGGAAACGATATTCAGTCCGAGATTAATTTTAGCATTGGGAAAGTAAATCATGGGAGTTGGGAGTTGAGAAGAGGCTGTCAAAACAGATCAATAGAACACAGATGACACGGATGACACAGAAATTCACAGTATATGTTTTTATAATATGCTCATATTCAGATGAAAATAAAAAAAAAACTCAATCCGCGCTTTTCTGTGTCATCCATGTCATCTGTGTTCTATTTGTCTGCTTTTGAGACCGCTCCTTAATTAAAGACTGAATTCTTTTTTTACAGTATCCACGTAGTCCGTTTTTTCCCAGGTAAATAATTCTACTTCAACTTCTACCGGAGCCGGATTATAGCGGGAAGCAAATGTTTTTTTGACAACTTGGGGAGTTCTTCCCATGTGGCCATAAGAAGCAGTTTCTGCATAGATTGGATTCCGTAATTTCAATCGGCTTTCAATTGCTTTTGGACGCATATCGAAAATTTTTGCCACTTTATCTGCAATTTCACTGTCAGACAGTTTTACATTGCTTCGGCCATAAGTATTAATGAAAATATTCATGGGTTCAGCAACACCGATAGCATAAGCAACTTGTACAAGTATTTCATCGGCAACGCCTGCAGCAACTAAGTTTTTAGCAATATGACGAGCGGCATAGGCAGCTGAACGATCCACTTTAGAAGGATCTTTTCCGGAGAAAGCGCCGCCGCCGTGCGCACCTTTGCCGCCATAAGTATCGACAATAATTTTTCTTCCGGTTAAACCAGTATCGCCATGAGGTCCACCTATCACGAATTTTCCGGTCGGATTCACATGATATTTGATTTTATCTGTGAATAAAGCTTGTACAGCAGCCGGATATTGTGCTTTTACACGTGGGATCAGGATTTTCTTAACGTCTTCCGCAATTTTATCCTGCATCGCCTTGTCGGCTTCCAATTGAGCTTTATCGCTGTTGTCTTTTGGCGAAATAAATTCGTCGTGTTGAGTAGAGATTACGATGGTATCGATCGCTTCCGGCGTTCCGTCTTCATTGTATTGAATCGTAACTTGAGATTTGGCATCCGGACGAAGATAAGGCATTAATGCAATTTCTTTTTTGCGGATATTTGCCAATTCGATTAACAGGCTGTGCGACAAATCTAATGCCAGCGGCATATAGTTAGCCGTTTCATTCGTTGCATAACCAAACATCATACCTTGGTCGCCGGCTCCTTGATTCATTGGGTCTTCACGTTCCACGCCGCGATTGATGTCGCCGGATTGTTCGTGGATAGCGCTGAATACCCCACACGAGCGGGCTTCAAACTGATACTCGCTTTTGGTATATCCGATTTTCTCAATTACCTGGCGGGCTACTTCGGGGATATCCACATAAGCTTTTGATTTAACTTCTCCTGCTAATACAACTTGTCCGGTTGTTACTAACGTTTCGCATGCAACTTTAGAATCTTTGTCATACGCCAAAAATTCGTCAAGCAAAGCATCGGATATTTGATCCGCTACTTTATCGGGGTGTCCTTCCGACACCGATTCGGAGGTGAATAAATAACTCATAAAATGAATTAAAAATTAAACGTTAAAAATTAAAAATAAAGAAAGAAAAAAAGGATGAATTGAAGGCTTTAAGCAGAAAAGAATTAAGCTGATTTTAGCATTTTTTTCTGTGGTTGCAAGCATACAAATCTGTCCACATTTTCTATTACGAATGCAAAGGTAGTACAAATAAATGAGAATATTATAACTTTTGAGGTCTGAATTCCAAACTTATTAAAAAACAAAGGCTAAAATGCTGAGCGATTTATTCATTTATAAACGAAAATTTTTACATTTGTGCAAAATATTTGGTTATGAACGAAAAACTAATCGATAATCAAGAAGAACAAATCGGTGATATAGAAATTATTCCGGTTTGGAAATATTTTGGAATTTAGCCACAGGACGATGTTGCCTTATTATCTGTTTAGCAGAAATATCCGGCACTTTATTTTTCAAGATTTTTGACAATCTCGCCTGCAATTTTATCTAATCCGTTTTCGTAGGCTTTTCTTCCGGCTCGCTCGTAATCGAGTGCTCCACCTTTTAAATCGGTAAAATTATTGTTGTATATCTCTTTGCCTGTCTTGCATTCTTTGAGCGATACTTCTACATCTAAATAGGAGAAACAAAGGTCATTTACACAATTACCCCTGTGGGTAGAAGCATTGATAACCAATAGCAAATCGGCTTCCGGTTGGGATGAAGTAAAACAGCAGCCTTGCTTGGACAATTCAGCTTTGAGTTTAGGCGCAAGAATTTGTACTGATTTCTCAAAATTCATTTCTTTTGACTGTACATATACAATAATGGCTGTTTGCAAGCGAGAAATAGCTTGAGTTATAGTCGATTTCAATAACAGTGATTGAGGTATTTGCGCCTCTTCGGGTTCGCCTCCTTCGATAGCTATCAGTAAGGATTGAGCAAAATTCAATTCTTCGAAGAAAGGCATTGTTTCTTCATACGTTTTTCGGGATTTGCCTTTGTTTCCTTCTGTTTCAAACTGTTGCGCCGTGTATATGGCAGTTTCTATTTTTTGGATAATGAACGAAATATTTGCTTTGTAATATCCTTTTACCTCGCTTTTGTCGGCATAAGCAAAGGCATAGCCTGTTCGGGTAGCGTTATCATAATAGTATTCAATTTTTAGTCCATTAATCTCAGCATTGGCAAATGTCGATGTTATAACTGCGTAATCTTCGCTGTAGATCCCTGCTCGCTCAGATTTGTGCAATTCTTTCAAACTTGCTACAGAAACTTTGATGCTTTCGATAAGTTCAGATTTGGCGCTTGCTTTCAAAGCATTGATGAAATTGGGGTTTTCAAGGCCTACGTTTTCTGCAAATCCGGAGAGATATTGCACGTTGGAATAATGGTCTCTATCGTTTATCCATGCCGGTTTTTGTGCAAAAGCAATCGCAAAAAAACACAGGAATGTTGTGAGCAAAATCTTTTTCATGATTTATTTTTTTAATTTAAATTCATATCCAAAACCTCCTCTTGCATATTCAAAAACGAAACGTTTTTTGTTTTCGGTATTAATTTCATAAGTTTTGGAAGAGATGGTTCCCGACCATTTGATTTTAACTTCATGTTTGCCTGCGTGTTTATCGGAAAAAGATACTGAAAATCCCTGATTTAATTTGCCGTTGCCAATATGTACGCCATCTACGTAAATTTCGACATCCGGATTTTTACTATGAGAAAATCCGGCAAAAAATAAGGTAATATCTTCCGATGTTTTGGATGGAAAAGATGCAGAAAAGTCTTTTTTTTCTTCATTATTTTGATTGCTGTAAATGGGGTCTGTATATATACGTTCGGTAACTTTTTGTTCGTCTGATTTGGCCGGAATTACTGGAGGAGAAAGGGGTAGATGTTGATTTTTATCTCCAGACAAAGCTCCAATTTCTCTTTCGACAACATCTTTTATACTTGTGCCTGTGCTTCCACCTTTTAAATTTTCCGGAGTTGGAACAGCAGAAGTAGGTTGTTCTCCGATTACTTCCAATGCTAAAGGCATGACAATATCCAATATTTCAGATCTATCGACCAACTGCGTTTTCTGACTTTCAATACCGGCACTTTCAACGTCGATGAGTTTGAGACTTAATAAGCCTTTATTTCCTGCAGATGAAAGGACAGATAAGACGACTTTGCTTGCTCCTGCTAATTTACCAATCTGACTGATTTGGCTGTCGTCCACTGCACCGGAGTTGGAAAATTTTTGCTCTTTCAGGATTCTATCAATTAACGAACGTTCGATAATGATATATCTTCCTGTGTTCACAATGACAGAACTAACCATTTCTCGAATGATTACCCCTGCTCCTTCATCAAAATTATTTCCCGATATGGCTGGGTCGAACACTGCTATTCGCTGTTTGCTTTCTTGTGCCGACACAAATGCTGTTAGGGCATATAGAAATAATCCTAAAAAAATAATTAATCGTTTCATTGTCAATAGTTATCTAAGAGGGTGCATTGTAAAATTTGCTTATTACTTCAAATTTTCATACACCCTCATTTTTAAAAACATGGATTAAAAGTGGGATAACAAAGGTTTTAGAATATATAACTTACGCCGATAAACAGAGAACCAATGGTGAGTTTTTCATCATAGTCATCATAGTCATCATAGTCTTCGTCATCATAGCTCCTTGTATCCAAAATATTCGTGAGTCCGTACTGGTATCCTGCTTCTATTTTGAATCGATTGATGTTAATGCCATACATGATTCCCAGACCTGCATTGAACGATTTGGTACCGCTATCCTCATCCCCCTCTCTATTTTTATAATTTTCGGCTAATTTAAATCCAACAAATGGTCCGGCCTGTAGATAAGTTGAAAGTTTTCCAATGGGAATACTCACTCCTAAGTATAAAGGAATGTCAAGATAATGCATGCTAAACGAAGAATTAGAATAATCGTCTTTGAAAGTTTTTGTACTAAACATTATCCCTGAATTGATATAAAAATTATTCTTCAACGAATAGTATAACACAGGCCCGGCCTCAAAACCAAATTCGCCATCAATACTGAAACTTCGCCATCCGTAACCGTCATTAAAGGAGGCTTTTGCTGTTGGTCGAGATACTCCAGCTCTTACACCCCAAACTACTTGTGCGTTAACACTGCCAATTGCCAATATGGCAACCCATACTAAAATTATTCTTTTCATAAAATTTAATAATCAAAAAATGTGAATACTTATTTATTTAATGGGTTACTTCTCTGGATTTTTTGCAAAATCATCCATTTCCTGATTAAAAATGTGACGGAATGTTTCACGGTTATAAAGCGTTTCTATTTTCTTATTTGCTTCCGCTTTGCGGTCTAAAGCATCGAAAACAGTAGTTTTATCAACTTCTACGGCCATATATACTTTGTACATCCCATCTTGTGTTTGCATGGTCTTGTTGCACGATACCCGGACATTACTCAATTCCTGTTGTACAACCTCTCGGGTCAATGATTCGAATATCTCAGCGTAATCAGCTGGTTTTTGTCCTGCATCATTTACATATCTTTCGGCTACTCGCTTAGATAGTACTCTCACATTAGTTGCCAACTCTTGATTGGCGTTCATGCGGGCTTTTTCACGCGCAGTATTCAAGTCTTTACTTTGTCCGATGCCTTGTCCGCGAAAGAAGTTGCTGTCAGTAAACTGGTCATCGCAAGGTACTACAATTTCTGTTTCATGGTTTGCAGTAGTAATGTGTTGTGGTTTAGAACTTCCGCAAGAAATTAATAAAATGCTGAATGCTAATGATATGAATGTGTTTGTAAAATATGCTTTTCTCATATTCTTAATATTTAAATTTTTAGTTGTAATTTTTATTGATTGCCCTGTTAGAGTTCGCATACGCACATAAAAAAAGCGTGGACAAAACTCCAAATTATCAGTTCATGAGGTCTTCGACTACCTATCCACCAAATAAATGAGTAAAGCCCACGCCGATATAACGACGTGAGCGCCTCGCTTTACTCTTGGTGGACTTGAAATTGTCGAAGTTTCATGAACCAGAATCTAAGCTAAACGCTTTTTCCAAAATGTCTAAAATGTGCGCATTAATTATGCTGTTTTTATATCATAAGCAAGAAGTTTGTTTTTAATTATCAAAAGGCAAAAATATGAAATATTATTAACAATAGGCATTAAAAATCCATAAAAATTTTATACAGTGAAAATGTCGAATAGCAAAAAATCTTTGAAAATTTTCTGATTTTTAGGTTTGTTTGGCAAGCGGGTTCTGTTTCAATCAGTGTTTTGGCATAATTTCAAAACATTGTTTCTGATAAAACATCCGGTATTCTTCTGCTGCAATTAACCGGGGATACGACATGATCCACAGTTCTACAGGATTGGTTTCTTTGTGATAGGCCGGTTGCACGTGTTTGATGTTGTTTCTTATAAATCCTAAGTTCATGTAGAAATTTTGTCTTCGTTGAGTTATTTCATCCACAACCGGTTCAATTTCTAATAAAACAGGTAAGTTATTGTCTGCGATCCATTCAGATAAAAAGATACTGCCATATCCCATCGAACGATATTGGGACGAAATCGCATAATGTTCTACAAAGCGCAAACCGTCACAATTCCATTCGCCGATTATCCCTTTCACATCCTTGTTTTCAACCCAGGCTTGCAGGTGATAGGTATTATTGGCAAAAATGCGGATCTGATCCTCTAAGATTCTGCGTTCGCAAAGAGGAAAGGATGTTTCGTAAATTTCCCAGATGGAAGGAAATAATGGGTGTTGAACTGAATTTATCGTAATGCGTTCTATCATATTTGGGTACAAAAATATCAATCCAACATCATACTCATATAAATAGTTGGCAAACTGTTTGGAAATAAAGTGTCGTCCAATATTTTAATCATTCCAAACAAATGTGTGTTTTTATCTAAATGACGGACAACACATTGTATTGTTTGATGGGGAAATGCCTTTTGAATAGCGCTTAAAATCTGTCTTTTAATATCTTCGTTAATATAAAACAGTTCTTTTACCAACACAGAATTCGTTTCAGGAACTGCAAACGCGATTCCTTGTTTGCCGGAATTTACCGAGAAAACCAATCCGCCATCTATATACAGATCTTCCAGGATTGCTTCAAATTGAGCCGAAGTTTTCAGTACCACATTTTCTTGTTGCTCCAGGAACGAATAATAAGATGGGTACAAAAAAGAAAAGTTGCGGGGCGAACCGTATTCAACACCAGACGAATCGTTGTCGGATGGCGGTACTGTTTGAAATGCTTTTGGAAATGCCGGACGATAACCGAATTTTTCGTAAAATCCGAACAACCATTCTTCCTGAGGAATCAGGAAGGAGAGGGGGATCTGCCGCTTTTTCATTACTTCGAATGAAAATAATAATAACTGCTTCATCAACCCTTTGTTGCGGTGACCGGGATGTGTCATCGCTCCCGAAATATATCCCGCCGGATACGTCTGATCTCCCAGTTTAACAGGATAGGGTATTAATTGTAAAGCTGCAACAGGAATGCCGTTATCATAATATACAGGTGTCTCTTCCAGCCGGAATATGTTGGTGAAATAAAAATCAATAAATTCGGGAGTGTCTGCAAAACATAATGCCCACATTGTTTTCAGTGCCGGGATATCATTCGTTTTTGCATAAGAAATCATGGCGGACGCGTTATTTTTTGAGTATTATATATCCTTTTTCAAGTAAAAAAGCAGGTTGATAAGACAATTTAGCTTGTCGAAGTGACGCTAATCCCATGTCTTCTTCTCTATTAATATAAACAAAACCGGAGCAAACATGTTCTGCAAATTGTTGATTGATCATGGCAAAACCGCCTTCGATTTCATACAACGACTTCTCGGCGTGAACACCAAAGGTGTCGGTGGTCAACGGCTGTCCGTATGAATACGCGATAATGTTGCCCTCTACCCGAAGCGCCCCTCCCGTCAATTCCAATTCTTCAAAATGACGAAATGCTTTCCGGGTATATTCACATTCAGCCGCCAATGATTCGTCTTCCATGCACCCGCCGTTTTCCTGGCACCAGCGGTTATATAAATCTAAACACCCGGGAATAATCTCCCGCGTAATCGGAAGATATTCATACGACGGATAAGTGCGTTTGAATTTGTTGATATGATTTCTTTTGGATTGTAATTTCTTACCGGTCAATGAAATTAGGCTTTCAGAAGTATAAATATATTCAAACCAGTCGCGATCGGAATGAAATTGAAATTGTCGGGGATAAAAACCATCCAACATTTCAAACATTTCTTTCGTCATGTATAAAAACGAATTCTCTTCTTGTTCGGCAGCGTCTGCAAAAATGAGGTCGATAGCCTCTTTAATGTTTCCGTCGCCCAGAGGGAACATATACCCGGCTTCATTACCCGAATGAAAACGCAACAAGAGAAAACCGTCTTGTATGGCGTATGTTGTATTGTATTTGTGAATCCAGCAATACATATTGGCAAAAGAAAAATCGCAATTGCGATAGGTATTTTTATGCAGGAAAGGGTGGATTAACGCCCGGTCTTCAAGCGTTATCGGTCGGAAAGGAATCATACGGAATTTATATGAGCTTATTGGTGCAGGTATCGGGGAAAACGATGGCGGGTTTGAAAGTTTTTGCTTCTTCAAAATCCATCAAAGCATACGACATAATGATGATGATGTCGCCGGGCTGCACTTTACGGGCAGCCGCGCCGTTGAGACAAATTTTACCAGAACCGCGTTCTCCCGTAATGACATACGTTTCAAGCCGTTCGCCGTTATTATTATTGACCACCTGCACCTTTTCTCCGGCAATCAGATTGGCAGCTTCCATCAAATCTTCATCAATGGTAATACTGCCGATATAATTCAGGTTCGCTTCGGTAACGCTGACCCGATGCAGCTTGGATTTTACAACTTCTATTAACATATTCTTGTAGCTTACATTTTTTTGACCATCGGCTGCAATTTGCTGCCCATGGGAGTATCGACCACCACGAAATTCAGTTTTTCTATTTCAGCCCGGCATTCGTCGGCTTCTTTATACATTTTGTTGCGGCGCAATACATCTCGTTTTTTTAATAATTCCTGGGCAGCCTGTTCATTCGGATTGGATTTTTTCAGAATTTCATCCATTTCTTCCAAACGGGAGGCGGCATTTGCAATGTCCAATGCCAATACTTTATCCAATTCCAGAAGAATGGAATAATTTTCGTCCGATGCCGGTTGTTCTGCCAGCGACAACATCATAGCTACAACAGTTCCGGTATTGATATTGTTGGCTATATTATTCTCAAATTCCTGAATCATCGGATGATTTTTGACATCGACAATTTTCGGATTCTTGTATTCTGTCACTTTCGACCAGATTTTATTCAGATTTTTCTGGGCGGCAGCCAAACTATCCCAGGTAAAATTCATCGACGTCCGGAAGGAGGAAGTGAGAAATAAAAAGCGCAGGGATAGAGGATGATAGCCGCAATCGACAATGTCTTCCAGTGTGTAGAGATTGTTCAACGATTTGGACATTTTTTCATTTTCGATATTTAAAAAATCGGAATGAAACCAATAGTTGACATATTTTTGACCGGTTGCACATTCAGACTGGGCGATTTCATTGGTATGGTGCACCGGAATGTGATCGATTCCTCCGGTGTGGATATCAATGGTTTTACCTAAATATTTCATGGCCATGGCCGAACATTCGGCGTGCCAGCCCGGAAATCCTTTTCCCCAGGGACTGTCCCATTGCATAATATGTTTAGGTTGATTGGTGACCCACAAAGCAAAATCACTTGGATTTTTCCGTTCGTCATCTACTTTTACACGCGCTCCGGCATACTGACCTTCCAGGTTGAGCCGGGCGAATTTTGGATAATCGGGAAATTTTGAAGTGTCGAAAATCACACCGACACTCGTTTTGTATGTAAATCCTCGTTTTTCCAATTCTTCAACCAGCGCAATTTGGTCGGCAATATGTTCGGTAGCCCGGCAGATGATGGTAGGCCGTTCAATGTTTACTTTTTTTATTGTTTCGAAAAAATAATCTTCGTAAAAGCGGGCAATATCCCACGGGTTTTTTCCTTCGCGTTTGGCGCCCATTTCCAGTTTGTCTTCTCCTTCATCGGCATCGCTGGTCAAGTGTCCCACATCTGTAATATTCATTACGTGGGTTACTTTATAACCGAAATATTCGAAAGTGCGTCGCAATAAGTCCGAGTTGATATAAGTTCTGAGGTGTCCGAGGTGAGCATAATAATACACAGTCATTCCGCAGGAATACATATTTATTTGTCCATTTACTAATGGTTTGACCGTTTCAATGCTCCGGCTGGCTGTGTTGTATATTGAAATTTCCCGCATAAAATCTGTCGTTAAAATATTAGCGTGCAAAGTTAAACATTTTCGGTTAATATCATGGTACGCAGATGACACGGATTGGACGGATTTATACGGATTCATATTTTTTTATCCGGCTTAAATAAAAAAATCTGCGTAAAGCCGTCCGATCCGTGTCATCCGGGTGCCATTTAAATGACCTTGTTCTTTGGCGTTGTTGCTATAAATTCTTTCAGATAAAATGGCTCAAAATAAGCAACATCTTCAAATTGTTGATTATTGTATGCCTCTTCCGCTAAAGTCACCATCGTAGTAGCGAGCGGATGAATGTCGTCTATGAAAATAGCATGGGGAGATGAAATGACCGTTTTGCATTTAGCGGCGCCATTTCCAAAAAATAACACTTTACCTTGTTCTAAATAAGCGGAATACGACATTCCGTCCACAATGTCTGCATTTATTTCGCGCATTGCCTGGAGGTGTTTGTTGTATATGGCGGCATATACTTCCATTCGCCGCGCATCAATCATCGGGCAATAATAATCTGCTTCTATTCCCAAAGGAATCACGCCCTGGGTCATAATTTTCAAGGAAGGAATGGCAATGAGCGGAATATTTAATCCATAGCATAATCCTTTGGCTTCGGAAATTCCGATGCGTAATCCGGTGTAAGAACCGGGACCGGAGCTGACTGCTACGGCATCTATTGTGTAACCGTTATTACGAGCGTATTGGACGGCATCGGCAACAAAGATTCCTAAGGCGGCCGCATGAGAAGCCCCGTCCCTGTTTTCTTTGTTAAAGACAATATCGCCACGGAAAGATAAGGCTGCGGAACAGACCGGAGTCGAAGTTTCAATATTCAGAATACAACACATGCTTTTGCTGTCAATGATTATATTTTCGGCGACAAAAATACAATATTTGCTGAAAAAAATTACCTTTGCAAAAAAATAAACATGCCATGATTCTATCCATGACAGGATTCGGGAAGGCGATGGCGGAACTCCCCGACAAGAAAATTTCGATTGAAATCAAATCTTTGAATAGTAAACAACTGGATCTAAATACCCGGATTCCTGCTATTTACAGAGAAAAAGAAATGGAGGTACGCACGTTGCTGTTTCAGGTCATTGAAAGAGGAAAAGTTGATTTTTCGATATTTGTTGAAAATATAGGAAATAATTCTTCTTCCAAAATCAATCAGCCGGTTATTGAAGGTTATGTGTCGCAAGTGCGCGAAATTGCAGAAAATTTGCAAATAGAAACTCCGTCTGATTGGTTTTCTATTTTGCTCAGATTGCCGGAGTCCATTAAAACGGAATTGTCGGAACTGAACGAAAACGAATGGAATATTGTTTGCCAGACGATACAAAAGGCTATTGACGGCTTTTTAACTTTCAGAAAACAGGAAGGAATGATGTTGGAACGTTTATTCGAAGAGAAAATACAAAATATACTCTCTCTGCTTCCTGAAATTGAAAAATATGAACCGGAACGGATCGAAAAAATTAAGACTAAAATGCAGGAAGCGTTGTCTAAATTGGATAATACGGTTTATGATAACAATCGTTTGGAACAGGAATTGATATTTTATATTGAAAAATTAGATATAAACGAAGAAAAAAACCGGTTACGCAACCATCTCCATTATTTTATAGAAACCATGGAGAAAGAAAAAAGCCAGGGACGGAAATTGGGCTTTATTGCACAGGAAATCGGACGGGAAATTAATACTCTGGGGTCTAAATCCAATCATGCCGAAATGCAAAAAGCAGTCGTCAGAATGAAAGACGAACTGGAACAGATAAAGGAACAATTGTTGAACGTATTATAATGAATTGAGAGTTGAGAATGAAGAGTGGAGAATCGATATGCTCCACTCTTCATTCTCCATTCTCCACTAAAAATGCAGCAGGGTAAATTAATCATATTCTCAGCGCCATCCGGATCGGGTAAGTCCACGATTGTGGATTACCTGTTACAACAAAATCTCAATTTGCAGTTTTCTATTTCTGCTACGAGCCGGGTGCCGCGAGGCAATGAAAAACAGGGGAAAGAATATTATTTCCTGACAGTGGAAGATTTCAAAAATAAAATTGCAGAAGGTGCGTTTTTAGAATATGAAGAGGTGTATCCCGGATGTTTTTACGGAACATTGAAAAGCGAAGTGGATCGGATTATAACAACAGGATCAAATGTCGTATTCGACGTGGATGTGGTTGGAGGCTGTAATATAAAAAAACAGTATGGAAACCGGGCGCTTGCTGTGTTTATTCAACCGCCTTCTGTTGAAATTCTGAAGCAGAGATTGGAAACCAGAGGCACCGATTCGCCGGAAGTGATTGAAAAACGTTTGTCAAAAGCAGCATACGAATTGTCGTTTGCATCCCGGTTTGATAAAATTATTATTAATGATAATCTTGAAAGAGCACAACAAGAAACAACACTCATAATTAACCAATTTATTAATAAAAAATGAAAATAGGTGTATTACCAGGGTCATTTAACCCTGTACATATCGGACATTTGGCGATTGCTAATTACATTGCTGAATTTGAAGGATTTGATGAAATCTGGTTTTTAATAACTCCTCAAAGTCCCTTGAAAGGAAAATCGGAAATTATTTCGCAGGAACTTCGGCTGGCTTTAGTGGAAGAAGCCATAGCAGGATATACAAAATTTAAAACCTGCACGATCGAATGGGATATGCCGAAGCCTTCCTATACGGTGGCTACATTGCAGAAATTGAAAATCATGTATCCAACCGACCAATTTGAACTGATCATCGGTTCTGATAATTGGGACACTTTCCACCGTTGGAAAGATTATCAACGTATTTTGAATAATTTTAAAGTAGTGGTTTATCCTCGCAGGGGTACGCATAAAACCCTGATTGACCATTTCAATGTCCGTATGTGCAAAGCGCCCATGTTTGAAGTGTCTTCTTCATTTATCAGGAAAGGAATGGAAAGCGGTCAGGATGTCCGGTTCTTTTTGCCTAAAGGCGCTTATGAACGACTTTTGGAATCGGGAGTGATAAAAAGGAAATAAAAAGAAGCGATGAGAATTTTATGTACCTTTGCAACTTTTATTATTAATCCACTTCAATGAGTCAACAAGAATTAAGCGAACAGGAAATATTTCGCCGTCAAAGTCTTGACGAGTTACGAAACATGGGGATAGAACCGTATCCCGCAGCAGAATTCATTACCAATGCTTTTTCCACTACCATCAAAGCCGAATTTAAGGACGATGCTCCTCGCCGCGAGGTGTCGGTTGCCGGTCGTATCATGACCCGCCGTATTATGGGGAAAGCTTCTTTTATGGAACTGCAGGATTCGGAAGGGCGAATTCAAATATACATATCACGCGACGATATTTGTCCCGACGAAAATAAAGACCTTTATAATCTGGTATTCAAAAAATTGCTTGATATTGGGGATTTCATCGGAATCAACGGATATGTTTTTCGTACCCAAATGGGCGAAATTTCCGTTCATGCAGAAAAATTGACCGTTTTGTCCAAATCATTGCGTCCGCTACCCATTGTTAAATACAAAGATGGCGTGGCTTATGATGCTTTTGAGGATCCGGAAATGCGATACCGTCAACGTTATGTTGATTTGGTTGTCAATGAAGGGGTTAAAGATATTTTTGTGAAACGGACGAAGATTTTCAATTCGATGCGCAATTTTTTCAACGAACGAGGATATCTTGAGGTGGATACTCCGGTATTGCAATCGATTCCCGGGGGAGCTGCCGCCCGTCCGTTTATTACCCATCACAATGCGTTGGATATTCCTTTGTACCTGAGGATTGCCAATGAATTATATCTCAAAAGATTGATCGTCGGCGGATTTGAAGGAGTATATGAATTTTCCCGTAATTTCCGTAATGAAGGAATGGACCGCACCCACAATCCGGAATTTACCTGTATGGAAATCTATGTGTCTTACAAAGACTACAACTGGATGATGAATTTTGCGGAACAACTGCTGGAAAAAATTTGCCTGGATGCATTGGGTACTACAGACGTAGAAGTAGGAGGGAAAATAATCAGTTTCAAAGTTCCTTTCCGTCGGATCAGTATGATCGATGCCATCAAAGAAAATACGGGAATTGACATCAATGGAATGGACGAAAACCAATTGCGTGAAGTTTGTAAAAAATTGGGAGTAGAACAGGATAAAACGATGGGTAAAGGTAAACTTATCGATGAAATATTTGGCGAGAAATGTGAATCCAACTATATTCAACCGACTTTTATTACCGACTATCCGAAGGAAATGTCTCCGCTTTGCAAAACGCATCGCAATAATCCGGAGCTGACCGAACGTTTTGAATTGATGATCAATGGAAAAGAAATCGCTAATGCTTATTCGGAACTAAATGACCCGATTGATCAGAAAGAACGGTTTGAGGAACAATTAAGGCTTTCGGAAAAAGGAGACGATGAAGCGATGTTTATTGACCGGGATTTTGTGCGGGCGCTGGAGTATGGTATGCCGCCCACATCCGGAATGGGCATAGGAATGGATCGACTGGTCATGTTATTGACAAGACAAACTTCTATCCAGGAAGTCTTGTTTTTTCCCCAAATGAGGCCGGAAAAAACACAAACTCAACAATCAAGCGAAGAGCACAATCCTAAAAACGTATAACGTAGATCGTATAACGTAAAAAATTTTGTAACATGAAATTACCCGGAAAAGTAGCGATCATGGGGGGCGGTAGTTGGGCAACTGCCATTGCGAAAATTGTTATGTCCACACAAAACGAAATCAACTGGTATATGCGCCGGCCTGAACAAATTGCCGAATTTACGACAGTCGGGCATAATCCGTCTTATTTGACAGGCATTCGGTTTGATCTGAATAAAATTACATTTTTTTCCAATATCAATGACGTGGTGAAAGAATCCGATACATTAATCTTTGCTACGCCTTCGCCGTTTCTCAAACAGCATTTGAAAAAACTCAAAACCAAATTGAGCGATAAATTCATCGTTTCGGCCATTAAGGGAATTGTACCGGATGAAAATATGCTGGTGTCGGATTATTTAATTAATTTCTATCAGATTCCCGCTGAAAGTTTAGCTGTATTGGGCGGCCCGTGCCATGCTGAAGAAGTCGCTTTGGAACGTCTGTCTTATCTTAGTATCACTTGTCCCGATATTAACAATGCGCAGACCATAGCTTCTATGTTTAATAATAATTTTGTGAAAACTTCTGTCAGCCAGGATGTTATTGGAGTAGAATACGCCTCTGTACTGAAAAACGTATATGCCATTGTTTCCGGAATTTGTCATGGTTTGAAATACGGAGATAATTTTCAGGCGATTTTTATATCCAATGCTATTGTGGAAATGGAACGGTTTATCAATGCTGTAAAACCAATGGAACGAGACATTTGTGGTTCGGCATATTTGGGCGATTTACTTGTTACGGCTTATTCCCGTTTCAGTCGGAACCGGATTTTCGGAACTATGATCGGCAAAGGGTATTCTGTAAAAACTGCTCAATTGGAAATGGAAATGATTGCAGAAGGTTATTATGGTACCAAATGTATCAAGGAAATCAATGAAAAATATGGTGTGAATATGCCGATTCTGGATACAGTATATGGTATTTTATATGAAAAAAAATCTCCGGTACTGGCCATAAGGAAGTTGACGGAGACATTTAAATAACAATTAATACACAACGCACTACGGCTCGATTAATATCAATATTGAGTGTTTGCCTATTCTCTTGCCTCTCATTGTATGCCACCGATAGTGAGATCGTTTCCCGTGTTTCCCATTGGCAATTGGAAGAAGGTCGTGTCTCCCTTTCCGACACGGTGGTTGTCCAGATCAATAATTCCAAAGGAGAATATGCAACCAATATTCATATATCTTATTCTAAAAAAAACAAACTGACAATTGGCGATGCCTGGATTGAAGATAAACAAGGAAAGATTGTCCGAAAATTGAAAAAAAGCGATTGGGCAGAATCCAGTGCGTCTTCAACGGAATTTTATACAGACCGCTATGAAAAAACGGCTCAATTGCGACATAATGAGTATCCTTATCGGGTCGTGTATTCTTATCAATCTGTTTTTTCTGATTGTGTGCAAATCGAATGGGATCCCGTATTGTTTTATGCTCAGGATGTTAATTTTGCACAATTAATTATTGACATTCCTTTGGAAAATTATCCGGTACGGTTTAAGAATGCAAATATTGAAGATCCCAAAATCGTTGCACTGAAGAAACAAAAACGGTATATCTGGCAAACAATTTACCAGGCACAAAAAAGAGAAACCTATGCTCCTGAATCTGAATTGAAAATTCCAACAGTGTTCTTTGTTCCTGTTAATTTCAAATATGGTGTGAAAGGTAGTTGGGAAAGCTGGACGACTTTTGGCAACTGGATGTGTAAACTCAATGAAAATACTACCGAACTTCCTCCGGAAGAAAAACAAGTGGTGGATCAATTGATTGCGAAGGCCTCGACGCCATTGGAAAAAGCAAAAATTCTTTATCAATACCTGCAGCAACATACCCGCTATGTTAATGTAAGTCTTAAAATAGGAGGTGTAAAGTCTTATTCAGCCGATTATGTGGCAAAAAATAAGTATGGAGATTGCAAGGCGTTATCTACCTATATGGTTGCATTATTAAAGTATGCCGGAATAAAATCCTATTATACGTTGATTCAGGCAGGAGAGACGATTACGCCCATTGATAAAGAGTTTCCTTTTGATTCATTCAATCATATTATTGTCACGTTGCCATTAGAAAATGACACCATTTTTTTAGAATGTACAGACAAAAATGCTCCTTTTGGGTATCTTGGAACTTTTACTCAGGGACGGGATGCTTTTGTGATTCGGCCTGATGGCAGTTTCTTTGTTCATACATCGGCATTGAAACCGGAAGATGTAGCTTGTTCGTCACATATTTCTATCCCTGTTGGCGGCCAGTTAACTACGCTTGATTGTGCAATGCATCTAAAAGGGTATGCATTTGATTTGTTGAATGGTTATGCTGCTAACCGGCACAAAGCAGAATTGGAAACCGCTGCCCGCCGGTTGATTTCCTTGAATAATTATGATTTCAAATCATTAACTGTCAGTAAAGAACGACCTGAACAGCCAGAAATTACATTGCGTGCGGAAATACAAACTTCTCATTTTGTTAAAACTTATGGAAATAACCTGGTTTTATCTTCCTATCCAATACTGCTTGCCAATATCGAAGAGCCGGCAGAAAGGAGTCAGGGTGTGCAATTGTATTATCCGGTTGCCAAATCAGACACGGTTGTTTATAATTTCATCAATCAATCGAATGCAGGTAAGATGCCGGATGATGTGGTAATTCATTCCCCTTACGGCGAATATACTGTCCGGTATGAATCGACAGAAAACCAATTCCGGGTTATTAAAAATTTGCTTATCTTTAGGGGTTTTTATCCAATATCAGAATATGCCGGTTTTTACGAATTTTGGTCGGCCGTAAAAAAATATGAAAGTACAAATTATTATCGGGAAAAAAAATGAAGATCATTAGCAGGTTGTTCTTGTTTTTGTTGATTGCATGTGGGATGCCACTTTATGCACAGGAAGTATTTTCGAAAGGACCCGGACAGATTACTCAGTATGAAGCCACTATGACATCTTATGACCAGGATCCGGATGCAGAAGCGGTCGTGATATTTGCCGAAAGTAATACTTCATTTCGCCCCGATCCCTCTACCAATCAAATGGAAGCTCACATTCAGCATTATATAAAAATTAAAATATTGAAGCAGGCAGGGATCTCTTACGGAGAGTACAATATTCCATATTATGAGGAAAGAGATCGGGCTGAGAATATCTGGGGTCTTGAGGGCATTACCTATAATTATGAAAATGGCGCTTTGAACCGTAGTGTATTGGAGGCAAAAAATATTTTTACTGAAAAAATCAATAATAACTGGCGACGGAAAGTTTTTGCCTTGCCGAATGTGAAAGAAGGTTCTATTATTGAAATAAAATACACCATTATCACACCTTTTCTTTTTAATTTACGTGAATGGGGTTTTCAAAAAAAAATTCCGGTCATAGAAAGCCTTTTCCACCTGAAAGCAGTTCCTTTTTATGAATACGCCTATATTGTGAAAGGAACCAAACGATTTGATATTTCTACGAATGAGGTTATTGCCAATGAAATTCGTTGGGGAAATTGGACCTACCGGGAAGGTCTCTATACTTTTGGAATGAAAAACCTTCCGGCATTTAAAGATGAAACTTTTATTACTTCGACTAATGATTATATGGTAAATATGAGCCTTCAATTGTCTAAGGTTCATTATCCGGATGGAAGAAGAAGTCAGGATATTATGAGTACCTGGCCTGCTATCAGTACTGCATTTTTAAAAGAAGATAATTTTGGGAAATATATCAAAGACGCTGTAAAAGAAGGCAAAAAAATAATTCCGGAATTGAATTTGACAGACAAAACGACCGATGATAAAATCAAAGCGATCATCGATTATGTCAAATTTACATATCGTTGGAATGGCGAATACCGGCGCTATACAACAGCAAAATTATCTAATTTCCTCAAAGAGAAAACAGGTGGCAGCGCTGATATGAATCTTTTTGCGTTAGGTTTGTTAAATGCGGCGGGGATTGATGCTAAGCCTGTGTTGTTGAGTACTCGCGGCAATGGATTGATTGATGAACAATATCCTTTTGAAAAATTTTTCAATTACGAAATTATTCAGGTCCGGGATGGAGACAAAACCTGCTATTTTGATGCTACCGAACGTTTGTTGAAATATGATGAATTGCCCGATCGTTGTATCAATATACGAGGCCTGGTATTGGATCAGAAATCTCCGGAATGGGTGAATATCCTGCAAAATGATGTGGCTTTGACTGAAAAGAAATTTGAAATCCGTTGTAATGAAGATTTAAGTAAACTCAACAGTACAGTGACATTTACAGCTTATGATTTTGATGCTTTCAGTTATCGGAATCAATATAGCGGAGAAGAATCCAATCTGAAAGAATTGTTGCAAAAAAGAAATATTATTCCCGCAGGCAACATTTCTATTGAAAATAGTCTGGATTTGGAAAAACCGTTTGTTTTTACTTTTCAGGCGGAAACTCCTTTAAGTAGTGTACCTGATAAATTGTTTATTGCTCCGTTTCTCAATCAATCCCTTACCGAAAATATTTTCAAACAGACTACCCGGTCATTACCGATTGACCTGATTCATCGACATGCGGCAAAATATCATACTGTCATTTATATTCCGGATGGTTATGAGGTGGAATATCTTCCTAAGCAGGTTGATCATAACGGAAAAATTAAACTTCAATATGAAGCAAAGGAAAAAGACGGCATGATCGAAGTGAATGCATCATATCAATTCAAACAAAGTATTTATGAGGCCAAAGATTATATGGCTTTGAAAGTAACGTTTGATGATATGATAAAAATATTCAACGAAATGATTGTATTAAAAAAGAAATCAGTATAAAATTTAGGCATTACAATGAAACAAATTGCATTAGACATCAACAAGGCATTAGGTATTATCAGTAAAGAACAAGTTGTTGCACAAAAAGATACAGCAGCCAAATGTATTGAAATGTTGCACAAAGGTACAGGAAAAGGCAATGATTTCCTGGGATGGTTACATCTCCCTTCTTCCATTTCAGCTGCCGACATTCAGGAAATACAAACTACTGCCGATCAATTACGCAAATCGTGCGAAGTGGTGGTTGTAGTCGGTATCGGCGGAAGTTATTTAGGGGCAAAAGCTGTTATCGATGCCCTTTCAGGAACATTCGATACAATGGAAGCCGTGCGTAAAAATCCGGTTTTGGTTTATGCAGGACATAATATCGGTGAAGATTATTTGTATGAATTATCCGCTTTCCTGCAAAATAAATCATTCGGCATTATTAATATTTCTAAATCAGGAACAACGACCGAACCGGCATTGGCTTTCCGTATTTTGAAAAAACAATTGGAAGATGCTGTCGGAAAAGCAGAAGCTGGAAAACGAATTGTCGCCATTACCGACAAGGCCCGCGGAGCATTGCGGACGTTGGCGACCAAAGAGGGTTACAAAACATTTGTCATTCCCGACAATGTAGGAGGTCGTTTCTCTGTGCTGACTCCTGTCGGATTACTACCCATTGCTGTTGCAGGAATCGACATCAAAACGTTGATCGAAGGTGCTGTGTCTATGGAAAAAGCTACCGGAACGGAGGCTGCTTTTGAAAATAATATTGCTTCCATTTATGCTGCTACCCGCAATGAACTTTATAAGAAAGGCAAAAAAATAGAAATCTTAGCTAATTTTCATCCTAAACTTCATTATGTTTCCGAATGGTGGAAACAATTGTATGGCGAAAGTGAAGGGAAAGAAAACAAAGGAATTTTTACGGCTTCTGTTGATTTTACCACCGATTTACACTCCATGGGACAATGGATTCAGGAAGGCGAACGCAGCATTTTTGAAACTGTTATTTCAGTCGCTACTCCCGATCATAAAGTGGAAGTTCCTTTCGACGAACAAGATTTGGATGGATTGAATTTCCTGGCCGGTAAACGGGTTGATTTTGTAAACAAAATGGCCGAATTAGGTACACAGCTGGCGCATGTCGATGGAGGTGTTCCTAATATCCGGATTGAATTGCCCGAATTAAATGCTTACTATTTAGGACAATTGCTTTATTTCTTTGAAAAAGCCTGCGGAATCAGTGGTTATATGCTGGGCGTCAATCCTTTCGATCAGCCGGGCGTGGAGGCTTACAAGAAGAATATGTTTGCATTGTTGGATAAACCGGGTTTTGAGGCGGACAGCAAAGCGATAAAAGAAAGAATTAAATAAGCAGGAATTAAAAAAATGAAAGAAATGAAGCAAATGAAAATAATTTTTTTCGTTTGCTTCATTTCTTAATTATTTTTATTTAGGAATGATAAAGGCTGTTTTATTCGACATGGATGGGGTTTTGTTCGACTCCATGCCTGTTCATGCACAGGCGTGGCAGGAGACCATGGAAAAATATATATCCGACAGTATGCCGGAAGATTACTATTTGTTTGAAGGGCGTACGGGTTTTTCTACGATCAATATTTTGTTTAATCGAAATTTGGGACGCGATGCATCCGCAGAAGAAATTCAGCATATTTATGCTCAAAAGTCCCAACGTTTTGCAGAGTTGGATGAATCGGCTGTGATGCCCGGAGCTTTGGCCGTATTGCAAAAAGTCAAATCATTGGGATTGCAGGCGATTATTGTAACGGGATCGGGACAACAATCCTTGTTTGACAAAATCGATACTTATTTTCCCGGTTATTTTGACCGGAGTCAAATGGTGACGGCTTATGATGTTGAGCATGGTAAACCGCATCCCGAACCTTATTTGATGGGATTGAAGAAAGCCGGTGTCAATGCTTCGGAAGCGATTGTAGTGGAAAATGCGCCTTTGGGAGTCGAATCGGCTGTTGCCGCAGGCATTTATACAATTGCCGTGAATACAGGGCCTTTGTCAGACCAAATTTTATTAGACGCAGGCGCCAATCGTCTGTATCCAAGCATGCAGGCATTGGCAAATAATTTTGAAAACTTAATGATAGAACACGGATGACACAAAATACGCAGAGTTTCACTGTTAAACTAAAATTTGTGATATTCTGTGTCATTCGTGTTCTATTCTCATAAATAAAAAATGAAGATGAAACAGCATTTAGGAACGCTTTGTGTCCAGTCGGGCTGGACGCCGAAAAAAGGGGAACCCCGCATTGTACCCATTTATCAGAGTACTACTTTTAAATATGAAACCAGCGAACAAATGGCTAAATTGTTTGATCTGGAAGAAAGTGGTTACTTCTATACCCGTTTGCAAAATCCGACGAATGATGCGGTGGCAGCTAAAATTGCCGCATTGGAAGGAGGAATTGCAGCCATGTTGACTTCTTCAGGACAATCTGCGGCGTTTTATTCGATTTTCAATATTTGCTCGGCGGGAGATCATTTTGTCAGTGCGTCTGCCATTTATGGCGGTACATTCAATTTGTTTTCCGTAACATTGAAAAAATTGGGGATTGATGTTACTTTTATTGATCAGGATGCAGGCGAAGAAGAAATTTCCAAAGCATTCCGGTCAAATACGAAAGCATTTTTTGTAGAAACACTTGCTAATCCGGCGCTGAAAGTGTTGGATATTGAAAAGGTTGCCCGCATTGCCCACCAACATGGCGTACCTTTGATTGTTGATAATACGTTTGCAACGCCGATCAATTGCCGTCCGTTTGAATGGGGAGCCGATATTATTATCCATTCTACCACCAAATATATGGATGGACACGCTGCTGCAGTAGGCGGAGCCATTGTTGACAGCGGTAATTTCGATTGGAATGCTTATGCTGAAAAGTTTCCGGGTTTAACACAACCCGACGATTCTTATCATGGGCTTACTTATACGAAAAGTTTTGGAAAAGGAGCTTATATCACTAAAGCCACTGTGCAATTGATGCGCGATTTGGGAGCTATCCAGTCTCCGCAAAATGCATTCTTGTTAAATATCGGATTGGAAACTTTGCATTTGCGTGTACCCCGTCATTGTGAAAATGCCCAAAAGGTAGCCGAATATTTGGAAAAAAATGATAAAATAGCCTGGGTCAATTATTGCGGATTGAAAAGCAATAAATATTATGAGTTGGGACAAAAATATCTCGCCAATGGTTCTTGTGGTGTATTGACTTTTGGCCTGAAAGGAGGGCGTGATGCTTCGATTAAATTTATGGATAGTTTGAAATTGGCTGCGATGGTAACACACGTTGCAGATGCTCGCACTTCCGTATTGCATCCGGCCAGTCATACGCACCGCCAATTATCTGACGAACAATTAATTGCGGCGGGAGTAAGCCCCGACTTGATCCGTTTTTCCGTAGGAATTGAAGATGTGGAAGATATTATCGCTGATATAGAACAGGCTTTGGCATAAATAAAGTAAATCAAATCAGATGGGAATTGTCATCCGGCAAAGTATCAAAGGGACAATTGTAACGTATGTGGGAGCCTTTATCGGTTTTCTCACTACTACGTTTATTATTACTAAGTTCTTAGATCAGGAAGCTTATGGATTGACGCGTGTATTGCTGGCAGCCGCTACATTGTTTGCATCTTTTACCCAATTGGGAACGAGTTCGTCGGCCACCCGGTTCTTTCCTTATTTCAGGAATAAAGAGAATAAAAATAATGGATTTTTCTTTTATTTGGTGACGATTCCGTTGATCGGTTTTTTGATTTTCGTACCGTTGTTTTTTGGCCTGGAACAGCCCATAAGTAATTTTTTCAGGAAAGAATCGTCGCTCTTCCTGGATTATTATTACTGGCTGATTCCGTTAGTTTTCTTTTTTACATATTGGCTTGTATTTGAAACGTATGCTGCGATATTATTGAAAGTGGTTGTGCCTAAATTTATCCGGGAAATTTTGGTGCGGGTGTTATTAATTGCAGTATATCTGCTTTATGCATTCGGGTATATTGATTTGGACGGATTTGTGGCGGCGTTTGTTGGCGTTTATGGAATCGCCATGCTTGCCACCTTTTTATATTCTTCGACCATTGGGCCGATTTCGCTCAGGCATGATTATTCTTTTATCTCGAAACCGCTCAAAAAAAGTTATTTGTCTTACACCTCGATGCTTTTACTGGGAGTAATAGGAGGATCCACACTGAGTCAGATCGACACATTTATCATTGGCTCTGAAATAGGATTGAGCGCTGCGGCGATTTATAATGTTGCGTTTTTTATCATTGCGATTGTGGACATACCTTCCCGGTCGTTGGTCGCCATTGCCACGCCTTTGGCTGCCACGGCGATGCAACAGAAGAATACAGCCGAAGCTTGCGATTTATTCCGAAAAGTGTCGATTAATCAATTGCTGATCGGAAGCCTTATTTTTATTATTGTATGGATCAATGTTGATAATCTCTATACCATCATGCCGAATGGCGCTGATTATAAGGCCGGAAAATGGGTAATATTATTTATCGGCGTGTCTCAGTTGGTACAATTGGCATTCCGTTTTGGCGGCGTCATTATCAGCTTTTCGCCATATTATCGTTGGACGCTTTATTTTACATTCATCATCACCGGATTGACAATCTGGTTTAATTACCTGTTGATTCCGAAATTCGATATTGCAGGATCGGCGATAGCCACATTGCTGGCTTGTATTATCAGTTATTCTTTCCAGCAATTTATTATTTTCCGGAAATTGAAAATGAATCCGTACAATTATAAATATTTGCTGTTGGTATTGATTGTTGTGGCGTTGATTGGATTCAACGATCTTCTTCCGGCCATACCTAATCCGTGGACAGATGGACTCTTCCGAACGGCCATTATTGGAATGTCAGGAGTTGTGGCCATCTATTTTTGCCGGATTTCGGAAGATACCAATGCTTTGATAAGAAACTTCTTCCATAGAAAATCCCGGTAATGAGTTTGTCGAATCAATATATCGCAATAAACAATTCCTTTGAAAAAACGCTGGTTTTTCATATAGGAGCCGATTCCGGTTTTTTCTCGGAATATAATAATATGTTGATTGCCATGGTATATTGTTTGGTAAATAAAATCCGGTTTACGATCTATTCCAATGATGCCAATTTTGGATTTGATAAAGGTTGGGAAGATTATTTCTTACCTTTTTGCGAAGAAAAACAAGAGCGCTTTCACCATTATTTCAATTTCAGGCAACCCCTGCCTTCCTGGAAAGAATTGATTCAACGTATTTGGAAAAAGAAAAAAATAGCAGGCATACAAAAGCAGATTCGCTATACTTTTTATATTGTTTTCAAAAAATATTTTCAAAAGCGTTATCGTTTTGATTATCTGACTTATGAATTGTGGCCTTTGTTTTACAACAGGCAAAATGAAGCAGATACCTATGATATTCCGGAATTAGGTATTCAGGGTACATTGCAGGAAGCCTGTAAAGTGATGACTCAACTGACATGGAGATGGAATGATTCTATGAAGCATGGCATGGAACAAACAGTGAGTCGGTTAAATCTTCCTCTCGTCTATACCGGACTGCAAATCAGAGGAGGGGATAAAGTGATTGAGGCCGATACGATTCCGGTGCAAAAATATATCGACCGGTTGATTCAGACCGGTATTTCTGAAAATATTTTTGTGCTGACCGATCATTACGAAAATGTGCAAACCTTGTTGGAAACGGGAAATTGGAATGTTTTTACGCTTTGCCGTCCCGATGCAGCAGGCTATGTTCATCAACGTTTTGCGAAGCAGGACAAAGAAAATATTAAAAACAACATTACGCATTTACTGTGTTCGGCCGACATTCTTATTAAATCGACTCATTTTATTGGTACTTATACTGCCAATCCCAGTATCTTTGTCGGTATTATTCGTCCGGATATTTCGGAAGATATTGAAAACCGGCCGTTGCTATTAATCGATTTTTTGAAAATGAAAATATGATCGTTGCTTTCTATAGAAAATATATTCCCGCCGCTTGGCGCGATGAAGTGTACCGGAAATTTCTAAAGCCGATACTGCCTGTGGTGAGAGATATTCGGTTGATGTGTAAGGCAAAATACATTTTTTTATTCAGGAATTATCTCTCAAAAACAGAATTCAACCAGGCTTACGCTTTCATGGGACAGCATGGACTAACTCCTTTCCCGTATCCATTTTCATTAAAATACAGGAAGCTGGATATTCCATGTTTTCGCGATGAAAATCATTTTCCGTATGTGATTCATAATCAGCATAAATTGTATTTTCCTAAAGATTGGAGCGAAAAACAAACGGTGAAGGCTTACCGACAATTATTGATTGAACAGGATAAGCAGTCGGCGCATTGTTATATAGAATCGCCCGCAGATCTGGAAGGCTGCACATTGCTGGATATTGGTTCGGCAGAAGGCATTTTCGCGTTGAATGCGATTGACCGGGTAGAGTATGTTTATTTGTTTGAGTGCAATGAACGATGGATCAGTGCTTTGGAGCTGACCTTTGCGCCTTGGAAAGAAAAAGTATCCATTATCCGGAAATATGTCGGAGGCATTGTCGATGATCAGAGCGTTACGATTGATGCTTTTTTGGCTGATAAAATATTTTCAAAACTATTTCTGAAAATGGACATCGAAGGAGCTGAATTAGCGGCATTGCAAGGCGCTCAACAGACTTTATTGTCGGCAGAAAATGTGATCTGTTCGATTTGTGTGTATCACAAGAAAGAAGATCCTATGACCCTGAAAAAAAATCTTGAACAGCAGGGATATACCACTGCATTTACTAACGGATATATCTTTTATCTCTATAGTTTTAGAAAGGGAGTAATACGAGCAAAGCGATGAAAAGAATTTTGCTGATAGAGCCTGATACCGGAGGACATCATGATACCTACCTGAGAGAAATTGCTTTAAAATTTAAGCAAATGCAGTTTGAAGTGGTGATTTTCTCCCAATTGATTCCTTTGTTTGCAGCGGAATTTAATATCAATACTGTAAAAATTAAGTATTGGAGATTGAGAAGACTTAGAAGCGGTTTTCTGAAATATATAGAAATGGTACTTAATTTTTTTTGTTCCATTTGGAATTTGCGGGAAATTTACCATAAGACCAAGCTGTATCGTAATACCGACAGTGTACTGTTTTATTGTTATTTAGACGGATATATGAACGAATTTCTTTCTTCAACGCTATTTGATCATTATAATCCGGTTTCCTGGACAGGTATTTTAATGCGACTGCCTCAGCCTCAAGATAAAAAATCATTCCGTTATACAATTTTGCAATCCGGTCATTGTTTGGGAGTGGCCGTGTTGACCAAATCGGAGAATAGTTTGTTGAAGCCATTTTGCCGTCAGATCATTCATTTTCCTGATTTTGCGGATGGATCGATCCCCAATATTCATTTTGATATTACTAAAAAAATTAAGCAATTGAGCGACGGACGGAAAATCATTTCGTTGCTGGGTGAAATATCTGTTCGGAAAGGCATTTATACTTTCGTCCGCACCGTTGTGCTTCTTCCTGAAACGGAATATTTCTTTGTCATTGCCGGAACTGCGTCTCCCGCTCTTACTGATGCCGATTTGTTGTTCGTCAAAAATCAGTTTTGTAATCGCGCCAATTGTTTTTATCACGATACACGAATTCCATCGGAAGCCGATTTCAATCAATTAGTTGCAATGAGCGATATTGTATATGCAGCCTATAAAAACTTTAACCAAAGTAGTAATATACTGGCCAAAGCGGCGTTGTTCAAACGTCCGGTTATTGTGAGCCGCGATAGCTATATGGAGCAACAAGTGGTGTTATACGATATGGGCGTTGCTATTGATGCCGATTCTCCCGAAAACTGTGCGGCGGCCATACAAAACATGCAATCACATTATTTAACAGTCCGTGATTACCTGGAACTCAATTCTATCGAGGCGTTGCCTGATGTTTTGCTCGAATTGATTAGCGCAAAACGATAGCAGTCTCCGTTAAAGTCATTATCTTTGCGGCGAATTAGCGGCACAGCAATCATGACGGACTCTTTCGCTCCTATAGTTATATTTACCTACAATCGTCCTCTTCATATCCGGCAAACGATTGAAGCGTTGTTGGCGAATGAGTTGGCTTCCCAAAGCGATTTGATTATTTATTCAGATGGACCTAAGAATGATCCGGCAAGTAAAAAAGGCGTGGAACAAACCCGCCGTTATTTACAAACCATTACAGGGTTTAAATCGGTTCGCATTGTAGAACGGGATAAAAATATAGGATTGGCCGGAAATGTGATCGAGGGTGTAACGCAGGTAGTCAACCAGTTCGGAAGAATTATAGTATTGGAGGATGATTTGCTGACGTCTCCTTTTTTCCTGCGTTTTATGAATGAGACATTGGAGAAATATGCAAAAATCGACAGCGTCGCATCTGTGCATGGATTTGTTTATAATATAAAAGATCCATTACCCGAAAATTTCTTTTTGCGGCACATCAGTTCGTTGGGGTGGGGGACATGGGCTGATTCATGGAAATTATTTGAACCGGACGGGCAAAAATTGTTGGATGAAATCGAAAGCCGGCATTTGAGTTCATTATTTAATTTCAATAATTCCATGAAATTTTTGAGAATGCTGGAAAAACAAATCCGGGGAGAAAACAATTCTTGGGCTGTACGCTGGTATGCTTCCACTTTTTTAGCGGAAAAACTGGCGCTTTATCCCAATGAATCGTTAGTATTTCACAACGGTAGCGATAGCTCCGGAAGCAATACGGGCGATGAAAAATGGCTGGATGTTTCTTTGGCTCAACACCCCATCCGGGTGGCCGATCATTTACCTTTGGAAGAAAGCGCTGAGGCACGATTGGCTTACGAACAGTTTTTTCGTTCCATCCGCATTCCATTAAAAGTGCATGTAAAAAAGAAATTACAGAAAATATATTCGCAATTCAAAAAGAAATTATATAAGCAAAATTGAAAGTTGTACTCTTAAATACTTCCGAAAATAAAGGTGGCGCCGCTATTGCTGCCAACCGGTTGATGCATGCTTTGATCGAGGCCGGTATTGATGCCAGGATGCTGGTTTGCCATAAACAAACCGGCGACATGAGTGTGGTAGCTATGAATACGTCGTGGTGGACCAATTGGATGTATTTTTGTCGTTTCCTTTGGGAACGTTTGATTATTTTTCTTCATAATAAACGCGATCGTGCCAACTTGTTTGCCGTATCTCTTGCTAATACCGGCCTTGATGTTTCCGAACATCCAATCATCAGGGAAGCCGATGTGATTCATATTCATTGGATTAATCAGGGATTTTTGTCTGTCAAAAATATCAGGCAGTTGATTGCATTGGGAAAACCGGTGGTTTGGACGTTGCACGATCTGTGGCCTTGCACCGGAATTTGTCATTATCCGTACCATTGCGATCGTTATATGCAACAATGCGGGCAATGTCCTTTCCTCCATTCCAACCGAGAAAATGATTTATCCCGGATTGTTTTTGAAAAAAAAGCGGCGCCATGGCAGCACCATATTTTTTATATAGGATGTAGCCGGTGGATTGCTTCGCAGGCAAAACAAAGCAAATTGCCGGATGCTGCTAAAGTTTATTCGATACCGAATCCAATCGATACCACCGTTTTCAAAAAGACAAACCGGCTTGCAGCCCGGCAAAGTTTGAATTTGCCGGAACATAAAAAATTATTGTTGTTTGGGGCTTTTAATGTCTCTGACGAACGGAAAGGCATGAAACTGCTTATAGCAGCTTTGCAATTGCTTACTTATCCCCAGGAGCAAATTGAATTGGTTGTTTTCGGACGAGCCAAACAAGACTTGAGTCATTTATTTCCTTTTCCGGTGCATTCTATAGGGTATGTGACCGATATTGCGCAAGTGGTGGCAATTTACAATGCGGTCGATGTCTTTATTACTCCTTCGTTGAGCGATAATTTGCCCAATACCATCATGGAAGCTATGGCTTGCGGAACGCCTTGCGTGGGCTTTAATACCGGTGGAATTCCAGAAATGATCGATCACAAAGTCAATGGGTATGTTGCTAAATATCACGATATATCCGACCTGGTTTCCGGAATCGAGTGGGTGTTGAATCACCCTCATCCGGAAGAAATGTCAGCCTTTTGCTGTCGCAAAATAGAAGAAAACTATAATAATGCATTCGTGGCCGATCAATATATTCAATTGTATAATCGATTAATCGTGTTGCCATGACCATAAAGGAAAGATTATCCTATTATAAAAAAGTGCTTACAGGCGAAGAAATCCGGGTGTCGCCCCAGGTTAAAATTCCTACCGAATGGTTTGGAAGCAAGTTTGCCGGCTTTTATGTAATCCCGTCATTGCTCAATGAAGCCAGCATTGTATATTCTTTTGGAGTCGGAGTAAATATTTCTTTCGATGAAGAACTGATGCGGCGATTTTCGTGCAACGTATTTGCTTTCGATCCCACTCCTCAATCCATCCGGTTTATTGAGGAAAAAACATGTCCTTCTTCTTTCTGTTTTTATCCTGTCGGCTTATATACATTCGATGGAAATATTGATTTTTATTTGCCTGAAGACCCCGGTTATATTAGCGGAAGTATGTTAAACCGCTGGCAATCGCAACAACAACAGTTCCGGGTTTCCGTGCCGGTGAAGACGTTTTCAACCATTGTGAATGAATTACATCATACTAAAATCGATTTGTTGAAAATGGATATCGAAGGTTCCGAATATGAAGTGATCGATGATATTTTACATTCGGGCATAGAAATTGTTCAATTACTCATTGAAGTACATCATCGTTTTGAGCAAATAGATAACAGTCAAACCCGTTTATTAATCCGTAAATTGAATGCTGCCGGCTATCAGATTGCCGCTATTTCGGCGAGCCGGGAAGAATATACTTTTGTGAAGCTGTAGCATTATGGAATCATCGCCAACCATTTCTATTATTACCGTTACATACAACGCTGCCCGGTGGATTGAACAAACCATTCGCAGTGTTGCCTCACAAACTTATCTCAATATAGAATATATTATTGTGGATGGCGCTTCTGCAGACCAAACCTTGAATATCATCAAAGATAATTCTCCATTGGTTCAGGCCGGTCTTCGATCTTCCACTTTCCATTATCAATTATTAAGCGAGCCTGATCAGGGTATTTATGATGCTATGAATAAAGGGCTTGCCAAAGCGACCGGCGATTATGTCTGGTTTATCAATGCCGGAGACATGATTTATTCGTCTGATACGATCCGGACTATGATTGATGCACTTGCTGCGGCAGATCAAATCCCGGACATTTTGTATGGGGAAACAGGAATTATTGACGCACAAGGTGAAAGCGTGGGAATGAGACGCCTCAAAGCCCCGGAAGTATTGACCTGGAAAAGTTTTCGGATGGGAATGTTAGTCTGTCATCAATCTTTTATCGTCAAAAGGACACTGGCTCCCGGTTTTGACTTGCAATACCGGTTTTCTTCAGATGTGGATTGGTGCATCCGTTGCATGAAAAAAGCAAAAACAATCCACAATACACATCTGATATTGTCGAAATTTTTAGAAACAGGAACTACCACAGCTAACCAGAAAGCCTCGCTTAAAGAAAGATTCCGGATTATGTGCCGGTATTACGGAACAATACCCACCATCATTCGGCATGTGTGGTTTGCTGTACGGTTTTTTATTTTGAAAAAACCGGCAATGGGCAAAATTTGAAATGGGTAAAACAATAAACTAATTTGTTGGGCTGTCCTGAAATGCGTTTATGTTAAAAAATCGTTAGAAACATTTAATACCGGAGTAATTTTTGAAATTTTCTGTGCAATATCGAAATGCGACGTACAATTTACGCGGCAATGACCGTTGCAGGAAGCGCAGGTAGTTGCCGGCAGATCGAGTTCCGCCAAAGTTTCTTTCGATAATGATGAAAATTTGTAACCATAGGTGTACATGTAGGCTCGCATGATATCGGGAATCGGCAAATGTTCGGGACATTGCTCCAGGCATTTTCCGCAATTTTGACAATACAACAGATTTTCATTGCAAAGTCCGGCGATATAATTTTTTTCTTCGGCATTCAATTCAGGATGTCGGGCCGCTTCTAAACATTCGTCCAATTCTTCGAAATTAGAAAATCCCGGAATAATCGTTGTAATGTGTTCATTTTGCCAAGCCCATTTCAAACAGGCTTGAGCATTGATTTTCTTTTTACCGTCGGCATCTTCTACTCCGCCGGTCATGGTTTTCATAGCTACGAATCCAATTCCGGCTTTGGCCCCTTCTTCAATTAACTCATTTAGTTCCGGCAAAATGCCTAATGAGAAATTATAGCTGAGCAAAATGACATCGTATGCACCGGAATCAATTGCAGCACGGATTTGAGCCGGCTTATTGGCATGGGTGGAGAATCCGATAAAGCGGGTTTTTCCTTCTGCTTTAAATTTTTTCAGCATGGCAATGGCGCGTTCATCTGTTACTTCTTCAACGGAACCTAATGCATGGGCGTAGAAAATATCCACATAATCCATTTGCAGCCGGCGGAGACTGGTATTGAGTAGGTCTTCATATTCAGCTTCAAAATTGTCGGATAATGGGTATTTGAATTTGCCTTTAGTAGCAATGACAACAGATTCGCGCGGTTTTCCTTTGAATACATTTCCCACTAACTCTTCATTTTTGCCATTTTGATAGCCATGGGCAGTGTCAAAATGGATGATTCCTGAATTGTAAGCGGCGCGCAGTACGTTCGGATTATCGGCTCGCATTACTCCCTGACTGATAATCGGCAGTTCGATGCCCGTTTTCCCCAATATGCGGGTCGGGAATTTAATTTTTTTATCGTCTTGTCTGACGGCTCCAATGGCAGTTCCCGGAACTAATATAGCTCCTGCTCCTGCAGTGGCCGAGATACGGAGAAAATTTCTTCGGTTGATATTAGCCATACACAATGATATTAGATGGTTTAATTTGCTTGTATTGATTGCGCTAAGGTAAAGCAAATTGCATAAGTAAAGATATTATTTAATGATTTTTAACGTTGATGGAAATAGTTGCAATATTCTTTGATGCCGCATTCTTCGCAATGTGGTTTGCGTGCCGTGCATACATATCTTCCGTGCAGAATAAGCCAATGATGAGCAATTGCCAGAAGATGTCGCGGAATGTATTTGACTAATTCTTTTTCCGTTTCCAGCGGTGTTTTAGATTGGTTGGTCAATCCGATCCGGTTGGATACGCGGAAAACGTGTGTATCGACCGGCATGGCGGGGATGTCGAAAGCAACGGATGCCACGACATTGGCTGTTTTACGTCCGACGCCGGGCAATTTCATAAGATTTTCGATTGTATCCGGCACTTTTCCATTAAAATCGGCTACCAACATGCGCGCCATTTCTACTAAATGCCTGGCTTTGTTGTTGGGATAAGAAATACTTTTGATATACTCGAATACCGTCTCGGGATTGGAGGCCGCCAATGTTTCCGGCTCCGGAAATGCCTGAAAAAATGCCGGAGTCGTCATGTTGACCCTTTTGTCGGTACATTGTGCGGAAAGAATGACAGCTACCAGTAATTCGTACGGATTATCGTAGTGTAATTCGGATGCGGCAATGGGACGGTTTTCCTGGAACCATTGGATTACTTTAAGATATTTTTCTTTTTTTGTCATTCAAATGCTTTATAAAAACCTTCATCGGCAAACTCAAGCATCGGTTTGTCTCCATTGCTGTCTCCGTATGCAATTAAATGATATTCGGAGCGATTGGGATAACGTCCGAGTATTCTGCGTATTTTTTCTTTTCCATGACAATTGGCCGATGCAAAACGACCGGTCAGCCGGTTGTTGGCGTCCACTTCGATTTGGGTGCACAGCAAGGAGGTAATACCCAGTTGGGTTGCAAACGGTAGCACCCAATTTTCAATGCTGGCGCTAACAATCACTACTTCATGATCTTGATCGAGATGTTGGCAAATGGCTTCCCTCGCTTTAGGCCGGATCAGGTGTTGGTACATCAGTCCAAAGCGGTTGCTCCACTCGTTGAAATCGGAGCATGTCATTCCTTTGAAAAAATAGGAAAAAAGGAGTTGCTTGGCCTTCCAATTCGGATACCATTTTAATTTAAACGCGATTAATACAGGGCTGAATAATAATAATCCGGCTCCAAAGGCTAAAGGGCCTTTTACAAACCGGATAAATACCAACAGCGTATCTTTGGTGGTAATGGTTCCGTCGAAATCGAAAGCTGCTACAACCGGTTTCATTATATATAAATAATAAGGAGAAAAGAAACAATCCACGCAAGAATGCAGCCTTGTATCAAATGATCTTTGTATAAGACTTCTGTGGGGCTGCCGCTTTTCATGTCAACAATTGTGATTTGCAGATAACGGATAATTCCTGTTAATACAAATAATGCTGTAATATAAACATAGCGGGTACCCAATCGTTCTACTACCTCAGGTGAAACCGTGTACATAATATAGGCCATTAATGTGACCGAAGCTATAATGGTAAGGACCTGATTCATAAATTCCAGATTGTAGCGATCGGTTTTCCTGCGAAGGATCACTCCGGAATTTTGGTAAATGACAACATCGTCGCGCCGTTTGGCAAATGCCAGAAATAAGGCCAAAAGAAAGGTCATGAGCACGATCCATTCGGACAGGAAAGTGTCGGAAACAACCCCTCCTACGAAAATCCGCAGTACAAAGCCGATGGCGATAATCATGACATCAACTATGGTAAATTGTTTTAACTTGATGCAGTACGCGATATTCATTAAGCCATAGAGCCCAATCAATCCCATTGTGGCATATTTGTTTGCTCCGCCCCAGCACAACAACAGGAGGAAGGAGACAAGCAGGCAACAAAACATGGTAATGTAAGCAGTGGAGATAGATATGGTGCCTGCAGCTATAGGGCGTTTGCTTTTCTTTGGATGCAGTCTGTCTGCCTCCACATCATAAATGTCGTTGAAACAATAAATGGCGCTGGCAGTAAAAGAAAACGCGAAAAAGGCGATGACGCACGAAAATAAAGGGGCGGGATTTAATATATCCCCATTAAAGAACAGGGGCAAAAAGATAAATATATTTTTTGCCCATTGCTGAGGACGCAGTAATTTAATAAGAGATAAAGTTGAATTCACAAGGTTACATTTTTAGAGCTAATAAGCCGATTCAAATTGTCGCAGGAAACGGACATCATTCTCAGAAAATAGTCGTAAATCTTTGACCTGGTATTTGAGGTTGGTAATCCGTTCGATGCCCATTCCTAAAGCGTATCCGGTATATTGCTGGCTGTCGATGCCGCAGTTTTCAAGTACATTGGGATCCACCATTCCGCAGCCGAGGATTTCCACCCATCCGGTATGTTTACAGAAAGGGCAGCCTTTTCCTCCGCAAAGATTACAACTGATATCCATTTCGGCGCTGGGTTCCGTAAAAGGAAAGAAAGAAGGCCGCAACCGGATTTTAGTGTCGGCTCCAAACATTTCTTTGGCAAAAAACATCAATACTTGTCTTAAATCGGCGAAAGATACATTTTTGTCAATATATAATGCTTCGACTTGGTGGAAGAAACAATGCGCCCTGTATGAAATAGCTTCATTACGATAGACTCTTCCGGGGCAAATAATGCGGATAGGAGGTTGTGACTTTTCCATTACCCGGGTTTGCACAGACGAAGTATGGGTGCGGAGCAGAATGTCGGCGCCATGCATGGTGAAAAATGTATCCTGCATGTCACGGGCGGGATGGTCGTCGGCAAAATTCAAGGATGAAAATACATGCCAATCGTCTTCGATTTCAGGACCTTCTGCAATGCTGAATCCCAAACGGGCGAAAATATCGCATATTTCTTTTTTAACAATCGATAACGGATGCCGAGTTCCGACCTGATATGGATAAGCTGTGCGCGTCAAGTCAATCGAATAGTCTGTAACAGCAGAACTTTCGAGGCTTTCTTTTAATTCGTTCAGTTTATTTTGTACCTTATTTTTGAGATCGTTGAGCTTTTGTCCCAATTCTTTTTTTTGCTCGGCGGCGACATCACGGAAATCGTTCATTAGCGTGGACATTTCTCCCTTTTTGCTTAGAAACCGGATGCGAAGATTTTCCAGTTCTTCTTTATTTCCGGCCTTGATCTGCTCGATTTCCGCCGATAGTTTTTCTATTTTGCTAATCATAATTTTTGATGTTAGAAAGTGCAAATTTAAGGATTATTTTGCAACAAAAAAAAGGCTGCTTTGCGGCAGCCTTTTGAAGATTATGAAGGTTCGTTTATTTTTTTGCACGACTTCCGTAACGGCTCATGAACTTATCAACACGTCCTGCTGTATCCACCAGTTTTTGTTTTCCTGTATAGAAAGGATGCGATGTGTTAGAAATTTCAACTTTTACCAACGGATAAGTTACTCCGTCGATTTCAATAGTTTCTCTCGCGTTGATAGTGGAACGTGTAATGAAAGTATCATCGTTCGACATATCTTTAAATACGACCGGACGGTAATTCTCCGGATGAAGTCCCTGTTTCATTGTGAATTTATTTTTAGTTTGTTGTTTCTTTATTTTCAGCCTGCAAAATTATGTATTTTTTATGAAAGAAAAAAATTTCACGTCCTTTTTTATCTTGCAATCTTTTGTTACCTTTGCGGGGAAATTAAAGAAACGACTACGTTAAACAAATAAAATAATCTATCATGGTAAGTTACAAAGAATTAGGTCTCGTAAACAGCAAAGAGATCTTTAAAAAAGCATTTGAAGGTAAATACGCCATTCCTGCTTTTAACTTCAATAATATGGAACAAATGCAAGCGATTATCCAGGCTTGTGTGGAAGAAAAATCTCCGGTAATCCTTCAGGTGTCCAGCGGCGCCCGTAAATATGCTAACCAGACGTTGTTGCGCTATATGGCTCAAGGTGCGGTAGAATATGCGAAAGAATTGGGCTGTAATATTCCTATCGTCCTTCACCTTGACCACGGCGATACTTTTGAACTTTGTAAAGATTGTATTGACATGGGATTCTCTTCTGTGATGATCGATGGTTCGCATCATTCTTATGAAGACAATATCGCATTGACTCGCAAGGTGGTAGAATATGCTCACAAATACGATGTTACTGTTGAGGGCGAATTGGGTGTGTTGGCCGGTATCGAAGATGATGTGGTTGCAGAACATCATACCTATACTCAACCCGAAGAAGTACAAGACTTTGTAAGTAAAACAGGAGTGGATTCTCTGGCTATTTCCATCGGAACTTCCCATGGCGCTAATAAATTCAAACCTGAACAATGTACCCGCAATGCCGAAGGTGTTTTGGTGCCTCCTCCTTTGCGGTTTGATATTCTGGAAGCAATCGAAAAAATTATCCCGGGCTTCCCCATTGTATTACATGGCGCTTCTTCCGTTCCTCAAGATCAGGTAGCGATCATCAACAAATACGGCGGCGCATTGAAAGACGCTATCGGTATTCCCGAAGAACAATTGCGTAAAGCTGCTACTTCTGCTGTATGCAAAATCAATATCGACTCTGACGGACGATTGGCTATGACGGCTGCTATTCGCGAAGTTTTTGCTAATCAACCGGCTGAATTTGATCCTCGCAAATATTTAGGTCCCGCTCGCGAAAACCTGAAAAAATTGTACAAACACAAATTGGTGAATGTATTGGGTAGCGCAGGTAAAGCGTAAAATTTACTGCTGACAACATAATAAAAAAGTCCCGCTCTGGTTGAAGATGCGGGACTTTTTTTATCTTTGCAGATTATCACAAAATTTAAAGTCTAATTAAATATTTATGGAAAACGGAAAGAAATTTATCCCTTTTGTATCTTCAGATACTGATATGAAGGAATTTACGCTCCGGGCGTTGCTCATTGGATTGGTCTTGGCTGTAGTACTTGGAGCGGCCAATGCTTATCTTGGATTGAAAGCCGGAATGACAATTGCGGCAACTTATCCGGCTGCCGTAATCGGTATGGCTGTTTTGAAATTTTTCAAAGGAAGTATTTTAGAGGAAAATTTTACCCGGACGGTCGGTTCGATTGGAGAATCGGTTGCCGCCGGAGCGATTTTCACTTTACCTGCTTTTTACATTGCCGGAATTTGGTCGGGTGAAGAATTCAGTTCGTTAAGTTCTTATTTGACTGCTTCTTTTATTTTGTTGATCGGCGGAACATTGGGCGTGCTTTTTGTAGCGCTGCTTCGTCGGGTCATGGTGGAAGATAGAGATTTACCTTTTCCCGAAAGTGTGGCGGCAGCAGAAATTCATAAAACCGGACGCAGTGGTTCCGGAGGTTCCAAATATTTGTTTGGAGCCATGATTGTCGGCGCTTTGGTGAAGATTGCCGGTGAGTTCAAACTGTTTGCTACCGGATGGACCAGTTTTATTAAATCAGGGTTGGTCGGCATTACCGGTGGCGTCAGCAATCAGTCGGGTTTTGTACTCGCCGGACCAAATATTAGTCCGGCTTACTTTGGTGTTGGTTATATTATCGGCCCACGGTTGGCTTCATTGAATTTTGCCGGTTCGGTTATGGCGTGGGGTTTGATGGTACCTATGTTTTTAATGCTTGCCGGAACAGGGTTTGTGCAAAATATTGCCGGAGCTCAGGTTGATATTAATACATTATCACCCGAATCGACCGGCGCCTGGTTGAGTGCAGCTACTATTATTTGGAAAGAAGTGGTTCGAATCATTGCTATTGGAGGAATGTTGGTGGCCGCTTGTTTCACCTTATATAATATGCGTGCCAGCCTGGCAACCGGATTGAAACGGTCGGTAGTCGATTTGAAAAAAGCGACTCAAGGAACCTCTCACGAAGTAGAACGCACAGATAAAGATTTAAAATCGACCTGGATTTTAATCGGTATTTGTGTAGCGGCAGTATTGACGTTTATCCTTACCTACTTTGTTTTTCATACCGGTTTATTGATTGCGATAGCTTCGGCTACAGTGATGATTGTGCTGGCTTTCTTTTTTTCGGCAGTATCCGGTTATTTGGTGGGAATAATCGGCTCCAGCAATAATCCGGTGAGTGGATTGACTTTGACAGCTTTAGTGGTGACTGCGTTGATATTGGTAATGCTGGGAGTAGATAAAGAGCAAAACGGTGGAGTGGCTGCGGTGTTGGGTGTTGCCGCCATTGTTTGCGTTGCCGCTGCAGTAGGAGGGGAAATGTTTCAGGATTTGAAAGCCGGATATATTTTAGGCGGTACTCCCTGGCGGATGCAGATCGGCGATTTGATCGGAGTAGGTATTTCCGCTTTCGTCATGTTTGGCGTATTGATTATTCTGAATCAGGGAGATATCAATATGGGATTGAATAAAGGCTATGAGGGAGGATTCGGAAGTGCTGAATTGTCGGCCCCCCAAGCCGGTTTAATGGCTACATTGTCGCAGGGGATAGTAGGAGGTCAAATGGCTTGGGCTTTGATTATTGCCGGAATGATTATGGGTTTTGCATTTATTTTGATGCAAGTGAAAAGCCCGATGTTGATTTTTGTGGGAATGTATTTGCCTTTTGCCACTGTTTGCGCCATTTTTGTGGGCGGATTGATCAAAGGTATATTGGATTTATATACCAAACAAAGGAACTATAATGAAGGTCAGTTGGCTGCCACTGAAAATACAGGAGTGTTGCTGGCTTCGGGATTGATAGCGGGAGAGGCTTTAATGGGGTTGTTGATAGCCATTTTTGCTATCTTCAATATTTTCTTCGAAAATATGCTCAAGATTCAACATCCGAATTATTTGCTTGGTATTCTCATAATGGCGGTCATTGGTTATTTCTTAGTAAAAATTCCGTTGAGTAAAGCTGCCAAAAAATAATATATGTCAAAACAAAAACAAATAGTCAATTGGTTGGACTTGGTTCCGGTTGTAAAAGAAACAATCGGAACCAAATTCAATGACGAAGGATTGGCCTCCGTAGTCATTCCCCGCTTTAATAAGCTATGGATGGCCAAACTTTTTTTGTCCAAACATAAAAAGAATGAAATTAACCTGCAATTGGATGCTAACGGAACTGCTGTCTGGAAAGAAATGAATGGGATCAAAAACGTTCGGGAAATTATCGAATCGTTGGCCACAGTAGGCGAGGGACAGGAAAAATTTGATGACCGAGTCGTTTTGTTTGTGCAAAATCTTTACCGGAATGGATTTATCCGGTTGCATCAAAGGATATGAAGGCGATTTTTACTTAGAAGAGTTTATCTCAACGCTATCCCAATGTTCTATAATATGACAGCACTTTCCTAATAGCAGATTTTTATCACTTTATTGGGGAGATGTACCAGGTATATTCCCCGGGAAGGCAGTTGAATCTGTACTGTTTCTCCGTCAACTATTTGTTGTTCGGCCAACCGTCCATCCGGATAAAATAATCTTACCAGGTTTCCTTCCTTTAACTGATCAATATAAAGTATTGAATTATGGATAAAATAATGGTTTTCTGTCGGCTCCAGTATCAAATGTTGTGAATTTGTATCGCTAATAAGCGAGGCGAAAATACCTGCGTCGATCAGTTGGCCTCCTAAGGTTTGAATACATTTGATGGCGATGGTGTTCCATCCTGCATGTAATAGGTTTTTATTAATTTCAGATGCTTGATAATGAGTGATATATCCGTATTTTTTTGATGCCAGTTGTCCGTTGATATATACCCAGCAATCTTCGTCGTGAAAAAGCAACAAGAACATTTTTTCTATTTTTTCACTGTCAAATTTTTCTATGTAAAATTGAGTGCGGATATAAATTTGCTCGTTGCCCCAATAGGTATTTTGCAGATTATCTTGAGTACCGAATGGCGCTTTCCCGGTCATCCACTTGCTATCGTCGTACGAAACATTCATCCAATCAGCTTGATCCGGTTCTTGCATGACATATCGCCACATTTGCCCCGGATTGCCCGGAGTGGAAGGCAAAAGGAAATAAAAACGTTCTCTTGGACATGTTTCGTCAAACCATTCAAATCGATCGTCAATAAATTCACTTACAAAATCGATGTATTCATCGTATGTTTCGAAAAGAGCATCTTCAAACCAAACTTTTCGGTTTAATGAATTCCAACGTTGAAAATTCAATGCTTGTGATTGTTGTAAAAGCGTTGCATTTTCACCTAAATAATTCTGTAAATGGAGTTGTAAATTTTCAGTAGTTACTTTTTTCCATATTCTACTCAGAATTTTTTGGGCGGAAGGTGTTTGCATAATTATGCGAAACCAATGTTGCACAACGCCGTGGCCGGTATTAAGTGTTTCTGAGAAACGAGGCACCCGTTCGTTGGTCAGAAAGGCTTGGTCGTAGTCCCAAACCGGTCCGAAATATAACTTGTTGTCATTCCTTTTCTTATAGACAGGAATACACCAATAGGAGTCGCAGTTGCCGGTGAGTTCCGATAATAGATAATATTTTACGGCACTTTCCATATCTATGTATTTTTCACAGGCTTCTGTTGTGTTGGAGTAGAGGAGTGATTCCAACTGGTTGATATGGTTTTCAATCCATGCTTTTTGTGCCGGTACGATGATATCGCTGTCGGGCGATTTGATGGTAAAAGGAACACCTCGGTGAGTACGAAAATACACCGGCTCCTGATCTGCGTAAGCATCTATTTCTAAATGATAACCGCCACTGATGTTAGGCAATTGAGTGTCGGAAGCTTTCATTTCGTCAATGTTAATCCGGTTTTTATCGACTTCTATATGATCGCTGACCATGTAGGTGCCGTAATAGAATCCATCTAAAACAACGTCGGCAAATGTGCAGGAAGGAGTAAACTCAAAACCAAGGAATTTACTGATTTCGAAAGCCAATCCATTCCTGAGAAATGTTTTATCGACCGCACAGGCTATCAATGTCCAGTTTTTAGCATTGGCAGGAAGTCCCAAAAAATGCTGTTTTTCATTGAATTTGATACGGAACGATTTTTTTTCCATAAAATCCCAGGTTGAATTTCCACGCCCACGGACCGAAGCCCCATATTCTTTTACTGAAATTCCGTCAGATACAATGACTTGCGAAATAGCATAATTTTGTTTTGTAACAAAATCGAAAGCTCCTTTGGTTTCAAGGTATATTGTTGGCAAATTGGTAAGTTGTCCATAATTGATAACTTGTTGATTTTCTTCAGTATAAAATTCTAATTCAGCTAAATTGCAATTTGTGTTGGGAGCAAGACATCGTACAAATCGAAATTGTTGACCGGATGGAATATCATACGTTGTATATCGATCGGCTTCCGGAGTTGCAGTAACGGTAAACAGATTGACCGGATTAGAAAAATGATTGTTATTTGATCCTTGAAAAATGCATCCTAACATGCGTTCGGGACGATCGTTTCTTGGATATACCCTGATTTTTCGGATTATATACCGGCCTTCTAAGTCAAGACCGACCCATCCGTTTTTTTCTAACGCTTTGAATGTCGTCCATTCATTAGTGTCGAAGGCATTGTAAGCGTGGTTAGTATAGGCTTCTTCCGGTTCCGAAGACAATACTTTTCCCCGCAATTTCTGATACCCTGTTAAATCCTGCGCCTGTAGTATCGGAAAAAGAAAAGCAGATAATACTATTATCAATAGTCGTTTCCTATTTTGTATGTCGAATTGCCATGGAGAAAATGATTCTGTTGCTATACAAAACAATCCTGATCGTTTGTTCATCGTTTTTGCGTTTATAATTAATCTCAAAGTTTAACAAATTTGCGTGTTACATTATTTTTTGATCTGCCGGTTAACATTAACACATATATCCCTTTGTCAAAAAATGATGTGTTCACAAAACTGGTAGTTCCGGAGATTTTTTGTCTATGCACTTCCTGTCCGTCCACTTTATAAATAAATAAGTCGGAAAAATCTTCAATGTCTTGAATGGTCAATTCATCTGAAACCGGGTTAGGAAATGATTTGACATCATTCCCATCGCCGGATATATTCATATTGGAAGAAGTTTCGTTATTATGGGTTGTTACGCTGAAATTATCGAAACGCGCATGGGCATTGCATACTCGTAGTCCGACTTTTCCGCAGATAAACGGACGGGGATCAACATATTCAATTTTTGGTATTTCCATGTCGTCAACGAATACTTTTATATTAGCGCCGGTTACTTCAACTTTCAATGTGTATTTCTTGTTACTGACGTATGTTCCTGTTTTACTGACCAATTGTTCCCAATTATAGTTGTGTTTTCCGAGTATGACTGCATTAGGGGATAGTGTGACAAAATATCCTTGCATAAAGTCGGTTCCTAAAGCCGCATTATTTCCCGCTCCTCCTAAAGCCGGATTGTTTACTCTGAAAATAAGACCGGCGTTGAATGCATCGTAATAAGTTACATCGACTTGTACGGTATAATCTGTCCAACCGGTATGGCCGATTGTTCGCTTGCCATGACCGTTTATGTCGGCTTTTCCCGATACAATATTCCAGGTTCCGTCGATATAATTCCAATCATTGCTAAACGTTGCATCAAAAGTATCTGACAGGATTATTTCCGAATCATCCGACTCATCAAACTGCATCTCATAAAAATTAAAATCTCCATCTATGGTTTCTATTTTCAGCGTTTGAAATCCACCGCTTAATTCTAATCCTTTGACGGTAAATGTGCGCCAGTTGGTTTTGCGGTCTGTGGATGGCAGTGAGATGATGCCGGTCAGTGCAGTATCTCCTTGCCAAATTCGTATTTTTGTAGCGTCGATGGCAGAATACCGCAGTCCGAGATGATACAATCCGGTCGTTTTTACATTGACATTGTATTTGTACCATTCTCCACTTTGGTTATTAGTGATTGCATAACCTCCTTCACTGCAGGAAGCAATATCTACATTGTCATTCCGGATATATTTTCCGCCGGAGTTTCCTTCTGTTTGGTCATGATAGGCAATTCCTTTTCCTCCGGTATTATAATGTACAGCAGCGATGGTGCCGGGAATTGGTTTGTACATGTCAAAAATTCCGGAACCATTGATTTGGTTATTGAATGCAATATATCCGAAAGTAGCCTGGCACAGATTAGTTGTATAACCTATTTTTCCTCCCTTTAAATTGTTGGTAATGGTAGATTTCTGCATGCCATCAAGAAAGAATTTGTAAATAGCTCCCGATTTCTCAATGCGTAAATGATGCCAAACGTCCGGATTGTAACCGGCCGGAAGTGTGCAATATTGAGCTGTCTCCCAGTTGTTGTTTATTTTGAAATTTATTTCTAATCGGTTAGACGAACGATGCCAAACAACTGTCCCGTAATTGGCGTTGTCTGAATAACCGAAAATGGCTCCAAAACGGGCGTTTTCGTTATTGCTATGTTCTCCTTTTATCGTAAATTCAGCAATGTAATTAGAGTCTGTAGATTGGTTAAGAAGTGCTTTATATGTAGTGTCGTCATCATCATTCGATAAATTTTGAACCAGCATTTCTCTGTTTTTGATTGTCCAGTTGCCTCCATCGGGAATCAACCAATTGGCACCGATTTCGTCCCGTTCGAAAAAATCGGACATCTCCGCTTGTTGAAAAGTTTGTTGTGCCCAGTTAGTTGGGCCTAACAATAACAGTTTGGTGCCATTCCATGCAATCCGGTCGAAATTAAGACGGCGGTATGGGCCAACGCCATAGTCTCCGGCAAGATTATGATAAGTGTAGTAATATGTATCCAGATCAGGTCCAATGAATGCCGAACCATGTCCTAAACCGACAAAAGATCCTTCGGTTTTAATCAGGATAGGATTTTGAGCAGATTGAGGGGTGTAAGAACTTATTGGACCGGTTGAGTTTTGAGCGTAATCAATCCGGTAGCCTTTACTTATTACATGGTTTCCTGTGTAGATTACATAATAAACGCCATTCCTTTTTATGACTGTAGGTCCTTCTGTCCAGTCATTTTTCATACATGCATTCAGATTAATATCGGCTCCTATGGTGGTGGGTGTAGGCATGGTACATCCCAATATGCCATCATGACTTGCATGGTAAAAATACCACTTCCCGTCATCTTCGATAAATACCGAGCCATCAATGCTTTTTCCTATATTTTCGGTAGCCACTTTAAATGGGCCTGTCGGGTTGTTGCTGGTTAAGACATAATGTCCGTTTCCTCCCGGTGATGTGTACATGTAGAATGTTCCGTTCCAATATACTACTTCGGGAGCATACGCAGTTTTGGTAATGGCTTCGGTGGTACAGGTGTAAGGCCCCGACCATGTAATAAAATCTTTTGTTGACCAACATTTGATTCCGGTCATGTTGTCTCTTGTACTGCAATAAAGAAAATAAGTTCCTCTGTATTTCATAATGTAGGGATCTCCAATTCCGTATAAAGGCCATTCTCCTTTCAGAGTGAGGGGATTTGTCCACGTTTGTGCAAATGCAACCCCATTTATTAAGACCAGAAACAATACAAGTATTTTTTTCATTGTTGTTTAATTTTAATTGAAAAACATAGGCGATAATCGCTCTGTTTGTTTTTCATGAATAAAGATAAGCAAACCGGTGGATTTTTGCCACCGGTTTGCTTGAATGTAGCCTTTAAAGGCTGGGATTATTTTATTTGTTTACAATTTTCACTACTTCAGAAGCAGATTTTACGATGTAAACGCCTTTAGGTAATGTAATATTAGCAGTTGTTTCAACATTTAATTGTGCAACACAAGCTCCAGCTAGGTCATAGATTTGGATTGCTGAAGGAGTAAGTGTTTTTACAGTCAATTGTCCGTTAGATGATTGTACTGCCATGTTCTTCACTACATTTGCACTTGGAGTGTCAAAACCTGATCCGCCGGGAGCATAGGCACCTGTATTGTCAACAGATACATATTCAATCTCAACATCGGTACTTTGAGTGCCAGTAGATTTTCCGAAGAACAAGAAAGATGTGTTACCATCATAAGGTACATAGGTAGCTTCTTCATAAAGGAATAGGTCATCTAAGTAGAAACTCATCCATCCATTAAATTCTGTTAATAATCTAAATGTATGATTGGCTGTTGTAGTACTGAAAGTAACCGATTGACGCGTCCAGTTCATCCATTTGTTGCTCAGTTCTTGTGACAAAACTTTGATGTTGCCATTCGCTACATGGAACCAACCACGGTCATTCCAACATGAAGTTTTAATCCAAAATACGAAAGTATAAGTTTTATTGGGTTCAAGTTCTTTCTGGAAGTTGATATTCATGTGATATTTAGAAGGCATTTCTTCGCCTACTTTTGGAAGACCTTCATTTTCTCGTGCTTCTTCCCAGTTGTCAAAATAGGAGATACGTAATGATTTAGTACCGCTGTGTGCCCAATCATAGACAGCATCATCACGATCACCCCAATAATCACCACCTCGTTTTTCTTTATCCTGAAGACGTACATAAGTACCCCAAAGATCATTCTGTTCCATTGGGAAATCGCTGTCGTTGCTTGCATTGGTTGAAGCCAAGGCCCAAGTGTAATTCGTTCCGTCATTATTCTTGGTTACATCTTCAAAATCTCCATTTTGGATCAGATTGGTTTTGCCTGCAATTTGCGCGTCTGCCGGTTCAGTCACTTCATATAGTGTAAAATCATCAAAGTACTGATTCCACCAATCTCCATGTACTTCAGCATAGGTGTAAAGGTGTAATGTGTGATTGTCAGCAGTTGTTGTGAATGTTAAATCAACAGGAATCCATTTGTTAGCTCTTTCGCCTGTACGGTGTCCCCAAATAGGATCTCCTTCTCCAATACGTACCAACAACCAACCAAAGTCGTTCCATCTAGGATTACGATGCCAAAACACAAAGCGATAAGTTTTGTTTGGCTCTAATTCTACGGTGAAGTCAAAGTTGCGAGTGAAATTTTCATCCTTGTTGTTCCAGTCTGTGGTAAAACGTACAGATGAAGTTCCACTGTGTGCCCATTCTCCTCCAATTTCGTCATTGGATTGGTCATGTCGTTGAATCCGAACATAACCATTCCACATTGGATTATACTCATAAGGAGTATTGTCTGAATTAGACTCTAAATTACTTAATGCCCAAGTATAAGCTGATCCGTCGTTGTTCATCTCATGGTTTTCAAAATCTCCATTTTTGATTAGATTGGTGATTCCTACAGGAATAATCGGATCAACAAAACTTTTGGGCGTTAGACCTACTTGCAGACCTAAATTTTCCCGGAATACGAAGTCGTCAAAAGCAGAGACGATGAGAGAATTATCACCATTCTTCCATGAAGGAAATTCAAAATGCAACGATTTGGCAATCTGATCTGCATTTTCGTCGGGAGTGGTTATGGTGTGGCGGTGATAGTTCCAACCAGAATTATTAGCATCAGACCACGAAGCATTTTTACCTCTTTCGTCAGGGCCTTCTTGAGTTCCAAGTTGGAAATCATAGAATGCACCTATATCACGCCAAGCATGATTAGAATACATAGTCCTGCGTTTTGCGAAGGCAATATCATACTTTGTGCCGGGTTTGACTGGAATATCCCAAGTTCTTGCCCGCTCAGAGTTATCCGTATTCCCATTTTGTTCATAAAAGAAGTCATTGTCCATTAAGAAAGCATACTTTCCATTTTTAACTTCAGCTGGTTTTTCATCAGTTCTGTGCAAGAATCCATTACTTTGAAAATCAGGGAAAAAGTCTGCATTTTCCAAGTCATCTCCACCATCTTCAAAACCTCCGTTGGTGATGATGTTGTCGAAATAGAAAGCAGAAAGTGGAAACGTTCCGATTTGTTGTGCATCACGGTAAAGCGTCACAGTACCCGAAGGAGCAACAGCTAAACGATAGATGTGGAAACCATCTGCATTGTTCAAGTCTTTTTTTATTACATTCGTTGCAGCTAAAGGATCGGTGGATTCGGCCAAATAATCTTTGTAAATACCTAAACGAAATCCTCTTCCTTGATTGTCGTAGCCTTGGATATTGAATGCTCCATATTTGGAAGCATCAGTCACCTTTGCTTTGATTTCAATGGTATAACCCTTGCTTAAATCTAAACCTAAGCCTGTTTTATACCAACCCAATTGTGAAAATTTGTTAGCTTCAGTGGCTTTTAGTTTCAACACACCACCTTCAACTGCTTGCGATACAACTGCAGCTTCGGAACTAACCGTCTTGTCCAGTTTCAATTCAGTCCATCCCGCTTCTGCAGGTAAAGTCTCGGCAGAATAAATCTTTGCCGGCGACTGTGCGATCACTGCACTTCCTGTCAACAGGGCACATGCCAGTACAGAGTAAAATCTCATCTTTTTCATGTGTAAATAAAATTAATTGTTAATAAAAAAAGCATACCCCATACCATGAAAATACAAGGTATGCCCGTTAATTGCTATTTGTTTAATTTTTCTTCCAGTAATTTAATATAATAACCGCCAACTACCGAGCGGGCGCGGAATCCTCTGTGTTCCGGTTTGTCGGTGAATGTCCAGTCAGACATAGGAATGCGGTCTGTGGTTTCGTTCATAAACAGGTAAATCGGATCGATGAAACGTTCAAATGTTGTTTTGTCGGGAGCTAAAGTAGCTGTCCAAACAATCCAGTCGGTTTTTGTATAAGGTTCCCGATTGTCGAGAGGTAAGCCATAGCGATTTTGTTTTGTCAGATAATAGGCGATTTCTGTTTTTGCAACATCAGATGGGAATATATTGAATCCCAAAAGTTTGTCCCAGACCAAGTTGTATTTCTGGCTCCAGGTGCCGGGTTTGTCAAAAGTGAGACGGTAGTGATCACCATCATTAGCCATTTTCACCCATTCCTGTGCCATTTCCCGCGCTTTTCCCGTATAATGCTTTGCAATGTCTTCCTTGCCCAACATTTTGGCCATATATCCATAAGAGGCGACTCCTAATATTGCTTTAATAGAGAGATTGGTATTGTGAGCAAAATGACCGGCAAAATCATCAGTACACAGTTGATTTTCAGGGTCCAATCCGTTTTCAATCAAATAGTCAGCCCAAATTGTCAAAACGTCCCAATGTTTTTTAGCATAATCGGCCTTTTTTTCTACTTGAACAACTGCAGCAGTGAGAATCAACATATTTCCACCTTCTTCCACAGGCATGTCTCCGCCATAAGTTTGCCCATTAGCCAAAGGATAGGTGCCAATATCGTGAGCAGGGAAAGGTTTGTTCCATTTTCCACTTTCGCTGTAATAAAAAATGTGATTTAACAAGCCTTTGACCAATTCCGGATTATAAAACAGGAATAAAGGAGCGGATGGATAAGTTATATCCACTGTACCGATCGAACCGTTACTGAAATTTTCTTTTGACAACCAAAGCAGATCTCCATTGGGAGCTTGTGCCAGTTTGTGGGCAGACACTGCCTGACGATAGGCAAGGGCGCATAATTCTGCGTAATTTATTCCTCCGGCTTCGGTGGCTTGTTTCATTAAATCGCTATCAAAATGATTACAGGCTGCCATTATTTGTGTATATTCTTTGTCTGCTTTTTGAAATTGGGAAAATATGGTTTCATTGTTGTTCCGATTCCAATAGGGATGAAGATTTGTTTTAAAATATTGAATCGAATAAATGTCATCATAACCCAACATGATTTTGCCTGCAGCATTTTTTGTTTTACCAAATGACTTACTGAGAATAAGGTTCTTGTTGGCGGCAGGTGTCCAGTCGTTTTCGGCTGCCATGTAAAAATAACCCCAATCGATACGGAGATCATCACCCTGTTTTGCCAAAATAGGTTGTTCTTTATTCCCTGCTTTTACAAAAACTAATCCGTCTTTTTCGAAACTATCTGTAGTAGCATGTTGATAAGAATCGTTGAGGGCCCAAAGGGGAGATGCTTCAAACAGAAGTTCTACATTATGATCTCGGCCATCAGAGGATGTGATTTCGTAGGAGATGTAATTAACGGGACGAGACATTAAATCCAAATCGCTCATCAGGAGCGGCGCTGTAAAAGTCAGTTTCAAATCGACTTTGCCACATTTGAAAGAATAATGAGTTTGCGTAGCTTGCACACCTACAGATGTTTGTTGTGCCACTTGGTTATAATGTGTTGAATTCCCTTTTTCCATGAATAATCCGAAATCAAGCAGTCCATTGGCTGCCGAATTGTTGCAATAGGCGGCAATCAGGTTTTTACCCGGTTTTAATTTTTTTGCGATTTTATCGGATAATTTTAGTCTTGCATTTTTATTACAGCATTTTGTATTCGCAATTTTTTCACCATTGATGTAGAATTCGGCGTCATCATCATTGGAATATATTAAGTAAAGATTTTTTCCGGACATATTCTCTTTTATATCCACAATTCGTCTTACCCAGATGTGCTCGCTTTGCCATTCGGTTTTAGCAGTTGGTTCATGGTGTTTGGCAATGGTGCCGAATGCTCCTTGTCCTTCTTGCCATGTTGCATCGTTAAAGGAGGGTTTTATCCAATCATCTTCCGGTTTGGAAGTCGTGAATTTACCAGTCCATATTTGGCCTTCCGATGTTGGAACAAGGCATTCCAGTTCGATGATTTCTTTACCCATGAAGCGATAGTCTTTTCCGTCCACCCTGATCACTCCGAGTAAAGGAAAATCTTTTCCAGTCCAATGTTTTATGGTAGTATCATATAAATTGTCCGAAAATGACCAAGCACTGGTATAAGGGTCAATATTAATTAGCGGATAAGCCGGGGGGCGTATTCCGAAAGAGTTACTCACACTGATGAGGAAGATTACTACTGTTAAAAAATTTCTTTTCATATTTTTTTCATTAATAATTTATTGATTTTTTTGTGATATTATTTTATTTCTTCAATCATTTTTTATTTGTTATGCCATACTTTCACTGTTTCATCTGTGATTTCTCCGGAGAATTTAAATAGATAGCAACCTTCCGTCAATCCACAGGTAGGGAATATGCTGGTGTGGGAAACATCCGGAACCAAATATCCACATTGATGGCCTGATATATCATAAATGGATATTGATTTAACATCTTCGGGATAAGTCAGGACAAATGCATCTTTTAGTTGCGTTATATTGGATTTTTCTTTTTCTTTGGCTTGTATGTCCAGGTTGTCGTCCCTTTCAATGCGAATTATAGTGTAAGAATAGGGTGGGAAAATATATGAAAATTCCGATTTTTTAATGGATAGTCGAGATTCTTTTTGCATAAGTTTTTCAGGCTCTTCCGGCGTGTTTTCTCCGTTCAGATTACCTGAGAGAGTCCAAACTTGAGCATTGCCATTGAAGTTGAAGTTTTGCAAAGAAATTGTAGCATTCCGGTTAATTCCAGACACATTTACGGTATGGATTACCAATGTTTGATTGTTTTCATCGCGAGTGGCTGTCATATCAAGACTTGTGACCGATGTACTCTTTACTCTCAATGGTAAATGATTCAATGATGCCATTTGTTGCGCATAATAAGGAGGCATTGCCCAAACTTGTGAAGGTGTAAAAAATATTTGTCCCTGATCCCATCCATTGTCATTTTGTTTATATGGTTGCAATGCATTGGCAGCACAAGAAGTCAGAACAAAATCGCCCATGCGTCGTACTGCGTTCAGCGTAGTAGCATGCCCTAACGCACGTTGCATATTGTGCAGATTGCCATTTTCCTCAAAAATAGCACATTTCATGGTAGTATTCGGATCCCACTGCAGGAATAGTTTTTGCATTTGCTTCAGGTCGGATTCTATTTGCCGTCCTGAATTTGCTTCATCTGTCCATGGGTGGAAATCCCAATAAGCAGCTTTCCCGTTTAATGCTGTAAAAACAGTTTGCATATTGGATGATTCCGGACGCCACCAGGCGGCATTAATAATTTGCAAATTCGGGTCTTTGGCTATCATGGCATTATACAAATCAAGAAAGCGTTCGATATAATGTACATATCCATCTGTATTATCTCCTTCAAAAAGGACTTCTTCATTTCCAATTTCGATGTACTTCACACGATACGGTTCCGGATGTCCGTGAAGAGCGCGTTTAGCTCCCCATTCAGTGGTAATATCTCCATTTAGATATTCAACCATATCGGCAGCATCTTCTGCAGTTTCTTCGATGTTGATGGCAAAGGCAGGCTCAAAACCGGCGGCTTCACAGAACTTCAGAAAATCTTCTATCCCAAATCCATTGGTAGAAAACGGATACCAATGTCCTCGATATGGTGGGCGCATATCGGGATCTCCAATCATTTTTTTGAAACGGTATTCCGGAGAATTGACCATGGTGCCGCCATATCGGAGGAACGTCAATCCTTCCCCTACCATCGTATGACCAATATCAGCCCTATATGGTAAGCCATGAAAGCGTTCTTCCCCTGTTCCTTCCAGTACAACCTGATCAACCCATAATGCACCGGTGTTTTGCATCCAAACAGCAAAACGGGCATTTGTATCTGTTGCATTTGCGGTTAAAGAAAACGGAAATTTTGTCCAGGAGTTACCAACTCCATTGATTTCCTGAACAGCATAAATAGTTTGCCCATCGGCGCTTTGTAAAGCAACATAAACCGGTCCTGTAAAATTAGCAGATCGTAAATAAATTCTGCCTTGAAACTCTTGTCCTGTTTGTACGGCAATTCCCCAACGGTTTAGTCCGCCATTTATAAGCCCGGCTTTTCCGTTGCCTGCCGGATAATCGATTTTTTGTGAATATTTTCCGTTAAATGGATTGTTATTGTCTTTCGAAAATAAAGCCAGACTATTTTCCCGGATCAGATCCCATTGTCCCGATTGGTTCACTATGCCTGCAAAAGGCAAATTGATCCATTCGTAGCCGTTGTGAATTCGCAGATTGCGGAAAGAGACATTGGAACGCCATGTTCTAACACCAATTTTCCCGGATAAACGTGGAGCGTTAGTGTCTGTATAATCGACTATCGGATCAGGCGAGTCATTCAAATACACACGAATACGGGCGCCTGCAAGTTCAACCCGCAAACGATTCCAATTTTCAGGAATAAAGTCGGCTGACGTATTTCCCAATGACAGCCAATTGTGAACATGTTTTCCCAAAATGATTTCACGGCGGTCGGCGTTCAATCCTATTTCATATCCGTCAAAGTTATCTGCTCCTATTTCCGGATGTTCTACCCTGACAATCAATGCCGCACTTTCTCTTGGGTTGCTGAATTTCATTTCTACTTCTACACTTCCGTCTGTCAGTTCCGTTTCGTGAATTAATTTGGCTCCATCGGCACTTCCGACGGTTACTTCTGATGCTATTCCAGACCAATTTCCTTCAAACATTTCGAAACCGGGAAAGTTTGTACTAACATAGCCGATACTTTGAAATGAAACATTTTCATTGCCTATTTTCAAATTACGGAAAGAGACATCTGAATTGAATGTTCGAATGCCAACTGTGCCACTTAAGAGAGGGGCATTGTTGTCGGTGTAATCAATCACCGGAATTGTTTCGTCATTCAGAAATAGACGGATCTGATTTCCGGTTAATTCTGCCCGTAAACGGTTCCATTCACCAGGAATAAAGTTTACAGGAGCTTCCTTAATCGCTTGCCAGTTGTATTGATGTTTTCCTAATAGTATGCGTTGGGTTTTAGGGTTCAGACTTACTTCGTATCCGTTGAAGTCATCAGCGCCTATAGAAGGTTGGCTCACTCGTAATATTAAACCTGCAACTTCAGAATAGGTGTCAAATTTCAATTCCACCGACACATTTCCATCATTCAATTGAATCTTACTCACCAGTTTTGCTCCCGCATCTGCGCTTACTGCCACCTGGTTTTCGTTTCCATGCCAATTGCCTCCATAATGTTCAAAGTCTTTAAAAAGCATACCTGGAGAATCTTCTTCGAAACTTTCTCCAAAAATTTTTTGATCATATAACCCGCCATATATTTCATGATTTACGTCTTCAATGCACGAGCCATAAATAAAGTGATTGATAGAATTTTCAATGCTTGCCGCATCAATCGTAATGTTGGTTTGCGCCTGTGAGTTGAATGCCATTCCAAAAACAGCAGCAACCAGGATTATATTAAATGTAATTTTCTCTGTAGCAGCCATGATTCTTAATTTTTAAAATAAATATTCATAATTAATGAAGTATTTTTTCAACTTTTACTTCTCCGTTGGATATGGATTTTACAATGTATGCGCCGTGAGGCAATTGAATGTTTTTACTTGTTTCAACTTCCAAACGGTCGGTCAAGGTGCCGGAAATATTATATATCCAAACCGAAGCAGGAGAAGCAGCGGTTAATATCAGATTGTCGCCCGAATGATGTATCGTCAAGGGATTATACATATTTGTTTGTACGGGTTTAAAGGCACTAACACGATTTAATGTATATTGGAGAACAGGATAAGCTTTATCTTCATCTATTGCCCAAACATTGTCGAAATTCCAACCCATATTCAAATACGTTGCTTGTTGCTTAAATTCAGTTAGTAGTTTAAGTTGTTCATTTGTAGCACGTTCCAATCCTCCATACCCTATATTATTTGACAATTTCATATTGGGATAAGTATGGCACTGAATGGTTTCAATTGGCTTCCAGCCAATAGCCGCAAATTCGGCGACAATCCCACCCGTAATGGATTCGGCTAAGGAAGCTACACCAATGAGTTTATTATGCGGATTATAACTAAAGCTTATAATACCTCCACCACCATTGTCTTCAAAATTGTTTCTGCTTGTTTCTATATTGCCTGTGAAATAAGTATTCTCAATTTGGGTATTGTTTGCTATTGCTAAAACACCTCCCGCCATATTGTCGGCTGTAACAGAGCCGTTTGCGACATAACAGTCTTGAATCAGCGTGCTTTTATCTCCATAGGTGGAGCCAATAATACCACCTGAGTAGTCTTGGCTTGTTATGGATGGTTCTATAACCGCTATTCGTTTCATGGTTACGCCGTTGCCATAACCCAAAAGAGCTCCGACATGCAAAAGCCCTTGTACAGAGGGTTTGTTTATTTCCATATCCGTGAAATAAGCGCCGTCAGCATAGCCAAAAAGACCTTGTAAAAGCTCATTCCGATTTATTTTTAAGCCTTTAATCACATGTCCGTTACCATCTATACATCCTCGGAATGGATTTGTAAAATTTCCAATAGGTGTAAAGTTGGTTTTAGAACTCAAATCAATGTCATTCATCAATTTGTAAAATCCACTCATGTCATTCCGAATAGCATCAAATTCTTCCACTGTGCGGATTTCGATGAAAGCAGGCTCTGGTGCAACAGGCAGTTCTTGATCTAATGCAACATCTGAGATGACACTCAATCCTACATCGATAAGTTGTCCTCCAAATGTCTGAATACATTTGACGGCAATTAGGTTATCCTGATTAGGCAGAAGAGTTGCTTTAGCTGCGGCTGAGATATTAAATATTTTGTAATTCGTTAAATAACCGGTTCCAGATGCCGCCAATACTCCATTGATATATACTTGAAAATTTTCGTCGTGGAAAATTCTGAATTTTAAATTGTCTATCTGTTCTGCTGTTAAACTTCCAGGATTGAACTTTTTACGAAGATAAATGGTCTGATTGGTCCATTGAGTACGAGCATGTTCACCGGTTCCAAACCCGGACATGCCTTCTTTCCATTTGCTATCATCATAATCCATTGTTGTATTCCAGCCGGAGGGAATGGTATATCCTGAGCTTCCGTCAGTATATTTCCACATAGCATAACCGGTTGGCTTTGTAGGTATGATGTCAAAAGACAACATGGTTTGTGTCTTCATTTGTTGAATGCCTCGTTTCAGCTCTGCTTCGGGAGCGCCGGCCAATTTATAGACTTTCCGGTCATAAGTATAAAAGCCATTCACTTCTTCTTCCACATCGGTGATCTGGGTATAAACAATAGCATTAATGCCATGGGGAGTCAAGGCATAAGCCATCTCATTGAATAACTGGAATTTTTCAGTCAATGCTGCTGCCGAATTAATACTGGTATATGGATTGTTGGCGGTACTCCACATGTGCCCTTCGATAGCCCAGCCATATCCGCCGGTTTCGCCACAAACATTAGCTCTTTGATTATAAGGATTATCATGTAATGCCGGTTCTGAATAATTGTGCCGGTCTATAATATCGCCTAACTCAAAATTAGTCCAACCGCTAACTGGATTAATCAGGCGGGTATTGTCAAGTTTACGAATCAAATCGACGCCATTTCGTGTATGATCGGCGTTTTCGTCAAATTGTGCCCACGCTTCGTTATATGGAACCCAGACTACGATCGACGGATAGTTTTTCAAACTGCTGACAATCCGTTCTGACTCTTCAAGGAATACTCGTTTTACCCAATTGTCATCACCCAAACGTGGATATTCCAATCCGGCAGCTGTCGGCATATCTTGCCATACCATCATGCCTAATACATCGCAATGGTAATACCAGCGGGCAGGTTCTACCTTGATATGTTTGCGAATCATATTCATTCCCAACGCTTTTGTTTTTTCAATGTCGAAAAGCAGTGCGGCATCGGTAGGTGCAGTATGTAAACCATCGGGCCAAAATCCCTGGTCTAAAGTGCCATAGTGGAAGATTGGTTGATTGTTGAGGAAAATATACGGTTTGTTGCGTAATTTCTTTACTTCGATCTTGCGCATACCAAAATAACTTTTTACCTCATCTACAACCACTCCGTTTTTCTTTAATGCAATTTGTACATTATAAAGGAAAGGACTATCCGGAGACCATAGTTTCGGACTGCTTATAACAAGAGATTTTTCCTGACCGACTTCTATCGTTTCTGTTTTTATTGGGTTGACTCCATCCAAAATTACGATTTCCGCAGTGACTCCACTGGTATTGGATGAGTTTACTTTCATTTTAATACTATTATTGTCCACATCAGGAGTAAGAGAAAGTCCAGTGATATGGGTCGGATCGAGCGCTTCGTACCAAACCGTTTGCCAAATGCCACTGGATGGAGTGTACCAAATTCCTCCGGGCAACCGGTCTTGCTTACCACGAGGTTGTCCACCTTTCGTCGGATCATAGATTTGAACTACTAATTCTTGTTCACCTGAGGCTTTTAGGGCATCGGTAATGTCGAAGGAAAATGGATCATATCCACCTTTGTGTTCACCCGCTTTTGTACCATTCACAAAAACATGCGCTTCCCAATCTACGGCGCCAAAGTTTAGGATAATTCGTTTGCCGGAATTAGCAGGATCAACAGTGAAAGTACGTTTATAAGTGTACATTTTGTCATTGTTGGCATAATCAGTATCCATGATGCCGGAAATAGCAGATTCGACGGGATAGGGTACTAAAATTTGTTGACGGTAGGATTCGTTGGCAGGGTAAATACCCAAGTTGCTTTTATGCCCTTTTCTAAAATCCCAAATTCCATTCAGATTGACCCAATGGGTGCGTTCCAATTGTGGTCGCGGATATTCCGGTAATACATTGTTTGGATTGATCAGTTCAGACCATTCAGTCATCAACGGCGCTTGTTTCATAGCCCAGGAGGATGCAATTACATTGCCTTCCGGATCATAGGCGCCTGTATTGTCGTAAGATATTTCTTGTATTTGCACATCGACAGTTTCGGTATTCATAGGCTTACCAAAGAATAGGTACGTATTGTCGTATTCAGGCAGAGGTTCTCCTTCGAACAAAAATAGATCGTCGAAATAAACAACGCAGTGCCCGTCGCGTATTGAATACAGTTTCAAGGTGTGATTTTCGTTGGTAGTTGTAAAAGTGCAAATTTGGTTGACCCAATAAGGCGTATAAAAATTATTTCTTACGATAAGTTCTTTCCACAATTCTTGATTTCCGTTTGCTACAGCCAGGTACATACGATCGGGCCATGTGGCAGTATGGTACCAAAAGCTAAAAGTGTAGGTTTTATTGGGTTCAAGTTCCTGGGTGAAATTCAATGGCGAATTGGCTCCTCTGTTTTCATTGCCTGTCATGTATTGGCTATAATCTTCTCCATAAGCAATTTCCGGTACACCTCCGCAAGTATAGTACCGCAACGAATATTGTCCGCTACGGGAAAAAAATATCCCGGCTTCATTGTTCACCGGCTGGCGACCTCCTTGTAACCGTACACGTGCTCCCCATGTCGGATGCCAATCAGGTTCTTCGTTGGAATATCCTGTTTTATAGGCGATGTTGTTAATGGGGTCGGTGGTATTTTCAAAATCGCCATTGGGAATCACATTCACAGCATTCGCAGGGATACGTGAAGGTCGGATGTATTCTGTCAGCAAGAATTCATCGTAAGCGGATTGATTATTGTTGAAATCGGCGGATGCTGGCGATTCGAAGGTAAAACGTTGTACGTCTCCTCCAGCATGTTGAACAGCGCTATATTTTAACCAGTCTAAATATTTATTCTGCATAATTCCATACATGAACTGGTAGTTGGCCGGATGGAGCCAGGCGTTCATGTCGCGCCATGCTTCTTCTGGATAACTGATTGTCTTTCCCCAGAAACTAAAGTTGTATTCGGCACCAGGTTTTAATGGAACGGGTTGATAAACATGCCGTCCTTTATCCATAAACAACCCGTTGTTTCCACTATACACATGTCCCGGATCTGATGATATGGTGGTTGTGCCGGGAAGACCATCATTTTTGTAGCCTAATGTTTCAGAAGTGGCTCCGGACTCAAATCCTCCATCTTTAATCAAATTATCTCTTTTCACTATTTGAACCGGCATTTCTCCTATTTTAACACCATCACGCCATATAAATGTTTTACCCGTAGGTGCAACTGCTATACGATAAGTGTGAAATTCATCGGTAGCATCAGCTGTACTTAAGGATAGAGCAATATTAGTAATATCAGAATGTTCAGTCAATAATGAGTTGGAAAGTTCCAAACGGAACCCTTTGCCTTCTGTATCAAATCCATATACAGAAAAGGAACCGGGAGAAGCGTTTATGACCTTAGCTTTAAATTCAACGGTAAAACCAATGCTGGAAGAAAATCCTGTGTTGGCTTTATACCATCCCAATTGTGAATATTTGTCGTGTTCGGAGACTTGCAAATGCAAAGCAGTGGTGGCGACAGCTGAAAGCGAAGCCGGATTGGCCGATAAATTTTTTGCATCTTGCTCCCACAGTAAACCGGCATCAAATCTCAACTCTTGCCAACCGCTGACGGTCGGTAACATTGTGCCTGAATATTTTTCCGATAGTGCTTGCGCTTGTATTGCTGTTCCGGCCAACAGAAAACAAGACAGGAATAAATATGCTTTAAAAGTTTTCATGTATATTGATTTACAGTTGTTTACAGTTATTTATTAAAATGATTTCTATATTCTTTGGGTGACATTCCGAAATATTGTTTAAACCCTTTGGCTAACTGAGAACTATGTACCAGGCCTACATCAATGGCAATGGTTTCGATGGTCAGTGCATGGTCTTCCCGCAACATGCTGGCGGCTTTGTTTAGCCGGTAAATTTTTAAATAATCATTTGGAGATACTCCAAAAACCATTTTGACTTTTCGATACAAACTGGATTGACTCATAAATAAGGAGTTGGCTAAATCTTCAATTGAAAATGTATTTTCCATGATCCTTTTGTCGATCTCAGCATGTAATTTGGAGATGAATTTATCATCGGCTTGAGAAATGACAGACAGAGACTCCAGGTTGTTTGAGGGATTCAATATCTGTTGTTGAAATGCTAATCTCAGTTTCAGCAGATTTTCTATTTGTTTTTTCAGGTATTTTATCGCAAATGGTTTTTCGATATAAACATCGGCTCCATGCTCCAGCCCTTCAATTTTCTCATCCATGGTCGTTTTTGCAGTCAGTAAAATGACCGGAATGTGTGAGAAATTAATATCAGATTTGACTTTCCTGCATAATTCGAATCCGTCCATTTCCGGCATCATCACATCACTGACAATTAAATTGACCGGTTTATTTTGTAGTATGTCAAGCGCGTTGTATCCATTAGATGCTGTTAATATCGTAAAATATTTGCTTAGCATTTCCGATTCTATATTTAATAATTCCAAGTTATCTTCTACCAATAAAATTTGAGATAACCGGAATGGAAAATCACTCTCAGTTTGCCGCTGGGTATCGGTCATGTCGGTTATTTTCACATTGTGATGAAGTGTAGGCGCAACAGTTTCATTTTTTATCGCTACTGTCAGGACAAAAGTAGCTCCGCCCCAATTGTTATTTTGTACGGATAATTCTGCCTGATGGCGTTGAGCCAGCAATTTTGCAAAAGCCAATCCGATACCCGCGCCTCCGATTTTTGCAGCTTCTTTGGTTTGATAAAAGACATTGAAAATTTTTTCTTTTTCATTGTCATCCACGCCGATACCATCGTCGATTACTGAAATTGTAATGTATTGTCCGTTATATTGTAATTGAAGTGCGATCTTCGAATGAGCATATTTGATTGCATTTCCGAGTAGATTTACAACAATTTTGGTAATTATTTCCCGGTCGATCAAAATAATTTTGTCATCTTCCGGGACCCTTAATTCAAATGTGATATTTTTTAATTCCAGATAACCTGTAAATTGATGATAAATATCCTGCAGCAGAGAAAAGGCCGATTGAGGTGCCCGCAGGACTTCTATTTCACTGTTTTCTATTTTCTGGAAATCGATCAATTGATTGACAACACCCAACAGGTAATCAACATTTCGATCGACAACAGACAGGTATTTGGTTGCATGTTCGTTTGCCAAAAAACTTTCTTTCAGTTTGTCCAATGGCAAACGGATCAGGGTTAGAGGTGTACGGAATTCATGCACCAAATTGATGAAAAAATTGATTTTGGACCGATACAATTCCTGTTCTTTTTCTACTTGGAATCGATCCACTTTGGCCTGTAAACTGGTTCGCATTCTATAGTTTACATACTTTGTAATCCCATAACCAGCGACAAATAGTATTACACAATACAAGATAAATGCCCACACCGTTTGCCACCATGGCGGAGTGACGATAATTTCTAATGTGGCAGTTTTATCATTCCACATGCCGTCGTTGTTGGAACCTTTTACCAAAAAAATATATCGGCCGGGTGAGAGACTGGCATAACTTGCATGATTGTCTTTGGTATGGATCCAATCATGGTCAAAACCAACCAAACGATAGGCCAATTGATTACGTAAAGGATCTTCATAACTCAGTGACGCAAATGAGAAAATAAAGTTATTTTGATCATGTGGAAATGTAAAGGTTTTCGGTTTCAAGCCCAAACCTCTTCCCCTAAAATATTTTTTTCGATTACCTTTAGTTTGTTTGCTATACGATTCTACATCCACGATGTATGTCGGCGGAATGTATGAGTTTTTGCTTAATTCGTCGGGATAAAACACATTGAATCCGTTGCTTCCTCCGAAATAAAACCATCCGTTGCTTGTTTTCAGTGATGCGCGTGCGCTAAACTGATCGCCTTGTAAACCATGTTCATACGTATATAGCTTTTGATAGGCTTTTTGCACGGGATCGACAGAAACCAACCCTTTATTGGTAGCAATCCAAAGATGCCCACGGTTGTCTTCTTCCATTGTATAAATGATTTTATTGGGTAGAATGGTGTTTTGTTGGTCAAAATCAATAAAATGGTCGCTATTTGGCTGATACGAACATAATCCGCCTCCATTGGTGCCAAACCAAACATTTTCGTTGTGGTCTTCAAATAAAAAAATGACGGAATTACTGTTGATGGAATTCGGATCTTTCGGATCGCACCGGTAGTGCGTCCAGTGTTTATTTTTTAATTCATAACGAAAGACTCCCGAATTATATGTGGCAATCCATAAATTGTTATGGGAATCTTCCAACATATCGGCAACGGAGGTCATCAAACCAATATTGTTTACCGTAGTGAAATTGTCGTTTTCCCGATTATATATACATAATCCCCAGTTAGTGCCAATATGAAGTTTACCTTCACTGCTTTTGTATAAAGAAACAATATTATTGCTGCAAATTGTATTGGCGACGTCCCTATTATAGTAATAGTAATGCTTAATTCGTTCGGTTTGTAAATCGATCACTTTTAATCCGCTGTTGAAAGTGCCGACCCACAACTTATGTCCATCTGCTAAGAGAGTGCGAACATCGTCATGCAACCCTTCAAATTTGTGTACTATTTGAGTATTGGGTTCAAAAAAATACAATCCGTCTTGAGCTCCGATCCAAATTCTCTGATTTTGATCTTCGCAAAAAGTATTGACGGTTTTTCTTATTTCTCCGGCAGCAGTGCTACCAGGACAAAAATAACTAAAATTTCTGCTCTGTTGTGCCAAATAATTGACGCCTCCCATTTCTGTGGATACCCAGTAGCCGCCTTCCCTATCTTTGAGAATAGCGCATACCGGCAAACCCCTGACGAACCGAGAATCTCCCCGAATGTCGGGTTGTATAAACTGTAAAGAGAACAGATCGAAGAAATAACAACCCTTATCGGTGCCTATCAGCAATTCTTGTTCTGAAAATGTTGATATACAGCGAATGATTCCGGTGTTGAATGCCGTATTGGTGTAAAGGTCAATTTTGCCTGTTTTTACATTGAGGCAACATAGGTAATTGCTGCCCATTCCAAACCAGATTTTCGACCCGATGGGTTGGAGGCAACTGATTTTACCATTGCTATCGTGTTTAATATGATTAAAGGAGGAATATTGTTCGATAAGTCTTCCATTAAGATCAAAGCAAAATAGGCCTTCTTGCAAAGAAGATATATAAACGCGACCAGCATTGTCTTCATTTATATCACAAGTAAAAGAAGTGCAACGACTATTTTGCGTCAAGGTTTGTTCTGCCGGATCATAAATGAAAAATCCCTGACCTAATGTGGCAATCCATATCCGGCCGTTTGAACTTTGGAATATTTTTCTGATCTCACTGCTGATGGATACATCAAAAGCTGTTTTATTTTCGAATGGGTGAAAAGTTTCATTAAATGGATTAAATAAAAATACGCCACCGCCCGTTCCTATCCACAAATTCCGGTTGGAATCTTCACAGAGAGCATATATGGAGTTGTTGCCGATAGAAAGCCGGTCTTTTAAATCATTTTTGAAGGTTTTGAAATTGCGTCCGTCAAAACGGTTCAAGCCATCACTGGTGCCAAACCAAATGAAGCCGTAACTATCCTGAAGAGTACACCATACCGAATTGTGAGCCAAACCATCTTCCATTTGGTATGTTTTAAAATATACCTGTTTTGCCAGGATAGGGCTACAAGTCCCTATCCAAAGCAAAACAAGTATTATTTTAAGGAGAGTCTTCATCGAAGCGTGTTAACACTATTAATTGTTGTTCAGGATTATTACCAGATAATTTGTTGGTCTTCTTCCGGAATTTTTGTGTTTCGAGTACGTCCCATTGTATAGGAGCCAGTAACTCGCAATGGGATAATATAATTTGGATTCGTCACATCGGAATAGCGATAATCCACATCCATTATCACATATTGGTATTCCAGATAAGGGATTTTTTCATCTGTCTCTGTAAGCTTACGCCAACTTCCTCCTAATGATGAGAATTTGATTTCGTCAGGATGATCAGCAGTAAGGGTAATTGTAAAATCATCATTGAATCGAGCACGAATTTTATACAAAGTCCGATCAGATGCCTGTTCTTCTACGAATCCGGCATAGAAGAAAATTGTATTTTCATCTACAACACGAGCTTCACGCCAGTCTTCGAGAGGCACAGGGGCGGTACCTGCTTTGGGTTGCTGTTTGTCATTTTCAAATACAATGTTCCCACCTGAAGGTTTATAGGTTCCCGAATAATCATTAAAGGGAATAATCCGCATTAAGGTCTTTTTCAAAGTCCTACCTTCCCACTTGCGGGCAGACGGTTGATATGCCGAGGTTTCCGTAATCTGGAGGGGTAGGATATACTTGTCAACCAAATCTAATCCGCTGAGGTTGAAATTAATATCCAATACGGCTACATTTTCCCCTTTAGGAATAACGGTTTTCATGGACGAAAAAGTATAATATTTCGCTTCGAGTAATTTGAAGTACAGGTCTGTGCGATTTCTGAATCGAGCTTCATTCAGACCAGATAGAGTGTCGAGATCAACAGCGATGGTTACTTCTACATTCTGATCGTTTTTGGTAGAACCGCTTAATACTACGGGAATTTTGTATGGTACGACTCCCCCTTCCTTTGCATACTTAATATATACATTAGTATCTCCTGCTTTGACAAAAGAGACGGATTTTTCAAACTGCTCGTCCGTCCATTCTTCATTACAAGCCGAAAGAAAAATGCAGATTGCTGAAAGCAGAACGCAAAATATCTTATTTATATTTGTTTTCATTTTTATTCTTTTTATAAAAAATTCCACTAATAATTGCTATTTTTTTAATTAGTCTGTAAAGGTATTCCAACCCGGGTTTTGAGTCAATTTTCGATTTTTCTTCAATTCTCCAAGGTCAATGGGCCATAAATACATTTTATCTACAAATACGGCAGGCAGGGTGGTTACTTCTACCGGGTTGTCAAACCACTCTCTTTCTGTAGAGGGCATGTTCATGTTGAAACCTTTAATCGGAGTGGATTCTTCAACGCGGGCATCTTCTTTCCAACGACGCAGATCGAAATAGCGATGGCCTTCTCCCATCAGTTCTATCTGCCGTTCCCGTTTCAGTTTGATACGGAAAGAGTTGGCATTGCTATATGCAGTATTGTCAAAGTCAGGCAAACCAGCACGCAGACGAATCGGAAGTATTCCTTTACGCATTTCGTTGGCATCCCTGCTGACAATGATTGACCCTTTTCCATCATACGTTGGTATTGTATGTGTAGCAGTCAACTCATTCAGCGCTTCAACATAAATTAATAACACTTCAGCATAACGGATAGCTGGTTCCACTTTGGAATACCACCGTCCACCTCTATTTGGTTCTCCATCGCGGGAATTAACATATTTTTTTATGCCGATGCCGGTTGGGAGGTAAAATTGAGCTTCTCCCGGTTTTTTTCCGTCTCCGTCAGCGTTATCGCGGTAATAAAACACTTGTTTAAATTTACTGTTTCTTTCTGCTATTGGTAAACTTTCACATTCCCAAATACTTCCATTGAATGCAACTGATGCATAAAAGCGTGGCTCGCGGTTGGCATGAGCCAATGATACATTGGGCGGCAGAGGTCTGTAATTTAAATAATCTGTTTCTTCTGTATAGTTTGGATTCCCTTGAGCTGTAGTGTACCCTTTAGGGCGGTTATCTGAAGGAAACTCAGAGCCATCATTCATGTAGTAGGCATCATAAGTTTTCAGTGTCAAACCGTGTGTATTCCACCCTCCCAATGATCTGGGAAATTGGTGGTATGTTAAAGCTACGATATCATCATTCCAGTTTTGATTTTGTCCACGAGTGAAAATCAACTCAGGGTTATTAAATGCGGGGAGGTCGCCATTGAAAAGCTGACTATAAGATCTAAACGGATCAATATCTTTCCATCCTTCCGGCCAGTTTTTTTCCGAATATACAGGATGATAAGGGGGGACGATGGTTTTTGGCTCATGATACCATGTTGGTATCAGCAGCGGGTTTTTTGTAGTTGGCGTTCCAATGCTGCCGCTTTCTTCTCTTGTTACCAAGAGACCATTATCTTCGCGAAAATCGACTGTGAAAATTTTGTAAACTCCTAAATCCATTACTTCTTTAGCAGCAGCAGCAGCTTTGGCCCACTTACTTTCATCGTACACTGGCGAAGTAAGGCGTTGGCCTTCATTGTTTACCAATTTGTCGGCCCAGGCATCTGTATTGCCGTTAAATAATGGACTTGCTGCATATAAATACACTTTGGCACGGGCTGCCAATGCGGCGCCTTTCGTAGGCCGGGCGATATTTCGGTTGTCGCGTTGCAGATCAAGATCCTGTGCCGCTAAAGCTAACTCAGAGGTAATGAAGTCTGCACATTCATCGTAAGTATTTCTTGGCAAAGCCAAGTCATTGTAATCTTTTGTAAAATCGACTCCTTGATCAGGTAAGATGGGTATTGGTCCATATTTGCGCAACAGTAACCAGTAATAATAAGCACGCAAAAAGCGAGCTTGAGCTTTACGGTCTCGTACTTCATCCGGAGTTAATTGCGATTCCGGGCATTTATCGATGTTGTGAATATAGGTTGATGCATCGCGAATGGCACGATAACATGACCCCCAGGAGCCTTGTTCCCAACCTTCTGTATATTGTCCATTTTTAAAGGATTCATACGTTCTTCCGTTGTCATTAGCTTTTCTGCTGTCATTAAAATACATATCATCCGAAATCATATTAAAGGGAGAGGCTCGCTTACTCGACACATCCATATTTCCACCGGTGAGATGGGAATAAATACCGGCTAACCATTCGTCGGAATAATCTTTGCTTGTGAACACATCATTCAAATCCAAAGTGTCGTCCAGCAAATATTCCATATCTAAAAAATCTTTGCAAGATGTCCAGGCAAGCATACATCCTGCCAAAATAGACATAAAAATATATTTTTTCATATATCGTGTACTATTAGAATTGTTCATTACATATTTATCGTTAAGCCCAACGTGAATGATTTTGTTAGCGGGTACTTCATTCCATCACCGCTGGCTAATTCAGGATCCCATAGTTTTAAGGAATCCCATACCATCAGATTAGTCCCTATAAAAAAGACCCGTACACTATTCATTTTGGCTTTGTTTACAACACGTTTAGGAATGGTATAGCCGATTTCCAATGTTTTGAAACGAATATAGGATCCGTCACGCAACCAAAAAGAGGATCTGAGGAAGTTATTAGAGCTACCGCTGGATGGTTCGTAGGTTAATCGTCCATAAGCATCTTCCCATTTGATTATATTATAAGATAAACGGGGGAATTGGGCATCTACACGTTCGGTAGCTGCAGTACCGGATATGTCGCGCGAAATCCACCGGTTCTTAGGATCTCCCACTACACTTAATACATTGCCCCATTCGCCGTTAACAAAAGGATACACTCCATAGTTCTCCAGAAAATAAGAAGATTCGCCGGCACCTTGAAAATGCATATTGAAATCAAATCCATTCCACAGTACAGCCAATCCTACTCCATATACCAAACAAGGAACGCGTGTAGAACCAATTGCTACGACATCATTATCATTAATGATCCCATCTCCATTGACATCTTTGTATTTAATGTCTCCTGGAAGGTATTCGCCAAACATTTGTTGCGGACTGTTGCGTATTTCATCAAAATCTTTAAATAATCCCAACGCAATTAATCCCTTGGCTTGCTCCCAGCGATAACCCTGTGCCATTTTGTAAGATAATGCATTGGCTTCTTCGTCATATTCAAGCACTTTGTTGTGTGCGTATGTTATATTGCCGCGCATGGTAAATTCAACTTTTTCGATGCGTTGCCGGAAATTAAATTGTCCGTCAAAACCACGATTTTCCATTTTACCCACGTTCGCCCAAGGTTGACTGTTAATCCCTGTCATGGAAGACAAGTGGCCGCGTTGCATATATATATCAGATTTGATATCTTTAAATACATCAAATGATGCGGAAAACATACTATTCAATACATTGACATCAATCCCTAAATTGTACTTGGTAGAGGTTTCCCATGACAAACGATTGGAGGCGACCTGTGTATAATTGAGTCCGTTGAATTGATAGGTGTAGTCATAATCGGCAAATTGATATGCGGGACGAATAATATAGGATCCGTCATTTTGTCTTTCTTTATTCATCCAGTCAATCGTTTCAATATATGGAAAACGAACACTTCCATCTCCAATCTTTTCATTCCCGACTTTTCCATAAGAAGCCCTTATTTTTAATAAGTCTAACCATGGGGTGTGAGGCTTTACCCAAGGTTCTTCGGAAATGTTCCAGCTTCCTGAATAAGCAGGGAAGAATCCATACTGATATCCTGGTTTAAATACTTCAGAACCGGTGTATCCTCCATTGAATTCAAAGAAATAACGGCCTTTGAAGTCGTAGGTGAAGCGTCCGGCAAAGGATTGATTCCGGCGAGGAATTCCTCTTCTGATATCACTACCTACATTTGAAGTTTCCCGTTGTTCCCTTTGGGAATATTTAAACATAAGACCAAAATTGTGATGCTCCCAAAATCTTCGGTTGTAATACAAATCTGTTTCAAGATTATAAACACGTTCTCCCCAGGAGCCTGCACTCTGATTCATCAAACGTTCTGTTGATACCCTGTTGAATTTGATATTCCCATCCAAATCACGACGGCGTTCTGCCCTGTATTGTTCGGGCCACATGGTGTGATAAATATCGTTTTTATTATCTGAGTCGAATGCAAATCGGGCCACTGCACGCAATCCTTTAGTCAGAAAATCAAAATTTTGCTCTAAAGTAACATTTGTTTCTACCTTATTTCTCCAGTGTTCTCTGAATCCGGTTTGGGTCGTTAATACCCAGGGGTTAGTAAATCCTCCTCTACCATAAGCAGGATATAATCCATTGGAATACATCATGGGAATAGTGGTAGGCGTGGTGCCTGTGATTGATCCCCAAACATCATTACTTAGTCCGGCATAATTTTTCTTTTCAAGGAATCCGGATACTCCGGTACGCAGTAATGTAGAAGAAGTGATGTCGATATCCACGTTAGAACGGTAGTTCCACCGTTCCAAACTGGAATTGGTATTGTAATTTTTCAATGCTTTGTCATTTTTATACATCCCGTTTTCATCCAAATAGCTGGCTGAAACATAATACCTGGCTGTGCTGCCTCCTCCATCCATATTGATAGATGCTCTCCAAAAGTCTGATCCGTCGCGCAGTAAGGCATCTTTCCAATCGACATTGGGATAAATGTCGCCGTCTAATTGGTTTTTTAGTATTTCCAATTCGATAGGAGTATAAGTTGGTTCCATGTTACGGGTGGTCAGCGCTTCGTTTGCCAAACTTGCATATGTATAACCATCAACAAATTCAGGGGTTCGTGTTCGGGTGTTATAGCCATATTCAGCTTTAGCATTGATATTGATTTTTCCCGAATTCCCTTTTTTTGTGGTAATCAAAATAACTCCATTGGCTCCTCTGGAACCATAGATGGCAGTTGCAGAAGCGTCTTTCAATACGGAAAATGATTCAATATCTTCAATGTTAAGTTCGTTGAAAGGACGCTCAAACCCATCGACCAGTATCAATGCGCTGGAACCGGCTCCAAAAGTAGAAATCCCCCGGATCCAGAATTCGGATTGATTGGCTCCCGGTTCGCCGGAAATTTGCATACCTATAATTCCTGAAACATTTCCGATTAAAGCATTGGTAATGTTTGCGGTAGGTATTTTCAAGTCCTTTACGTCCACTGTGCTGATAGCGCCGGATACCGATACCTTTTTTTGAGCGCCGGCTCCTGTTACTACTACTTCAGACAATACGCTGGTGTCACTTTCTTTCATTATGACATTAATGGTAGTTTGTTCTTTTACCGGCACCTCTTGTGCATCGTAACCCAAATATGAAAAAACCAATATACTATAGGCATTCGTTTTTATTTTGAAATGGCCATCTAAATCAGTTGTAGTCCCTAATCCAGGTTTGTCTTTTACTACAATGCTAACTCCTATCATAGTTTCTCCCTTGATATCGGTGACAGTCCCTGATATTTCTATTGTTTGCAGGGAAGATGTATCTTGTGCCATGATATGGGTTGTCAAAGTGCACAAGAAACACAATAATCCTAATAAAATAATTTTTTTCATTTTTATACGAGTATTAGATTATTCAATTGATATTACACGAATACAGCGATTACGCAGGTCGGCAACATAAAAATCTCCAGTTTCTTTATCATAAATAATTCCATGTGGAAAGTTGAACTGGGCATCCCGTAAATCGCCGTTTACTAAACCGGCTTCTTTTGGTCTGCCGGCAAACGTGGTAACAATGCCTTCAGGCGTAATTTTCCGGATACAATGGTTGTTAGCATCACAAACATAAAAATTATCATATTGATCGAATGCTCCCTGGTGTGGTTTATTGAATAAAGTTCCATCACGGCTACCATTATTGAATCCTGACGTACTTCGTTTTCCTACAAAATTGATAGGAGATTGCAGTACATGACGACTCCAATCATATTCGGCTTTGCCGATATAGTGCTGGTTTACAGCTACAATATAGGCAAAATTGCCGCTTGGAGCAAACTGGATATTAAACTCCCATTGAACATCTCCGGTTTTGAATAATTCTGTCCGTGTCCAGGGAACTGTGGTTCTGTCGGCTTTAAATACTTGTCCTTGTTCATAACTATTAAAGTAATAGTCGAAGTGAACGGGATGAAATGCGCCTCCATTACATTGGCGGGAGTTGTGGACAGTTGTCCATTTGGTGAAACTACTTTCTTTGGTTAATTGTATTTGTCCAATATCTGTCCAGTTCCCGTTATCAACCGCGATGGCCATCGTGTCATAGTGTTGAGTAAAAGCGATAGTACGGGGGCGTGAGACTCCGTTTCCTGTTCTGAATTTTGTGGATACATGAGTTCTTTCTTTATCTATAAACCGCATCCCATTGTATTCTTCAATCAAATAAATATTTTTCTCCTCATCGAAAGCCATCCAGAATGGATCTTGAAACTGTGCTTTATCAATAGGTCCATCTACAATAGCGGTATTTCCATCCTTGTCTGTAAATCCGGCTAAGGTAGAAACAATATAGTGGGGGATGTAAAGAAACTTTTTTGCAGGTTTTACTTCCTGCATTTGTGTTCCTTGTCCTATTTGCAATTTGATTTCGCATTTTTGTCTCTCTAAACTCGTCTTTTTGGCTACTAATACATAAATCACAGAGTCATTGCAGCCAATTAATGGCGCTCGTTTTTCATTGATGAATACCTTGAGAAGGGATGTGTCGTTTCCGAAGTTTTTTCCGTAAATCAACATTTGTGTCGCTACGCCACCGCTATCCGGAATAAACCTGTTTATCTCCACAGGGCGAGAGGGGTCGTAGTTGGCAAATTTTTCCGTATCGTCCTCACAAGACAGGAAAAAAAACAGCAGAAAAAATACAGGCAGACACCATAGCCCCCTGTAACTTTTGATTTTTTTGCTTTTCATAAAAAAATATTAAATTTAACATTATAAAATAAAATTATCTCTAAAGTTTGATCAAAGGTACAGCAATAATGGCAAATTATTACAGCGAAAATCGGTCAAAAAACAATGAAAATCGGTCAAAATGATGTATCTGATCTTTCATGCAAAATTATTCTGTTGGATGAAAATGGTGTTTAATTGTTTGATTTTCAGCGAGTAGTGAGATGTGTGACGGATAAATGAAGATTTTTGGTTAAAAAAGACAGGTAAATGATGGAGTGAAAAACTTACAGTATTTTTTTATTGAAAAAAAATTAATTCGAAGCGTTATTTTCTCTTATGGCGGTCGGAATTCCTAAGACGGGTATCCCATTATTATCCCATTTTAATTTCTGAATTCGAGGAGAACGAGAGTCAGTAGCTCCGGGAGGATCATTTTCGATATGACGCGCATGATAAATAAAAAGGGTGTCTTTTCCATCCGGAGAAGGGATGAAGCAGATGCCGCCAGGTGCATAAACGTTATTTTCAATGTGTTGTTTGAATACAGGTTGTGGTGATTTTGTCCATGAAGAGTCATTCAGCAAATCACTGGAGGCGTTAGCAGATAACAATCCAAGGGAGTAATAAGGAGTCCACCTTCCACTGGCTGAATAATAGATTAATACTCGATCCTTGTTTCTTGACTGGAAAAACTGAGGTGCCTCATTGACATAGATGGGGTAAGCGGTTCGGCTACCATCTGGACTAATCCATTGTCGCTCCCATTCCAATTCAGGTTTGGAAAGGATAATCCGGTCAGAGCTCAATGTCCAGGGATTTTCCATGGAAGCTATGTAAATACATTGATTTTCTGCACCGATCCGACGTGATTGCCAGCCTGACCAAATCATGTATAATTGTTTATTATGCTCAAATACACTGGCATGAATCGCCCAATTGTTTCCGGCATCGGTTTGTATCCTGCCTTTCATAACGAATTGGCCTTCAAACGGATCCTCCGATTTATTTTCGAGAACATAAATCTGGTGATTGTCGGTATTGCCATCGTCGGCTGAAAAATATATATACCACTTATTATTTAAAAAATGGATTTCAGGCCCCCATAAATGATATGCATTGTTTGAGTCGTTGGGGATCCATACTTCTTTTTTCTCTGCATTTTCCAACTGTGTGATATCACTGGTTTTCCAGATCATAATCCGGTCTTCGTATCCTTGAGTATAATAATATTGTCCATTCATAAAAGTAGCCCAAGGGTCTATCCCTTTGATTAATAGCGGATTGATCAGCGATGAAGAGGTGTCGGCTTCCCTGTCTTTTGCCCGTTGACTGCAAGATGCCCATGTTATCGGAATCATACAGCAGCAAAAAAGAGTTATGTAGTTTATTCTGTTCATGATGATACTCAATTAATATTTGCCGATTGTATTTTCTTCAAAAGATTCTAATGATCTTCCTCTATCTCCTCACAACCTATACAGGACTGTATTCTTTAGTTTCAATGCTATTCGTTAAGATTTTACGCCCGGTTTCCAGATTTTTTATTTCTTCGTTGGCAATCAATTGCATTAAAAGATTGCCTAAAGCAGTCGATTCGGGAGAGGCGCTGATAACCGGCATTTTAATGGCGTTGGCAGTGAGTTGGTTTAATAACTCATTGCGGCTTCCTCCACCTACTACGTATAAACATTCGATTGGTTTACCGGCCGCTTTTGACAGTTGCCTGGTTACAGTTCCGTATTTGGAGGCTAATGATTTGAGTATGGTACTTACATATTCGCCTCTGTTTTTGGGATGGGTTAATCCATGTTTAGTACAATATTCATCAATGGCAGCTTGCATGGACAGGGGGCTTACAAATAATGGATCGTCCGGATCAATAGTACGGCCTTTTGCCGTTTCCGCTTCAGCTAATAATGATTCGTAAGAAGGCATTGTCCCATCTTCTTTTTCCCATTCGTTTATTAAGCCTTGTAATAGCCATAATCCGGTGATGTTGCGGAGAAAACGAATTTTTCCGTTTATACCGCCTTCATTTGTAAAATGGCTGTTGAGGGCGGCATTGGTCATGGTCGCCCAGTCTGTCTCGATGCCCAGTAACGACCATGTTCCGGAGCTGAGATATGCCCAGTTTTTATGTTTCACAGGGATGGCTGCGATAGCCGATGCAGTATCGTGAGAGGCCACGGCGATGACATTGATTGTGCCGGCTCCGGTTTCGGCGGCGATTTCCGGTCGTAATTGCCCGATAATGGTGCCCGGTTGTACAATGTCGGACATCCATTCGATGGGAATTCCTAAGGCTTGGAATACTTCAGGCTCCCATTTGCGGGTCTGTGCATTGATTAACTGCGAAGTAGAGGCTATGGTGTATTCATTGAACATGTTACCGGTCAGGAAATAATTTATCAAATCGGGCATGAACAATACTTTCGATGTGATCTGTAGTTGAGAATCTCCGCGTTTCATCATGCTGAATAATTGAAAGACGGAGTTAAATTCCATAAACTGATTTCCTGTGACTCTATAGAGTCGTTCTCTGGAAATTTTTTCAAATACCGACGGGAGAATTCCGTTTGTCCGGGAATCGCGGTAGCAAACCGGATTGGAAATAAGGCGTCCCTGTTTATCCAATAAACCAAAATCTACCCCCCAGGTATCGACTGCAATTCCTTTCAATTCATATCCTTTTTGTATCGTTTTGGATATGCTTTTTTTAATTTCGGAAAATAGCAGGGGGAAATCCCAATATAATGTATCCCCAAGACGTACCTGAGGATTTGGAAAGCGATGTATTTCTTCAGTTACAATCTTGTTTTTTTCTAATTTTCCGGCAATAGCTCTTCCGCTGCCGGCTCCAAGATCTAAGGCAAGATAGGCCATGTGTAATTATTTTTTTCCAAGTATATAATATTCAAGATCTGCAATTTCCTGCATACTCAATGTGTGACAGTCGAATCCGGATTCCACGATAATTCGGCATCCCATTTCGAAAAATACGGCTTTTTGATAAGCATCATTCAGGTCTTTGCCGCAGACTACTTGTCCATGTTTTTCCAAGATAGCGCAATCGTGATCGGTAAGTGCATTGGTGACGGCGATTGCCAGCTCGGGCGATCCGGGACGGAAGTAAGGAACAACAGCAATTTCTTTGCCGCAATAGAGTGCGACTTCGGCAGTGACATTGTAGTCGGCCGGCCGGTTTTTCATGCAGGAGATAACGGTGGCGTATTTAGACTGAAAGTGTAATACCACATTTCGGTCTTTACGTCTGCGCAATACTCCCAAATGAAAACCATTTTCACTTGTCGGTTTACATCCTTGTATTACAGTTCCGTCGGCTAAGTTACAAATTGAAATGTTTTCTTTTTGTAAGTTGGGAACCCAGGAGCCTGTTCCGGTCAGTAATACCTGATCTTCGATTTTCCAGGATAGATTACCGCTGCTGCAAAGCATTAGTTTAGCTTTCCCGGCTTGGTGGGCGGCGGCGATAAATCGATCGATATGTTCGTTGGTTATCATTAATTGTCTGATAATTAAAAACTAAGAGTTGTAAATTGAATTAATTTCGATCCAATACAAAAGCACGAAGACACAAAGATATTAAAAAACTTTGTGTCCTGTGCCTTAACGTTAAAAAATCTTACTTATATAATGGTCCATAAGTGGCGCAAGCCCGATAATCAGCGCTTTCTTTGTTCATGCCAAAAGCATTCCACGCTGCCGGCCGGAAGATGTCTTTATCGTCCACATTGTGCATACATACCGGAATGCGAAGCATGGAAGCCAACGAAATCAGGTCGGCGCCAATGTGACCGTAGCTGATTGAACCGTGGTTGGCACCCCAATTGTTCATTACCGAATAAACATCTTTAAAAGCGTCACTTTGGGTGAGGCGAGGAACGAACCATGTGGTAGGCCAGCCTTTGTCGGTTCTGTCGTCCAACATTTTGTGTGCTTCAGGATCTAATTCGACTGTCCAACCTTCGGCAAGTTGCAATACAGGGCCAAGTCCTTTGATCAGATTCAGGCGTACCATAGTACAAGGCATTCCTTCTTTTGTCAGGAATTTGGACGAAAAGCCGCCTCCCCTGAAATATTCGCGATTGGCAGGTACCCAGGAGGTAGCATCTAAGCAGGCTTTGGCTTCTGTTTCGCTGATTTCCCAGAAGGGCTTCATAGCCGGATTGCCGTTTTGATCGCACTGACGGGCAGAACCGTCCAATGATGCGGCTCCCGAATTGATTAAATGAATGATGCCATTAGCCGCTTGGCCTTCTAATTTTTTGCCGGTTACACATTCAACGGCTTCCGGGCTCCAATATGTACGGACGTCGGCAAAAATCTGTGCGGTATTGGTCAGTAAATAACCAAACAACATGGCAGTGCCGTTTAACGCGTCGTTTTCTGTGGCTAATATGTAAGGAGCGCGAATTCCTGTCCAATCGAAAGATGAATTCAGGATGGCTTCGGTAAAGTCGCCGTTCGGATAAAAATCCGTCCATTGCCGTTGTCCTTGAAATCCTCCGGCAATGGCATTGTGTCCTAATGCTTCTTCTCCAAATCCCATTTCTTTTAACTTTGGATTGCCGACCATCAAATCGCGGACAATTAAAGTCATTTTTACGATAAATTCCCAGTCGTTGTCTTTTTCTTCCCTGCTTTTAGCTAAATGCGGTTTATTGATATGATCGGATACTTCCTTGCAATTTGCCTTGGCCCAAGCTAATGCTTTGGCAAATTCTTCTTTGTCGTAAATTTCTTCGGTCATGCGGCGGATAATTTCTACCTCATCAATTCCTTCGCAACGCATTCCCAAATAATCTTCAAAGAAATCGGTATTGACAATGGACCCTGCAATGCCCATACAAACAGCGCCTATTGACAGGTATGATTTTCCGCGCATAATGGCTACTGCCATGGCCGCTTTTGAGAAGCGTAACAATTTTGCGGTTACATCGGCAGGAATGGCAGTAGTGCCGGCATCTTGTACGTCGCGTCCGTAAATTCCGAATGCAGGTAATCCTTTTTGAGCATGTCCGGCTAATACAGCGGCCAGATAAACTGCTCCCGGACGTTCGGTTCCGTTGAAGCCCCAAACTGCTTTTACTGTGTGCGGATCCATATCCATGGTTTCGCTGCCATAGCACCAGCAAGGGGTTACGGTGATGGTGACACCGACATTTTCTTTTCTGAATTTTTCGGCGCAAGCGGCGCTTTCAGGCACTCGCCCGATGGTCGTGTCGGCAATGATGCATTGAACGGGCGTTCCGTCAGGATATTTTAGGGTGGAAGTCAGTAGTTCTACTACACTTTTCGCCATGTTCATCGTTTGGTTTTCCAATGATTCACGAACGCCGCCCATGCGTCCGTCGATAGTCGGTCTGATCCCGATTTTTGGCCAATCCCCTTGAAATCTTTTTCTTTCCATAATACTTTTCAGTATAGAGTACACAGGTACACAGTGTACCGTATTGTTAATAGTTATTTTATGTCTCTCCGGGGTTGCTAAATTGTGCACTGTGTACCTGTGCACTTGGCGCCGAAGATGTGTACATTTTGATAGTCCTGTTTGATTTGGCGCTTTTTCTTGCGGCGTCTAAAATTTCTATGACGATCAGGTTATTTTCTAATGAAGCCAAATCTGTGGGCTGAATTGTTATTGTGCCTCTGATTATGTTGGCAAAATAACTGAATGGTTCGTTTTCCGGGGTGCGCAATGGCGGCAACTGTTCATGCGTTTCGTTCCCGAATCGGGATAATTTATATGATAAATCATTGGCATTTAGCGCTTTTATATATCCGCTTACACCATATATTTCTATATCCTTACGATCGGACGGCCAATTCCATGATGCTTGCAGGATGGCCTGAGCTTTGGGATACGTAATAATAATCGTTGCGTCATCGTCCACTTTGGGATATATTTCGGGTTTGATTTGTTGCAAGATTGCAGAAACTGCTGCCGGTCGTTCGTTTTTCATTAACCAAGTCATTAAGTTGGCTCCGTAACAGCCGAAATCAACTACGGCGCCACCTCCATTCAATACCGGATCTGTCAGCCAATCCAAAAATTCCTGATTGCAACCGATTTCTTTCGGCCCCATGTGTCCGTCGCAAACAATCACTTTCCGGATATCGCCCAGCAGGTGTTCTTTTACAACCATTTGATATGCTTTGTGATTGGTCGGATACCATGATGTTTCGTAATTGGTAAGTACAAATGTGTTATTTTTTCGGGCTAATTTGGCCATTTTTTGAGCATGTTTACTGTTTACGGCCAATGGTTTTTCTACCATTACGTGAATTCCTTTCGGAGCGCAGACTTCGACTGTTTTCAAGTGGTCGTAAATCGAATTGAAAGCCAACACGCCTTCCGGCTTCGTATTTGCAACCATTTCTTCTATGGTGTTGTAGGCTATGGCCGGATCAAATCCATATTGTTGGGCATAGCGTTTTACTAAATTCCGGTCGCTTTCGGCAATGCCGACCAATTGAATGTCTGTCCGGTTCTTGTAATTATTGAGGAAGCCGTGTACGTGTGAATGCGATAACCCGGCAAGTCCGATGCGGACAGGCGCCTGTTGTGCCAACTCCTGACTTTTCGGCATGGAGAATGTCGAAAATAAAAGTATTATAGTAATGAAATATTTAATTTTCATGGGTAATCATGTGTTTTCCGGTTGTTATTCCATTTTCATTAAATGCGTCCACCGTGAAATAATATTGAGAATCGCGGTTGAAATACCCGGCTTCCAGCTGATTGCGATAAGTCATTGTGGCATTATTCAAATGAGTTTTGTCTATTCCCCAATGCACAATGTAACCGGTGGTATTTTCCTGTTTATCCCAATTTAATTGAAACCGGCGTTTGTCGTCGTTGCGTTTGACCCGAAATCCGGTTACTTCCCGGGGTAATTCTCCATTTCCATTTCCAAATATTCTGAAGCCGGACAGCGAAAACTTTCCGTCCATTTCTTTGGAGTTGGTGATGCGAAGGTAGCGTAATTTTTCCGGTTTATCCAACACGATTAGTTCATGTGGTTCATCTGTTGTATTTTTTGAGCGATTTGTTATATTTTCCCAGTTTTTAGTGTCGTTAGATCCTTCAATTATGTATTGATAAAAGGTGTAGGAATCGTCTGCATTGTTCTTAAAATCCTGATCGGCGAAGTTAACTTGTATGGCTTTTATCTCCATCGTTTTTCCAAGATCGATTTGCAACCATTCACCGGGTTTCCCGCTTTGAGCTGACCACCAGGTTGCTATATCTTCGTCGTTGGCGAGATTTTTCTCGAATCCCGATAATTCGGAGGATGCGGTAACTGTTTTTCCATACGAAAGCAAGTTCCATCCCAACGAACAGTTGTCGGTAGCAGCGTTTATTTTTTTATCCGGTATGGCAAAGGGATAATCTGTCCATATAGTATGTGCATACATTTTTTCATTGTCCGTAAAATAAACAGGAAAAAGTCCTAAACGGCGCTCAAACATGTGCCGTACCGAAATGGTCATGGAGGCTACATGCCAGTAATTTCCGTATTTGTCTTGAAAAGTGTGTCCATGGCCGGCTCCGCCAATGAATCCACCCGGTTTGAAACAGAACGGACTGTATTCGGCATAGGTAAAAGGACCAAGAGGATTTTCTCCAATATAAATGCCATCGCCATAAATACGATATTCTGTTCCGGGCGCAGCGTATTGCAAGTAGTATTTTCCATTGTATTTTGTCATGCAAGGTCCTTCATTCCATCCTGTACGGGGTTCTTCATTGGCAACACCCGGAATTTCCCATCCGTATTTTTCAGTATTGTGGTAAATTAACGTATCCGGATTACCCAATGCTTTGAAACCGTCTTTCGGATCTACTTCTACGCCTACAATCGGATCTTTGTCTGAGCAGCCCCAATAGAGATAGACGCGTCCGTCGTCATCGTGGTAAAATGAAGGATCAGTATTTCCGTAAGAGAATTTGGTATCGATTTCTTCCCAGTTGTCAACATCCGGGTTGGCTGTTTTGAATATTCGCGGCTGATTTCCCGATGCTAAAAAATACAACGAGTCCCCATATATTAAGATGGTGGGGGCATAATATTCAATGGTACTAATTGTCTTACAGGGAATATAATTCCATGTTTTTAGATCAGGAGAGCTCCAATATCCTCCCGATTTGGAGGCAAACAGGTAATATTTTCCTTTGAAATATTCACAAACGGGATCGGCAGCTTCCCTTCGGGAAGGGTCGCCGGGCTGAAAACGATAATTGAGATTGATGGGATTGCTTACAATTCCCTGTGGTTGGGTTGGTTGCTGAGTGCATGTGCTACCGATGAATAGTAGGGCTAATAAAATAAATGGTATATTTCTCATACTATATTTTATAAAAAATTGATAATGGTTTGATTTCCTGTATATTCAATAGTTTGAGTTAGATTTGTAATGCCGGTGTTGATCAGGGTAACCTTGAATTTACGTTGTTGCAGCATCCCCGGAAAGTTTCCTTCCCGTTTTGCAATAGTGAATGTACGGTCAGTATTGTTCCATTGCATGAGAATCGTGGAATAAACGCCTTTTTCGTAATTGTAATTGTTGTTTTCATCTTCATACAATGTGAAGGTAGCGTCTTGCCCCGGGTAAACCAGTATTTCCAGATCATCCCATTTTTTTTCTTCCGCATATTGTACGGAAGGACCCATCGGTACAATTGAACCGGCTTTAATATATAAAGGTAAGATGTCGATCGGGACTTTCTTTTCGATGGTTTGTCCTCCTGCTATTTTTTGCCCTGTCCAGAAGTCGTACCATTCGGCGCCTGCCGGTAAATATACCGCTTGTGTTTGCATTTGATTGAAATTAATTTTGGCATCCACTTTTGTTCCGGAAACATAAAATGGCTGAGTTACGGGGCAAACCAAAAATGCTTTTCCATACATGTATTGATTATCAATAGCGTATGTATTTTTATCTTCAGGGAAATCCATCGCTAAAGCGCGCATGATAGTTCCGGCCTTGGATGTTACATCCCATGATAACGCATAATTATATGGTAATAAACGGTAACGCAGCTGTATGTATTTTTCGATGGCATCGTAAGCCCAATCGCCTTTTTTGCCGAACTGCCAGATTTCACGGGGTGTATTGGTGCCATGTGAGCGCATCATGGGCATAAAAGCGCCGAATTGTAACCAGCGCACATATAATTCCCGGTAATCGGCATAGGCAGAACTGCCGCCATCGCGAACCCAAAATCCACCAATGTCGGTGTTCCAATAAGGAATTCCGCACAATGAAAAATTTAAGCCTGCCGGAATTTGGCTGCGGAGGACTTCCCATTTCCCGTCTATATCTCCCGACCAGGAGGTGGCTGCATAACGCTGTTGTCCGGCAAAAGCGGAGCGGGTCAGAATGTAAACACGTTTCTCCTCACTGGTTTGGCGTTGGTGTGTATAAACTCCTTCGGTGGCTAATAATGGGAAAGCATTGCGAACTTTCCTGAACGAACCTAATGGGGTTGGTGAATCATAATCACTTTCTTTGATATTCTGATGTTCGGGTTCGGTTGCATCTAACCACCAACCATCCATTCCACGAGAAAAAATATTGTCATTCAGGTATTTCCAATAAATATCGCGTGCTCTTGGGTCGTAAATGTTCATTACCCGAACAGAATCCGGAACGGGAAATGTTTCAAAAGGGAAAAGTAAATTTTTATCTTTCAAATCCTTGTAAATATTTGTTTTGGGGCCGAAAGAAGGCCAAACGGAAATGATGGCATGTGCATTCAATTGATGAATGTCATGCATCATTTTTTCAGGACCCGGAAAATTGGGATTGCCGAATTCTACAGCATTCCAATAGGCATTATCGGTACTCCAATATTGCCAATCTTGAACGATCCCGTCTAATGGCACCTGAAGTTTGCGATATTGTAGTACTGTATTTACAAGCTCTTCCTGACTGACATAACGTTCTCTCGATTGCCAGTATCCCCAAGTCCACAGAGGGTACATAGGTACTTGTCCTGTCAAATTACGCATACAGGCGATGACTCCGTCCATATTGCCTTTATACATAAAATAATAATCGATGCAGTCGCCGGCGTCGGATTCCAACGAAGTTTCCTGCCCATTGTCGCGAAACAGGCTGCTTGCATAATTATCCCAGAAAACACCATAACCTTTGGGTGATTGGAAGAAGGGAACGGCAATCTGCATATTTTCCTGCCGCAACAGTAATTCCTGATTCCGTTGATTCAGTTTTCCTGTTTGATGTTGTCCAAGTCCATATAATATGTCGTCTTTTTCAGGGAGAAAAGTCTGGGATACCTTGTAAGAGGTGGTTCCGGCATCTGAAATGACTGTGAATGCGGCTCCGTTTTCTTTTTCGGCTAATAGATAACGATCATTTAAATCGATAAATGCCACAGCGCCCGATTGCAGGTTGATGGTAACCTGAAGCGCCGCGCTTTTTAATTGCAGTAAATTGTCTTGTTGGTGAATATTAAACTGTACTTTGACCGGTTGCATGACGACAGAGAGACTTTGTCGTTCAACGGATGCTCCTTCGGGATATTTAAGCACCCGAACGATTTCGGGACTAAAAAATTGCACGTCAATAGTGGTGGTGTTGACAGTAGTTGTGATGCCCGAATCGGTTTGTTTATATCCTTTCGAGGAACAGCCGGTGCAGAGTAAAAAACACAATACGATAACTGACAGGTTTTTCATGATGTTATATTTTTAGAAATGATTACTTCAATAGTAAATTTTGTCTGCATTTCCATCGGGGTATGAAATCATTACCCCAAATTCATCGGCTTGTCAGTGTTACAACACAGCTACGATTATTTACATTGCAGATCATTTACCTGCAAAGAAAACATATCGCAATTAATGTGGCGCTTAATTTATCATTAAGATGGACGAAAAAGATTAATTTCCAAGTAATTTATTGTATTCTTTTGTATTGTTAATAATTTCCAATGCTTTTTGGTAAGATTCGTTTTGTTGATTGATGATCTGAAAATATTCAGCCATACCCCACATGTCGCGTGCAATAATTGCTTTCATCTGAATAGCCAACAAGGTTTTTGATTTTTGAAAATCTTCCATCCGTTTTGATTCGTTTGCTGTGATTTTTTGCAACTCTTCTTGTGGACTCTTATTTTCTTTGGCGCTATCTGTCAGTTCTTTGTTTAAAGATGCAGGTAATTCGTCAAGCGTCTTTTCGGGTACAATGAACGATTTATAGAAAGTCTCAAAATTTGGATACTCCGTTTTTATTGAATTTCGATTTTGATCGATGAAATTCATCGCTACCTTGTTCATAATTCCTTTGGCTACTACTTCGCGATGGAAAGATGTGTATTTGTTGGTATCCAATGGGATAAAGTAATCGGGCATGATGCCTCCTCCTCCATACACTACACGTTTGTTGACCAACGTATGAAATTTCAATGAATCAGGAAAATGAATGCTGTCGGCATGCAACATTTCTCCCCGGTTGTAACGGTCGGCCAGGTCTTTATTGTACGATTCTTCGTCTCCGTTTTCATACGGTTTCTGGATACAGCGGCCGGTCGGAGTGTAGTAGCGGGCTGTGGTCAGTCGAATCATCGAACCGTCGGGCAGGGGAATGGGACGTTGTACCAATCCTTTGCCAAAGCTGCGTCTTCCTATAATGACTCCTCTGTCCCAATCTTGTATAGCGCCGGCAACGATTTCACTGGCGGAAGCGGAAGTCTCATCAATTAAAATAATGAGTTTTCCTTTTTCAAAAGTGCCTTTGGAAGTAGCTAAATCATCGTGTCTTTTTTGGCGCAATCCTTCGGTATATACGATCGTTTTGTTGTTGCTCAGGAATTCATCGCAAAGGTCGATGGCAGTATTCAGATACCCTCCGCCATTATTTTGTAAATCCAGAATCAAGGATTTCATGCCATTGCTTTTTAATTTATTGAATGCGATCATAAATTCTTCATGCGAAGTGGCGGCAAAACGATTTAAGCGGATATAGCCGGTTTCTTTGTCGGCCATATAAGCTGCGTCTAAGCTGTAGATGGGAATTTTATCGCGAATGATATTGAATTCGATCAGGTTAGGATTTTTATCACGCAAGACTTTTACACGGACTTCTGTACCTTTTTTTCCCCGGAGTTTTTTCATAATGTCGGAGTTTTTCGTTTTTACACCGGCAATCAGGGTGTCATTCACCAAAATGATTCTGTCTCCGGCTTTTAACCCTACTTTTTCGGAAGGACCTCCCGAGATTACTTCTACCACATATAAGGTGTCGGTCAACATGTTGAATGCAATGCCGATTCCTTCAAAGTTGCCTTGCAAAGGCTCGTTCATATCTTTGACTTCTTCCTGATTCAGGTAGTTGGAATGTGGATCTAATTTGGCAAGCATGGCTACAATGGCGTCTTCTGCTAATTTGTTGTCATCGACTTTATCTACATACATGTTTTCAATGGCAAACATAGCCGAATTGAGTTTTCGCATAGCCATATCCTGAGAACAGGCGGTTGTGAGCAAGAACAATAAGAAGATAGCGGTTGTGAGAAATTGTTTCATTATGATTGGGTATTAATTTTGTTGTTTATAGAGAATAGGCATGTCTTTCGGGACAAATTCGTTGATGTGTTTTCCATAAGTTAATAATTCACGGACAATGGATGAACTAATGTGAGTGTGTTCCGGTTCGGTAAATAACACAAAGGTTTCAATGCCGGCAATTTTACGGTTAACATCCGCAATATTTTTTTCATATTCGAAATCGTTGACTGAACGGATGCCTCGTAGAATGAATTGAGCGCCGGTTTTTTTTGCAAAGTCAACGGTCAGACTGTCATAGCTTTGTACAAATATCCTGCTGTTGTCTTTAAAAAGAGCGGCAATCATTTCAATCCGTTCGTCCATGGAAAAATATGTTTTTTTATTGGGATTGACGCCAATAGCAATGATAATTTCGTCAACTAATTCCAGTCCACGATTGACTAACGACAAGTGTCCGATCGTGAAAGGATCGAATGTGCCGGGAAATATTGCAATTTTTTTCATCTCTTTCGATTAAAAGCACAAAAGTAATGAAAAGTTTTAAGTAATAGGTTTAAGGATCAGGTTTTACTTTTGTTTGAGTCTGAACTAAATTTCTTTTACTGTAAATACATGTGTTCCGGAATTTAATTTCTGTATTGGACCTGATTTTACATTGTCTGGAAAATACAGGGTGGCTGAGCTGTTTTCCGGAATCATTACCGTATATTTGATTTGATTGTCGGATCGTTCCCACTTCGAAACGATTTTTCCATAAGGAGATCGATGACTTGCTTCGAAACTATCTAATCCTTTCACAAAATTGGGTTTCAGTAAGATATGTTTGAATCCGGGTTGTGTTTCATCCGGATAGATACCTCCTAAGCCTTTGTAGAGCCAGGCGCCAATTTCTCCAAACATGATATGGTTGAGCGAAGCATCACGGTTGACGTCTAATCGCCAGTTTTCATACAGGGAAGTAGCTCCGTTTACAATCCAGAATCCCCAGGAAGGATAGGTTTCCTGCGAGGCAATCCGGTATGCAGCTTCGACATAACCGTTTTTAGTCAGGGCGTCCAACAATACCTTGGCGCCCAATATTCCGGTGTCGAAATGAAAATCGGCTTCTTCTACTTTTGTGTAAAGATTGGCCGCCACTTTTTCTCTTAATGCATTTGGCACAATCTCCCAGTACAAGGGTGCAGCAAGTTCGGTTGGAGATCCGGAGCAGTAGATGCCGGTTTCTTTGTTCAAGAATTTATTGTTGATGGCATCTTTGATCTTTTCGGATAAGTCTTTGTAATAAACCGCATCAGTAGTTTTGTTTAACAAGGCGGCTGCTTTAGATAGAATAACTACATCGGCATAGTAATATAATGACGATGTCAATTCTTTACTGCTCACTGTTTTAACAGGAACCCAATCGCCCAATCCCCAATCGGTCGTATTTTCAGGGCTGATGGAATGGATGTAATCGACATAACGTTTTATATTTTCGTACATTTGATGCAGTATGTTGGGATCTCCGTAAAAACGGTATAACTCCCAGGGGACAATAGCGACGGCACTGGTCCAATCAGGACCGTTGCCCCAGTCGTAACCCCAGCCTCCCCATGTTGGAATAATACTTGGCAAGACGCCGTTGGGTTGTTGTTCGTCCTTAAAATCATTCATCCATTTTTCATATACGGTAATTCCGTCGAAATTATATAATCCGGTTTCTGTTGCAATGTGTGCATCGCCCGTCCAGCCGTTTTTTTCCCGTTGAGGGCAATCGGTCGGATAACCAAACAGGTTGGACAAATAGGAATTTTTGGCCGCAGCCCAAATCTTGTTCAGGGTGGTATTAGAAGAATGAATGTGTCCCACAACCGGTAAATCACTGTGTAATTGCAGCATGGTTATATTGTCTTCCGTTAGCACGATAGGTTCGGAAGACCGGACTTCAACATATTGAAATCCTTTGTAATTGAATTTAGGCGAAAAATGGTCTTCTTTTTGTCCGCTTAAAATAAAAATATCGGTTTGAAAAGGATCGGAATCGTCAGTCGGACGATAATGATGGTCAATGTTTGACATGTCGGGGCTTCCATCGGGATACAATCGTTCGGCATGTTTGATCTGAAGCGTGGTTCCGGCTTTTCCAGCAGCTCGGATGTCGATGATTCCGGCCGTATTGATCGGAAAATGGAAAATGTACCAGGAGTCATTCCTTTTATCCACTTTAATTGGTTTGAATGTCGCCGTTACGCGTATCGGATGCAGTTGCTGTGCTCTTAGTTGTGAGGACGGAGCTGCTTTGACAATGGCTGTTTTCCAGTTTGAGTCGTTGAATCCCGGAGTATCCCATTCCGGAAGTTCTTTTCGTGCATCATAATGCTCTGCAGTATAAATGCTGTTAAAAATAATGGGACTATCAGTTGTTTTCCAATTTGCATCCGAAACCAATGTGTCGAATGTGCCGTCTTCATAATGGATTCGAATATTGATCAAAAAACGTGGACGATCTCTCCATGGAGCTTTGTCGAAATCCCAAACAGCGGTTGACTGATGATTGTACCAGCCATTTCCGAGAAGAATGCCGAATGCATTTTGGCCCTCATCTAAATAAGGTGTAATATCGAATGTTGAATACAAATTTTTACGATCGAATCGGGTGTACATGGGGTCGAGCATGCGGTTGCCGATTTTTTGCCCGTTAATCGAGAATTCATATAGTCCCGCTGCCGAAACATAAGCGCGCGCTGATTTTATTTTTTTTGTTACTGTAATTTCTTTTCGAAAATAAGGCGCTGGTCTATAGTCTTTTGTATTGTTGTCTGAAATCCATTCTCCTTTCCAGTCAGAAGGGTTGAGCAGAGCCGTTTCGAAAGAGGCAATATCCGAAGGCAGGGATTTGTTGTTTTGCGTATTCCAAATAATCACTTTCCAGAAATAACGGGTAAAACTGGCTAAATTTTGTCCTTGATAAATGGCTAACATGCGGTCGGATGCTACTTTGCCCGAATCCCAAATGTCTGCTTTCCCTTTCGCTAAAGCCATGGAATCAGTCGATACCAGAATTTGGCAGGCTCTTTGTTCTGTAGCTGGTTTTATGCTTTCGATACTCCAACTGAAACGGGGTGCCGCTATGTCGATGCCAACCGGATTCAGCAGATGTTCACATTGTGGTTGGATGACTCGTGCAGATTGCGCTGTACAAGTTAAATAAAATGAACAGGCAAATGCAAGGCCATAATAGGATAAGGATTTTAATTTCATTACTTTATGTTGTTTGCTTGAGATTGAAATGCGGATTCCAATTCGTCAAATTCGTTTTTTAATAATAGTAATTCTGCCCGGATGTCTTTGAGCTTATTCACAATTTCTTCGGTTTTAATAGTCCCGTCTCGATTTTCTTTCAGTTTTTGTTTTGCTCCGGCTATGGTCAGTCCTTTGTCTTTTACCAAATGATAAATCAATTTGATTTCTTCAATGTCTTCCTGACGATACTGTCGTACTCCGCGGGATGTGGTGCGAGGTTTAATGGTTTTAAATTCTTTTTCCCAATAACGGAGGAGCGACGGATTGACATCAAACATTTCCGCCACTTCACTGATGGAAAAAAAAACTTTTTCCGGCTTGAAAGAAGATTTAAGTACCATAAATTAATCCATCATCTGTCCACGGTTTTCAGATACCTGAAGCATTTGCTCATATTCTTCGGGCGTTAAATCCATGAAATAATATTTCGCAGGATTGTCGGCCTGCCCTTTCACCAATACTTCGTAATGTAAGTGAGGCCCGGTCGATTTTCCCGTATTTCCGACAGTAGCGATCACTTCTCCCCGTTTCACTTTTTGCCCTACTTTTACCGACATAGTATGGCAATGGGCATATCTGGTTTTAAAATTATATCCATGGTTTACAACAATGCAATTCCCATATCCGCCGGTATTCAACCCGGCTTCTTCTATCACACCGTCTCCTGTGGCATAAATATCGGTTCCGGTTTTTGCCGTAAAGTCCATTCCGGCATGAAAACGAGGGGTGCGATAAATCGGGTCGATACGCATTCCGTATCCGGAAGCGACATGCGCCAGGTCTTTGCTGGCAACCGGCTGGATGGCAGGAATGCAACGGAGCCGGTCTTCCTGCGTCTTAAATAGTTCTACGATTTCGTCAAAAGAATTGGATTGCACATATAATTGCCTTGTCAATGCGTCCAATTTTTGTGTAGTGGATATGACTAATTTGGAATTTGACAAACTCATCAGATGTTCATACCGGCTGGCGCTTCCGTAGCCCGATTTTCGGATAGAAGTCGGGATGGGATCGGTATGGAAAATGGCGCGATACAGCTTATCGTCACGCTGTTGCAATTCGTCCATTATTTTTTGATTTTCTTCGATCCGGCGGGATAATATTTCGTATTGAGTCAACAGAAGTCTGTTTTCCTGTTTCAATTCAATTTCCCAGGGAGAATCAAATACATACCAAACCAGGGCAAAACCAATGATACCAATGATAATACCGATTAATAAATGCCGGAAAACAGTCCAAATGCGCTGTTTCCAAGACGGAAAAACCTGCTCGTAACTAAGGGTTTGCGGATTATAGCGATAATATACTTTGCGCATTAATTCAAGAATGAAAAACTATTAAGGCAAAAGTGAAAAACTTCTATCTAAAGTCTATAAACATTGAGCAAAAGTAATTTATTTGATGTATTTTTGCAAACATTTTGGAAATAAAGGGAGTTAAACGAAGTTACAGGAAGTTAGACGAAGTTATGGGAATGCGTTACTTCGTATGTTTCTATGGTCATTTAATTCTTAATTCTTAATTCTTAATTCTTAATTTCATTCATGACTTCTAAAGAAATCCGCCAATCGTTCAAAGATTTTTTCGAATCGAAAACTCATAAAATTGTTCCTTCCGCACCGATGGTTATCAAAGATGATCCTACTTTGATGTTTACCAATGCAGGAATGAACCAATTCAAAGATATTATATTGGGAAATGTTCCGATCAAATACCCGCGTATTGCCGACTCTCAAAAATGTCTTCGCGTAAGCGGAAAACACAATGACCTGGAGGAAGTGGGACATGATACTTATCATCACACCATGTTTGAAATGCTGGGCAACTGGTCGTTTGGCGATTATTTCAAAAAAGAAGCGATTGAATGGGCCTGGGAATATTTGACTGAAATATTGAAATTGGATCAAAACCGGTTGTATGTTACCGTTTTCGAAGGTAGTCCGCAAGAGGGATTGAGTCGTGACGACGAAGCCGCCGGTTATTGGGAAAAATATTTGCCGAAAGACTGTATTATCAACGGAAACAAAAAAGATAATTTTTGGGAAATGGGTGATACCGGGCCGTGCGGACCTTGTTCGGAAATTCATGTCGATTTGCGGACGGAAGGAGAACGTGCTAAAGTGGCAGGAGTTTCACTTGTGAATCACGATCACCCGCAAGTGATTGAAATCTGGAATTTGGTTTTCATGCAATTCAATCGCAAAGCCGACGGTTCGCTCGAAAGTCTTCCCGCCAGGGTTATTGATACCGGCATGGGATTCGAACGTTTGTGTATGGCTATTCAGGGAAAAACATCGAATTATGATACCGATGTTTTCCAGCCGATTATCCGGGCTATCGGAAAAATTACGGACACTGTTTACGGGCAGGATGCGAAGAAAGATATTGCCATGCGTGTGATTGCCGACCATATTCGTACTATTTCTTTTTCTATTACCGATGGACAATTGCCTTCGAATGCTAAAGCCGGTTATGTGATTCGCCGTATCCTTCGTCGCGCCGTCCGTTATGGATATACTTTCCTCAACCAAAAGCAGGCATTCATGTATAAATTGCTCCCGGCCTTGATCGATACGATGGGAGATGCTTATCCCGAATTGATTGTGCAACAGACATTGATCGAAAAAGTGATTAAAGAAGAAGAAGATTCTTTCCTTCGTACATTGGAAACAGGAATCAAGTTGTTGGATAAAGCAATGGAAGAAACAAAAAGCCAGGGCAGGAATATTATTGATGGAGCCAATGCTTTTACTTTATATGACACTTATGGATTTCCGCTTGATTTGACAGAATTGATTCTGCGTGAACATAATATGGAAGTAGATAAAGCCGGCTTTGATTTGGAAATGCAAAAACAAAAAGACCGCGCCCGCAATGCTGCTGCTGTTGAAACCGGAGATTGGGTCACTGTCTGTGAAGGTGAACCTGAATTTGTCGGTTACGACATGACCGAATGTGAAGCTCAAATTCTTCGTTACCGGAAAGTCAAACAAAAAAATCAGGAATTTTATCAAATCGTTCTTGATCGTACGCCGTTTTATGCCGAAATGGGAGGACAGGTCGGCGACTGCGGTTTCCTGAAAAGTGAAAAAAATATAGTAGTCGAAATTTTTGATACAAAAAGGGAAAATAACCTGGCTGTTCATTTGACAAAAACATTGCCTGCAGACGTTACAGAAGTATTTGTAGCACAGGTTAATGAAGAAAAACGTCGTGCTACGGAATGCAACCACACAGCCACACACTTATTGCACGAAGCATTGCGTGAAGTGCTGGGGGCTCATGTGGAACAAAAAGGTTCGTATGTATCGCCAGATTCGTTGCGTTTCGACTTTTCTCATTTTCAGAAAATTACGGAAGATGAATTGCGTGCAGTGGAAAAAATCGTAACGGCTAAAATCCGCGAAAATATTTCACTGGACGAATATCGGCATGTTCCGATTGCGGAAGCAAAAGCAATGGGAGCAATGGCTCTTTTCGGAGAAAAATACGGAGATGATGTGCGGGTGGTTCGTTTCGGTTCGTCCGTTGAGCTTTGCGGAGGAACGCATATTTCATCGACAGGATGCATCGGTAGCTTCCGTATTGTCGGAGAAAGTTCGATTGCAGCGGGTATTCGCCGTATTGAAGCCATTACAGCCGAAGGTTGTGAAAAATTCTTTTATGCTCAGCAGGATCTGATTCGGGATGTGCGCGCGATGTTCAACAATACTCCGAATTTAATGCAGGCGTTGCAAAAATTTATTGAAGAAAATGCCGAATTGAAGAAACAGGCAGATGAGTTTTTGAAAGAAAAAACAATCCTGTTGAAAAAATCAATCATAGAAAACCGGAAAGAAATCAACGGAGTTACCGTGTTTGTTGTCAGAGGATTTTTTCCGGCTGAAGTGATCAAAGATCTTGCTTTTCAGTTGCGCGGGGAATTTTCTTCAAAAATGTATTTTGTTGCGGCAACCGCCAGCGAAGGTAAACCGATGTTGACGGTAATGATCAGCGATGACTTGGTTGCTCAGGGTATGAATGCCGGACAAATTGTGCGCGAAGCGGCGAAGAAAATACAAGGCGGAGGCGGTGGACAACCTCATTTTGCGACTGCAGGAGGAAAAGATATTGAGGGATTGACTGCGGCATTGGACGAGATGGTGGCTGTAGTCTAATTTTTCTAAAATCAGTATATTACATAATATTTAATTACAAAAAGTTGCACAATTGTGCAACTTTTTGTAATTTTGCCAAACTTAACTATGGAAAGAATTGTTTTGTTGACGGATGTTTTTATGAATTTTTATCATTCATTGAATCCCAGAGCTAAAAAGAAAGTGAAATATATTCTTGAAGTGATGGGAATTGAAAAAAATGTAAGCGCTAAGCTCGTTAAGAAATTAGTTAATACAGAGTTCTATGAAATGAGAGTTTCGACTGAAAATGAATATCGAACAATTATCTTCACAATGGATGCTGATAATTTTGCTGAAGCAACACAAATTTTATTGTTGAATGGGTTTATGAAAAAATCTACAAATGATTATTCAAGTCAAATTAGAAAGGCACGAGAGATATTGGAGAAAGAACTATATGGAAAAGATTGATAGAACAAAAATAAATTGGGAAAAAATACGCAAACTTCCAACCTCTAACGATTTATTAGATAAAGAATATGGAGTTAGAGGTACAAAATCCCGGGAGAAATTTGCAAAAGAAGCCAGGGCTTACTACTACGGCCAAATCATTGAAGACGAACGCCGCAAAGCTAAATTGACCCAGGAACAATTGGCTGAAAAAATCGGAGCCAATAAATCCTATATTTCCCGCCTGGAATCGGGAAAAACGGAACCCAAAGTCTCGACATTTTACAAAATCATGGCCGCTTTGGGATTGACCATCGAAATCAAACATATTAAAACTATATGATACCTGTTTCTCCAGCAACGTTGATAGCCGTAGTGACTATTGTAATCAGTATCCTTGCTTTTGGCAACAGGAAACTATTGGAAACTTTTATTCTGTCGCCTTATGCAGTCGTTCACAACAAACAATGGTGGAGAATGATTTCCCATGCATTTGTCCATGCCGATTGGATGCATTTGCTTTTCAATATGATCGCGTTGTGGTCGTTTGGTGAATTCTTATACCGAGCAATCGCTTTCACTCCCGCGCATTTTTATTTGATGTATTTGGGCGCGGTAGTATTTGCCTCTATTCCTGATTTAATTAAACATCGGGATAATCCCGATTATTTGAGTTTAGGCGCATCGGGAGGTGTGTCGGCGATCATTTTTTCTTCTATTTTACTTAATCCGTGGGGTTTGATTTATTTTTATGTCATTCCTTGTCCGGGTATCGTATTTGGTGTATTATACTTAATTTATTCAGCGTATCAATCCAAAAGAGGGAGTGGTGACCGGATTAATCATACGGCGCATTTCTACGGATCTTTGTATGGTTTGATTTATCCGATATTGATGGAACCATCTATATTGATGTATTTTATTGAGCAGTTGATGCATCCGAGATTTTGAAATGAAGATAATCTTGCTGCAAAACGAAGCAGTTTAGTGAAAATCAAGAAGGATGATTATGACAATGTGCATTAGAATTCTTTATATCTTTGCGCCAAAATCTTGCATTCATGATTTCTGTTTATAATATTAAGCCAAAATTTCAGGCATTTTTGCGGCCTGTATTACACGCACTTCATAAAGCCGGAATTACGGCTAATCAAATTACCTGGTCGTCTCTAATATTATCATTGGTTATTGGCGCATGTTTCTATTTTGCTGATTTATATCATTGGCTTTTTTTGGCGTTACCTGCCGGATTATTTATCCGGATGGCATTGAATGCACTGGATGGAATGATGGCGCGTACTTATAACCAACAAAGTAAAAAAGGAGAGGTGTTGAATGAAATCGGTGATGTGGTTTCTGATCTTTTTATTTATTTTCCGTTGTTAAAATTTGAGCCTCAAAGTTTATATTTAGTGGTGCTTTTTATTTGCCTGAGCGTTGTGAATGAGTATGCCGGTATATTGGCCAAAGCAGTTTCAGGTCAGCGTCGTTATGACGGGCCGATGGGCAAAAGTGACCGGGCTTTTGTGATGGGCGTTTATGGTTTATTGTGTTTTTTTAATGTGGATATTAGTTCATTATCTGATATAATTTTTGGAGTGTTGGTTGCTTTACTCGGGTTGAGTACATGGATACGGATTCGGAAAACGTTACATTGAACAATTTTGCTTTATGGAAACAATTTTCAGACTAAATTTTTTTGAAAACACAGACCTGCTGTTTGTTGTCGGGTTGATTTTTGCCATTCTTACAGTGGCTTCATTGCTTTTTTGTATTATTGGACAGATTCGTCCCGGCGCCAATTTAAAAGAATTGAAAGCCCGTACAAAATCGTGGTGGTTTATGGCTGCGATTTTTATTGCTGCCACGATATTCAATACTAAAATTTCTTACATTGCGATTGCCTTTTTATCATTTGTCGCTTTTCGCGAATTTTATTCCATGCTGGGTTTCCGGCAATCTGACCGGCGGGCGATTTTTTGGGCGTTTTTGTCTATTCCCATCCAATATTATTTGGCTTATATTGGGTGGTATGGCGCTTTTATCATTTTTATTCCGGTGGTCATGTTTTTAATATTGCCTTTGCGATTGGTGTTGAAAGGCGATACGAACGGAATAATCAAATCGATGGCCAGTTTGCAATGGATTTTGATGTTGACCGTTTTTGGGATTAGTCACATGGCCTATTTGTTGTCTCTTCCTGAATTAGACGGTTTTGATGCCGGGGGACGAGGCTTGCTTTTATTCCTTGTCTTTTTGACGGAAATCAACGATGTCATGCAATTTACTTGGGGTAAACTGTTGGGTAAACATAAAATTATTCCTAAAGTGAGCCCGAATAAAACGTGGGAAGGATTTATAGGAGGTGTCATTTCAATCACTGCGATCGGATATTTCCTTTCATTTATTACACCATTTAATACCGTGCAGGCATTGGCGCTTAGCTTTACTATCGGAGTTGCCGGTTTTATCGGCGATGTTGTAATGTCTTCTGTTAAACGGGATGTCGGAGTGAAAGATACAGGGAATGCAATACCCGGACACGGTGGAATTTTAGACAGGATTGATTCCTTATCTTATACGGCTCCTGCGTTTTTTCATTTAGTTTATTATATGTTTTATTGATGCAAGTTTATATCCTGCGCCTGATTTATAGCGTGTTTATGCGGTGGGCGCTGAAGTTGTTTATCGGCGTACAATTTGAAGATGCATCTTTCTTGAAAAAAGAAAAGCAGTTTATTATTGTGTCTAATCATAATAGCCATTTGGATACCATGGCATTGATGGCAGCGGTTCCTTCTTCGCAAATTCAGCATGTGAAACCGGTGGCTGCTGCTGATTATTTTGGCAATACGCCGTTGAAAGCAAAGATGAGCAACTATTTCATCAATACATTATTGATTTCCAGAAGTGGAGGAACAGCTATCAAGCAAATGAAAAAGGCCTTGGATGATGGATACTCTTTGATTCTTTTTCCGGAAGGTACACGTGGTAATCCGGATGAAGAACAGGAATTGAAACCCGGCGTTGCGTTGCTATTGTCATTATGCCCTCATGTGAAATATGTGCCAGCCTATATGGTTGGAATGGGAAAAGCCATGCCGAAGGGGGATGGATTGATTGTTCCTTACGAATCCAATTTATATTTTGGAAAACCGGCTTTGGTACAATCTACAGATGTGAAGGAAATATTGAAACAGATAGATCGCGATTTGCATGAGTTGAAGGCAAATCGTATTGAAAAATGAAAAATCATAAAAAAGAAATATAAAGCCACCAAGCCACCAGGTTTTAAATTAACTTTGTGGCTTTGTGTTTTTGTGTTGAAAATTATATAGACATGCGACAATATTTGGATTTGTTAGACAGGGTGCTTCGGGAAGGCGCCAGAAAAGAAGACCGTACAGGCACCGGCACGATCAGCGTGTTTGGGCATCAAATGCGTTTCAATATGGAAGATGGCTTTCCGGTGCTGACGACTAAAAAACTGCATTTGAAATCTATTATCCATGAATTGCTTTGGTTTCTCAAAGGCGATACTAATATTCAGTATTTAACCGATAATGGTGTCCGTATCTGGAATGAATGGGCCGATGCTGATGGCGATTTGGGACATATTTATGGTTATCAGTGGCGTTCGTGGCCCGACTACGAAGGAGGTCATATCGATCAAATAACGGAAGTGGTGAATACGCTCAAAAATAATCCCGACTCTCGGCGAATTATTGTGAGTGCATGGAATGTGGGCGATATCAAAAATATGAATCTGCCTCCTTGCCATGCTTTTTTCCAGTTTTATGTGGCGGATGGAAAATTGAGCCTGCAACTATATCAACGCAGTGCGGATATTTTTTTGGGAGTTCCGTTTAACATTGCTTCTTATGCCTTGTTATTATTGATGATGGCGCAAGTAACCGGCCTGAAACCCGGTGATTTTGTGCATACTTTTGGCGATGCGCATATTTACCTGAATCATTTGGAACAGGTGAAATTGCAACTCTCTCGCGAACCTTTAAAACTTCCGACCATGAGAATAAATCTGGAAGTAAAAGATATTTTTGGTTTCCAATTTGAAGATTTTACGTTGGAAAATTATGAAGCTCACCCTCATATTAAAGGAGAAGTTTCTGTTTAATTGAGAATTGAGAGTGAATTCATTGATGAAAACTCTCCATTCTCCACTCTCCACTCAAAAATTATGATTATCTCAATAATTGTTGCTGCCGGAATAAACAACGAAATAGGAAAGGGAAACGATCTTTTGTGGCGTTTGCCGGAAGATATGAAACGGTTTCGGGAAATGACTACCGGACATGTTATCGTAATGGGACGTAAAACGTTTGATTCTTTGCCTAAAGGAGCATTGCCCCACCGAACCAATGTTGTGATTACCAGGGATAAGGATTTGCAAATAGAAAATTGCGTAGTGCTGCATTCCTTAGATGAAGTATTTGTCAAATTTCATCAGGAAGATGAGATTTTTATTATTGGTGGCGCTTCGATTTACGAACAAACATTGCTTTTTGCTGATAAACTGTATTTGACTCGCGTACAGTCGGTATTTCCGGATGCTGATACTTTCTTCCCTGAAATTAATCCGGCAGAATGGCAGGCGGTCGATAGGGATACACATCCTGCTGATGAAAAAAATCCTTATGCTTGTACTTTTTACGAATATAAGAGGAAGGTTTAGGTTTTTTTAGGGATTAGAGGGAGTTAGAAGAAGTTAGAGGAAGTGACAGGTTTTCCTCTAACTCCCTCTAACTTCATTTCCCTCCCTTTATTTGCTCCTTTCAATTCTGAACGAATATCCCAGATTGGCATTTGCAGGGATCATGTATTCAGGTAAAGGTAATGGCCCGCAACTTGCGTTTCCGACTCCTTGTTGAATACAATCCAGATTCAAATAAATTTCCGGTTTCCGTATTTCATTTAACTGAAAATCGTGTTTGGCATTCCAGATACTTTCGTCGGTGAAGTGCAAAGCACTGAAACCTAACCGGTCTTTGGATGATATTTTCAATCCTTGTTTGTTTTTATCGGTAATCATAATCCAACGGATGTCTTCTCTGTTACCCATACTTTGCGCACGTACATAATGTTCTTCTTCCATTCCGGTTACTGTCGTATTATATAACCCGACAAATGCAGATGTTTTTCTGTCCATATAATTTTCGTGAGGCCCGCATCCATAGTATTGAACATTTTCCAACCCTTCAGGCAATACAACTTGCAAACCTAACCGGTGGATACGTGAGGCTTCCTGAGGCGACGTGAAATTGGCATCCACATCAATTGTACCATCGCTCCAAATCACATATTTTACTAAATAAGGGATTTGTATCTCTTTTTTACTAGCTATGACAGCGGTTGCATTGGTTAATATTGTGACAGATTTTTTATCTTCAGCCAGGCTGTATGAGAAGATTTTATTTTTATTTGTAGTCGGATGATAATCGGTATCGGTATATTTGTCATTGTTGAAACTACGGTACCAATTCAGGTTAAAGCCCTTATTTTCATGAATAAATTCTTTCTCATTGTATTTTAATGACGTCATAATACCCGTAATTGGATTGAATGCAGTACTAAAATCGGCACCTTTTATAACTAACGAGGTATTTTGATTCTCAATTTGAATGTCGGGCATCAATGTTGCATTTACAGCGACTACAGGTTGTTTTCCGTTGATGGCGAATTGTTCGGCAGCAATCACGTGGCCGGCTTTAGCCCAGGAATTATCATTTTTAAGCGTAAAATATACCTGGAGGAAATATTCGCATCCGGCTTCCAGATTTCTGTTGTATGGAATTGAAATAATGGTTTTGTGATTAGGCGAAAGATCGATGGGAGCGAGCGTTCCCGATTCTGATTTGACGCCATCTTTAATCACTTCCCATACAATAGCAAATTCATTTAAGTTCAGGAAATCGTAGCGGTTTTCTATTTCAATTTTTCCTGTTATTACAGAAACCGGTTTGAATTTGATATACTGATATACTTTTTTTACTTCGAGCAGTTTTGCAGTCACTCTACGGTCGGGAGTCGTCAGTCCGTTACATACAAAATCGTTGTCGTTGGGTTTATCTCCGAAATCGCCTCCGTAGTAATACCGGTCTTGAGGTCCTCCATATTTTACGATGGCTTGATCTACCCAATCCCAGATACATCCTCCGATCATACGTTGCGATTGATTCTCAATATAATCCCAGTATTCCTGCAAGTTTCCTACAGCATTGCCCATCGCATGAGCGTATTCGCATAAGTAGTATGGTTTATTGGAATTTTGTTGATCGAAAGCGGCCATTCGCGAAACAGAAGGATACATATGGGAATCGATGTCGGCCGATTCGTTTCGTCCTTCATAATGAACAGGCCGCGAAGGATCCATTTTGCGAATCATTTGAGCCACTTCGTCAAAATTAGAACCGCCTCCACCTTCATTTCCCATAGACCAGAAAATAATTGAAGGATGGTTTTTGTCCCGTTGGATCATTCTGTCTATACGATCTTTGAATGCAGGCAGCCACGATGGCATATCGCTGATCGAATGATTACCATGATTTTCCAAATCGGCTTCATCCATGACATACAGACCGTAGTAATCAAACATCGCATACAGTTTGGGATGGTTGGGATAATGGCTGGTTCGGATCGTATTGAGGTTGTGCTGTTTCATCATCAATACATCCTGCAACATAGATTCAACCGGAACTGCTCTTCCATAAACCGGGTGGGTGTCGTGGCGGTTGACTCCCTTGAAAAATACTTGTTCATTGTTGATATATACCCGTTTATTTTTGATTTCTATTTTTCGGAATCCAAACTTAGATGACATGGCTTCCGTTACTTTACCTGTGTTATCCGTTAAAGTAACAATTGCTGAATACAAGTTGGGTTGCTCTGCCGACCATAAGAGAGGATGGTTTACAGTGGTTTGCAAATCATAAGTCAGTTCTTGTCCCTTTTCGAAAGCAATCGCTTGCTGTATGGCGGCGACTTCTTTTCCGGTTGCATCTTGTAATGAAATTTTCACCGTGTGAACCGCTTTATTATTCTTGTCGTAATTTTTGACAGAAACTTTTGTCTTGAATATTGCAGAACTAAAATCGGTTCCCTGAAATTCGGATTGCAACCAATAGTCGCGTACATGCACTTTTGGTGTGGCATATACATAGACATCCCGATGGATTCCACTCATGCGGAACATGTCCTGGTCTTCGATGTAGCTGCCGTCTGTCCAGCGATATACTTCCACCGCAATCATATTGTCGCCCGGTTTCACATAATCGGTAATATTGAATTCGGAAACATTGTTTGCTCCCTGGCTGTATCCGACTTTTTTTCCGTTTATCCAAACATAAAATCCGCTATATACCCCATTGAAATGAAGGAATACTTCTTTGCCGTCCCAATCGGCGGGTAAGTTGAAATTTCTGCGATAAGATCCGACAGGATTAGGCTCTTTTTCGTTGGTGAATCCTTTTTGCGGTTCGATAAAAGGAGGATTATTTTTAAATGGATAAGTAATATTCGTATAAATGGGAGTACCGTATCCGTGCATTTCCCAATTGGCGGGAACCGGAATTTCTTTCCATGACGATACGTCGTAATTGGTTTTGTAGAAATCTACCGGACGTTCGGAAGGCTGTTTCACCCAGTTGAATTTCCAGTTGCCATTCAACGGTAAGTACAATGAGGAAGCCGGTTCTTCCCAGGGAGAGGTAAAACTTTTGTCCGCTTTCAAACTTTCTACAGAAGGAAACGGAATGTATGTAACATGACCGGGTTCTTTATTGATGGCAAAAATAGTTTCATTTTCCCAATCATATTTACTGACCCGTTTTTTCTCTTTTTTAGGTGGTTTCATATTAGTGGCAACCAGTTTCCAGATTTGCGAAGAACTCGGTAATTGGTATAATTTGGCCCCGGTAGTTTCGTCGCCGGAGTATGCCAACGTCATACCGCTTGTTTTGTGGATAATGGCATACGCGCCTGTGCCGGTCACAGTAATCTTCCATTGCCGGTTGTCATTGGTCGTAGTCGCATCCCATTGAATGACATCATTCCCATTTCCAGAAGAAATGCCGTAGTTGTCTATTCCTTTATTCACAAAAGGATTGGTGATGGAATAATATCCATTGGGAAGTTTTTCGATTTTCCACACTTGCCCCTTGCTGTTTTTCTCATTTTTAGAGAGAAAGAGGCCGGCTCCATCTTCCGGAGCGTCCAGATTGTCAATGACTAACCCGGAAGGACTTACGATTTTGTACAATAAGTCAGGGGTGATTTCTTGTGCCCAAACTGCACAACTGATAAAAAATGCAATAAAAAAAGTAGTAAGAAAATGTCTCATGGTTTAAAATAAATAAAAAAATATTTAGAATGCCAAAGGTAAGAAAAAATTGAAGCGCTCATACCTGTGTCTGTTAAAAAAGCACTATCTTAGTCGTCGATATTAATATTAAACTCAACCTATGAAACTGAAAGTTGTTGTCGCTTTTATTTGCATGATTTTTATGACAAATATGTTATGTGCACAAAATGACGGATATACATTGCTTTGGGATAAAGTCCGGCAAAGTGAAGAGGCTTCATTGCCTCAGTCCGCAATGGAGACGGTTAATCAAATTTATCAAAAGGCTGTTAACGAGAAGAATAGTCCCGAGCTTATCAAAGCCTTGATGCATAAATTGAAATATGAATTGGTTGTGGACAGAGATCAGGCGCCGGAAATGATGCGTGAGATTGAAAAATATACCAAAACCGTACCTGATGTAGCCGAACAATCGATGTTGCATTCTGTTTTGGCTCATCTTTATATGCAATATTATCAGGCGAATTCGTACCGGATACGTCAACGGACTCCTGTCGCTGGTTTTGTGCCTGAAGATATGCGGGAATGGACCGGTAATATTTTTGCAGAGAAAATAGCAGAACATATTGATGCTTCAGTGGCCGGCCGGCCGGTGTTGCAAACAACGGATGTGTTGAAATACAAGGCTATTTTGCAGGAAGGAGATGCTTCCCGGAAATTGCGCCCTACATTATACGATTTTCTGATGAATCAGGGCGTTGAATTATATGCTATGCTTGGCAACGATTGGATGTCGGGAAAAACCGCAGCCACTTCGTCGTTTTCCGACGTAAATGTACTGGCTCCGGCGGATGTCTTTGTGCAACAAATCCCGACCGATCAAGCCGGAAATTATAAATTAAAGGTGCTGAATTTATATCGTGAGTGGCTGACTTTCCGGTTGAAAGCCAATAATCCGGCTGCATTGTTGAATGTCGATTTAGACCGACTCGAATATGCTTTTGCCAATTTGGATATCGCCGGTAAAGATGAGGTTTATGTTGCGGCGTTGCTTGCATTGAAAGATAAGTATAAGTCTTGCGATTGTTGTGTCGAAGCAATTTACCGGCTGGCCAATTATTATGCCTATCAGGCCGACAAAGAGCCGGTTGTTCCTTATCGGGAAGATGAGATAGAGGAAACTCCGGAAAAACGTTCGTTTGCGGGACAAGCCAAAGCTTATCAACTTTGTTTGGACGGAATCAAATCTTATCCTGATTATGAACGTGTCGGTTTATTGAAAAATCTGTTGAATCAATTGACTCTCTCCTCTGTCAATGTTTCTTCCGACAATACTGTATATCCGGGAAAAGAACTGGAAATAAAGGTTACCTTCGTGAATACGAAGCAATTGACTATTGCTGTTTATAAAATCAATCAACCGGTTTCTGCGTATGCAAATGCATGGGATGCCGGGCAGTTCTATAAAACCGGAAAATTAGTTGAAACGAAAACGATACAATTGCATAATGAACATCCATATATTACGTATGATACGATTATCAAACTGAAAACGGCAGAATTGGGCTGTTATGAATATGTGGTGACCGCAGATCGCAATACCGGACAAGTAAGCAGTCAGCAATTTTCGGTGAGCAGGTTGGCTACCTTTTGCCGCGGATATTCTGAACAAAGAGAAGTGCTGGTCGTTGACCGGATTTCCGGAAAACCGGCGGAAGGCGCTACCGTCTGCGTTTATAAACAGGTGAAAAATAAGAATGTTCTTGCCGGAACATTTAAAACCGGAAAAGATGGATTGGCGACTGTTTCAAAAGATAATAATATTCATGCTTATAATGTCGTATTGGGAAACGATTCTGCTTCCATTTTGTCTCCATTGCCTTGGAGCGCTCCGTATCAACCCATGGCGGACAAAATTGAAAATTTGAGTTTATTTACCGACAGAGGTATTTATCGTCCGGGACAAACGGTTTATTTCAAGGGAATTGCGTGCAATCTGGAAAAAACAGGCTCAAAAGTATTATCCGGCAAGCAATATGTCATTGTATTGCGGGATGTCAATGGAAAAGAGGTAATGAAAAAGACCTTAAAAACGAATAAATACGGATCTTTTTCCGGAGAATTTATGTTGCCTTCGACCGGATTGACCGGATATTTCAGCATTGGTACGGAAGATTATAATCAACAGGTTTCTTTCCGGGTGGAAGAATACAAACGTCCCACATTTGACATTAGTTTTCCACCTCTGGATAAAACAGTGAAATTCGGCGATTTCGTTTCTGTGAAAGGAGAAGCAAAAACATTCTCAGGAGTGATGCTTCAATCAGCAGAGGTTAGTTATCGGGTAATTAAACGCCCGCATTGGTTCTGGCGCATCTACGGACGCGAAGAACAAGTGGCGCAAGGTACGGTGAAAACAGATGATAATGGCATGTTTACTATTTCGTTTTTGGCCGAAAAATCGTTGAATGATAAAAGCAGGAAAGATGTATATTATACCTATTCGGTAGAAGCAACAGTGATGAATGCAGCCGGAGAGACTCAAACTGCTTCTACGTCTGTTTCGGTTGGAGATAAATCCATGATATTGGCCGTTGATATTCAAAAAAATATACTTGATAAGGATAAACTGGAAGCTATTGCAGTCAAAGCAACTAATTTGAATGGCGTCAACGTAGATTGTAGCGGACATTATGCGGTTTATCAATTAGAAGGTAATCCGGTTTTATCTAAAAATCCGAAACCTGTTGGATGGAAACAAGGCAAGCAAGTGGCTTCAGGAACATTTCATACGAATGAAAAATTGAATCTGCAATTATTGAAACAATTGTCATCGGGTTATTACCGGATGACTGTTTCTGCTAATGACGACCAGAACCGGGAAGTAACCGCCAAAAATGATTTTGTCTTGTATTCAGAAAAAGATAAAACGCCTCCTATAACTACTTATGAATGGTTATTGACTCCCAAAACCGAATGTGCTGTGGGAGAAAATGCCGTTATCATATACGGTTCTTCAGCAAAAACTGTGGATGTGTTGTATGATGTGTTCAAAGATGGAGAGAAATTAGAAACCAAACGTTTTATCCTGAATAATGAAATGAAACGTTTGGATATTCCGTTTAAAGAATCTTATGGAGAGGGAGTAACAGTTTCTTTTACATTTGTCAAAGACGAACAACTATTTACAAACCAGGTCAATTTGACTCGCAAAAAAGAAAATAAAAAATTAGATGTAGAATTATCGGTATTCCGCGATAAGCTGTTGCCCGGACAAAAAGAAGAGTGGCGTTTGACAGTCAAAGACTCCGGCAATCCTGTTGTTGCAGAAGTATTGGCCGGGATGTATGATGCTTCGTTAGATAAAATACAGATGTATCAATGGAATTTTAATCCGTTGTGGTCTTCTGCTTCCTGGGCGCCTTATCCGCAACGCGGGATGGATTTTGAAACACGAAACGGATATTTGGCTTTTCCTCAGGAAGGTATGGAAATTCCCAGTCTTGTATTCGATGCATTGAATTTGTTTGGTATTAATTTCTATCCGCAGACTACGCTTCGTAATGGTTTCGGAGGAATCAGAATCAAAGGAGCAGGAGGTGTAGCTGTTGACGAATCTTTTGCAATGCGCGAAAGTGCACCGGCAGCGCCGGCGATGAAAATGATGTCGGCCAATCAAGTTCAAATGGCAGACATTGCTACTGAGGGTGGACGACAAACTTCTGCAGAACAACCGGTAGCGCTTCGCCAAAATTTCAATGAAACAGCCTTTTTCTTTCCTCAATTGATGACCAATGATGCCGGAGAAACTCAAATTTTGTTTACTGTACCCGAAAGTAATACGACCTGGAAATTTATGGCTTTGGCGCATACTCCCGATTTGAAATTCGGACAATTAGTGAAAGAAGCCGTTTCTCAAAAGAAATTGATGGTAGCGCCTAATTTGCCGCGATTTGTTCGCCATGGCGATAAAACCACCATTTCTACCACCATTTCCAACTTGACAGAGGAAACTTTAAACGGTAATATACGGCTTGTCTTTTTTGATCCGAATACTACGAGAGAAACAATTGCTCTTGAAAATGGAGGAACCCAATTATTTACTGTTGAGGCCGGAAAAACCATTCCTGTCTCCTGGTCGTTTGAAGTGCCTTCGGGAATCGATATGACGGCTTGTAAAATTGTTGCTACTGCCGGAAATTTCAGTGATGGAGAGCAACATTTACTGCCGGTATTGCCTAATCGGATGTTAGTAACGGAAAGTCTGCCGATGACTGTCAGGGGAAATCAGAACAAAGATTTCACACTCGAAAAATTAGCGAAAAACAAATCTGCATCCTTGGAAAATTATCGTTTGGCATTGGAATTTACTGCCAATCCTGTTTGGTATGCCGTACAGGCGTTACCCGCCATGACCACGCCGCAAAATGATAATGCCGTGTCGTGGTTTGCTGCTTATTTCTCTAATAAATTAGCAACTTCCATTGCCAATAGCACGCCAAAAATCAAACAAATAATTGATGCATGGACAAAACAAGGCGGAACAAAAGAAACATTACTGTCTAATTTGGAAAAAAACCAGGAATTAAAAGCGGTCTTATTGGAAGAAACTCCCTGGGTATTGGAAGCGCAAAATGAAAGCGAACAAAAGCAACGCCTGGCGTTATTGTTTGACATCAATCGTTCTCAAAATCTTACATCTGCAGCAATTCAAAAATTGACCGAATTACAATTGCCCGAAGGCGGCTGGCCGTGGTTCAAAGGCATGTATCCGAATGTGTCGATGACTCAGTGGATGCTTTACGGCATGGGACATTTGAAACAATTAAATGTTACGGATGCTGATGAATTAGAAAATATACAGGAAAAGGGTGTTCGTTTTATTGATGAAAAATTCCAGGAAGAGTTTGTCCGGTTCAAAAAAACGAATCCGAAATGGAAAGAAACCCAATCGTTTTCTACTTTCCAGTTGGAATATCTTTTTGTTCGGAGTTATTATAAAAATATTCCCTTTGGAGAAGCGGATGAGGCCGTGTCTTTCTATACGAAATTAGTTGAAAAATATTGGTCTAAAAATACTTCTTTATACACTCGCGCCTTGGCGGCAATGCTGATGAAACGGAATGGCAACAATGAAATAGCCGGAAAAATAATCCAATCGTTGAAAGAACATGCTACCAATAAGGAAGAGTTGGGTATGTATTGGGCCAATAATTCGGCATCCGCTTTTCGCTTCCAAAGTGCGACCGCCATCCATACATTTATCATGCAGGCTTTTGCAGAAAATGGAGCTTCTGCTAAAGAAATGGATGAAATGAAAATCTGGTTGCTGAAACAAAAGCAAACGCAAGAGTGGGAGAGTGTTCCGGCTACTGTGGATGCCGTGTATGTATTGTTGAAAACCGGAACCAACTGGTTGAATCAAAGCAATTTTCCTGAAATCAAGTGGGGCGGCAATGCAGTTGAAACTGCCGGCAGTGAAATCGGTACCGGTTATTTGAAACAAGTGCGGACCACTTCGGAAATTACTCCTGCCATGAGTGAAATTGCTGTGTCGAATACTAATGCAGGTCCGGCCTGGGGCGCTTTGTATTGGCAGTATTATGAAAATTTGGATCAAATTACCAGTGCTAAGACCGGATTGAATGTGGAGAAAAAATTGTTTACGGAACAAATTACAGCCAATGGAAAATCGTTAATCGAAGTCACTTCTTCCCAGCCATTAAAAGTTGGCGATAAGGCGATGGTAAGGCTGACTGTACGTAACGACCGCGATATGGAATATGTTATGTTGAAAGACATGAGAGGCGCTTGTTTCGAACCGGTCGAACAATTGTCGGGAGCGAAATGGAAAGAACAGGTGGTTTATTATCAATCCATGAAAGATGCTTCTGTGAATTTTTTCTTCGATCATTTACCCAAAGGAACTTATGTGTTTGAATATCCGTTATATGTAACACGTAGTGGAGAATATTCCAATGGCGTTACGACCATACAATGCTTATATGCCCCGGAATTTGTTTCGCATACAGCAGGAGAGAGAGTTAATGTAAAAAATTAGTTGACTCCTCATTCTTCACTCTTAATTTTAATCGTCATGATAAAACCAGAATTAATTAATCCGAAAAGTATTGTAGTGGTTGGCGGATCTAATACGACTTCCAAACCGGGAGGAAATTGCGTCCGCAATTTGATTAATGGAAAATTCGAAGGAAAACTATATGTAGTGAATCCGAAAGAAAAAGAGGTGCAGGGATTGAAATGTTATCCGCATGTTTCTAAAATTCCTCCAACGGATATGGCTGTTATTGCTGTTTCTGCTTCTTTGTGTCTTGAAACCGTGACAATTTTAGCGGAACAAAAAGGTGTAAAAGCGTTTATCATGTTCACCGCTGGTTTTGGAGAAGAAACTCCGGAAGGCGGCGAATTAGAAAAGCAAATCGTACAGGTAATTAACAATGCCGGCGCAAGCCTGATCGGCCCCAATTGTATTGGCTTGTTGAACCGGTATCACCATAGCTTATTTACCCTCCCTATTCCCGAATTGGATCCGATGGGAATCGATATGATTTCCAGTTCGGGCGGAACAGCCCTTTATATCATCGAATCTTCCATGCGTATGGGATTACGATTCAATTCTGTATGGTCGGTTGGAAATGGCGCGCAAATATCGGTGGAAGATGTATTGGAATATATGGACAAGGGATTTAATCCGGAAACCGATTCCAAAATCAAATTTTTGTACGTTGAAAGCATCAAAGATCCCGACAAATTTTTAGAACATACTTCGTCTTTGATACAAAAAGGATGTCGTATTGCGGCCATAAAATCCGGAAGTTCAGAATCCGGAAGCCGTGCCGCTTCATCCCATACCGGAGCTATGGCCAATCCTGATTTAGCTGTTGAAGCGTTGTTCAGGAAAGCGGGAATTGTGCGTTGTTTTAGCCGGGAGGAGTTAGTAAATGTGGGAGCGGTTTTTACATTGAAAGAATTAAAAGGGAAAAATATAGCAGTAGTGACTCATGCCGGCGGACCTGCTGTAATTTTAGCGGATGCTTTATCTAAAGGAGAACTAATCGTACCTAAATTATCCGGCACTCCGGAGGCGGAAGAACTCAAAACAAAACTATTGCCGGGAGCGGCTGTCAGTAATCCGATCGATATTGTCGGAACAGCAACTCCTGAACATTTAGCTATTGCGATTGATTATTGTGAAACCCGTTTTCAACAAATAGATGGAATGGCTGTAATTTTCGGTAGTCCCGGACTTACCCGTGTATATGATGCCTATGATGTGTTGGATCAAAAAATGCGTACATGTTCCAAGCCGATTTTCCCGATTTTGCCTTCAATAAGTACCGCATGGGATGAAACCGATTTTTTCATCAAAAAAGGGCATGTTAATTTCAGTGATGAAGTAGGCTTAGCCAATGCGTTGGGCAAAATAATGAAGACGCCCCGTCCTTTAGCCAACAATCTGGCGCTGAAAGGCGTGGATATTCCCCAAATTCGCCGGATTATTGAGAATATTCCCCATGATGGATACATTGAACCTAAATATACCCAGGCGTTATTTCGCGCAGCCGGTATTCCATTTGTAGAAGAAATGGTTTCAAGTGATTGGGAAACCATAGCCGAATTTGCCAACAAAGTACATTACCCTGTGGTGGCGAAATGCGTGGGGCCTGTTCATAAATCGGATATCGGAGGAGTAGTGTTGAATATCCGTTCCGAAGAACATTTACTTATAGAATATGACCGACTGATGGCTATTCCGGAAGTGACAGCTGTGATGGTACAGCCTATGTTGAAAGGCCAGGAATTATTTATCGGTTCAAAATACGAAGATCGCTTCGGACACATTGTCTTGTGCGGTTTGGGTGGCATCTTTGTGGAATTATTCAAAGATGTCGCTTCGGGATTAGCGCCTTTAGTCATGGAAGAAGCGCTGTCCATGATTCGCTCGTTACGCGGTTACAAAGTTTTCCAGGGCGCCCGTGGACAAAAAGGTATTGATGAACACGCTTTTGCAGAAATCATTGTACGCCTTTCCACCTTGTTGCGCTTTGCAACAGAAATCAAGGAAATGGATATTAATCCGCTGCTGGCGACAGACAACGGATTGATTGCCGTAGATGCCCGGATCAGAATAGAACGAAAGATGTGACTTTGTAATCAATTAGTTACAAAAAAAAGTTTCTTTACTTGTAACTGATTTTATTAAATAACTGATTTTCCTTAGGGAAGTTTCGATTTGGCAACAAGATCGGTTCTTCCCTCTTTTCTTCATTTTCCCCCCTTTCATACAGCCTGTGTTGGCGGTTTAAACACGAAGGCACAAAGACACAAAGTTTTAATACAATGTCCTTGAGTTAAGAATTGTCGTATAGCGACATTGGCTTAACAACCAATGTTTTTTGTATTTCAATTCATCATCTTAACTAAACGATATTGAAGTTTAAATACAATGTCCTTTCGTAAGTATGCAATGAGCTTATTTTTTTCTTGTCGTAGAAGTCAAAATTTGCGATTTGACGACAATTAATTGTTCGTTAACATTATTTAACTAATCAAATGGGGTCAAAATTCAATTTTCTGCGTCTCGTTATTAATATCGAAAAACAATGAGTAAATCTAACAAGTATCTTTCTGAAAAAGTAAAACAATTGCTCCTGGATCCTCAATTTCTGATGTGGTGTTATGCTCCTACTGAAGATTTAGAGTTGCGGTGGCAAAGCTGGATAAAGCAGCATCCTGAACAAGAACAGGATTTACTGGCTGCCAGGGCAATTTTAAGCTCTGTAAAATTCAATAACATTTCCTTACCTGATGAAGAATCAAAAGAATTGTTTAGTAGAATAGAGTACAACGTCAGTCATCTGCATAAAAAGCAGTTGTACCAAAAAATTTTGTACCGGGTTGCTGCTGCTTGCATTGCTCTACTGTTGGTGGCCGGAACTTTTCTCTACAATTATAATAATAACCGTAATATAAACCAATGGGAAACGCTTTTTGCTACTGATATTTTCTCAGATATAGACTCTACTCAAACAGAAATAGAACTGACACTTGCAGATCGCAATAAAATTGTGATGGTCAACAACACACAAATTAAATTCAACGCAACCGGCGATTGGGAAATAGATAAGCCGGAGATCAAAATTGTTCCGGAAATCGCTTTTGATCAGGATGTCAGTGTAGCTATGAATACCCTGAAAGTACCCAGAGGGCGCAGGTCGTTTATCACATTGTCCGATGGAACCAATGTTTGGGTCAATTCGGAAACTATTTTGCACTTTCCTGATCGTTTTGACAAAGATAATCGGACGATCTATGCTGATGGAGAAATTTATTTAGAGGTAACCAAAGATGCTTCCAGGCCTTTCCATGTAAAAACGTCAGAGATGGATGTTCAGGTATTGGGTACCGCTTTCAATGTAACTACGTATGCAGATGAACCTTGTCAATCAGTGGTCTTAGCTCAGGGACGTATTTCCGTAACCACGGCGGATGGAGTGCAGCAACAGATGAAGCCCAATGAACGATTGATGTTGAAAAATGATAACCTGGAAATCTCGCAGGTGGATGTTCTCAATTACATTGCCTGGAAAGATGGACTGTTTTTGTTTGATAACCAAAACATTGCCTATGTCGCCAGGCATTTGTCCCGCTATTACCGGATCAATATTGTATGTACTCCAGATATCGAAAATTACACTTGCTCAGGCACTTTAGTCTTATTCGACGATTATACAAAAGTATTACATACCTTAAAGGAAAGTCTTCCTATAGCCTACGAAATAAATCAAAATACAATTAAACTGAGTACTAACTTTAAAAAATGATGCCCATGGAATGATCCTGTAATTTAATACTAAAAAATCGGAGGTGTAAATAAAGAAAGCCTCCATGAGAAGAGAGTAATTTTTAGAAAAAACCTTTTAATGTACAAAAAATGTGGTATAAAAGTATCAATTTTCATCATGTATTTCAAACATCGTGTGCCATTGTATTGTTGCTGATAGCAAACATTTGTTTTGCATCTCCGGCATTGTCCAATACAAAACCGGCGCGTGTATCCCTCGAGTTATCTCAAGTTTCACTTCGTGATGTTTTCCGTTCATTGGAAAAAGAGAGCGACTATGTGTTCTTTTATTCAGATGAAGTGAAGTCTGAGTTAAATCAGGTTGTGAATGCCAGATTTTCATCCGAAACAGTAGAACAAGTGTTGGCATCTGTCCTGAAAAATACCAACTTAACCTATAAGTTGAATGACAGGCAGGTGATTATAAGCCGTAAAGCAGAAGAAACGGCACAAGTGAAAAAAAATATCTTAGTGAATGGAACGGTATTGGATGCTCAACACGGCGAATTGCCCGGTGTGAGCGTTACAATAAAAGATTCTAATGTCGGAACAACGACAGATATAGACGGACACTTTTCAATAGAGGTGCCGGACGAACGTGCTGTATTGTTATTCAGATACACAGGATACGAATCTCAGGAGATTAAGGTTGGAAAACAAATCAATATTAATGTGAACATGAAAGAAAACTCTACCGGCTTGAATGAAGTTGTGGTAGTAGGTTATGGTTCACAAAGAAGAGTTTCTGTGGTGGGGGCTATTACTACCATTGAACCGAAACGGTTGCAGGAAAGTCCGACCCGCGCCTTGAGTAATAACCTGGCGGGACAATTGGCCGGTATTATTGCCGTACAACGTACAGGTGAACCGGGAGTCGATGGTTCTAATTTCTGGATCCGGGGTATTTCTTCGTTTCAAAATGCGGGACGTGATCCGTTGGTTTTGGTAGATGGCATCGAACGCACATTGGATGATATGGATCCTGCTGAAATTGAGTCTTTTTCCGTGTTGAAAGATGCTTCTGCCAGCGCTGTATATGGCGTACGTGGCGCCAATGGAGTTATCCTGATTACAACTAAACGGGGTCACATGGGAAAACCTGCTGTCAATGTTCATTATGAACAAAGTTTTACGCAACCGGTGAAGTTGCCGAAATATATTGGGTCTGCAGATTACCTGACTTTATTAGATGAATTAATAATTGATGACAAAGGTGATCCTCTGTACACACAAGACGTATTGGATCAATATAGAAATGGAACAGACTTGGACTTGTACCCAAGTGTTAACTGGTTGGATGCCGTGACTAAAGATCATGCTTCCAATCAACGGGTGAATCTGACAGTCAATGGAGGAAGCGAGTTTTTGCGCTATGCATTTGTGGCCTCTTATTATGGAGAACAAGGTATTTTTGAACGGGATAAAAGCCAAACCTGGAATTCCGGAACTGGTCTTAAAAAATACAATATGCGCTCGAATGTGGATTTTAACATTACCAAATTAACGGTTGCCCGGATCAATATCGGCGGTTATCTGCAAGATACCAATGGCATGGCGGTTAGTTCGGATGATATATTCAACCGGGCTTTCGAAACTACTCCATTTGCGCATCCGGCTATCTATTCTTCCGGAGAATTGCCACGGGTGAAGGGTCGTGACAATCCATGGGCGTTGGCTACCCAGCATGGATTTACCACTTATTCTTCCAGCAAAGTCGAATCTTTGTTTTCGTTGGAACAGGATTTGAAGTTTATGTTACCCGGATTGAAAATCAAAGGGATTTTCTCATTCGATCGTTGGTCAAAATCAGGTATTAAGCGTTCAAAAGATCCACAATACTATAATCCGGTTACAACACGAGATGACGATGGTAACCTGAATTTAATATATGAAAATAATGGACAGGAATTTTTGGGAACTGAGAAAAAAATGGAATGGGGAAACAGCGCCACCTATTTTGAGGCGAATTTAAACTACTCCCGCGACTTTGGCCAGCACCATGTGGAAGGAATGTTTTTATACAATCAAAGAGATTATCAAAATGGTGATGCACAACCTTTCCGCAGGCAGGGAATTGCAGGTCGCGCTTCTTATATGTTCGATAATCGCTATATTGCAGAGCTTAACTTTGGCTACAATGGTTCTGAAAATTTTGCACCCGGGTATCGCTATGGATTTTTTCCTTCGGTTGCTGTCGGGTATTTGCTTTCAGAAGCAGAATTTATGCAACCTTACCGGCATCTTTTCTCAAAAGTTAAATTCAGGGGATCCTGGGGGAAAACAGGGAATGATCAATTTGCTGGAAGTCGTTTTGCTTATATCACAGAAATTAAAGAAGAAGGTAGTTATAAATGGGGTGTCAACAACGATTACAATCGTTCGGGACGTTTAGAAGGAAAATTTGGCATACCCGATTTGACATGGGAAACCGTAGAGAAAGTGAATGTGGGTATGGAAATTGGGCTGTGGCAAGCATTGGATTTTCAGTTTGACGTATTTAAAGACTACCGGAGTAAAATTTTTATGCAGCGTAATACTATTCCTACGGCTGCCGGTTTTACGGAAGCGCCATGGGCTAATTTTGGCAAAGTATCCAATCAGGGATTTGATATGTCGCTGACTTTCAATAAACAATTCAATAGAGACTGGGCTGCCGGTTTTCATGGATCCTTTACTTATGCTAAAAATAAGATTGAAGAAAAGGATGAGGCTCCGGGTGTATTGGGAACTAATCGCTCTGTTACCGGTTTACCGGTTAATCAATTATTCGGTCTGATTGCCGAACGTTTGTTTACGGAAGATGATTTTGAAGATGTAGAAAACGGTAAGTTGAAAGAAGGTATTCCTTCTCAGGCATTTACCCAAGTGCGTCCGGGAGACATCAAATATAAAGATATGGATGGCGATAATGTTATCACAACGATGGACATTGCCCCTGTAGGCGGTACTTATGATCCCCAAATAGTATATGGTTTTGGAGCGAGCGCTTCCTATAAAAATATGGATTTGAATCTGTTTTTCCAGGGAAATGCCAATACCTGGCGGTTTATAGGAGGATCTTATTTTTTACCGGGTAGCACCATGGGGACTATGGGTAACATATTGGATAACTACAATGATCGATGGACTCCGGAAAATCCCCGGCAGGATGTTTTTTATCCACGTTTGAAGTATGGCCCGAATGAAAATAATACGCAAAATTCTACCTGGTGGTTGCGCAATATGAGTATGCTGCGTATGAGAGATATCGAGGTTGGCTACCGGTTTCCGAAACAATGGGTCGGCAAAATCGGATTAACTTCTGCCCGTCTCTATATGAAAGGATCTAACTTGTTGACTTTCTCCGATTTTAAGTTGTGGGATCCCGAGGTAGATACCCCCAATGGAGCGAAGTATCCGATTATGAAAGCGTTTTCTTTTGGGTTTGATGTTAACTTCTAATGGTTATATAAATTTTATAAACAGACAGTAATATGAGATTATTAAAATATATAGGATTATCCGCCTTGTGTCTTCTGACCTTCGGTGGCTGTGCTGACTTTTTGGATAATGCTCCGGATGATAGACTTACCTTGGAGATGGTGTTTAATGATAGAACGCGTACGGAGGATTGGTTAGCGAATATTTATACTGGAATCCCTGACCCTTATATGCCCATGGTCAAAGATATCGGATATGAAACGGCAGGAGACGATATTACTCCATCTCAGCGCTGGATACAATGGTGGGGAGGGTCACTTTTAAATTATCGCATTGGCAACTGGTTTACTAATTCGGGTTGGAATGCCAGCTTTTGGAATAAATTGCCGCAAAAAATTCGTGATGCTTATATCTTGCTTCATAATGTTCATCCAAATCCACAACAAGGTGTAAAAGAAGAAGATGTAGAGACCATGAAAAATGAATGCCGTTTCCTGATCGCTTACTATTATTGGATACTTACGGAAGCGTATGGCTCGGTGCCTTATTATCCTGATATGGTCGATCCCAATGCGCCTCAAAGTGAATTAATGATAGGCCAGCGCTCGTTTGATGAAACAGTAGCCTGGATTGATGAACAATTATTGGATTTATCCACGAAATTACCTGCTGAATGGAACGATGCTCTTTTTGGACGTGCTACTTCCATTGCTTGTTTGGCTGTCCGTGCGCGCGTGTTGATGTTTGCGGCCAGTCCCTTAGTCAATGGAAACCAAATGTACAAAGACATCAAAAATTATGACGGAAAAGAACGTTTCAATTCGACTTATGATCCTGCTAAATGGGCTAAGGCTACCCAGGCATGTAAGGACTTGATAGATGCCGCTCATGCAGAAGGCCATGCATTATATAAGGAATATAACCAGGATGGATCGATCGACCCGTTTTTATCATGCGCCAATGTGTTTCTCAGGAAAACATCGGAAGGTAATAAAGAAATTCTCTTCGCCCGCCCGGACTGTGATTTCAAAGAATACGAGGGCCATGCAAGTCCACACGGTTGTGGTGGTAATGGAGGGTTAGGAGTAACTCAAAGTTTGGTGGATGCATTTTTTATGAAAAACGGATTATCACCTATTTTAGGATATCATGAAGATGGTAGTCCGATTATCAACGAAGCTTCCGGCTATATTGAAACCGGATTTTCTACGGAACCCGAAATCCGCAATACCAAATGGGATATTTGCCGGAAATCTCCAGGTGTAAAACCCGGGCAGATTACCCTGAAAAATACCTATAATATGTATAGTAACCGGGAGCCGCGTTTTTACTTAACCGTGATATACAATGGACAATGGTACTGGTCGGAAAGCCGGGTAACTAAATTTATGCATAATGAACCGGATGGCGGGCCTACACATGATGCTCCTCAAAACGGATATTTATTAAGAAAGAGAATTTCTTTGGAATCTATGCCTAGAAATGGAGACACTCGTCCATACCGTCCGGGTATTCTTTTCCGGTTGGCTGAGGCATACCTGAACTATGCAGAAGCATTAAATGAATCCAATCCGGGCAATGCGGATATTTTGAAATATGTGAACCTGATCCGTGAACGTGCCGGTATTCCGCAATACGGAAACGGAGTTGATTCAAACGGATTTGATATGATCCCTGCTCCTGCTTCACAGGCGGATGTACGTGAGTTGATTCGTAAGGAACGCCGGGTGGAATTGTGCTGCGAAGGTCTCCGTTTCAATGATATTCGTCGTTGGATGTTGGGTGAAAAGCTCTTAAATGGAGATGATTATGGTATGAATTTCAGCGGCTCGGTCTATTCGGATAATCCGACGGATACGAAGTCGTTTTTCAAACGGAGTGTTTATCTAAAACGTGTCTTTACTAAAAAACAGTATTGGTTCCCAATTTACCAGGATGAAATAGATAAAGACCCGACCTTGGTTCAAGCGCCTTTCTGGTTAGAATAATAAATGGCATTAGGCTGGTAAATAATTAATTTTAGGTGTATCAATGAAACCGGAAGAACAGGGATGATTATCCCGTCTTCCGGTTTTTTTACGTGTTTATTGTAAGCGCATACCGGCAATCGTAAGATAGAAAATGATCAACGTGACAAAAGTAGGTCCGTACTGTTCTTTAATGCGTTCCAATGCACGATAATGTAATTTACGGACAGCTTTTTGACTGATATGGAGTAATTCGGCAATTTCGTCATAACTGAGGTCTTGCATATATCGTAAGTAAATCACTTCTCGTTGCTTGTTGGTCAACATGTTGAGCATTTCTTCAATTTTCCGGGTTAAAGATACCCTTTCTTCTTCCTCTTCCAATATATCTTCCAATCCGCTTACTTCAATGGAAAATTCGTAATTGTCGGCATCATCGTTGACCTCAAAATTAATTTCTCTCCTTTTGATTGAAAACAAACGATTTTTGAGACTGCTTAGCAAATAGAATTTGATATTGGAATGTACCTGAAGTGTATGTTTCCGTTCGATAAAATGAAGAAAGACGTCATGAATAGCATCCAGTACGGTTTCTTTTGCAATTCCAAAAGCCATACCGTATGCAAACATTTCATTCACATACTGTGAGTATAGTTCATTATCTTGAATATCGACTTCCGGTTTCATCAGGTATTACGTACTCCCTCTTATTGTATAAATTGTGTTGGAGAATAGTGAGGCGCAATATTTTAGCTTTTGATTCTCAAAAAGAACAAAAGCTTATACTTCAACCAACTATCCTGACAATATCATACAAAATAACGAAAAAATATTGAGTTATACAACCATTATTCCAAAGAAGTGGCAGGCTAATTGTAATGCGCCCGTCGTTTTGATCTGTTTTAATAAAAAAAGGATGCATCCCGTATTCGAGATGCATCCCCTTGAATATACATTTTTGATACCCTAAAATGTAATGCCGTGTTGGATTTACAGGCCGTATTTAATAAACAATTGTCTTTTTCCTGTAGATATCGTTTTTGTCATACATAACCACGGTGTATAAACCGGCAGGCAATGATACGGTAATACCGGAATCTAATACGCGGTTAAGCATCAGGCTGCCGTTCATGTTGAAAATACGGATGGTAGCATCAGCGTTTTCTCCGGATATTTGCAACTGTTTTGTTTGTTGATTATATACGGTAACCAACGCATTTTGTTCGCCGGCAGGTGTTTTTACACTTGATCTCTGGTTGTTGTTTGTCACTACAAATTTTATCATTTCAGGGTCACGCATATCAAGAGTGATAGTACAATCATCGCAATCTTCTGGAATTACAAACTTATTGTCGTCGTGTCGATAAAAGGCATTATATTCTTCGCCAAATTCAATGGGTTCACTTGGACTCCAAGCTGTATAGCAGTAATCCCAAGTAAGTCTGCATTTCAGAAATTTAAAAAATCCAGATTCGTTGATTTCAGGATCTGCTCCAAAGACAGTTCCTGTCCAAGAATATACACCTTTTTGGTCAGCAATAGGTTCCATAATTTCTGGATATTCATTGGTCCAGTTACAAGGCATAGCATTTCCTGTAATGTAAACTGCAGGAGGATAATATTTTTGTTCAGAATTGGCCTCAAAACTTACTACTTCAAGAGTTTCGTTCAATGCATCTACTTTGAGTACATAATAGCCATCGCCACTGCCATCTTCCGGAATAAACCATTTGTTATCATCACCACCAAAACGCATATTAGTAATCCCTTCCAAAAGCACATTTCCGTCTTCTGCCGGGTGGAAAGCTTCGTTCCAATCAGGTCTGTTTACTAATAATTTGAAGTTGCCAGGCTCATCTCCAAATGTGTTGTATTTTAAATCACCTTTGTAATAGAATACAAAAGCATTGTCAGGATCCGGTTCAAGTTCCCGGGCATCATATAGTTGCCAGTTCGGATCATGAGAATTAATAGGGCCTCCCATTAAATAAATAGCTTTCGGAGCATCGATTGCTTCAACAGAAAGTTGTTGCTGTGCGCCGTTTTTGGTAAGCGTTAATTTGAAATTTTCCTGAGTTCCGGTGTAGCGAACACGAAAACCGGTGTCGGAAGATGATGTAGCACGACGTACATCGATGGTTTGTCCCAATGGATCGCTTTCTCCACAAAGAGGAACATACTCGTTTGTTCCATCCGATAGTTTGAAGCCTTGGTTAGTCAGACTTCCGGTGTAGCGGAACACTTGAGCATTCGCCGGATTTTGTTTCAATACGGCAGTTCCTCCGGGAACAGCATTACCTACAATGCTCCATTCGGTTTGCGAATAAGCAGGAGCTAAAAACATCAATGCAATGAGCAAAGAGTAAAGTTTCTTAATCATAATTTTTTGTTTTTAATTAGTTAATAAATACGCTATATATTAGTTAATATACAGTTTCGACTTGTATTATTCGGTTACGTTGACTGTAATTGTCGCATCACAGGATTGTGAAGGTAACCGGATGATTATCTTTTTGTTTCCGGCATCGTATTCATAAGTACCTGATAGTCCGGTAAATTCAACAGATGCAGGTTGCTCTTTATGCAACAGTTCGAGCTGGTAAGCGCGTTGTGCAGGCATTCCGGCAAACGAACCCTGGCGCGGGTGAATGGTATAAGTGCTTACATTTCCTTGTTTTGACTGCGTAATCCGGGTGAATGTGTATTTCCCGGATTCATAATTGTCATTATCATTTTCATCTTCGTAGAATGAAAATTCGCCATGGTTCCCAGGTGCGAATTGTAATGTCAACTGATCGGGACGGTTTTTCAGGTGGCTTAATTTGGGATAGAGAGGAATGATGGCTCCTTCTTTATAATAATAGGGGATTTGCTCCTGCGTAAAATTGCGTATCACCTCGGCGCCGCCTTCAAGTACCGCTCCGGTAGCGGCTTCATACCATTTACCTTCCGGTAGCCAGACCGTTTTATCCACAGTTCCTTTGCCGTTGTCCGATTGCACAATAGGAGCTACAAGTATTTCGTTTCCAAACATGTATTGTCCTTCAAAACGATACGCTTCTTCATTTTCAGGGTAATCGTAGTACATGGGACGACAAAGTGAAATTCCTGTATCATAGGTGTAACGGGCATAGGTGTATATGTAAGGAATCAGCGCATATCGTAATTCCAATGCTTTTAACATTAGATCAAAATTAGGATAGAGCCATATACGGCGTTCGATATGCGAGGCGTTGGTGGCGTGGGTACGCAAAATAGGCGAGAAAACGCCATATTGTATCCATCTTAAATAAAGTTCGGCATTGTTGCCTCCATCTTGATTATGGCCTCCTATATCATGGCTCCAATAGCCATATCCGACATTGGAAGCAGTTGCCGTGAAATAAGGTTGGAATGCAAGCGAAGGAAATGTGGCGTACGTATCGCCCGAAAATCCGATCTGATAGCGATGATTTCCCAACCCTCCCCAACGGTGGAAAATGAGCGGGCGACCTTTTTGTTGCAATTTTTTATCGGAAAAGAATACATGATTGAGCCAGAATGTATTGCCTAAATTTTCTTCGTTACGGGCAATCATCCATTGTTGCCAATCCAACCACCAAAAGTCAACCCCGATGTTTTCATGCGGGCGCAGAATATTTTCAAAAAATGCTTCGTAGAATTGTTTTTTCTCAATATTCCAAGCGATGGTTTGATTGGCTGGTAACCCTAATTGGTTGGCAAGCTGTTTGAAATTGGCATCGTATGGACCGATTCCGTCCGCAGGGTGCAGGTTGAGAGTTGTTTTCAAATTCTGATTATGCAACCATGTGATAAAATTTTGCGGATTGGGAAACAGCGCCTTATTCCATGTCCATCCGGTCCATTCTGTCCGGTCTGTTCGTCCTGTCCAACCATCCAGGTGCCAATCCATATCAATCACCATCACATCGATGGGAATGTTCTTCCCTTTTATTTCGTTTACTATATTTTTGAAATCTCTCTCTGTATAGCGTTGGTATTTTGAATACCAGTAACCGAAAGCATACAAAGGCGGCATGGGAATTTTTCCTGCAATTTTTGTGAAATCACCTAATGCGTTTTTATAATCATGGCCGTAACCCATAAAATACATGTCCATCGATTGCTTGTCGTGACGTTGCGCAACCCACTCTACACCTTCGCTTCCGTCAAACATGAGGCTCATACTGCCGTCTTTGCGAGGCTCTTTTTCATCTATTATCGCCCATCCCGAGCGCGATAGCAGGCCATTTTCCAGCCATTTTCTTACGTCACCGTTTGCAGAGTCCAATGTGCGCGTGGTGCCTTTCAAATTATAAGGGTCTTTCTTTCCGGGATACCACACAATATCTTCTCCATTGACTTGCATCGTTATTTGCAGGTTGGGACTACAGACGTTGGAATTGACGGGATACGCTCCTTTTTTGTAACGCAAAACCAACTTGTTGGTAATGATATACAGGAAACCGTTTTCTTCCTTGGTTGAGTATGCCGGAAGAGGCAGGTTCCTGTTTACAACTACAAAAGAAGCGCGATCTTCAAAGGTTTTGCCTGCACTCCATTCTATACGGATCATTTCCGGAGTTAAAACGGTAAAACGCATGTTGCCCGAAAGCACAATAGCTGCAGGATTGGCCTGCGGATTATTTTCTGCGGATACCGGCATGGAAATGCATGCTATTCCAATGAGTATTAGAAATAAGTATTTGTACATAAAAATTGTATTTAGAATATAAATGTCAGAATCTATCTGTGATTTTTTTCTTCAAATTAAAGAAGAGACGCAGGAAATTCGATTTTGACCCCATTTGAATTGTTAAATATTATTAAAATTTAAAATAAAATTATTTTGTTAATAAATCATAAAATAAAATACTTTGTATTGCAAGGTACTGAAATTTATATATATCTTTGCATTGTCAAATAATCAATATGTTATATGAAGTCAGATAATGTACAATCACAGATGCGAAAAGGTGTGCTGGAATATTGCACTTTTTTGATTTTGTCGAAACGACCGGCTTATGCAACCGACATCATCCAGCAGCTTCAGGATGCACGGTTAATTGTGGTGGAAGGAACACTTTATCCGTTGCTCACGCGTTTGAAAAATGGTGGTTTGTTGGAATATGAGTGGATTGAATCGACTCAGGGTCCGCCACGGAAGTATTACGCCCTAACGGGTGAAGGCCGGGAATTTCTGAAAGAGTTGGAAAGCGCCTGGGGTGAAATCAACGACACAATCAATCATCTTAAAATAAATAATTAAACGATAGACGGACATGAAAAAAACATTGACTATCAATTTAAACGGAACGGTATTTAATATTGATGAGGATGCTTACGCTTTGTTGGATGAGTATATCCGGAACTTACGGATTTATTTCAGGAAAGAAACGGATTCCAATGAAATAATTACGGATATTGAAGCCCGTATCGCCGAACTGTTTTCCGAACGTTTGCGCCTGGGATATACAGTGGTCGATATCGACGAAGTGAGGAAAGTGATTGCAAAAATCGGACAACCCCAGGATTTTGGAGAAGAAGATGCGGACGACAAAACTTCCAGGAGTTCTAAAACATCCGGTGCCGTGACAACCCATGTAAATCCTAAGAAACGATTATACCGGGATGTCGATAATAAAATGCTGGGTGGCGTGTTGAGCGGTATTGCTGCTTATTTTGGATGGGATGCGACGCCTGTCAGGTTAGTCGCTGCCATTTTAATTATTGCATTGTCAAGCATATATGGCTGGGGTATTTGGATGTATCTCATTATGTGGATCATTGTTCCTGCAGCTAATACGGCGGAACAAAAACTGGAAATGCGAGGAGAGGAAGTGACGGTTGAAAATATAGGCAAAACGGTAGCTGAACCTCCGACTCACAAAAAAAACGGATTTTTTAATGGTCTTTTAGATTTTTTTGCATCGATTTTTAAAGTCGGATTTGCAGGATGCGGATGTTTGTTGGCAGTTCCACTGTTGTTTGTTGGCGGAATACTGTTGTTTGTTTTAGGTGTTGTGTTTGTTTCCTTGTTTAGCGCCTTGTTTGGAGTGGGAGTGGGAGCGTTGTCTCTTCCGTTTGCCGGATTATGGGGAGGCATTTCGGACTTTGCAACGATTGCACATCCGGTTCCGGCTTTTATTGCTACTTGTCTTTTGCTTGCCATTCCATTAATAAGTTTGATTTATGTATTGCTGGCTGCCGTTTTTAAATGGAAACCGATTCCTGTACCGGTCAGATGGGCAGGAGTGATTGTGTGGATTATCGCTCTGTGTGTGCTGATAGCTTCGGGATTGAAAGTAAATAATGATCTCGATTGGAATTGGGAAGTGACAAAATTCACAACAGGTGATGTGCATGATCCTGATGCGATTGTGATAGAAGGTGACGGACAATTGGCTGATATAAGTTATACTTTACCTCCTTTTGACAAAATATATATGAATAATAATTTGTTTGGCAATCTTCGGTTGGTTCAGACTCCTGCCGATTCGGCAGTACTATTGATTAATGGGGACTCTAATATTATAGATAAAGTGAATTGGAAAATAGAAGACGGCGGATTGAGTTTGTCGTATAAAGAAGGGTATATATTGGAAGGCCGGAATAATTTGATTATCAAGGTAAGCGCTCCAATATTTCATGGAGTTGAAATATCTTCTTTGTCAACAGTTACTGTGGAAAACCGGCTCAAGACAGATTGTTTTTGGCTTCGAATCAATGATGCCGGAACATTTCGTGCCGACACTCTGGATGTGGAAAATATCTTCAAAGCCAATGTCAACGGATTGGGCGCGGTTGATGTGGCTGGAAAAACTCATCGTGCCGAATATACGATGAATGGCGCCGGTAAAATCAATGCTTATGATTTGGAAGCATCGGAAGTAAAAGCGCAGTTGTATGGCTTGGGCAGTATTCGTTGTGATGCCGTGGAGATGTTGGATGCTAAGGTTGATGGTATGGGGAAAATTACTTATAAGCGTGAACCCAAAACCCGTAATACCCGTCTCAATGGTATAGGAAAAATCAATATGGAATAATAGTATAGTTAAAATTGTCAATTTGGATAAAAAAAAGACAAAAAACTGACGAAATGTTTTTAGTCTCTGAAAATAATTGTACTTTTGTGGTGTTTTTGTGAAAATAGATAAATTTAGTAAAAAATGAAAGTACAAGAAGTATTGAATGATTTGAAAAGACGATTTCCGAATGAACCGGAATATCATCAAGCAGTTACCGAAGTATTAGAATCTATTGAAGACGTGTATAATCAGCATCCTGAATTTGAGAAAGCCGGATTGATAGAGCGTCTTTGTATCGCTGACCGGATTTTCTCTTTCCGCGTAACCTGGGTAGATGATAAAGGAAAGGTACAAACCAATATGGGTTACAGAATACAGCATAATAATGCAATTGGACCGTATAAAGGAGGGATTCGTTTTCATGCTTCTGTTAATCCGTCCATCTTGAAATTTTTGGCATTTGAACAAACTTTCAAAAATTCATTGACGACTTTACCGATGGGTGGAGGCAAGGGCGGTTCCGATTTTTCACCCCGAGGCAAATCTACGGCTGAAATTATGCGGTTTTGCCAGGCTTTTATCCTGGAATTGTGGCGCCATATCGGCCCGGATACGGATGTTCCGGCCGGTGATATCGGCGTAGGCGGACGGGAAGTCGCTTACATGTACGGAATGTATAAAAAACTGGCCAGGGAAAATACCGGTACATTTACCGGAAAAGGAATTGAATTCGGAGGTTCCTTAATTCGTCCTGAAGCAACCGGTTACGGCAATATTTATTTTTTATTGGAAATGCTGAAAACCAGGAATATTGACATTAAAGGGAAAAAATGCTTAGTGTCGGGTTCCGGAAATGTGGCGCAATATACTTGCGAAAAGTTAATTGAATTGGGTGCCATTCCGGTGACGATGTCCGATTCGAATGGGTATATATATGATCCGGATGGTATTACCCGTGAAAAACTGAATTTCGTCATGGAACTCAAAAATATCAATCGCGGACGCATTAAAGAATATGCCGACCATTATGGATGCAAATATGTAGAAGGTGGTCGTGTGTGGGCTGAAAAAGGCGATATTGCCCTGCCTTCGGCAACGCAAAATGAATTGAATGGAGATGATGCGCAAATATTACTTGCCAACGGATGTATAGCTGTTTCGGAAGGAGCTAACATGCCTTCTACTCCCGAAGCGATTGAAGCATTCCAGACTGCAAAAATTCTGTATGCTCCGGGTAAGGCTGCCAATGCGGGAGGGGTAGCAACCTCCGGATTGGAAATGACTCAAAATTCTATGCGGTTGAACTGGACGCGTGAAGAAGTGGACGAAAAACTGAAACGGATTATGTCGGATATTCACCAGCAATGTAAAAAATATGGAACATCTGCGGATGGAAAATACATTGATTATGTGAAAGGTGCTAATATTGCAGGATTTATGAAAGTCGCCAAAGCGATGATGGCGCAAGGAGTAATCTGATTTTGCCCAATAATATGAAAACGTGCATCCGAAGAAAAGCAGGGTGCACGTTTTTTTTTAGGTTATGATAACTCGTCCGCGTCTATGTCTTCTTTATTGGTAAATGAGGAAACGATGATTTGTTCTTTTTCATCTTTTGTATCGCAAAGAAAAGCCTTGCAGATAGCCGGAAAATAGTAATGGTAGCCTTGCTCAAATAGATAATTCAAAGTTTCATGGGTGGTTTGTGTGTTGGAAACTTTTCTAATGTGAGTTTCAACTGCTATGCAATAAAAGAGTAACTTTGTGCCTTTATACAATTGCCGGATGAAATTATTTACATCTCATAATAACGCTTTGCAGGAATCTCAAACTGCCATTGTGGCAACTATCGGATTTTTTGACGGAGTACACGCCGGTCATCGTTTTTTGATAGAACAGGTGAAGGGGGTGGCGCAGGAACGAGGTTTGCCGAGTGCAGTGATTACATTTCCACAGCATCCGCGTGCAGTATTGCATCAGGATTTTCAACCGAAATTGTTGAATAGCCGGGAGGAACGGGAAGAATTGTTGCGCCAGACAGGTGTTGATTATTGTTTTGTACTGGATTTTACTCCCGAGATGTCGGAATTGTCTGCCAATATTTTTATTGGTGAGGTTTTGGTCGGAAAATACAGGGTAGATACTTTAGTGGTGGGCTACGATCATCGTTTTGGTAAAAATCGCGCCGAAGGTTTTGAGGATTATAAAAAATCGGGCGAAAAATACGGAATGAATGTTGTGTTGGCTAAGGAATTGGATGAAAAATTGCATGTCAGTTCCACGGTGATTCGCAATGCTTTATTGGATGGAAAGGTGTCTTTAGCCACTCAATTGCTTGGATATTATTATTCGCTGACCGGCCGAGTAGTGGAGGGAAATCAGTTAGGGCGTACAATTGGTTTTCCGACAGCTAATATTCAATTGTTGCAAAATTTTAAGGTGATTCCTAAGGAAGGTATTTATGCTGTTTTGGCGTTTGTAAATACAGATTGGTATCAGGGAATGGCCTATATTGGTACCCGCCCGTCTATCACCACAGCCGGGGAGATGCGGTTTGAAGTTAATCTGTTTGAGTTTTCCGGTAATTTGTATGAACAACCCATTGAAATTGCTTTTGTCGCTTATCTTCGTGAAGATATGAAATTTGAAAATTTGGAAGATCTGAAACTGCAGTTAGAAGAAGATAAGAGGCAGGCGCTGTATAAATTGAGAATTTAATTCTCTACTCTATAATGATATTTGTTTTTCATTTAACAAATTTTGTGTAAATTTGAAAGTTTATTATTGTTTGCATAAAATATAATACGAATGAAAAGTGTAGCCTTGATCTTGTTATTTATCCTTTTTCCGGCGTATGGTTTTTGCTTGGTTGACAGAACTGATTCTTTATTAAAAGTGTTGGATAAAGTTATTTTGGAGCGTGCTAAATATACAGAAGAAAAGAACGTTAAGATTACAGAATTGAAAAAGCAAAAACTTCTGGTTGATTCATTGGAAGATACTTATAAGATCAACAAGGATATTATTTCTCAATATCAGACTTTTGTTTGTGATTCTGCAGAATTTTACATTCATGAAAATCTTTCCATTGCAAAGCAAATGCGTGATGAAAGCCTTATTATAGAAAGCAAATTATTTTTATCCAATGTGTATTCTTTGTCGGGACTTTTTTTGGAGGCTTCTGAAGTTTTTAATTCCTTGGACTATGGAGAATTACCTTCTTATCACAAAGCCTGGTATTGTTGGAATAAAATTCGTTATTATGAAAATCTGATAATCTATACAGATGATGGTCGATTTGCAAACGAATATGAAGAAAAAAAGGAAGGGTATAGGGATAAGATAATGGCATTGTTATACGATCAATCGGATGAATATAAAAAGGAATATGCTTTTAAATTACAGCAGGCCGGTCGATTAAATGAAGCGATTGCTATATTGACGCCAATTTTTGAAAAACATCAGCCGGGAACACATGGTTATGCGATGTCGGCTATGAGTTTAGCTAAAGTGTATAAATTGGCTGGAAAAACGAAAGCGCAGGAATATTATTTATTATTAGCAGCGATTACAGATCTTCAGTTAGCAGTAAAAGAAAATGAGGCTCTCATGTCGTTGGCGATTAATTTACATGAAAATGGAGATGTGAATAGAGCATATAACTATATTAAAGTAGCATTGGATGACGCCATTTTCTATAATGCACGATTCAAAAATTCGGTTATAGCACGCGTTCAACCTATTATAGAGGATGCTTACTTACGCAGGATAGAAATTCAGCAGAAAAATTTGAGACTTTATTCCATGTTAATCAGTTCGTTTGTAATTATTCTTATCATTACTCTGTATATTAATTACAGGCAGCTTAGAATGATTTCGAAGGCACGAAAAGAGCTTCGGATAATGAATGAGGCATTGGTAATGTTAAACCGGAAATTGGATGAAGCGAATTTAGTTAAAGAAAAATACATTGGCTATTTTATGAACCAATGTGCCGTCTATATCAATAAGTTATATGAATATCGAAAAAATGTAAACCGGAAAATTAAAACGGGGCAAATTGAAAGCTTATATAAGTCCTCGGCCAGTGAATTGGAAAAAGAGGTAATCGAACTATGTACGAATTTTGATAAAGCTTTCCTTAAATTATATCCTAATTTTGTTGCAGAATTTAATTCATTGCTCAAGCCTCAGGAAGGATATAAGATCGAAGAAGGACAGTTGAATACAGAACTTCGTATTTTTGCATTAATCCGTTTAGGAATTACTGATGTTAGTCAAATTGCAGTATTCTTAAGATATTCATTGCAAACTGTCTATAACTACAAAAGTAAAGTCAAAGGAAAATCTATTATCGATAATGACCAATTTGAAGAGGAAGTAAAAAAAATAGGATCACTTCATTGAAAGTTAAATTCTATATCATAAACGCCTGTTTTGAATGATGGATAGGATTTATTTGTTGTTACATTGTTACCATTCATGATGCAGGAAACGGTTATTTCCGGAATAACGACACTTGCTGTCACTCCAATCGGTAGAGAAATATACATGATTCGCCGGTTATCCTTTAATTCCCAGTTTACAATAATTGTTCCGTAAGGTGATTCTTTGGAGGTGTTTGTCCAGGTTACGCCCCGGGGAATTTGCGGTTCTATATAAAAATGCTTATATCCCAGACTCTTTTCATCCGGGATAATGCCGCCTACAGCTTGATAAAACCAGCTTCCGATTCCATTGTAGCAATTGTGTACACGGCTACGTTCTCCACTCCAATATTCCCAGGTAGTTGTGGCATTGTTGTTGATCATGTACAAATAACCGAGATAATCCGTTTTTTTCAACATTGAATACATGAAATCGACTTCCTTATTTCGGATAGTCTGGTACTCCGACCAATCCAACAGCCATGTGATTATTATACAGATGGGCTGTCCGATTGATTAGTTGTTCTTTCATTTTATGTTGTAAAGAATCAGGAACCACGCCAACTAACATAGGATAAGACATGTCGAGTTGTGATCCTGTAGCATAGATGCTCTCTTCAGTATTATAAAAAGTTTGATGGATTAAGTGATTCAGGTGAGCTTTGCGTGTTGCAAACGCCTGTGCTTCCTCCGGTTTTTTAAGACGGATAGCTGTTTTTTGTAAAAATACCTAAACATTCACTGATAAAGCAATTATTTACTAAGTCAATAGATGATTGTGCTCCGGCATCTACGCCCGCAGGAGCGAGCCAGCCGCCTAAATACCAATCGTGGTAAGGCGTATCCGGCCAACGTTTCAATACTCCGTCTATCGTATATTGATCCACATATACCAGCCATTGTTTCATAGTATCGTAATATCGTTCGAGAGGGCAGGAGTCGTTATAATTGATGTAAGTCCGCCATGGCGCCAACACAATAAATCCGCACCAATAAGGACCGCCTCCTCCTGCGCCAGGATTAGGTGCTACGTGTGGCAGGCTTCCTCCCTCACGCATGACATCTTTCCAGGCTTGTAACCAGTTCAGGAATGTAGGGGATACATCATACATCGTTTGCAGAGATTGAGTAGATGAATTTCCATCGCCTCCATATCCGGCACGTTCCAAATGAGGGCAATCTACCATGTATCCGCTGAAAGTCAGGTATTTCAAAGTGTGTTGAATCATATCATGTATAGCATTCAAATCATTATCCGAGCATTTGAATGTGGCAGCAGGCTTATAATTTCCATGAATAAAATGAGCTTTGATCTGATCTTCTGTTGGCTTTTGGGGTAAATTGGCAACCTTTATATAACGGAAAGTGTGGTGATTAAATTTATTACAGAATACATCGTTCGGTTTTCCCGAGGCAACCTAGATGTCATTTTCTCCTTGTTTTTTAACATCAGGGTCCTTGTTTAAATCATCTGTGTACATAACGGAAATTTTGTGTCCGGCAGGAAGCTGAGAGATCTGCAATTCAAACCATCCGGTCAATACTTTACCCATGTCGATCATCCAAGTACTGTCATTGAGAGCTTCAATACTTTGGGGAGTGAGGGTAGCCTGTATTGTGTTTGATTCACACATTTGCGGAGATACTTGATGGGATGGCACTGTAATGGTCGTGACGGGAAACCATTTTAGTTTGTTTAATTCGCTGATTGTCAGATTTGCAGGGACGATGCGTTTGTCTATTCTTTCTCCACCAAACCGAAGTGCTTGCCATGTGCCGGTGTCGGAATATCCGCTTTCACGTCCTGTCCATGTATGGTTGGTAGAAAGAATGAGTTCCCATTGTTTGTTTATCCGTACATTCATTTCTGCTTTCACCACCGGACCATCATGATTGGTTCCGAAGGTTGTTGTTTTATACCATCCTTGTCCAAGCCAGATTACCAGTTCATTGTGTCCCTTGTGTACATAAGAAGTGACATCATAGGTGACAACCAATGAACGTTTATTTTGTTGAGATACGGCTGGAGATAAGACATGATTTCCTACTTTTATACCGTTGATATATACTTCATGATACCCGAGGGAATTGACATGCATAAAAGTAGTTCCTGCTGAATTAATAGTAAATATTTTCCTTAATAATGGGGAACGGATGTCTCCATTCCCTACTGATGGCCCGATGTAATCTCCATGAAGTTGATCGCCATCCAAAATGCCGATTCCAAATCGTTGCACCGGACTCCAATCCGAACTATTTCCTTATTCATTCCATACACGAACCCGCCAAAAACATAGCATCCGGGATTTTAATTCCCGTCCTTTATACGGAACCATTATGGAAGCAGATGATTGGGTTTTAGACAAATTTCATAAATCGGCTTTATTTTGTATCAGTAGTAAACTGTCTGATGCAACCTGCATTTCATCATATTGCTGTTGCATGGGAGTATCACTTTGTATTTTCCAACTGAAATGAGGAATGGTATTATCGATACTATTGGGATTGGTCAGATTTTCGCATTTTAAGTCATAAAGCGTGATGGCAGCAGTTAAAAAATGAATTTTTATAAGACTCAACATTATAAATACAATGGCTTGTTTCATGTTAGAATTCAATATTAAGCATGGATTTTTCGTCTATTCCATAAGATTTTAACAAAACATCGATACCTTCTTTGAATAAATCAGCATCAGCTTTGACTGTTATGATTTTTTCTTCACCAGGCATCAAAGTTACATAATTATCGGACATGATAACAGGAAGTATTCGTGTTTGTGTAGTCTTGTTCAGGAAACGCAAGCGATTGGCAAAAGCGATGGAATTGGAATTGTTTTTCAGTAATAAATCAAATTGTCCTTGGTCATTTTCATTCTTCTTATTAAGTAAAGAGCAAGAAATATTGGGATCCGGAAAGGTGTTTAATAAAGAGAAGTCCAGATCTTTTATCCCGTTTCTCCAGTAAAAATTGTCGGAAAGCAAATGACCTTTATTGTCAGTCAGTTCCAACCTGATAAAATGTAAAGGCGTCAGATCTTCTGCTTGTTTCGTTCCATAGACTTCAAATTCATATAATGAATATCCGAAATGAGTTGCCCGTTTGATTCCAAGTAGTTTTATGAATCTGGCTCTAACCGGTTTGAGTTTTATTTCGTCCGTTGCTCCAGTTCCATTTTTTTCTTTATAAACTGTTTTCCATTGTTGGCCATCATCCGAGATTTGCAGTTCGTATTCCTGAGCTCGTGCTGCTTCCCATTTCAGAGTAATAGCTTCTATATTTTCTTTTTTTTCTAAATCGATGTAAATCCATTGAGGATCATTGAATTCGCTTTCCCAGCGACTACCAGTTCCTCCATCTGTTGCCAGTGATGCGTCTTTCAGTTGGGTGGAAGCAATTGCTTTTTTCCCAAATGCTAAATTGGATGTATTAAAATTCAATTTAAAAGCTTCGGCAATATTGCTGGCAAATACATCTATTTTTGTGGATTTTCCATAAGCCGCTACTGGCAGTCCATTCATGTCATAAATAGTCGCCGTTGCTGTGGCGCCTTTCAGGTCGCTGGAGGTAGTATTGATTACTTTTATACTGTTGTTTGACGAGTTCCATTGTATATGCAAGGGTTCACATGCTTTTTTGGCACCCCAGTATGCTCCTGTAGCGTCATAGTAATAATCATACGTTTGCCATACAAATGAAGGATAGGCCGACTGGCTCATCCAGATTAATATGCCGGATGCATCATTCCACATTTTATCATTCCAGGCTTCATACATTCCTTTCATTACTTCTGTATTAAGCAATTGAGCTTTTTCGCAGAATTCTTTCAGGTTATGTGATGCTCCAAATTGAGTGTTGACTGCCGTTTTGTAATTGATGGGATTGGCATTGGATGCTTCTTTCCCGAAAAAGTGCTTATTCCATACATTATCGTCATCGTTTTTTAACTGTTCGTCTGTAGGTAAAGGCCATAATTGATCTTCCGGAATAAATTTAATTACACTTTCGTAAGCAGGAAATGTTGCTGTTCCGATTTCGGTACGTAAACCATAACCGCGATCAGAACCGTATGGATAAGGAGGCTCGTTCCAGGCCAGATTGCTCCCTGAATTCTCAAAATGATGTTTGGAAGGTTGATTTCCCCACCAGCCGCTGCCGGAGAGACCGTCCTGATTGGAGCATGATTTATACATTCTGTCGTTGTTGTCTTCTTTCGCAATTATATCTCTTAAATAATTGTCTAAATCAGGTTTGGGATGGGTTTCGTTGGCTCCACACCAAATTGCGATGGACGGATGATTCCGTAATCGTTTTACTTTGTCTAAGGCATTTGCTTTAAATGCATCAGGTTGTTCTACATCGTTGTGTGCAACATATAGCCAGAAATCATTCCAGACCATGATTCCATATTGATCGCAGTAGTCATAAAATTCATCGTCGGTAACACAACCTGTCCATAAGCGAATCATGTTGTAATTCATGTCTTTATGTAGTTGTATCTTGGTTTCGTATTCTTTCCCATGGCAGCGCAACAAGTATTCGCTCATTCCCCAGTTTCCTCCTTTGAGAAAGAGTTTCTGACCGTTTATATAAAATGTCATTACAGGCCACCCTGCGATGTTGTCGATCATTTTGTATTCATATTTTTTTATACCGAAAATAATTTCTTTTGTGTCGGAAATTTTTCCGTTGACAGAACAGCTTAAATTACAAGTATAAAGATTAGGATCCCCGTAACCATTAGGCCACCATAATTTTGGATGATTGATGATTAATTGAGGAAAATCATCTTTGCCTATAAAAATATTGGATATTGCTCTTGGGGAAATAGTAATGCTTTTGGAAAATTGAATATCACCCGGTTGAATGATTCCAGACAGAACGACTGTTTGAGGAGAGGGAGATGTATTTTTCATATCGGAAGAAATGGAAATTTCGGCTTTCTCCAAATTCGATAAATCAGATCGTACCCAAGGATCTTCCATGATTATATCGCCGGTAATTCTTAAATAAACGTTTCCTGTTATTCCAGCTAATCGTCCCGGAACATAAGGCATCCAGTCCCAGCCGGCAGCGGCAAGGTAAGTCGGACTACTGGAAACTCCGAAAGCTTCTTTGGATTTCCGTTTTTTCTTCTGATCGGCATCCGTGATTAATACTGCCACAGCATTTTTTCCTGATGCATTTAATAAATCAGTGATATCGTATTTGGTTCGGATCATATGGCCACTTACATCTTTAGTGGAAGTACTGGTTCCGGATAATTTGTTTCCATTAAAATAAAAGTCAGCAAACCGGTTTGTTCCATCAAAATGAAGCCATACCCTCCGGCCTTTGAAATCGGCAGCCGGTAATGCAAATTCGGTTCGATACCAGAAAGGGCGGTTATAAAAAGATTCATCTACCTGATAAATATTATCGCCATAATCAGGATCTTTTTCAAGTCCGGCTTCTGCATAAGCGGTAAAAATGACTCCGGGAACAATGCCTTTTACATAATCCGGAATTTGGAATCCGGGCATGGATATTTGGTTGCCTGTGTTTTCTAAATTGGCCTGGGGAGCTATTTGCCAAATGGTTTGTGGATTGGTACTGTTCAATGATACTTGCGTGGATTGCGCATGCCCTGCCTGTAAAAAAACAAACAAAATGAGGAGTCCACAGACATTTAGTTTATTCATGATTAAGTCAATTATAAGCACTATGAATTAAAGACGAATAATAGATAGAAAACCGCTAAAAGGAAATATTTTGTTTGTCAAAAATAAGGGCTTTTTTAAGTAAGTACTTCACAATGGAAAAAACTTATTTTAATTGAAAATAAATTCCATCCTACTTACCAAAAATGAATTCGATTTGTTGTGTAATTTGTTGATTGATATTCGTTTGCTTGTGCTGAATTTTTAAAATCGTTTACCATGAATTCTACTACAATGAGCAGAAGTGTCTTTCTGTTTTTACATTTGTATTATGCTTCTTCCAAATTTTTGAAGATAAATAATCTAATGAAAACCTGAAAAACTAAAAAATATAGAACCATGAAAAATGATTTGTTTGAAGTGTGTATTGAAGAGGAATTTCCTTGTAGTCCTAATGTTTCACTGATGGATTCTCCGAAAAATAATAACATTGACTTCTCCGAAATCTATCTTAAGTATTATTGTAAATTAATGAGATTTGCTGCGGAATTTGTTGCTTTTGAGGAAGATGCCAAAGATATTATTCAAGATGTATTTGTAAACCTTTGGGAGAGAAAAGATTCATTCACATATATCCAGAATGTGAATGCTTATGTGTTTAGATTAACAAGAAATAAATGTATCGATTATTTGAAACACAGGATAATACAGGATAAATATGTGGCCAATATACAATCGGCCTATGAACAAGAGCTTTATTTGAAATTACAATCCTTGGAAGAATTTGATGTAAACATTGTATTTGGAGAGAATCTTGATAAAATAATTGCCAGGGCAATAAATTCTTTGCCGGGCAGATGTCGTGAAATATTTTTATTGAGCCGCTACGAAGGTTTGAAATATAAAGAAATTTCGGGACGTTTAAATTTATCTATTAATACTATTGAAACGCAAATGAGTATTGCCTTGAGAAAACTTAGACGAGAACTTAAATCGTATTTATCTGCATGAGTTGTTCATAATTTGCTTTTTTTGGCGGTATGATTTTATATAATCGTTCTTTAATTGTAAAGAAAATACAAATTATGTAATGATAAATACATTAACTAAATACTTTGCAGGAGAATTGTCTGCAAAGGAAACCGAACTATTCCTGTCAGATGTTGGTGCTGATGTGGATCTTAAAAAAAAATTGATCGAAGTCCAACAATTAATAATGTTAACAAACCTATTGTCCAGAAAAGGAGATGAAGAACGGGCACAGTTGAGTTTTTCACGCTTTATGAGGATGCAAAAGGAAAATTCAAACTAAATGGGCAGGGATGTATTATATCTATTCCTTTAGTTTGTGTGGCAAGATTTGTCCAACAGACTTATATTGTTGATGAGTATTGTGATATGGATGCATTTTAATAAATGAAATAATAACATGCGTAGCGCTATTTTGAGTTTTTGTATTAGTTGTGTGTGTGTGTCTTTGATGTTTTGTTCTTCGAAAGAGAGCAAGGTTGTTGATTTTAATCCTTCCGATTATGTAAATCCGTTTATAGGAGCCAGCACCAGCATAGGTGATGCCGGAATATATCACGGATTAGGAAAAACATTTCCCGGAGCAACCACTCCTTACGGAATGGTGCAGGTTAGCCCGAATACGATTACCGGAGGCGATAACAGCCCCGGATACAGCTATGAACACAAAACCATAGAAGGATTTGCATTTACTCAAATGAGCGGAGTGGGATGGTTTGGAGACTTAGGTAACTTTCTGGTAATGCCAACCACCGGCAGCTTGCACACCATTGCCGGAAAAGAAGACGGAAGCATTAATGGATACCGTTCCTTGTATAATAAAGAAACGGAAACTGCTAAAGCGGGTTATTACTCCGTAGAATTGACAGATTATAGCATACAGGCGGAAAGTTCGGCAACTCCTCGTTGCGGCATTTTGAAATTTACGTTTCCGGAAAACGAACAATCCCGCATTCAGATAGATCTGGCGCGCAGGGTAGGAGGAACTTCCACCCGTCAGTACATTCAGGTGGTGGATGACTATACCATCAAAGGATGGATGCGATGTACTCCTGATGGCGGAGGATGGGGAGACGGCGAAGGAAATACGAATTATACGGTTCATTTTTATGCCCGATTCAGCAAACCGTTGTGTAATTATGGCTTCTGGAGCGCGGATATTCCGGATAATTGGAAACGTAAAAAAAATGATGCAGTAAGTCTTCCCTATTTGAAGAAAATATCGAAATCGGCTGTTATACAAGGACAAAAAGAACTCGAAGGAAAGCATATAGGATTTTTCAGCGAATTTCCGACAAAAGATAAAGAAGAAGTGACGTTGAAAGTCGGTATTTCTTTTGTGGATATGGATGGAGCCGAAAGAAACTTTCAATCGGAGATTTCGGATAAATCTTTTACGGAAGTGAAAGATACCGCGAAAAAAATGTGGGATAAAGAGTTAAGCCGCATTTGTGTTTCCGGTGGAACGGAAGATGAAAAAACGGTCTTCTATACCGCTTTGTATCATACGATGATTGACCCCCGTATCTATTCGGATGTAGATGGACGTTACATTGGTGGAGATGGTAAAATATATAATGGCAATGAAGCGTCATTTACCAAAAGAACCATTTTCAGTGGATGGGATGTATTCAGAAGTCAATATCCCTTACAAACCATTATCAATCCCGCATTGGTGAGTGATCAACTAAATTCTCTCATTACACTTGCGGAGCAAAACGGAAAAAAATATTTCGAGCGTTGGGAAATCCTCAATGCCTATTCCGGCTGTATGATAGGAAATCCTGCCCTTTCCGTATTGGCAGATGCTTATGTGAAAGGTATCCGTACGTATGATATCGATAAAGCCTATCAATATGCCGTAAATACTTCTTCCGGATTTGGAAATGATAAACTGGGTTATTCTGCAACTCCGCTTTGTATATCTCATACATTGGAATATGCATATACAGATTGGTGTATTGCTCAAATTGCAAAAGAACTGGGAAAAGCGGACGATGTACAAAAATTCATGCAAAAGTCGCAAGCATACCGCAATATTTTTGATGCTGACAAAGGCTGGTTTCGTCCTCGTCTGGAAGATGGCTCTTGGGAGCCTTGGCCTGAACAAGGCCGGATAAAGGAATGGTATGGTTGTATCGAATCTAATCCTTATCAACAGGGATGGTTTGTTCCTCATGATGTGAATGGTATGGTGGAATTGATGGGTGGAAAAGATAAAGTGATTGCGGATTTGACTGATTTTTTTGAGAAAACGCCTGCCAACATGCTTTGGAATGATTATTATAACCATGCTAACGAACCGGTTCATTTTGTGCCATTCCTGTTCAATCAATTGGACGCGCCCTGGCTCACGCAAAAATGGACTCGTTTTATTTGTGAAAAAGCATATTCCAACAAAGTGGAAGGAATTGTGGGCAATGAAGATGTCGGACAAATGTCGGCATGGTACATCCTTGCAGCATCAGGTATCCATCCGGCTTGTCCCGGAAGTACGAGACAAGAGATTACCAGTCCGGTGTTTGATTGCATCGAATTTAAATTGGATTCTAAGTACTGTTCGGGAGAGAAATTTACAATTATTGCGCACGATAACAGTCCGAAAAATATTTACATTCAGAAAATCAGGTTGAATGGGAAAGAATACCCTCATTGTTATATCGATTTTGCCGATATAGCAGCGGGAGGAACACTGGAACTTTTTATGGGAAATGAACCGAATACAAATTTTGGAAAAATTTAGTAATCAATTATCATCAGAGTATCGCCATGAAATATAATTTAATTACTCTGTTTTTGTTATTAACGGGCTATCTCCAGGCTCAAAATGTAAACTATGTTTACGACAATGCGGGAAACCGGATTTCGAGAACGATTATCATTTCATCAAGAGCTCCGGTTGCTCCCCAGGAATCTGAAAGCTCCTTTTTTCAGGAAATATTGTCTGATCATACCATAAAAATCTATCCAAATCCCACCAAGGGCTGGCTGTCGGTCGAAATTCCCGGAATTTCTTCCGACTTTACCGGGGAAATCCGCTTATTTGATGCAAATGGACGAGTTATTCAGCAGCGAACAGTCGATTCGCGGAGAATGGATTTTGATTTAAGTAATGTGGTCAACGGAATCTATTTTATGCAGATCATAGTGGATGGACAAACGACAAGATGGAAAGTGATTAAGATACCATTTTAGCAAGGTTATGTTTTCGTAGTACGAAAACCCCAGTTGGACGTAGTCTAATGAAATGGATAGGTTCGGCGTAGCGTCTTTCGCTATGTCGTGTTGGAAGCAAAGCTCTTGCTTTGCAACAAAATATTTACTAAAATATGAAATGTGAAATAATTGTACAAATAGAGGTGTTGAAGGAAGACAAGGCTGGAGCCTTGTTTTTAACGCGACGTAGCGAAAGACGCTACGCCGATCCAGGGACTTTCCAGAATTTGGGCAACAGCTTTGATGCTGCCAAAGGAAATCTGACTTACCGGAAGGATAACAAGGTGAATATCCAGGAAAATTTCACCTACGACAACCTGAACCGCCTGACCGGTTTTGCCGGCAAAACAGTCGGCTACGATACTAAAGGCAATTTAACATCGAAATCTGATGTGGGGACATTTTCTTACAAAATCGAAGACCGATTTGCAGCCCATTCAACGATTTATCTTGGAGGCGATTATTATACAGCGCCGGCTATTTATATGAAGAACGCTTCGGGAAGTTGGGCTCTTTATAATCTTTGTAGAGATCATTTGGGAAGTCTTACCCATGGACTCAGCAGCGGTGGCGCTTTGATACAGGAACAGAGTTATGATGCCTGGGGGCGATTCCTAAGCCCTGGCCCTTATGTTCAGGCGCCGGATTTTACCCTGAGCTTAAACCGGCATTCGTATTGCCTGAATAATCCACTGAGGTATACAGACCCCAACGGGGAGTTTATTTGGACTATAATCAATGGTGTCAAGGATTTTCTAAGAAACACTTTTGTAAATGTTTGGAGCCAGGGCTTCAACGCTTGGTCCAATGGAGATAATTGGCACTCTACGAAAATGGCATGGAAAATAGAAATGGGATTATTTAAGGGAGATTTCAAACAAATCGTATCACGTTTTACATGGGAGTTGCCGCAAACTCTATTAGGTTATACAGTCAGCGGTGTTCACAATACTTTTGACGGAGTAAAGAGTGTAACCTATTACGGCGGAGCAACAGCGGTAGAATCTTATTCGGAAAATTGGGGAGGATTTACTTTGGGAAGTTATATTAACGGACATCGAGGTCTTCAGGCTGACCCCAATAATTCATTATTCCAACATGAATACGGACATTATTTACAAAGCCAAAGTTCAGGACTGTTTTATTTGCAACGCTATGCTCTTCCAAGCCTCATCGATGCAATGGGGGATTCAAACCACAAATATCATGCCGTAGAACAGGATGCCAATATCAGGGCTTACAAGTATTTTATGAACAATGTTGACGGATTTAATGCTACTGCTGATGGAATAAACTATCCTAATGGTCAATGGCATAGTGATTCCAATCCTATAAAAGGCTATAATTGGTGTTTGGATTACAACGATGCTGCCATCAATTAGCATTGAAGAAAGGGCTTGTCCGTCCTAAATGGTGGGATTATGTATTGGGACCAACCGTAGTAATCCCCGGAATAATTAATGTGTTGAATTTAAAACAATAAAAAATATGAAAAATATAAATAAATTTTGTCAACTGTTTTTAGGCTTAAACAAAATAAGAATCAACCTAAAATCGACATAACTCTAAAAACAGTCAACCTAAGACAGAGATAATGGTTAAATCTGTTAACCTTTTTCAGAGATAAGAAGAAAAGTAGTCAACCTTTTTCAGGGAACTACACTTCCTTATTGGCAGGGTCGCTGCTTCTAAGGAAGCAGGGCGGTTGCCTCTAAGGAAGCAGAGACCTTACGACTAAGGAAGCGCCAGCCTTACCTCAAGGAGGTAAGAGCATTGCTTCCTGGAAGTAAGACAGGTGTAAATAAGACACAGGGAAACCTTTTAAATCTGTTAAAGTAGAACTAATAGTTAAATAACATGAACAAAAAAATTGTGATTCTGGTAATTGTCTGTTGCGGAGCAATAGCATTACATGCTCAGAAAGATTTAGTACAGTATGTAAATACCCTGCAAGGAACCGATTCCCATTTTGGATTGAGTTATGGGAATACTTATGCAACAACGGCTATGCCTTACGCTATGCATACATGGTCGGCTCAAACAGGACCCAACGGAGAAGGTTGGAAATATCAATATTTTGTGGATAACATCCGCGGATTTCAACAGGCGCATCAATGCAGCCCCTGGATGAGTGATTATGCTGTTTATTCTTTGATGCCGGTTATTGGAAAATTGACTGTTAATCAGAATGAAAGAGCAACCAAGTTCAGCCATAAAAATGAAATTGCAAAACCTCATTATTATAAAGTAACGCTTGATAACGGCGTCACTACGGAAATGGCGCCTACCACACGGGGCGTACATTTACGTTTCTCTTACCCGAAAAATGAAGAGGCTTATCTAGTATTGGACGGTTATACCGATATGAGTGAAATCAATATCGATCCGAAGAAAAAACAAATTACAGGATGGGTAAATAACCAACGTTTCGTAAATAATTCTTCCACTTTCCGCAGCTATTTTGTTATTCAGTTCGATAAACCGTTTGAAGCGTATGGTACCTGGGAAAACCAGGGTGATAAAGTCTTTTCCGGAGAAACAAAAGGCGCAGGTAAAGGATATGGCGCTTATATCAAGTTCAAAAAAGGGACTACGGTACAAGCTAAAGCTGCCTCCTCATATATTAGCTATGATCAAGCATGGATTACGTTCAACAGAGAATTAGGTAAAGATAAAAACTTGGAAGTAACCAAAGCGCGTGGTGAAAAAACCTGGAATGAGTTGTTAAATCGGGTGTTGGTTGAAGGCGGAACCGACGAACAAGTGAAAACATTCTATTCATGTTTGTTCCGCGCCAATCTTTTTTCCCGTAAATTCTACGAACGGGATGCCAATGACAATCCATACTATTACAGTCCTTACGACGGAAAAATTTATTCTGGCTATATGTACACTGATAACGGACTTTGGGATACTTTCCGCTCACAATTTCCATTGACGAATATTTTGCATCCTACCATGCAGGGCAGATATATGAACGCGTTGCTGGATGCTCAGGAACAATGCGGATGGTTACCATCCTGGTCGGCTCCGGGCGAAACAGGAGGAATGATCGGTAATCATGCGATTTCTTTATTGACAGATGCCTGGGCGAAAGGAATCCGCTCTTTCGATCCGGACAGAGCGTTGAAAGCATATGCCCATGAAGCAATGAATAAAGGTCCTTGGGGAGGAGCGAATGGTCGTCCTTGCTGGAAAGAATACTGGCAATTGGGCTTTATTCCTTATCCTCAATCTATGGGTTCTACCGCTCAAACGTTGGAACATGCTTATGACGACTGGTGCGGTTACGAATTGGCTCGCATGACGGGAGATCAATTCTATCAAAATGTATTTTCACGCCCGATGTATAATTATCAAAATGTATTTGACCCCGCTACCGGCTTTATGCGTGGTAAGGGAATAGACGGCAAGTGGACAGAACCGTTCAATCCTTATGAATGGGGAGGTCCTTATTGCGAAGGAAATGCCTGGCATTATACCTGGTCTGTATTCCATGACGTACAGGGGTTGATTAATTTGTATGGTAGCGATAATAAACTTACAACCAAAATGGACTCGGTATTTTCCAATCCGTCGACGATTATTCCCGGAACTTACGGAGGTATGATTCACGAAATGAAAGAAATGGAATTGGCTAATATGGGACAATACGCGCAGGGAAATCAACCCATACAGCACATGATTTTCTTGTACAGCTATGCCGGCCAGCCCTGGAAAACCCAGTATTGGAGCCGCCAAATCATGAATAGACTTTACAATTCTACTGAAAGAGGATATCCCGGTGATGAAGATCAGGGAGGTATGTCTTCCTGGTATATTTTGAATGCCTTGGGTATTTACAGTGTTTGTCCGGGAACAGATCAATACGTGATTGGCAGCCCTTTGTTCAAAAAAGCGACGATTACGATGGAAGATGGAAAGAAATTCATTATCGAGGCAAACAACAACTCAATGGATAATTATTATATCCAATCGGCTACGTTGAACGGAAAGCCATTGAATAAAAACTATATCACATACAGCGATATAGTGAATGGTGGAATTGTGTGCTACGAAATGGCGGATCAACCCAATAAAACGAGAAATATAACGAAAGACGCTTCGCCTTTTTCGTTGTCGAAGTAAACGCAGCCAAACAGAGACTTGATAGAACACGGATAACGCGGATTACACAGATTTTCACGGATTAAATTGTTGCTTTTTTCTGAATATGAATATATTACAGAAATATAGAAACAGTGAGTTTTCGTGTAATCCGTGTGATCTGTGTGAAATAAGAAATTAATAAACTCAATAATACAAAAATGAACATGAAATCATTATCAATTGTCAATTGTCAATTGTCAATTATTTTGGCTTGTTTGTTGGGATTTAGTTCTCTCCCTTCAAAAGCCCAGAATGATAGAGATTACGCCAAACAAGTGAATGCTTTGATTGGAACCAAAGGCTTAGGTCTGACTTCAGGATATTGCTATCCCGGAGCCACTTATCCTTTCGGAATGGTGCAATTCACACCATCCTATTTCTCAAAACGTTCTGGGTTTGTTATCAACCAATTGAACGGTGGCGGATGCGAACACATGGGCAATTTCCCTACTTTTCCGGTAAAGGGAAAAATGGAAGCATCTCCTGATAATATATTGAATTACAGGGTAAATATTTCTGGAGAAAAAGGTCATGCAGGATTCTATGAGGCGATAGTGCAAGAAGACATCAAAGCGAAACTGACAGTGACCGAAAGAACCGGAATGGCTTTGTATGAATATCCTGCAACCGAAGAATTCGGAACCGTTTTTATCGGAGCGGGAGTCGCTGCAACGAAAACAGAACATGCTGCCGTAGTAATTACAGCCCCTAACAAATGTGAAGGATATGCGGAAGGCGGACAATTCTGCGGAATCCCAACTCCTTACAGAGTTTACTTTGTTGCGGAATTTGATGTAAATCCAATCGAAACAGGTATCTGGAAAAACGATAAACTATCTCCGCAAGCTACTTTTGCCGAAGGAGAGAATTCCGGTGTTTATTTTACTTTCGATTTGAAGAACGGTAAAAATAAAGTTCAATATAAAATCGGAGTATCTTATGTATCCGTCGAAAACGCCAAAGAAAACTTGAAAACGGAAAATTCTTCATGGGATTTTGCCAAAATCCAGGCTCAGGCGGAAAATCGCTGGAATCATTATTTAAGTAAAATTGAAGTAACAGGAACCAATCCGGATCGCACGACTCAATTTTATACCCATTTGTATCGCTCTTTCATACACCCTAATGTATGTAGCGATGTAAACGGAGAATATATGGGAGCTGACTTTAAAGTACACAAATCCCGTTCAAAACATTATGCCTCTTTCAGTAATTGGGACACTTACCGTACACAGATACAGTTACTGGCGATGTTGGACCCTGAGGTGACTTCAGACATTGTAATCTCTCATCAATTATTTGCCGAAGAAGCGGGTGGAGCCTATCCCCGGTGGGTGATGGCGAATATCGAAACCGGAGTGATGCAAGGCGATCCTACTCCGATTCTGATTGCCAACGCTTATGCTTTTGGAGCAAGAAACTATGACCCTAAACCTATTCTGAATCTGATGCGAAACGGAGCTGAAGTTCCAGGCGCGAAATGTCAGAATGAAGAAGCTCGTCCGGGATTGAAACAATATTTAGACAAAGGTTACTATAATGCATCCATTCAATTAGAATATACATCTTCTGATTTCGCTATCGGACAATTCGCTTTGCGAGCGGTAGGCGATGAATTTTTGAGTTGGCGTTATTTCCATTTCGCCCGTTCATGGAAAAACTTGTTCAATCCTGAAACCGGATGGTTACAATCCCGTAATCCGGATGGTTCCTGGAAGCCGTTGAGCGAAGATTTCCGCGAATCAACCTACAAAAATTATTTTTGGATGGTTCCTTATGACATCAATGGTTTGGTAGAAATTATCGGAGGTAAAAAAGCAGCGGAAAAACGTTTGGATGAGTTTTTTGTACGCTTGGATGCCGGATATAATGATACCTGGTTTGCTTCCGGAAACGAACCGAGCTTTGGAATTCCCTGGGTATATAACTGGATTGGAATTCCGCATAAAACGCAATTGGTGATTAACAGAACGCTGAATGAACAATATTCAAGCAAACTGAACGGACTTCCCGGTAATGACGACCTGGGAACGATGGGTGCCTGGTATGTATTCGCATGTATCGGCTTGTATCCCGAAATTCCCGGTATCGCAGGGTTTACCGTGAATACGCCCATATTCGAATCTGTTAAGGTTCGTTTGAAAAATGGTGATTTAATCATCAAAGGAGGCTCTGAAAAGAATATCTATATCAATTCATTAAAAATCGATGGTAAAGCCCATGATTCTACCTGGATTGACTGGAATGATTTATTGAATGGAGCTACATTGGAATTCAGCACCTCTTCTAAACCTAATTTGACTTGGGGCACGAAGATATTGCCTCCGTCATTTCCTTAATATTTTAAAAATGATAAAACTAATGATACAAATAATTAAACTCACGACATCCATGAAAAACATTCTCAATTCTCAATTCTCAATTCTCAATTTATTTTTACTGTTCCTGTTGTTTTCCTGCAACGGAAAAAGTAAGCAAGCGGAAAATGTAGCGGAATACAAACCAACATTTCCGTTGGGTGAATTTGTGCGTCAGGAAGGCGTTAATCCAGTGTTGTCACCCGATTCTTCTTCCGTATTTTTCTGTCCGATGAACCAAACGGAAGTTCATTGGGAGGAAAGCGATGCTTTTAATCCCGGAGCAGTTGTTAAAGACGGAAAAATCTGTGTGCTCTATCGCGCCGAAGACAATTCGGCTACCGGTATCGGAACCCGTGTTTCCCGTGTCGCTTTGGCTGAATCTACTGACGGCTTTACAATGACGAAACATTCCGCTCCTGTTGTATTTCCCGCCGATGACAACAATAAAAAATACGAGTGGCCCGGGGGATGTGAAGACCCGCGCGTGTCGGTTACAGAAGACGGTACTTTTGTAATCTTTTATACATCCTGGGACAGACAATTTGCTCGCCTTTGTGTAGCTACATCCCGTGATTTGATTCATTGGGAAAAACATGGACCTGCATTCGCAAACGCGTATGATGGTCGCTTCCTGAATACCTGGTCAAAAGCTTCAAGTATCGTAACCGCTATCAAAGATGATAAATTAGTGATAAAAAAAATCAATGACAAGTATTTTATGTATTGGGGTGAATATGTAATTTACGGAGCTACTTCCGATGATTTGAAGTCGTGGACTCCCATTTTGGATGAAAACAATGAGTTGAAAGTCTTGATGGCTCCGCGTAAAGGTTACTTTGATAGTGACCTGACCGAATGCGGACCTCCTGCCGTTTGGACGGAAGATGGAATTATTTTACTCTACAACGGAAAAAATAAAGCCGGAGAAGGCGACCCTAATTATGTGACGAATGCTTATTGTGCCGGACAAGCATTGTTCAATGCAAATAATCCTACCGAATTTATCAAAAGATTAGACAAACCATTCTTAATTCCTCAGGAAAATTTTGAAAAAAGCGGGCAATATCCTGCCGGAACTGTATTCATAGAAGGTCTTGTGTGTTACCAAAATAAGTGGTTTCTATATTATGGATGTGCAGACTCCCGTGTGGCGGTTGCCGTATATGATCCGTTAAAAAAATAAAAAAGTTTTAATGGTATATTAAATCTCAATCGTCATATAAAATGTAGCATTGAATTTAAAATAATTCCATTTTATGAATACGTCTTAATTTGTGTAAACTTAATTGCCGGTAAACAATCAATTTTTTTTGAATTTTAACGCTTAAATATTTTATATGATATGAGGAATAATATACTGTTAGCTTTCTTTCTCTTATTCTGTTTATGGGGAGGAATGTCTTGTACGGACACCAGTTTTTTGGATGAAACAGAAACGACAAATTTAAATCGGGAAGTAGTCTTTGCTGATAGTTCCTATACTGCCGGTTTTTTGACGGAAATTTACAGAGATATAGGTTTTGATACGGATCCGGATCGATTTTCCATAACAGCTTTTGGTTTGACTAATCATTATGGCGGATTGCAAACGGCCAGTGATGAAGCCCGGTATAAACGGTCATCGACCATTACTACTGATGTAATGTTTGCTACTGGTACTATTAGCGCTAAGTTGGTATCTAAGGATGTTTGGGAGAAATGTTATGCTAGCATCCGAAAAGTAAATGTATTTCTGAAATATGTAGATGGATCTCCCATCGCAGAAAGAATAAAAAATCAATATAGAGCGGAGGCCCGCTTTTTACGTGCCTGGTATTATGGTCTATTACTGAGGCATTATGGCGGCATTCCGCTGATAGGGGATGATGTGTATGAATTGACTGACGTCATGAAAACAAGCCGCGATTCTTATGAAGATTGCGTCAATTACATCGTGAATGAATGTGATGAGATTATAAAATCCAATGTATTGTCCAAACGTCGAACCGGTCGTGATTATGGTCGTATCAGCGAGGCTGGGTGCCGGGGATTGAAGTCTCGTGTCCTTTTATATGCTGCCAGTCAACTTTATAATGGGATTGAGGATCAATATGCTCCATCTGCAGAATACAAAAAATTGTTAGGTTACCCTGTCTATGATAAAGAACGTTGGGAAAAGGCTTATGATGCTGCTCTTGATGTGATTGCTATGCAGGAGTATCGCTTATTTGAATGGCATGAGACGGGAAGCGCTAATGATGATAATTCCGAACCGGAAATGGGATGGGGGTTTTATGCGGTTACATCCATGCCTTCGGATTTTGCTAACTTTATCACCAGCAAAGAAGGAGAAACATTCAAACAAGGCGCTTTTTGTGAAGTTATTTTAGATAAAACGGCCGACAAAGGAAATGACAGGGAACGCCGGTATGGTCCTCCAACCAGTGGCGGTGGAGCCGAAAGCGGCTATGTTTATAAGGAATTGGCTGATGCTTTTCCTATGCTGGATGGTAAACCTATCGGTCAGAGTGCCTATGAATACAATATTTTAACCCCAAATGTGAATCGAGATCCGCGTTTTGCAAATTCTATTCTTTATGATGGCGGTTATTTTTGTACAGGAACCTCCACTTATACTGCTATACGGATTTCCCAGGGGGCCGGTGCTACTTTGGATGCTGTTCATGCAGGAACTCCTACCGGATTTTATGTGAAAAAGACAACAAGTCGGGCTACTTGCGGTAATACATTTATAGGTGTGCCACAAAGTCGTCCGTTGATTCGCTATGCAGAAACCTTATTAAATTATGCAGAGGCTGCAAATGAATATTATGGTCCAAATCATTCGGATCAATATACAAATATATATGAAGCATTGAAAGTCATTCGCAGAAGGGCTGGTATTGAAGCCGGCGATGATGGAATGTACGGATTAAAAGCCAATATGTCTCAGGATGAAATGAGGGAAGCGATACGGTTGGAACGTAGAATCGAATTGGCCTTTGAAGGTCATCGGTTTTTTGATGTGCGCCGTTGGAAGATTGCTGAAGTTACCGATAATAAAATGATGCATGGGCTTGAGATTACCCGTAATAGCGATAATACTAAATCTGCACGGGAGTTTGAGGTTGCTAAACATACTTTCCGTCAGGCCATGTATTTTTGGCCACTACCATACGATGAAGTTGTTAAGGCTCCGGATCTTTTACAAAATCCGTATTATGCAGCTGATGATGATCAATAATTTACTAATCAATATTATCATGAAATCTAAAATAAAAATAACAACGTATATTCTGATGGTTTTTATTTTCTTTGGTTCCTGTGATTCTTTTCAAGATGAAGCATATAGTGATTATAAAGAAGAGCCTAAGAATCTTGACGGGGTATGGCAGTTGAAAACCGTTTCCCGCAATGGAATAGATATTACAAAAGCAATGAATTTCAGTCAATTTCGCTTGAATTTGCATGTAGATGGCACTTATACGCTCGATAATTATCTGCCTTTTGCTGTAAAAAACAACGGGCAATGGGCGGTGGATGATCCCCAATATCCATTTAATTTAATATTACGTGAAAATGATTCAAATCAAGATGTGATTATTGGTCTAAAATACCCAACGGTCAATGGTAAACGCATTATTTCTGTTTCTGTTAGTCCGGGGTGTTACAGTAATTCTTATCAATATGTATTTGAGAAGATTGAACATAACTAAATGAAGAATCGAATGAAAAACATATTTAATAAAAATAGAAAATTCTATTTTAAAGGTATTTTTCTTGTATCCTTGTTTGCCATCATTTTATTCGGATGTGTTTATTTGGATAGTGTATCGATAATGCAGATACAGGGAGACGGAACCGAAGCCCCCATTGCTAAAGCGGGAACTGAAGCTACTTTTACGGTGAAGGGAAATATTAATTGTGCAGAAGACCATGGTGATGTCCGGTTTGTAGTGTCGGTTTTGGTTCCTAAATCATGGAATGCCAGAGCACATGCTAAAGTTACATACGTGACAACCTTGCATACCGATCCGGATGAAATATTAACGATGTCGGTTGTTCCCGAATCTTCATTGCCCAAAAATGCAGGAGGACGTACCTGGGGCGAAGCCCTTATGCAAGAGTATGGTGTTGGTCCTAACGTTTTATCTGATATGGAATGGGTTACTTTTCAGACGGATGATAAGTGGGCTATCTTTAATGGAGATAAACCTACTTATACTATTTATATTCGCACGAATGTAGGGGAATTGAACCTGAAAACTTATTTAGGTTTCTTTGTCAATCATACAGACGATGGTCTGAGTACAAGTAATGACCACAAGAAAGTCAAGTTTAGTGACGAAGCCTTTGAAGTGGTTGATGGTAAAGGATTGACGATTGATTTTTGCAACAATCACTTCAATAAAGTTCAACCGCTTGCTGCATTGCAAAATGACTTTGTAACGTTCAGTTTCAATGGAGGGGTTTATCAAAATGATTTGACGTCTGCGAATGAAATATATATCGAAGCTAAAGCGTATGATGCTTTTGGAACAGTCATTTCTACAATTACTGAGCGAAGCAATAAAACATTGTTGATTCGGGAATCTGCTTATAATGATATTTATAATCTGACTATCTGGCCTGCCGATTTTTTTGATGTTCTGAATGGAATGATAATAGATCACATTGAATATATTTTCACTAATAAAGATGGATCCGTTACAATTACGCAATCGGATGATGATTATGCTGTGAATGGGACGGAGATCGTCGGCGCAAAAGAGCCTTTTGTGATTCAACTGTTGTGTGATTGACAGCGATAAATTGATTTTTTAAATATTAACAATGAATTTATATGTATAAAAATCTATATAAAAAGAATTACCGGTATCTTGTTTTATTCATGGTTACATGGATATTATCGGGAGTACATGTGATAACCGTGAAGGCACAGACGGTTGACTGTCTGACTGTCACAAATCAGGTCTTGGATTTGTATGGAAATCCGGTGCCCGGAGTGGAAGTATCTGTAAAAGGAACCAATACAAGTGTTACCACATTGGAAGATGGAACATTTGTGTTGGATTATGCCGTTGACAATGTATTAACTTTTTCTCGAGAAGGATTCTTGTACCGTGAATCAAAAGTTACAGATACAGATATAAAGAAAGGAGTCCTTGTGCATTTGCAGGGAAATCTGATTGATAATTTACCAACGATACCGGGCCCTTATGGTGACGATATGGATAAAGCCAGTTATCTGGGTTCCGCTTCAACGGTATCTACGGAGCAATTGACAACTACAATGGGTACTACCATTATTCCGGCTTTGACAGGACGTATAACCGGCTTGAATGTTAGTCAGGTACGAGGAGCTCGCAGCCATTTTACTTCTGCCAATTATACGTCAGATCTTATAGGTTTGATTCCGGTATTCGGAACAGGAATTTATAGTGATAATTCGGAGTTTTCCCTTGCTTCACGGGGGGTAACGCCTATTGTCATTGTGGATGGGATACAACGCGAATTCTATGCGTTGGATCCCGAAGTTATAGAATCGGTATCCCTTCAGAAAGATGCTTTATCTACCATGTTTTTGGGAATGCAAAGTTCACGTGGAGCATTAATTATCACCACTAAAAAACCGACACAAAATGCATTATATGTTTCTTTTACAGGAAGAGTCGGGGTCAATTCCCCTATAAAGATGCCCAAACCGCTGGATTCATATCAATATGCATATTTATTGAATGAAGCGTTGTCAAATGATGGTAAATTATCTATTTATGCCTATGACGATTTTGCTAAATATAGAAATGGAACCAACCATTATACTCATCCGAATGTCAATTGGTATGATGCATTGTATGATGACAACACCATTTCCCAGGCTTATAACTTAAATGTTTCCGGAGGAAATAAAGTCGCTCAATATTTTGTTAGTTTAGGTTATATGAGGGAAGAAGGCGCATTCTTTACTTCTTCCTCCAATTCGTATAATACAAACTTGGATTATCAGCGTTATTTGATTACTTCCAAGGTAAATGTGAATATAACCGACGATTTTACAGCTAATATTATGTTGATAGGTCGTGTTGAGGATGGAAATCAACCGGCTGGAAACGGTACAGGTTACAGTGATTTGTTAAATACAATTTATACCACTCCGAATTCGGCTTACCCTGTTAGAAATCCAAATGGTTCGTGGGGAGGAAATATTTCTTTTACCAATAACCTAATGTCTCAAACGATGAATTCTGGATATCTAAGGGATAATGCCCGCGATATTTTAGGAATACTCAATTTGACTTATGATTTTGACAAACAGGTAAAAGGCTTGTCTGTTCAGTTACTTGGAGGCATTACTACCCAAACGAGAACATTTACAGAAAGATCCAAAAGGTCTGCGGTTTATTCTTACGGAATTGATGATAATGGAAATGCGGTTTACACTCAGTTCAGTGAACCAACTTCTCAAGCCAATCAATTTTATACGGTTAGTAATTATCAGGATATGTATGGACAGTTGGCTGTCAATTACCATCGTCAGTGGGGACAACATGGATTAAAAGCCACTTTGAAAGGCGATACCCGTACCTTAATCAATAATTATGATCTGCCTGAAATTCCATCGAATATTATGGCTAATGTATCATATGATTATGGTGGTAAATATTTTGCTCAGGCTGCATTAACCGAAAGCTATTATAATCGTTACGCTCCCGATAATCGCTGGGGAACATTTTATGCTTTTGGATTGGGTTGGGATATCAGTCGGGAAAATTTCATGCATGATGAGGCTGATTGGTTAAACCAACTGAAGCTTCGTGCAGTATATGGTCGTACAGGGAACGGAATAACTAATTCCGGCTATTATACCTGGAGCCAAACGTATTCTAATGATGGTACAGCAGCGTATCCTTTAGGAACAAGTCAAACCACTCCTTTTTATGTCAGAGAAAATCAGCCATTGGCTAACTATAATATTACCTGGGAGAAAGCGGATAAAAGAGATATCGGCTTAGATTTGGCTGTGCTTAATAACCGTATTCGGTTTGTTGTTGATTACTACAACGATTATTATTATGATTTGCTACAGCCGCGCGGCAAAAATATTGAACTTATGGGGGCAACTTATCCTTATGAAAATATAGGAAAATTAAGCCGTTACGGAACTGAACTGACTTTGACTTATCAAAATTGTATAGGGCGATTTAATTGCTATGTTTCAGGTAATTGGAGTTATGAACAAAGCAAAATAAAGTATATCGACGAACAAGATATGCCTTATGATTATCTCTATAGAACAGGAAATCCGTTAGGCGCATACTTTGGATTGGTTGCCGACGGATTCCTTACAGCCGAAGATATTGCCAATGGGTATCCTGTAATGGAAGGTTTCAGCAATATTCAACCCGGAGATGTTAAATATGTCGATAAAAATGATGATGGCATCATTGATGAATTTGATAGTATGGTTATAGGAGGAGACAAGCCTTTGTCTTATTTTGGAATGGATGTTGGATTCGAATACCGTGGATTTGAATTCTCCATGCTGTGGCAAGGTGTTTACAACCGGGACATTTATTTAAATGACCGCACTTTTACAGAAGGATTCCAACAAATCAATCAACATTACGGACAAGCTTATGAACATCTTTTAAATCGTTGGACTCCGGAGACTGCAGCAACTGCAACCTTTCCGAGATTATCGGCCGGAGGAAATAACTACAATAATGGAAACAATTGGGGATCGTCCCTGTGGGTGAAATCCGGCAATTTTATCCGTTTGAAAAATATGCATGTGGCTTATAATATTCCGGAGTCTTTTAGTCGCCGTTATTTGTGGAATTTGCGATTTAGAATTTTTGTCGATGGACAAAATTTGTGGACACAGGCTGCTTGCGACTTGGTTGACCCGGAAGTGAGTTTTACAAACTATCCGATACAACGGAATGTGAATATTGGTATTAATGTTAAATTTTAAATCATCCATGAATATGAAACAAAATAAATGGTTGGCGTTTTTTATCGGGGTGGGAATGCTCTTTTTTAACGCTTGTACAGATAATTATGAAAATTTTCCGGTTAACCAGTTCACTGAAGAATATGTTTTTTCTACGACGGATTCATTAGGAACTCAAGCTAGAAATTTTCTCAATTCAATATATTACCTCTTAGAAGAGGGTCATAATGGAGTGGGAGATGATTACTTGGATGCTGCTTCTGATGATGCAATTTCTATAAAGCAGAATGATCCGGATGTCTATAAATTGGCCGTGGGAAGATATAGCGCTAACAGCCGTGTCGCTTCCAATATGGGATGGGGTGTATATTATGAGGGTATTCGTAAGGCTAATATTATTATCAACAATATCGATGTTGTTCCCTTTAATACGACTTTCATTAATATGAATAAAGAGGAAAAACTTTTGAATTTGACAATCAAGGCCGAAGCTCGTTTCTTGAGAACATTTTTCTATTTTGAATTAGTGAAACGTTATGGAGGGGTACCGCTGATGGGAGATGAGGTGCATAAATTGGGTGATAACATGGAAAGACCCCGAAATTCCTTTGAAGATTGCATTGATTATATGGTAAAAGAATTGGACGATATTCAATACGATTTACGCAGTGTTACCATGCCTGATGCGTCTGAATATGCGCACGCTGCGACAGCCGAAGCGGCTATGGCTTTGAAATCGAGGATTTTGCTGTATGCTGCCAGCCCTTTGTTTAATGAAAAACCGGTAACAGTGGACTCGGAAGAACAAAAAGAATTGGTTGGTTATGCAGGCTATGATATTGAACGTTGGAAGAAAGCAGCTGATGCTGCCAGGTACGTCATTGATACTTTTGGACCCAATGGCAGTAAATCGGTCAATCTTGCCATAAACTACATGGGCGTTTTTTTGAGTTTCTATAGCCCTTCAGCCAATCCGGAATTGATTTTCTTCCGTCAGGGAGGACAGAGCAAATCAGTGGAAACCAACAATGGTCCTTTAGGTTTTAGTGGCAATTCTTTGGGTAGAGGGCGTACAAATCCTACTCAGAATCTTGTGGATGCATTTTTGATGAAAGATGGAAAAATAAGAGGTGAGAGTGCGACATATCCATATAATGCGCAAAATCCTTATGTGAACAGGGATCCTCGTTTGGGTTATACAATTTTGTATAATGGTGCAAATTGGTTGGGTAAAGTCCTTGACACAAGTCAGGGAGGTGCTCATAATCCAACCAGTGCTGCCGAATACACAAAAACGAGTTACTACATGCGTAAATTTATGGGGAACTTTGCTTCAGCTACCGAATATAGTAATAATTATCACCTTTGGGTAATGTTCCGTTATGCTGAAATATTATTGAATTATGCTGAAGCTGAAAATGAATATCTTCCAGCGCCTTCTAAAGATGTTTATGATGCAATTATAGCATTGCGTAAAAGGGTCGGTATTGAGGCCGGAAAAGATAAACTATATGGATTAAAACCCAATATGACCAGAATAGAAATGCGTAAAGTGATTCAAAATGAACGTCGTATAGAGATGGCTTTTGAAGAACAACGATATTGGGATATCAGGCGTTGGCGTATTGCTGAAGAAGTATTTAATACACCTCTAAAAGGAATGGCTATTGTTAAATCACTAGGTTCAACAACTTATACAGAGGTGGATGTTTTAAAGATCAATTTCGAGGAAAAACGTTATTTGTATCCTATCCCTTATGCTGAAGTGATTAAAAATGGTAAAATGGTTCAAAACCCTAAATGGTAATTTCGTATGAAAAAAATAGTAATAACATTAATATACCTGCATATTTTTACATTTGTTTTTAGTCAATCTTTTCTGCAAAAGGGTGTAGTAACTTCAAATGAGGGAGAAACTCTCATCGGTGTAAGTATTGCTGTCGTTGGTACACCAAGGGGTACTATTACAAATATGAATGGAGAATATGAGATCAATGTGAGTGAAGGCGAAAAATTGTCGTTTTCATATATCGGTTTTAAAACTCAGGAAATGGTTGTGAAAAAAAACCACCCTGTAGTGGATGTACAATTACATTTCGATCAGACTACAAACCTTGAAGAAACTGTGGTAGTAGCGTATGGTGTGCAAAAAAAATTGACAATGACCGGCGCCGTCAGTGGTATTTCAGCTCGTGAAATACGTACTGTTCCTACCAGTAGCGTGCAAAATGCTCTCGCAGGTAAGTTGCCCGGATTTTTCACTCAACAACGTTCCGGGCAACCGGGTAAAGATGCATCTGACTTCTTTATTCGTGGGGTTAGTTCGTTGAATAATGATGGAAACCAGCCCTTGATCATTGTAGATGATATACAGTATTCTTATGATCAGCTACAACAAATTAATGTGAATGAAATAGAGAGCATTTCTATTTTGAAAGATGCTTCTACTACAGCTATCTATGGTATTAAAGGGGCTAACGGGGTATTGGTTGTAAAAACCCGGAGGGGAGAACAAGGTACGCCACAGGTTAATGTGCGGATAGAAGCAGGATTGCAAGCTCCGGTGCGTACTCCTAAGTTTCTTGATGCATACGAGACAGCGCAATTGGTGAATGAAGCCTATACAAATGATGGACTGACATCACAGATCCCATTCTCTCAAGATGATTTGGATGCATTTAAGACCGGTTCTGATCCTTATGGGCATCCTGATGTAAATTGGTATGAGGAAACATTTAAATCTATTGCAAATCAGGAAAATGTAAATGCCGATATTGCCGGAGGTTCGCAAAAACTAAAATACTTCATCTCAGCAGGTTATTTTTATCAAAATGGATTGGTAAAGGATTTCAATAATGCAGAGGATGATGTATATACGAATTATTTTTATCGTCGTTTCAATTATCGGACCAATCTGGACTTTGAGGTCAGTAAGAATTTAAATATGAGGTTGGATTTTTCTACTCGTTTCATGAATATCAACGAACCCAGTAACTTAAATGCAACAGGAGAGATATACAGCTTTGAAAAAATGACACCCTATGCTGCTCCTGTTGTTAATCCGAATGGTTCCTATACTTATTTGGATACAGATGCCAAAGATTATCTCCCGACTCTCAACGCCCGTTTGGCTAATGAAGGATATAAACGTACTAAACGGAATGACGCCAATATTTTATACGAAGCTAATTATAAAATGGATTGGTTAACCCAAGGCCTTTTTGCTAATTTACGTATGGCGTATTCAACAGTGGATGAAAACTGGAGAAGGGTTTCAAGAGGCAGTGATGGTTATCCGACTTACCGGTATCATCCCGACACGGATACCTATACGATTAACCCCAACAAAGTATATACGTATTCTACTTATGCGATAACTACCGGAGCGGAAAAAGCATACAAAGATCTTAATATCCAGGCTTCTCTTAATTATGCAAGGGTGTTCCGGAAAGATCATGATGTGAAAGCCATGTTTTTGTATAATCGTCAGAGCAGTACTAATGAAAAAGACGCTGAAGTGCCGCATAATTTTGAAGGATATACCGGAACATTGGGATATAAATATAAAAGCAGGTATTTGATTGATGTTAATTTGGCGTATAATGGTACCGACCGGTTTGGCAAAGACAATCGTTTTGGATTTTTCCCCGCAGTAGGTTTAGGTTATGTTATTTCTGAAGAAAGTTTTTTTCAAGAAAGTATTAATAATGTACAAATGCTGAAATTAAGGGCTTCTTATGGTCTTGTTGGTTCTGATGCCGCTCTGGGCAATCGTTACCTATATCGTCAGGTGTATGAAGAAGGAGGTGGTTACAATTTCGGAGAAAACCCGCAAAAGTTTACTTCTTATAAAGAAGGCGCCATGGGTAATAATAATGTGACTTGGGAAAAAGCTAAAAAATTTGATGTGGGTATTGATTTGGTCGCATTTGATAAATTTTCACTGACTTTCGACTATTTTCATGATAATCGTTATGATCAGTTAGTGGAAAGAAACGATATTCCGTTGATCTTAGGAATTGGAGTGTCGCCACTTAATGTGGCCAAAACAATTAACAGGGGGGTTGATGGATCTGTAGGATTTCAAACACAAATTGATCAAGTGAATTTTAACACGAATTTTGTGTATTCTGTTGCTAAAAATAAAGTAATATACAAAGCGGAGGCTCAACAAATATATCCATGGCTTGCAGAAACAGGCAAACCTATTAATCAGCCTTTCGGATATACATTTATCGGTTATTATACTCCTGAAGAAATCGCCCTGATCAATGCCAACGATCCCACAGCTCCTGCCGTCCCGAATACAGATACTCCCGTTCAGGCCGGAGATTTGAAATATAAAGACCTGAATGGTGATAAAGTGATCGACGATTATGATAAAAGTGCAATCGGGAAACCGAATTTGCCTTCCACTGCATTGGGATGGACTATCGGGGGAACTTGGAACGGTTTTTCTCTCAGCCTGTTATTTCAAGGATCATTTGATTATAGTTTTAGTGTAATCGGAACAGGGATTGAATCATTTAAGAGTCAATTTCAACCAGTTCACCAAAAACGTTGGACAATGGAACGATATGAAAATGGAGATGCAATTGAATTTCCTCGTTTGACTACCATTCCATCTACCGTAAATAGCGCGGAAGGCTATATGTCTGATTTCTGGTTAATCAATGCGTGGTACATCCGATTGAAGACAGTAGATTTTGCTTACCAGATTCCCAAGCGGTCGTTACCTAAATTTATAAATGCCGCTAAGATTTATGTTAATGCTTATAACTTACTTACATTCACTAATTACGATAAGTATCAACAAGATCCTGAAATTCAGACGAATTCTGCCGGTGATGCTTACATGAACCAACGGGTATTCAATTTAGGTTTACAGGTTTCTTTCTAAATGCATTTCAATGGGGCTGTATCAAAAATCCAAGTGGTCTTTGAATAGGTTACAAAGTGTAAGTAATTCCCCCGAATGGGGGAAAATCTTCATAACCCCCGGTTTCCACCGGGGGTAAAAATACGCAGGCGAAACAGGAACCCCGAAGTGGGTTTAATCCATTCAGGGTTGTTGAATTGAGGATGATTGTGCACCCCCCGGCTGTCACCGGGGGTTATGAAAATCAAAGCCCTTCGGGCTTTTCCCTTTACAAACTTACAAATCATAACTTATTCAAAGACCACTTGGACTTTTGATACACCCTCTTTTTATTTATGGATCTGTTTGATGGTGAATTTTTACGTGATTGTTTAGTGGTCTTTATTTAATTAATCGTCATATAAAAGGTAAGGTAGTATTGACCTTATGGAAAAATGAACTTTTTATTATTAATCGATTAAAAATTTTTTTATGAAGAAAATTATCTTTTTATTATCTTTTTTCGTAGTGGGTTACTCATTTATGTATGCGGGCACATGGGTAGTTGGAGCCAATCAAATAGCTGATTTATTGGATAAAATTGAACAAGGAACAGGTGAAGCCCCTCCTGCAAAACCGGTAAAAATGGATCAGGGAAACGAAGTTATTAATACAGATTTATCTGCTTGGCAAGATGGAGTGGTAGGCGTAACTTTTACTCCGACTGATGTGAATGAAGATGTTAAGTATCAAACCGATTGGGATAATGGCGAATATCATTGGCGTGGTCTCCTTTCTATTAATTTTGCTGGCAAAGGTTATAAACAAAAAGAAAGTACGGTTATTTCTTTTATTCAACCAAGTTTAAATGATTTTGATTATGACGGAATTCCTCAAGGTTTTTCTAGTCTGGTAGATTATTGGGATAGACATCAAATCTCTTGGTTGGAAACAATCGATTTTTCTGGCAATGACTTTCATTCTCTTGAATTTGATGGAAGTGTATATAAGACCATGCCGTTGAAAACGATAAATGTGTCAAACAATCCGAATCTTGCATCATTGTCAATTGTGAATTGTGCAAGTCTGGAACAATTGGATATTAGAGGGACTGCATTAAGCGCTACAGACATTGAAGCCATTAAAGAAAGTGTATTGGAATCAGCGCCGGATGCGACTATTCTTCATGATGATCTATCTTCTGTCAAAAATATTGAAAATGAAACTCTTGCTGTTTATGTAAAAGATAATAATGTTGTTGTAGAAGGTAAGGCATTAAATGATAAGGTGTTGGTTTATGACCTTTTTGGACGTAAATTGTTGGAATCTTATGAAAATATTTTAGATGCGAGTTTATTAGATAATGGTGTGTATTTAGTGAATATAAACAACCAGGTAACAAAAGTTCTGAAAAAATAATTATACAGAATTTTTACAAGTAGAAAAGGGTTGCCCACATGTTGGTGCAGCCTTTTTTTATCACCATCAATAGATGAATAAATGGAGAATTAAACACAGCCATTTGGCGGTTTTCTTCTCCTTAAACGTCATATAAAAAGAAAGAGAATGAATTTAAAATAGTAAAAAATAAATTTCACTTAATAGGCATGAAAAAAATTATCTTTTTATTAGTATTTACCCTGTTGTATTATTCTTTTGTATATGCAAATATTAAAGAACAAACCTTCAATTATCTGAGAAATGGCAGTTTTGAATATGGACTGAACCTGGATTGGGAATATTATATCAGTGAAAATTCGGATGCTGCATTTTCATTGTCAGAAGGAAGTCAAATATATGATGGCGGAAATGTCGGATTGAAAGTGGATGTCAATTCAGTGGATAGTCCAACCTCTATATATGCCAGAACACGTGTTGCTGTAGGGGCTGATTCCCTTTATCTGTTGCAATTTTGGGCACGCGGACCGGAAAATGCCAGGCTTTATGTTGAGATTGAGGGTAGCGAACAAAGAGGTGTTTTATATGAAATGCGCGCAGGAAACGGAGACAGTAAAGGGGAGATGGTCGCTTTTCATTATCCTCTTAAAATAGATAAAGCTAATGATAAAAAGGAATTGGTAATTACTTTCTATTTTCGTAGCAGTACGACTTATGAAAAATCGAACAATCCCAACGATTGTTATATTACATCCCACCCCGGAGTTACCTATTATTTGGACGGCCTTGTATTAGTGGATCAATCCAATAATATGCATCATGATGTGTACAATACATATCTTTGGAACTATAATCAGGTTCCCAATGAAAATAATCAAAGCTGGACAGCAGGAGATAATGACGTGTCTTTCGATTTGCCTGATGGAAGAAGAATGTGGTTCTTTAATGACTCGTTTTATGGTAAAAATCTTACCGGAACCAATGTCTTTCCCGGAGGAACTTTTACCCGGAATGCTGTTGTGATTCAAAACGTAGATGGTTCTCTTCACAGCTTACCGATTACCAATCAGGGAGGTCAATGGACTTATTTCAGAATCCCTGATGAAGATGTTGTTTATAACACGGCAGGAAATTCTTCCAGTGGTGTGAAAAACGTTTTTTGGGTAGGAGATGCATTAATCGAAGATGGTCAGGTAAAAGTTTACCTCATTGAGGTATATGGAAAAGATCGTTCTTATCTTGGAAAATTTACTTATCCAGAACTTGAATTTATCGGAATAGAAGAGCAGGAATCATTTTGCCGGAAATACGAAAAATTCTTTGTTGAGGATAATACGATCTATTTATATGCCAATGGAGGCTCTGGTTGGACCCGGACAATGTACGCAGCCCGCGCTGAATTGGGAGATATGAATGGTAAGAAAGGTACTTGGAGATTTTGGGATGGAAATGCCTGGAATCCTGATAATACAACAGCAGTCGAAGTATCTCCGAGAGGTGCTGATGCCGTTATGAAATTAGGAGAAAACAATTATGTTCAACTCTCCATGCCGGTGATGAGTCCGGAAGTGTATGTTCGTTTTGCTCCTTCACCCGAAGGTCCTTGGGAGCATGAAACCTTAGTAGGCATCGGAGACCGGAGTGCTAATTATTGGTATTACATGCCTAATTTTCACGGACAGTTGCCTAATGGCAAATATTCTATCTCTATGTCAGCCAATTATCACGGTTGTCTTTTCTTCTGTAAAGACTGCGAAAATCAGTTGTATGTCGATAAATACTGGTATCGTCCCCGTTATATACAGGTCGATTTATTGGCATTGTCCCCTTATACAACAAATAAAAAGGATTGCGCAGGTGTAGAAAATGGTGATGCATATTTTGATGAATGTGGTGCTTGTGTAGGAGGAAATACTGATTTAGAGCATTGTTTGACAGGTGTTTGTAAATTATATGCCGCCGCTGATTATTCTGCAAATGCGACCGGCCTGAATGCCGGAGAATATACATCAGCCAATTTAATCGGTTTGGGCTTTGAACCCAAGTCATTGTCTTCATTTGTGTTGGATCCGGGATATATCATAGAGCTCTATACAGATGATAATTTCCAGGGAAATATGAAACTGTTTGAAACCGGAATAAGCAATTTGGAAAATGAAAATTTTGATGATCAGACAAGTTCATTGATTATTCGTCGTAAGGGTGTGGAAGGCTTAGATGGAACGTATGCCATCCAAAACCAACAGAGCGGATTGTATATGGGTATCCAGGGGTATAGTACTATAAATAACGCATTGCTTACACAGCAGGTGTTTACCGGCAATAATGCTCAAAAATTTGAACTCAAATATATAGGTAATGGATATTATACCATTATTGCGGGAAGCGAAAAACCATTGAATATTGTGGATCAAAGTGTGGAAGCAATGACTTATGTAGAACAATGGGATGGAAAAGAATCTGACATTACTGTACTGGGAGGTGAAATTTCAGCTCAATATTCGGATTCTCCTTCGGGTGAAGGGATCACAAATCTGGCAGATAAGAATGTAAAGACTAAATTTTTGACTTTCCATAATAGCGCTTGGGTACAGTTTAAAGCCGTTGATGCATGCGTCTTAAGTAGATATAGCCTGACTTCCGCCAATGATGCACCGGTGCGCGATCCGAAGAGTTGGACGCTGATGGGTTCCAATGATGGCGAAATCTGGGTTACATTAGATACTCAATCTGATGTCAGCTTTTCACAACGATTTGAAGAACAGTCGTTTATGATAGATAATAATATTGCTTATGCTTATTATAAGCTAAATATGACTTGTGCTTTAGGGAATCTGCTGCAATTGTCCGAATGGAAATTGTATGCCAATACAAATCTACCTGTCGGCACTTATTATGATAGTCAAAAGTTCATTGTTCAGGATGCCGGGAATGGTCTTGTCAGGATCATTAATAAAGCAAGCGACATGCTATTGGAAGTGTTGGATGGTTTTGTGAATGAAGGGGCAAAAGTATGGCAAAATACTGATTATGGTCAATCCGGAGGATTGTGGAAATTACGGGATTTTGAACAACTTTTGTCCGTTTCGGAAACGACTGAAAATCACCCTAATGTCGTTGTTTATCCTAATCCGGTTTCGGAATTTGTAACCCTTCAAACAAAAGGCTTCGAAATAATAATGCGAATTCTTATTATAGATCTTACTGGAAGAATAATCCGGGATAATATATACGATAAAAATCAAGTTTCTATTGATTCGTCTGATTTGGGTAAAGGAATTTATACTTTTAAAATATATACGGATATGGCTTCTTATAGCCATAAAGTAATAAAATTGTAAGTCATCCGTATTCCGATAACTACTATGCCAAAAAAGATATTTGTTCTCTTTTCCATTATATTATTTTCTGTGCCAATTTATTCTCAATCGTCTCATTCTCTCATTACAGCGAATGGGACGGTTTGGAAAGTATTTCCAGTCGATCAGGTTACAGTACCTGTACCGGATTTGTCTGTGCCTGGTTTTGATATGTCCGGGTGGATTTCGGCAACGGTTCCCGGAACATTCTTTGTGGACTATGTGAATGCAGGATTAGAAAAAGATCCTGATTTTGGTGACAATATTTATCAGGTTGATGAAGCAAAATATAACAAAGCCTTTTGGTACCGAACGGAATTCGAAATTCCTGCAGGTTTTAATCAAGGCAAACTTTGGTTGAATTTCAAAGGAGTCAATAAAGAAGGATTCTTTTTTTTGAATGGAGAAGAATTAGGGACTGTAAAAGGGTTTATGCTTCGTTCCAAATATGATGTTACCGATAAAATCAAAAACGGTAAAAACGTTTTATTAGTTAAAATCGATGTTCCGGATGTTAGGTTGAAGCGAGAACCTGCCTGGCAATTAGATACTTGGGCTAATTTTGCCATGCCTTCCTTTATGGCCAGTGCTGGTTGGGATTGGATGCCTTATGTGCCTGGCTTAAATTGTGGCATTACAAACGATGTATATCTGACTACCACCGGTTCGGTTGTATTGGAAGACGTCTGGATACGTTCCGATTTGCCGGATATCAATCAGGCTCATGTCAATATAGAGATGGTTGTTAAAAATACCGGGAACGAACCAATTAGCGGAACATTGAACGGTACTATTATGCCTGGAAATATCAGGATCTCAAAAACTGTTTCTATCGGAGCAAATATGTCTGAAACAGTCAGGATGAATAAAGACGAATTTAATCAATTGACAATTGATAATCCTCTATTGTGGTGGCCGAATGGATACGGAAAACCAAATCTTTATGCTTGTAACCTGGAATTGGTAATAGATGATAAAATTTCAGATCGTCAGACGGTTTCCTTTGGAATTCGAAGATTTGATTGTAAGACAGAGAATGGCGCGTTTACTTTGTATGTGAACCATTCTAAAGTGTTGATGCGTGGAGGAAATTGGGGAATGACGGAATATTTGCAACGCAGCAGAGGAGAAGAATATGAAACCCGCATCAAGTTACATGCCGATATGAATTTCAATATGATCCGCTTATGGACAGGTTGTGTTACTGACGACGAATTCTATGACTACTGTGACCAATATGGGATAATGGTTTGGGATGATTTTTGGTTTCATGGCAGCCTTTTTGCTCCAGATCAGGACATTTTTATGAGCAATGCTATTGATAAAATTAAACGCTTGCGCAACCATGCCTGTATTGCTGTCTGGTGTGGATCCAATGAAGGTGTTCCCGGAGGGAAAAAAGGGGAAGGACTGGACTTGGCACTAAAGGAAGCCGTGAGAAACTATGATGGGAACGACCGTCATTATCAAACATCTTCTAATGCTGGAGGTGGTTTGTCGGGCAGCGGTTGGTGGGTCAATCAACATCCCTCGACCTATTTTTCCGGACCGGGTAATGGAGGCGGAGACTGGAATGGAGCCGGAACATGGGCGCTTCGTACGGAAATCGGTACTGCGACTTTCACCACCTTTGAAAGTTTCCGTGAATTTATGCCACAAGATAGTTGGTGGCCGGCCGGAAACGAGATGTGGAATAAACATTATTTTGGTAATCAGGCTCAAACTGCCGGAACCGATACTTACTTGAATACCGTGAATGAAAATTATGGAACGGCAAAAGAAATTGATGAATTTTGCGAGAAATCCCAATACCTTAACCTGGAAGTAATGAAAGCCATCTTTGAAGGATGGAGCGATAATATGTGGGATAATGCTACCGGAGTGCTGATTTGGATGAGCCAGTCGGCCTATCCTTCTTTTGTGTGGCAAACATATGATTACTATTATGATGCGACAGGCGCTTATTGGGGAGCCAAAAAAGCCTGCGAACCCTTGCATATACAATGGAGTTATTCCGACAATTCTGTCAAAGTCATTAATACGACCTTGAATGATTATTCCGACCTGAAAGCAAAAGCGACAGTATATAATCTGAAAGGCGAAGTGTATGAGCCTCTTGGTAAGGAAAAAAGAATTCAATCGTTATCCAATACCGCCACAGAAGCTTTTGTTTTGGCAGATGCTACAGAACAGAATTTGGCATTGAATAAACCGGTTATTGCATCTCCCAATGCCAATGATGGCGAAGGAATTCCTTCCCGGGCAGTCGATGGTAGTCTGTCAAGCCGCTGGGGTAGCGGATACCAGAATGACGCTTGGTTTTATGTCGATTTGGAAACTCCTGCCGAAATAAATAAAGTGAAGATTCATTGGGAAGGCGCCTACGGACGCAAGTTCATGATTCAGGTATCGGATGATGCTATTAATTGGACTACGGTTTTTATTCAGGAAAATGGTAAAGGTGGCACGGAAGTTATCTCATTTGAACCGGTCAGCACTCGCTATGTGAAATTTCAAGGCATAGAGAGGGGAACCATGTGGGGTTATTCATTTTATGAATTCATAGTATATCCTGCTGCCGGAAATAGTGAACCGGGCAATAACGTCCAATTATCGGATGTCAATTTTATTCATTTGGAATTAAGTGATAATGCAGGAAATCTTGTCTCGGATAATTTCTATTGGAGAAATATGAATCAATACAATTACCAGGCATTGAATACGCTTCCTTTGGCAGATGTGAGTGTGGCAGAAACACAAAAAAGAGAGCATGGTAAATGCCACATTTCCTGTGTTGTAACCAATCATTCTTCCACTGTGGCTTTTGGGAATCGGTTGAATGTAATTAATAAAGAAACCGAAAAACGGATATTGCCTGTTTTTATGAACGACAATTATTTCACTTTAATGCCGAATGAAAGTAAGCATATTGAAATCGAATTCAAAGAATCGCTTGTAGGCAATGCTGATTTTGAAGTCGTACTAAAACAATATGGGGATTATGATTCAAGTCCCTTGTCATCTATAAAAGAGCCGGTTGATTCGTTTCCTGCGGAATCGCTGCAAATATATCCCAATCCGGTGTCTGAGGTTTTGAAATTAAATCTGTCTCATGGAACGCTACAAGAGGTGAAAATATACCATGTATCCGGCAAGTTGGTTTATTCTGGCAATTCAGATTCCACCATCCCTGTTTCTCATTTCTCAAAAGGCGTTTATTTATTGCGAGCGATCATTGATAATCAATCTTATTCAACTAAATTTGTGAAAAAATAGTTTGATTTAATAATAAGGCAGATGCGACTGATTAAATTCTTGCTGTGTAGCTTCATTTCGTTTCTATTTTCTTCATATATCGCAGCGCATAATTTGAGTGAGACTGCGACCATATCTTTATTGACAGCATCACCCATGTCCGAAAATCTTGTATCTTCGTTTGGACATACTGCATTAAGAGTTCATGATCCTGAGGCGGATATTGATCACGTTTTCAATTATGGAATGTTTGATCAATCGATATCCGGCTTTACAACATTAACCAGAGTATTTAGAGGTGTTTTACAATGTGAAATGTGGGTTGCTCCTTTCGATGATTTTTTGGATGCTACACAAAAAGAAAACAGGAGATTGATTGAACATGTATTTAATTTATCACAGGAAGAAAAAAATTACATTTGGCATGGACTGATTAATAATGCAAAAGAAGAAAACAGAAAATATATATTTGATTTTTTCTTCCGGAATTGTACTACTTTTCCGCGTGATTTAATAACAAATAATATCGGCAAAGAAATTGTTTTACCTGATTATTTAGGTCATCAAACTTATCGGCAGATCAATGCGCAATATGCATTATCCTATCCCTGGTTTAATTTTTTCTTAGACTTAATATCAGGCCGGAATGTAGATGCAGTAGCCCCTCTATTCAAGAGCCTTTATATTCCCCAGGAATTGGAAAAGGCCTGGAACCTCTCTTATGTTCTTGATAATAATGGTGAACGCAGGCCATTATTTGCAACATCTGAGGTTTTAATTCAAGGCGTTAATGCGGATGAAGAAAAGGACAATTGTTTTTTTACCCCCTTATTATGCAGCCTTATTCTGTTAGTGATCGTATTGATACTTTCTGTTATAGAATGGAAGAAAAATGCTTCTTACAAATGGTTGGACTTTATTTTGTTTGGTACTGCCGGATTATTTGGAATCGCATTTTACATTTTTAAATTGGGATTAGCGCATTGGTATCTTTTGATGGATTGGATGTTATTGTGGATTCAACCCTTCCACTTATTGGTAGTTGTGTTTATGTTGGTAAGACCTCAAGGAAAGGTTATTGTAGTATATCATATTATAAATGTAGTGCTATTGACTTTTTTGATGACCGGTGCGTTTTTCCTTACTCAGTATTATAATGCTGCATTTATTCCATTGATGGCTTGTTTATGGGTACGTTCTATATTATTTGAATGTTCTATTACAAAAAAACTGCGCTGAAATTACTTCAACGCAGTTTCTTAATTTAACAACAACTGATTTTATTTTCCTTCCAGCTTATCTTTTAAAGCGGCCAGTTCTTCAATGTCTCCCAAGGTGGTTTTTTCCATTGTTTGGGTAATAGTTTGAGTTTCTGAAGCTGCTTTTTTCGATTTTTTAGCTTTCTTTTCTCCTCCTTCGGCGGTAGCATTAGCTGCAGCTTCTTTTTTAGCTTCAGCGCGTTGCTCATCTTCAAAGATACGACTGTGAGAAAGAATGATGCGTTTAGAATCTTTGTTGAATTCGATTACTTTGAACATCATTTTTTCATCCAGTTGAGCAGCAGAACCGTCTTCTTTTACCAAATGTTTCGGAGTGGCGAATCCTTCTACGCCGTAAGGCAAAGAAATGACAGCGCCTTTATCCAGCAATTCGATAATGGTGCCTTCGTGGATGGAACCAACAGTGAAAATCGTTTCGAAAACATCCCATGGATTTTCTTCCAATTGTTTGTGTCCCAAACTTAAACGGCGGTTGTCTTTGTCGATTTCCAATACTTTGACTTCGATGTCGGCGCCGATGGAAGTAAATTCGCTTGGGTGTTTGATTTTTTTCGTCCAGGAAAGATCGGAAATGTGAATCAAACCTTCAACTCCTTCTTCTATTTCAACAAATACTCCGAAATTGGTGAAGTTGCGTACTTTAGCAGTGTGTTGACTGCCGATGGCATATTTGGTTTCTACATTTTCCCATGGATCTGCTTTCAATTGTTTGATACCCAATGACATTTTACGTTCGTCACGGTCGAGTGTCAATACAACAGCTTCCACTTCGTCGCCTACTTTCATAAAGTCCTGAGCGCTTCTCAAATGTTGCGTCCAGCTCATTTCCGATACGTGGATCAATCCTTCTACGCCCGCAGCGATTTCGATGAATGCACCATAATCGGCCATTACTACTACTTTTCCTTTTACTTTGTCGCCTACTTTCAAATTCGGATCCAAAGCGTCCCATGGATGAGGAGTCAATTGTTTCAAACCAAGGGCAATCCGTTTCTTTTCATCATCGAAATCAAGGATAACCACATTGATTTTTTCGTCTAATTTTACGACTTCTTCCGGATGAGTAACACGTCCCCAGGAAAGGTCTGTGATGTGAATCAAACCATCTACGCCACCCAGGTCGATGAATACACCGTAAGAAGTAATGTTTTTGACCACACCTTCGAGTACTTGTCCTTTTTCCAGTTTGGAGATGATATCTTTCTTTTGTTGTTCGAGTTCTGCTTCGATCAGTGCTTTGTGAGAAACAACAACGTTTTTGAATTCCTGGTTGATTTTCACCACTTTGAATTCCATTGTTTTGTCAACAAATACATCGTAGTCGCGAATCGGTTTCACGTCGATTTGAGAACCGGGCAGGAAGGCTTCGATACCGAATACATCGACAATCATACCGCCTTTTGTACGGCATTTAACGTAACCTTTTACGATTTCATCTTTTTCAAGCGCTTCGTTTACACGATCCCAGGAACGGGTAGCGCGTGCTTTTTTGTGCGAAAGGATCAATTGTCCTTTTTTATCTTCTTGGCTTTCGATATAAACTTCCACTTCATCTCCTACTTTTAAGTCAGGGTTGTAGCGGAATTCGTTCATAGAAACCACACCATCGGATTTATAACCGATGTTTACAACGACCTCGCGTTTGTTTAGTGCGGTAACACGTCCCATTACCACTTCGCTGTCGTTGATTTTGTTTAATGTTTGTTCGTAAGTCCTGGCAAGATCTTCTTTGCTCATGTTGCCATAAGACTCACCTTTTTCGTAAGCATCCCAGTCAAAACCGGCAGATGCGGGCGCTGTTGTTTTAAGTTCTTCACTCATGTTTGTTAATCAATCGTGTTAATTAATAAGTTAGACATTATGTTGTTAATAAAAACGGGTGCAAAGGTATAAGAAATAACTCAGAACTAAAAATAAATGACTGAAAATTACAGGGAAAACACATCTATATTAGCTTTTAAACAATAAATTTTCTTACACATCGTTTTAGAAATAAAATGAGCTTATGAATCATCCCATTGGCGATTTTAGTCAACCGGTTTGATTTTATCACGGCCGGCCGGAAGTTATTTAAAAAGTTTCTAAACAGTTTTTCCGCTTGTATATGATACAAATGTTGTACTTTTGTAAATACTTATTTATAAGCTCGATTAAAATAAATATTGTATGAAAGTTACGACTTATGTTTTTGTACTTCTTTTGTTGAAAAATCTATTTTTTACTTTTCAATCCCATGCGACAATAAATAATTCCGGTCAACAGACAGCGATTGTCCGTATAGACAAGGGTCAACGTATGCAATGGTGGAGAGAAGCTCGTTTCGGCATGTTTATTCATTGGGGTGTTTATGCCGTATATGGAAATGTTTATCATGGACAGGATATTACCGGAGAAACGGTTTCGTATGAAATGCCTAACAGTGGTTATCCTTCGGAATGGATCATGAGTTTTGCCAAAATACCGAGAGAGGAATATAAGAAAGCGGCAGATTGGTTTGATGCTAAAGATTATAATCCTAAAGAATGGGTGGATATGGCCAAAAATGCCGGGATGAAATATATTGTTATTACCACTAAACATCACGATGGTTTTTGCTTATTTGAAACGAAAGTTACCGATTGGAACTCTACCGATGCTTCTGCGGCAAAAAAGGATTTAATTAAAGAATTGGTTGCCGAGGCTAAAAAGGCCGGATTGAAAGTCGGATTCTATTATTCCCAAAACAGGGATTGGATGCAAGAAGGGGGCATGGGACCCGTGCCCGAATTAAACAACGAACTGTATCCCATTGATCAAGTCAAACGATATGTCAATTCCATCGTTATTCCTCATATCCAGGAATTAACTGCGAAGTATGATTTCGATATATTTTGGTTTGACAGCCACTATGTCAGTAATACAAACATGTCAATCAGTCAAGATATATTTCAAGCACTATTATCCTCTAAAGTCGGAGACAAAATTATCATCAATGACCGCCTGGTTCTTAATTTTCCGGAATCAGATTTTATTACTCCGGAAACAGATACTCCAAATATCCCGTATAACGGATATTCCGATGGCACCGATTGGGAAGCCTGCGCTTCATTGAGTACATCGTGGGGATATGAGTATCCGACTGCATGGAGGACTTCACTATACACCGTAGGCCGACTACTTGAAATTGCAAGTAAAGGAGGAAATTTTCTGCTGAATGTGGGTCCCGACAAACACGGTGTAATTCCGGAGCCTGCAGTTAATGTATTAAAAGAAGTCGGAGAATGGATGGCGAAATATAAAGAAACTATTTATGGAACTGTAAAAAATGACTTATTGAATCCTTTTGAATACGGATATGTTACTCAAAAAAACAATCTCGACGGCAAATTTCATTGGTATCTTCATATATCCCAAAAATACTGGGATGATGGGGTCGTGTATTTGGATGGAGTAACCGAATTACCCCAATCATGTGTTTTATTTGATAATAAGGAAGAAATAATAGTCAAAAAAACAGCTTCGGGTTTAGCTCTTTACTTGCCAGAGAATATATCTCCGGATCCTTATTATACGACGATTGATTTGTCATTTGCTAAACAACCTGAACAAGAGCGTGTTTCCGCCTTGCGAGAAGGTGCTGTTCATTTAACGCCTTTTCAGGCAAAAACAACATCTATGTTGAAAAAAGATGAGATTCCATACGCAATAATCGGTTGGACACGCGAAGATTGCAAGGTTGATTTTCAAGTTTATCTGACTCCCGGCGTTTATTCTATTCAAACCGAATATTCCGCTTATGACGACGGTGAAATTTATTTTAAGATAAACAATAAAGTTTATACGGGAAGTTATTTGAAAACGGCAAGAAATATGAAAACTTACATCATGCAGGACTATCCGGATATTCAAATACATATAACCAAAGAAGGTGTATATAACCTGAACATCACCCGAAAGGTGGTATCCGGATTTTATAATATAATTAACTTAAGAAATGTTATTCTCAAGTTAATTAGTACGATAGGTACCAACTCTATTCAGAACTTTCCTTTTGTAATATATCCCAATCCAGTTGTTGACGGATGGTTTAGGATCGATTCGGAAGAAAAAACAATTGAAATATATGACTTGTACGGACGTCTTAGGCATTCGTTTGAAGGGGGAATACAAAAAATGGTTGATGTGTCTTTCTTATGCCCCGGTGTATATGTTATAAAGTCAGGCAAACATGTTCAACAAATTATTGTTAGATAAGCCAATTTATGTTTACCTTTGTTTGGGTGTAGCTGTAGATAAGTCAAGGTATTATTTTTCACTTTATTATAGTATGTCGATTAAACATTGTGTCGTTGTAACTGCTTTATTGATTGGGATGTGGAATACCCATGCTCAAACGACCATCAAAATAGCATTCGAACAGCCTGCACTGTTTCAGGTAAGTCCAAAATCCGTTTTAGTGAATCTGCAAGGAAATCCCTTGATGGAGTTAGGATCTGATATCACAGTATCGGGCGGTAGTAGTCCATATTCTTATGTATGGAAAACCGGGGATCAGGAATTGTCGGAATCCCCGATTCTTCAGGTGAGCGCTTCCGGAGTTTATATCCTTGAAGTAAGCGATAAGAATGATTGTGTGTGTACGGCGCAGTATAATGTTTCGGAAGGATCTCCTGTTCAATCTGTTGAAGCTGATTTATTGGCTCTTTATCCGAATCCTACCCCTGGAATCGTTTATTTGGCATCATCCCAAATGGAAGCAATCCGGAATTTGTCTGTTATTTCTGCCAATGGAGAAGTATATCCCTGCGAGAAAAAAGTAACGGGTAATCCGCTCCAATGCGAAATAGACATGAAGCACTTGCCGGATGGAATGTATTATCTTGTTATTCAGTTTGATAACCGTATAATTACTAAACCTGTTGTATTAAAAAAATGAAACAGTTACAGACGAACAAAATATATATTACAGCTTTCCTCTTATTAATAGCTGGTTACTGCGAATCGACCCGGGCGCAAAAGGTGATAAGTTATGCGAGGAATAATGCTAATGTTAACCTGGAAATAGGTTGGACTGCTAAAAATTATGGTACAATACAATGGCAAATATCTAAGGACAATGGTAATACCTGGACGGATGTTGCCGGAGCCACTTCGCCTTCTTATGTGTTCAGAATCTCTGGAGATGCTCTGTACCGGGCGAAAATAGAAACTCAACCCGAATGTCCTCCGGTGATGATCGAAAGAGAAGTAAAAATGGTTAGTTTTTCTGTCGCTTTGGAAAAAGTTACCTCCAATAGTGCGACTTTAGAGTTGACCAATGTTGATCTTAAAGGAGCCACTATTGTCGAATATGGCTTTTGTTTTAATTCTTCGGATCTGAATACTCGCAGTTATGATGTTATGTACCGGTCATTATCAGCTCAACCGCTTCCTGCAGGTGATACATTTTTGCTGACATGTGACGGATTGGAACCGAAAACTACCTATCGGATGTCTGTTTATTTTAAAACAGCTGACGGATCTCTTATTGTCGGATCATCCCGCGTTGTAAACACTTTGCCGGGTGTTAAATGGACGAGTGAAGATTGGAATATTACCCAAAAAGAGATAACGGCCCGGTTTGAATTGCCCGGATATACAGCAGCTATGGGAAATCCGTCTCCTGTAGTCAAAATTGAATCGGATGAATTTGAGGCTAAAACAATCAATGTGAAAAAATTAACTTCCGGATATTATTATCAGACCGATGCGATCAAAAATTTGACAGCAGGAAAAGAATATACACTGTCTGTAGAAGCTACGATTGATGGAGAAAAGCAAATAATTACCAAGCAGGTGAAAACCTTGTCGGACTATAGTGGAGAGCCGGTGGAAACCGGAAAAAAATCTATAGCTAATATTATTTCCTGGGATACGAAGAAGACCCTTCGCCGGATTTCTCCCGAAGGTTTACAGGCTGAATATCCAAGAATCATCAGGGTAGGTAGTGATACGTTGCTGTGTTCCTATCATGGAGGCAATGACAATGATTATTGGATTAATATTTATCTGCAAAAAAGTTTTGATAATGGGCAGACCTGGACATCCCCCGTCAAATTGTTGGATAAAGAAACTTCTGCCATGGGACAACGGTATTGGCGTTTTACCAATCCGGAAATGATCAAACTCCAAAATGGTTGGATTGTGATGTCTTTTACCGCTAATGGTAACCCGGAAACGAATAATAATTGCCATGTCATGGTGATGATTTCGAAAGATAATGGGGAAACCTGGGGCGATCCGGTTATTGTAGGTCGTGGGCGTACCTGGGAGCCAATGATTGTACAGCTTCCGAATGGTGAGCTGGAGCTTTATGTGTCGAGTGAAGCTCAATGGTGGGCGATGAATCCACGACCTGATCCGGTGCTGCAGGAAATTTTATATTCGCGTTCTACTGATAACGGCTTAACCTGGACATCCTGGAAACGGGCGGCTTATTCTCCTAACCGGAGGGATGGAATGCCTTCGGCAGTCGTGATGCAGGGAAATAAAGGTATTCTATTTTCTATCGAAATTGTGAATGATCAGGGCTATGGTTCTCCTTCCATTGTTAAACGGGATTTGGCCGGAGAATGGGATGCTACTCCATGGAATGGCAACAATAGCAATTATCGATGGAAAGTACCTATGGGCGCCCATGGAGGCGGTCCCTATATGATTCAATTGCCTACAGGGGAGATTGTAGTCGCTGCTCATGTAAATGGTCGCAGTGTATGGCAGACTTCATATCCTTATGTGTTGGTAGGGGATAGTGATGGTAAAAATTTTGGAAGTGGACGATATCCGGTAGGGATACCCCCTGCGAATGAAGGGGTGTATTATAATTCTCTTTTTCTGAAAGATAACACTACGGTCTGGTTAGTAGTTACTCATTCTACATACCAGGGGACTAAACGTGTAAAAGGAGAAATTGCTTATATTGAAGGGAAAATCGTCAAGAGGTAATCTCTCAACTACATGCTTGAGGTGTTTCAAAGATCGCCTGATTTTTGAAACACCCCATCTCAAATAGGCGTAATGTGTTTATTTTCATTCTCTTCATTATTTTCATTCTCTTCCTCTTCCTCTTCCTCTTCATTTTCATTTTCTTCCTCCGGCTTCTGTGGCCCATATTTTCTGAAAATAAGAGCACATGTAATTCCGCTGATGGCTCCCGACAAATGACTTTCCCAGGAAATGTTTTCCTGAATTAATCCTTCAAAAGGGAAAATACTCCAAACCATGCTTCCGTATAAAAATACAACAATCAGCGAAATGGCCATCAATGGAATATATTTGCGAATGATGCCGCTGATGCACAGGAAAAATGCCAGTGAGTAAATCAATCCGCTGGCGCCGATATGCCATGATTCGCGGCCAATGCTCCATGTAATGAATCCCGATAATAACCAAAGGAGGGGAAATATTTTATATCCCAGATCGGTGTAAAAGTAGAATAAACCCCAACTCAATGCTAATAAAGATATGGTGTTGGAAAATAAATGTTTGGCGTTGGCGTGTACTAATGGAGAGGTAATGATGCCAAGCAATCCTTCCGAACGTCTTGGATAAACACCCAAGGCGTGAAAATCCATATCCATTCCCCATTCTAATATCAAGATCAGCCATAGTAAAATGACCAATACCAAGGGAACAAACAGGGCGTACCTCATTCTTTTTGTTTCGAAATCTATGGTGCGCATGGCATTGTATGTTAAAACCCCAAAAGAAAACGCGTTATTGGAAATTTTTTGTTTCTTCAATAATATACTCCGGTCGTTCTTTGACTTCGTCAAATAAAACCCCGATGTATTGTCCCAATACTCCAATCGTTAGCAATTGTATTCCTCCGAAAAAAATGATAATGATCATGATGGAGGTAAATCCGGATTCTGCATTCGTGTATCCGAAAATTTTACCGAAGATATACCATAAAGCCAACACAATGCCCAGGACTACACTAAAGAATCCGAGACTTGTGGCCACTAATAAAGGTTTTTTAGAAAAATACAATAATGCTTTGGATGCAAACTTCAGCATTTTGCTCAAGGGATATTTTGTTTCTCCGGCAAAACGCGCTTCCCGTTCGTAATAAAATGGCACTTGCTTGAATCCAACCCAGGAAATGAGCCCTCGAATGTATTTGCCTTTTTCTTTCAACCGGTTGAATTCTTTCATGACCGCAGAGTCGATCAGGCGAAAATCTCCTGTATCCAATGGAAAAGCGATTTCGGAAAAGCGGTTGAATGTTCTGTAAAACCATTTGGCGGTTATTGATTTAAATCGACTTTCACCGGCTCTGGTTCTTCGTACACAATAAACCACACTGGCCTTTTCTTTTTGGCGGGTGGCCAATAAATCTGGAATCAATTCCGGTGGATCCTGCAAGTCTGCGTCGATAATGACGGCAAGGTCTGTGGTGCAATGATTGATGCCGGCGGTTACTGCCGGTTGGTGTCCAAAATTTCTGGAAAAATGAATCAATTGAACGGTTGGATCCTGACCAGCTATCGTTTCGAGCAATTGTCGTGTGTTGTCTTTACTTCCATCGTTAATAAACAACATATAAGTCTGGTTTTCCATCTTACTCAATACTGTCTTGAGACGTTGGTAAGTAGTCTCAATCACAGCCTCTTCATTATAACAGGGGACGATGACAGTTAACGATTTCATAAGCTCACTTATTTCTAAAGGTAAAAAACTTATTCAAAATAAAGTTTATGCCGGTATATACCACATTACCCAAAATCGTATGAATAGCTTCCGAATGCGGAACGTATTGATCCAGCAAAGCCGGCAGGCAACGTCCAAGGATCACAACTGCGTATTTCTCCATAAAGAGCACGAATCCCAGTTGAATCAGGTAACATACGACAAAGGCAGCAAAAAATTTGATAAATCCAACACGCCAATCAGCTTTACTTTGAAAAGTCCAGGAACGATTTAATACAAAACTATTGATAAAACCGGCCACATATCCGATAATATTGGCCAAGACGAGCGAAGTTCCGAATACATCCCGCATCAACCAAATGATCCCTAAAGTTAACAAAGTGTTCCCGACACCGACGATACCATATTTCAGCGCCTGGACAAAAAAAGTTTTATTCATTTGTTCTGTTTAATTCTTTCAGAATTTCTTCGTCACTGTATTTTTTCATATTGGTAATGACGAAGCTGCGATCTATGAAATTACCATATTGATTGCATTCGTTCAATGCACTTTCAAGCATTCCTCTGATATCCATCTGCAGATCGATTAATAATAAAATGGAGAAAAAAGTATCTCTTACCGTCAGCTCTTCGATTTCGCCTCCGTATTTCCGGATAGCAAAAGGAACTTCTTTTTCGATTAATTCGATTTGATAAGGTGAAAATGGTATGAGGTGGTTGGCTTTGAAAAACGCAAAAAAACGCAACCGGTGTTCTTTTCCACCTAATCCGCTGGATATAAATACTTGTTTTTCGTCCGAAAATTCAGATTCTAAGATAATTTGTGCCTGAAGCAAGGAGAGGCGCGACCAATCATATAAATCCCGGTCGTGGGCGTCATTCAGGGAGCCTGCATATTTTTCAAGGGCGCGGTATGCTTTTACGTCTCCTGTGGTAGCAAGAAACGCCATGGCAAATTTCTTTTTTTCAGCATCGCTTACTACATCATTGAGTACATTGACCTGATCTTCGACTTCCACATTGCCTGCCTGCTTTTTGACATCTTCGGAATAACGAAAATATTCCATTTGCTTTTCGACCGGCACGCTGGTATCCAAGACATGAAAGTTCCCTTTCAAGCCCTCAATGGATTTCTGAAAATCACTGAAAATATCATCGTTTTGTTTCATTACGGCAAAGTTAATCTTTTTTGGCGATTTTGCTACCTATAGAACAAACAGAAGCAAAGAGATGTTGCATACATCTTCATCATTACTTAAGATATATTTGCTTGTTTATCGCCAGGTATAATCTTTTTTCCCTTTGAAAACCCTTGAAATATGAAAATATAAATCGACAATAGGTTGGATAAAGTCAAACCAGGGTAAAGTAAAGTGGAATTTTTCTATCGACCAAAAAGCAGAAGTGCGATGTATTACCCATAGTTGAATGCTTAACCGGATGAGATAAACTGTGCCGGCGATAGTCGGTAATTTCCAATCAGGCCATCCATAGGCGATTAAAGCGGCGAAGAAACCGTAAAACAGTACCCTTGAAAATATTTCCAATTTCCAAAAAGCAATGGGGCCGAAGCGATAATGCCGTTGTGTGGTGGCTTCGCACAGTTTTATTTCTTTCCAATACCGGAAATCTTCCCAGTAGGTTGTGGTAATGGCATCCGGAGAAATTTCCACTTTTGTATTGGTTTTATCAGCGCATTGGTTGATAAATAAATCATCTTCTCCCGGATATAAATTTAAGTGTTTGGAAAATCCTTTATTATTATAATACAATGATTTTTTGTAGGCCATGTTGCGGCCGATACCTTTGTATGGTTGTTTGAATAAGGCTAAAGACAAGTATTTTAATCCGGAAAAAAGATTGTCGTACGATGCATATTTACTCCAGAAGCCGGCGCTTTTGGAAAAAGAGCTGAATCCTAAGACGATGTTGGTTTGTTCATCAAAATGCCGTACCATGAGTTGAATCCAGTTTTGACTGACGGGCATACAATTGGGTTCGGTAAATAACAGGCAAGGATATTTGGCTGCTTTTAATCCGATGGTGATAGCCAGTTTTTTACGACTCAGGTATTTGGCTTGTTCCGGAATGTATGTGCAATATAAATGTGGGTATTGATTTTCCAGCATGCCCAATACTTCGTCGCTGGCATCGGTAGAGCCGTCATTTACTACGATGACTTCATATAGAGGATAATGCTGCGTCAGCAGCGCCGGCAGGAATTGTTTCAGGTTTTCGGATTCATTTTTGGTACATACAATGACAGATACTCCCGGTTGTGTTTCTACTGCATTAATTGTTTCTTTTAATGCCGCTTTCCCGTAGCGGACAGGTTTTGCAAAGTAAACAAGATAGTACAACAGCTGTACTAAAAGGCACAAACCTATCCCTGATAATAATATAATTTCAATTGTAGTAAATGTAATCATAAAAATATGTCATTCTCCTCTAAATTAGGTCTGAAAAATAGGCTTTCGGCAGTTTCCTGCAATTATATTGAGAGGCCATGATTTCTCCATAAGCGCCGGCAGAACGGAGTGCATAAAGATCTCCCCGTTTCGTTTTGTTAATATCGATTGCTTTAGCAAAACAATCGGATGATTCGCAAATAGGGCCGACCACATCGTACGTTTCCGTGATTTCGGCTGAAGTTAAATTTTCAATTTTATGATGAGCGTCATAAAATGCCGGGCGGATTAATTCTGTAAATCCGGCATCGAGGACAACAAATTTTTTGTAACTGCCTTCTTTTACATATAATACTTTGGATATCAGGGAACCACATTGTCCGACAACCGAACGTCCCGGTTCAAAATGGATGATCTGATTTCCCTGAGGTTGAAAATAGGTGTGAAATATTTCAAAATAGGACTTGAAATCCGGTATAGAATGTTGATCGGGGTGCTCATAGTCAATGCCCAAACCGCCTCCGAAATTGATATGATCTACTAATAATTGGCGTTTGGATAGTTGTTCCTGAATGCCGTGAAGTCTGGAACAAAGGGCTTTGAATGCTGATAAATCGGTAATTTGTGATCCGATATGAAAATGGATTCCGATCAGTTTTATGTGTTTCATATCTGACAAAGCGTCCAATACTCCATCTAATTGATCCAGATTGATTCCGAATTTATTTTCTTTTAATCCTGTAGAAATGTGATGGTGTGTATTCGCTTTGACTTCGGGATTTATACGCAGAGCGACAGATGCTGTTTTCCCTTTTTGGGCAGCCAATTCGTTGATTACCTGCAATTCGGGAATTGATTCTACATTAAAACAAAAAATATTGTACTCTAATCCGAGATTAATTTCCCAATCCGCTTTTCCGACTCCGGCAAAAACGATTTTATCGGGAGTGAATCCCGCGTCCAGCGCCGCTTGAATTTCTCCTCCGCTTACACAATCAGCGCCTAAGCCGAATTCACGGATAATGGATAAGATGCGGGGGTTGGCATTGGCCTTTACCGCATAGTGGACGTGATAGTTATATTGAGATGACCGGAGAAGTAATTCCTGCAATGTAGAGCGCAATAATTCCGTATCGTAATAATAAAATGGAGTCTCTATTGCTTTGAATTTTTCTACGGGAAATGTTGTTTGCATACCTTTTGACAGATTATAAGTATCCCATGAATTTAACGCGCACAAAGGTAAAAATTTTTTCCGGTAGTTTTTTATGATTATAAAAATATGACACATTCCCACTGTTAATTGTAAATACGGTTCAAATAAACTATAGCTGTGATAAAAATAAGTCGATTCATAATAGATTCTTTTCTCAGTAAAATGAAAACCAAATGTAAAAAAAAGATGTTTTATCGTTACTAACGGTATAAGATTGTGGTTTAAAAGAAAAAAATCGGTATATGAAGCAATTACAACACTGGGTTTTCCTATTCTGTCTGTATATCTTTTCTATTTCTACTGTTTCTGCAGAAGATGCTGATACGCTGAAGATGCATAGGAAACCAGGGGTTGCCGCTATTCCTGATTTGTGTTTCGACCGTTCGAGAGGATTTGGCGGCGGAGGTACTGTGATGTTGATGCTTTATCTGGATCAGAAAAACAGGCAAACCCCCGCTTCTCAATTTTCGATTACCGGGGATTATACAACGAAGAAAGATTGGATGGCATTCGCTAATGCCCGGATGTTTTTCAAAGACGACCGGTTCCGGCTGACGCTGGCAGGCGGTTATTTTAATTCGAATTTTCAAACATACAAAACGTTGGGTCCCGATCAGATAGAAGTTCCTTACAACTCCCACGGAGGGATCTTTTTTATCAATCAGGCAGTGCGTGTCTATGACCGGTTTTATATAGGAATCAGCGGACAATACTACAAGTCTCATCTGACTTTTGATGATCCTGATTTTAGCGCAGAAAATACAAATAGTTATCAAAATGCAATCGGCGCCAGCACTATGTATGATTCGAAAGATGACCAGAATTTTCCAACGAAAGGGTTGCTGGCTGTATTTTTCTACAAAAATTTTCCGGCATGGCTTTCCAATGACAGTACATTCAATAAGCTTGGTTTGTTTGTCAATTATTATCATTCACTAAGATATGATATGGTATTGGCTTCCCGGTTGGCATTGAATGCAGCAGTGGGAAATGATGTGCCTTTTGTGGCGCAAAGTTATGTGGGAAATAAAGATATACGGGGCTACTCCCAGGGAGAGTTTCGTGGAGACCAGACTTATGCCGTACAATCGGAACTCCGTTGGAACTTCTATAAGAAATGGGGGGCTGTAGGCTTCTTCGGGTTGGCAATCGCCCATAGTCCCGGTTATACAAGTCCATTATTGCCGGGCGGAGGTGTCGGATTGAGATACAGGGTGCTACCACGATATAAAATGAATATCGGAGTAGATGCCGCGCTGGGTAAAAATGATTGGGGACTTTATTTCAGGATTGGGGAAGCATTTTGAGTTTTATAATCAAATTAATCAATAAATTTTTAGAGTTATGAAAACGTTATTTTTTGTATTTATATTGATTATTTCGTCTTGTATGCTAATGGCACAGGATGATTGTATGTATTTTTTTCCTTCAAATGAAGGCGCCGTCCTGGTCACCAGGAATTATGATGCCAAAGGTACGCTTTTGAGTACAACAACCTATCAGGTGAATAACATGGATCAACCTGTGACTGGAAGTGCTATTGGGATTGTTTTCAAAATAACAAACAGCAAGGGCCGTTTGATTGATAGTGGAAATTTGAATGCCAGATGCGACGACGGAATCTTTTATATGACTATGACAAACAGGATTTTATCTCCTGATGCCATTAAAATGTTGGAAAAAGATACTGAACTCGTAGGTGATTTTTTAGATTATCCGGATTCATTTGGAGATCTTAACGGTGGGAATTTTAAAATGAGCGGAGGTCAATTTACCATCCAGTCTAAAAAAGATAAAAAGATTTTTGCACATATTGATGTGTTTGGCCGAAGGTATGAGAAAAATGAAAAGATAACAACGCCCGCCGGAACATTTGATGCAGCAAAAGTGACTTTCAATTTTACAATAACAAAAAATAAGAAAAAGACTGTATATAAAGGAGTGGAATGGTATGCTGTCAACGCCGGGATTGTTCGTTCGGAGACTTATGATGAAAATGGTAATTTGCAGAATTATAGTGTGTTAACGATATTGAAAACAGGCGAAGAGTAGTGCAGATGTAGGTGTGCAGGCAAAAACAGGTTTTCATCAGGTAAAAGAAATAACTATTTTAGATATGATAACGAAAGTAAAAAATAAAATAATTGATTTCTTTTCTGATATCTTCATTCCGGAAAGAGATCAGGATTCTGAATCCATGCATAGGCAGGAATGGATAAATATGAATCAACAATATATTATACAAGAAGAGCATAGTCAAAACAAATGTTTCAGAATAAATATTTCATTTATTAGAAAACAAATGTTGGATATAGAATTCTTTGATGAAAGCCATGATGATATTGAAATAAAAATCTATAATCAATATGCTGAAGAAGTATATGGATTATCTATATTGACTGTTCCTTCATTGCACATTATGGTGGATATGAAGGAATGGCTTCCGGGTTTTTACCAATTGATTATTCATAATAATGGTTATTTTCAGTTAAATGGAAGTTTTATACTAAATGAAATTAGTCTTCACGATCAATCTGAAAAATTTTTGTTAGAGCAAAACTTCAGGGACGAAGACGCAATAGATATTTATTCAGCATAAAAAGGTTTTAACGGGATTTTTCCTCTAAGCACTGCTTTTATTTTTCAGTGCCTGTATTTCCATTGCAATTATTTTAAACATTTAAACTTGCGGCTTGTTTTTATAATATGATTATGGAATATCTCATTACGTTATAACCAATAAAATTATGAATAATCAGCTAATTGAGAGATTAATTCGTGTAATGCGAACTCATTTGCAAAAAAACGAAACCTTAGCCGCAGTTTTAATAGATGTGCTTTCTTTGAATAAAGAGGCTGCCTACAGGAGGCTTCGGGGGGATATTATGTTTACTTTTGAAGAAGTTGCAAAATTATCCCGGAGGCTTGGCTTTTCATTGGACAAGATTGTAGGGGAAAGTTTGATTCTGGATACAAACAAATGGGCTTTTACAGATATCAGTACTTTCCATTCTTCATCCAGGTATGTGGAAGAATATGCCAGGAGATTGTGCGTGCTTTCAGATGCATTCCATGATTTACTGAAATATCCTCAATCCACCATTCGCAGTGCTGTCGGTCACTTGCCTTATTATTTTATTTTGCCTTACTCTACTTTAACTTTGTTCCGGAATTATAAGAGAGCATATCTGGCTTTCGGATTAAATCCTGAATTTCGGTTTTCCGATTTTACTACGTCTCAAGACATCAAGGAGAAAGAACAGAATATGTTAGAAAAGTGTCTTTCCATTCCAAGAAATCTATTGATTCTGGAACGTAACATTTATCACTCCATGGTAGAAGACATCAACTATTTTTATTACAGGCAATTAATAACAAAAGCAGAGTTGTTGCAACTCCAAACAGAGTTGTTCGAAAGTTTGTATAACCTGGAAAATATCGCAGCAACCGGGACATTCAGCTCCGGCATGGAAATCTCAATTTATTTGTTGGATGTCAGGTTGGATGCATCCTATACCCATCTCGAGTCCCCCGATTTCGAATGTTCGCTGCAATATTCTTACTTTGTAGATATATTAAGTTTTAACAATCCAAAAGTTTGTCAAATGCAAAAAAACTGGATTGAGTCGTTGAAAAGATATTCTACCATGATTTCCCAAACAGGAGAAATACAACGTATCGAATTTTTCAGAAAGCAGAAAGAAATAATAAAATCAATAGGGTAAAATTGTAAGCCGTTTTCTTTGGCCGACAATAAAGTATTGCATTACACCCAAGACAGACTTTCTGCTGGCAGCGCCAATATCGAATGCTGAAAAATAATATGGTTGCATAGAATCAAATTATTCTTTAACAATTTTAATGATCTCCGAATGGTCGTTTGTGCGCACCCGAACCAAATAAGATCCGGCAGGGAATGACTGCATGTGTACCGGATCGCCATGGTCTTGAGCATACAACAATGTTCCTGACTGATTGAAAATACCCACATAATTCACCTCGTTGGCAGTAGAAATCATCAATGTATTGTCAACCGGATTAGGATATAAGGAGATGGTGTTATTGTCGGAAACCGTTTTTACGGATGCTTTTTCTCCTTCTTTTATTCTGAAAGAATAAGTGCCGGATCGAAGCGTCAAAGTGATGTTTTGTTTGCCTTTCACTACAGACATCACACCTTCTACCTGATCTGCCGGGGTTGCGCCTTCATATACATCAGCATCTTTATTGTTGAATGGTAATATCAACGTGGCGGTAGTATTGGCCGGAATGGTTACCGTATATTTTACATCCTCTCCGTCATTCGTAATCCATGCACTTTTGATGTCTCCGTAATACGATTTGTAAGTAGCTTCAACCTTCGTAATCGCTTCTTGCCCTGTGGGTCGGATTGTCCTGAAGTCGGGCGACGGTTGCAGGATAAATTGCTTGAATCCCGGATAGTTTTCGTCGGCTTCAATCCCTGCCATGTAACGGTACATCCATTCGGAGACAGCCCCATAAGAATAGTGGTTGAATGAGTTCATACTCACATCCTGAAAGCCTTTTTCTTTAGTATAGGAATCCCAACGTTCCCATATAGTGGTAGCGCCTTGATCAATACTGTACAGCCAGGAAGGATTATTTCGTTGCAATAATAAATTGTAGGCCGTACCGGTCAATCCTACATCGCTCAATGTTTGATTGAGCGTGCCGGTTCCTACAAATCCGGTACTCAATCTGTTACCATTGCCGACAATTTTTTGATTTAAGGCTGCGATCCAGGCGGTTTTAACCTCTTCGTCAGGGTATAAGTTCATTTTAAGCGCCAACAAATAGGCCGTTTGAGTTGTTTGTTTCAATCCGCCGTTTGCATTGATGTAACGTTTTTGGAATTCCGCCTTTATGTTATGGTACAACGTCTGGTATTTTTTTGCGTTTTGATCGAAATTATCATTTTCGGAAATACTCAACGCTTTCGAAATTTTTTCCATCAGAATCGCGACATAGGCATAATAACATACACTGATGTATCGTTTGTCTGTTGACTGGAATGCAACCCAATCGCCATAGTCGGTTCCTGCTCCGTTGTAATTATATCCGCCACCGGCTTGTTTGGCCAAAAAAGCCATGTATTTTTCCATAGATTCATAGTTCTCTTCCAATATGCCTTTGTCGTCGTACATTAAATAGACAGTCCAGGGAACAATGATGCCGGCATCTGCCCATGCGGCCTGACCGAATGGAACGCCCCAGGTAAAAGGAGCCACACTGGGATAAGCGCCATCTGAGCGCTGACTGTCTCTCATATCGCCCATCCATTTATGGAAGAATGCGGCTACATCAGCATTGTATGAAGCGGCTCGACAGAATATTTGAGTATCGCCCGTCCAGCCCAACCGTTCATCACGTTGCGGACAGTCGGTCGGTATGCTTAAAAAATTACTCCGTTGTCCCCATAATACATTACTGTACAATTGATTGATTGTAGTATGGCTGGTGCTTAGGACCGATCCTTCTTCATTGACTGTACCAACCACTTCGCCGACCAACGATTCAAGTTCAATGTCTTGGGTTGCAGTGACTTCACAATATCTGAATCCGAAGAAAGTCATGGAGGGATTGAATGTTTCGCCGTTTGCATCTCCTTTTAATGTGTAAAAAAGAGTCGCTTTGGCGCTGCGCAGGCTGATAGTATAAAGACTGCCGCCAGGGCCATCGTCTCCTCTGGACGATTGTCCTTCGTCGTTCAGAATTTCAGCAAAACGAAGTTTCATTTTGGCGCCGGCTTTTCCTTTTACTGTAAATTTTACCCAGCCGGCCAAGTTTTGCCCCAGATCATAGATCACCGTTTGTCCTTGCTTTAAACTTATTTTTGTGGGAGCAGTATAGGTGTTTTTGATGTTGATCATACCATAGGTCGATCCGGTATTTACAATTCCTTCATATTGAGTAATCTTTACAGGTGTTTGTTGAAGGGTGGGTCTGACTTGTACTGTTGGACCGGTAAATGATTTGACTTGTCCTTTGAATGCCTGATTTATGGCAGTTTGACGCCATTGGGAGTCGTCGAATCCCGGTTTTGTCCAATCACTTTCTTTCCGGGCGTCATAACTTTCCCCGTTATAAATGTCTCCCATTCGAACAGGGCCTTCGGTTGAAGAAGCCCAGGTTTCGGTGTTTGATACAAACGTAGCGATCGATCCGTCCATGTATTCAACCACTAATTTGGAAATGAATCCCAAGTCGTGCGCTCCGTATTCGCCATGTGCAATATTACCTTGCCACCAACCCGGTGAAACATGAGCGCCTATGGCGTTTGCTCCTTGTTGAAGTAAATTCGTTACATCGTATGTTGAATAAAACACCGTTTTCTTGTAATCAGTCCATCCCGGTTTTAATTCATCATAAATCATATTGTCTCCAACCGGAGTTCCCACTCTTTTTCCATTGATAAACAGATCATATATTCCTAAAGCAGAACTGTATATTCTGGCAGAACGGATGTTTTGATTCAGGGTGAATTCGGAACGGAACATGGGAATGCCCTGAGCGGAATCGTCCAACACACGCATGTCTCCATTTTTGGAAAACATCTTCATTTTTGTATTGCCGTTCACGACAATCGTTTCGGTATCTTCAAATGCATTGTTTCCGTTTTCAAAATTTTCGGAAAAGGTAACTACAGGCTGTTCAGTTCCTCCTTCTCCTTTTTTGTATGTAGTTAATACAATATTATCGTAATACGCAACTTCATTAACACTATTATCTTTGTACGATCTAAAACCTATGCATCCTCCGGTAGCAGTTAATAGCTCGTAAGTATCTGTAAATGTATCAACGAGTACATTGTCGATAAATGTTTTAATAATACCGTCTTGTACTTCAATCTTTAAGTGACGTTCTTTCCCGATTAAATCGGTTTTAGAGAAGTGGGCGCCGATTTTAGTGTCGGAAGCAACCGGATTGTTGCCTGTAAAAACATGCCGGCGGATCATGGGACTGGGGTCATCGTGCGTATTGATAGCCCACATATACATATTGGCCGAGTTTTTGGCGGAAAAAATAATTCCTGCATTATCAGTTATTAAAGTAACATCCATTTCAAGGGTGAAGTGGGGGTGATGCCGGGCTATCGACTTTTGCCATGCGTAAGCAGTTTGATTCAGACTTCCTACGACATGCAGGCGGCCGCTTTCTATGGTAGCATTATTGAAAGAAGAACCGGCCGGATCAGAGAAATCTTCTTCAAATAAAGTGATGGTTTGATTGTTTATTTCTGTAGTAATTAGCACATTGTCGAAATAGGCTTTTTCCTCTTTTTGAGGGACTTTTTCTCCTTTATCTTCCCGGAATCCGATTTTTCCGTATCCAAAGTCGCCTCCGAGCGGATTTTCCCGACTATCTACCAGGATATTGTTGATGTAGGTTTTGGCTATATTACCCTCAATATCAATCTGCAAATGATAAACGGTATTGCTTTGTAAGTTGATCTTGTTTGTAATATCCACATCTGCATGGCATGCCGCATTCCCATTTTTCCAGGAATGAGGGCGAAGGTAGGTTTTTCCCTCCATTTTTTCAAGATTAATTTGCCACATGAAAAAATTGCCGGCATCTTTGGCGGCGAAAATCGGTCCTGCAACCAATTGTTCTATCTCAAAATCCATTGTGATAGAATATTTTGTAATGGTTGCCGGGTCAATATTTTCGTCCGGATTAGTTTGTCCTATAGACTTGGTGGTCGCTTTCAACCATTGGGCGTCGTTCCATCCCGAATTCATAAGTCCGGTTTCGAAAAAAGCTAATTCTTCGGATGTGATTTGTTGATCTTTCTGATTCCAACTCTTGACTTTCCAATAATAACGGGTAGAGGCTTCTAACGGGGCGCCTTCATATAAGATATGAACAGATTTGCCGGAATTTACCCGGCCTGAATTCCAAACGACATCCTCTCCGGCTTGGTCTTTTGCTACGGTAATTTCGTATGCGGTTTGCAAGACGCCTCGTTCGTCGGATTCTATTTGCCAGCTAAACCGGGGTTTTTCTGCGTCTATTCCTACCGGATTTCGCAGGTATTCAACTCTCAGATTGTTGACGATGGTGGCGGCGTGGAGAATATTTCCGCTTAATCCTGCCATTAACAAAAACAGGCTAAAATAAACTCTTCCTGCTGTTCCTAAATAGTTTTTCTTCATGGTCTTATATTATTGATTTTTGTTAATAAAGAAATTTTCCAAACAATAAAATATTGGAGGAAATGCATTTTTTGACAAAGATAAATATTAAAATGGCAGGTTAACTGATGATAATGACCAAAAAACTTTGAAAAATGATAATGTATTAACTTTGAAACAAATTATCATTTAAAGCCTGTAAAGCTTTTTGTTTATCCGCTGTTTTTACTAAAAAGGAAATATTGTAATTGCTGCCTCCGTAAGAAATCATTCTGACCGGAATGTCTTTCAATGCCTGCACTGCACGCGCTTCAAAACCGATATTATTCCAATCCAAATCGCCAACGACACAGATTATCGTCATATTTTCATCGACAGTTACGGTGCCGTATTTTTTCAAATCATCAATGATTTCAGATAAATGTTTGGCTTTATCGATGGTGATGGAAACGCCGACTTCAGAGGTTGCAACCATATCGATGGCTGTCTGGTAATTTTCGAAAATTTCAAATACTTTACGTAAAAATCCATGCGCCAGCAACATGCGACCTGATTTGACTTTAATGGCTATAATGCCATCTTTTGCTGCCACCGATTTGATTTTTTTACATTCGAGATGGTTGGAAATCAACGTTCCCGGAGCTTCCGGATTCATTGTATTGAGTAAATGCACCGGAATATTGTTCAATTTAGCCGGAAGAATGCATGTCGGGTGTAAAATTTTAGCTCCGAAATAGGCCAGTTCTGCTGCTTCTTCAAATTGTAAATGGCGTACAGGCGCTGTCCCTTGCACAAGTCGCGGATCGCCGTTTTGCATACCATCAATATCTGTCCAGATTTGTATTTCCTCTGCTCCGATGGCAGCGCCGATCAAAGACGCGCTATAGTCGCTGCCGCCGCGCAACAGGTTGTCGATTTCTCCGTATGCATTGCGACAAATATATCCTTGCGTCACATAAATAGTAGCTCCGGAGTATTGAGACATTTGCAGGTGTAATTTTTCCTTGATGTATATCGGGTCGGGATCGGCATTTTTATCTGTGCGCATAAATTCAAGGGCGGGAATCAGTACAACCGATTTGCCCTGTTCTTCCAAATAGAGGCTAAACATACTGGAAGAAAGCAATTCTCCTTGCGCTAAAATTACTTTTTCTTCGAAAAGCGTAAACAAGTCTTTGGTGTATGAACGAATGTAGCTGAAATGGTGGTCTAATATTTCAATAGCTTTTTGTTTGTAATCATTCGTTTCATACAGTTCATGGACATGTTGGAGATATTTTTGTTCTAATTGATTGATAATCTCATTGGCTCCGTCCGGGTTTTTTTTGTAGAGATATTCGGATATTTCTTCCAGTGTATTTGTTGTCCCGGACATAGCAGAAACAACTACAATTTTCTTCTCTCCGTTGCTAACCAAAGCGGCAACTTGTTTCATACGAGCTGCCGAACCGATGGAAGTGCCTCCAAATTTCAATACTTTCATTGCTAATGTTTATTAGGATATAAATTACAATTCAAAATCTTCAAAACTGCCGTTTTCGCATTTTTTGACTCGGGCAGGGAAATTTTGCACCACTTGATAATTGTGTGTGGTCATGATCACTGCAGTCCCGGTTTCTTTAATCTTATGCAATAACTGAACGATCTGGTTGCCAGTGTCAGGATCTAAGTTTCCCGTAGGTTCATCTGCCAAAATCAGTTTCGGCGAATTCAATAATGCTCTGGCAATAACAATCCGTTGCTGTTCTCCGCCTGAAAGTTCATGCGGCATTTTGTAACCTTTATTCAACATACCGACTTCGATCAATACTTCTTCGATACGGTCGTTGATTTGATGTTTTTCTTTCCATCCGGTAGATTTCAGTACAAATTCCAGATTTTTGTAAACGGATCGGTCGGTAAGCAATTGAAAATCCTGAAAAACAATGCCTAATTTTCTTCTTAAAAAAGGAATTTCTTTTCGTTTTATCCTTTTTAAATCGTAATCCAAAATATATCCTTTGCCGTGAATAATCGGCATTTCACAATACAACGTCTTCAGAATGCTACTTTTACCGGAACCGACTTTCCCGATAATGTAAAGGAATTCACCTTTATCTAATTCGAAGTTGACATCTTGCAGTACGATATTTTCTTCTCTGCAGATTTCGACGTGCTCGTATTTAATCAATTTATCCATAACAAATTGTGAATTACGAATTTATATTTACAAATTACGAATACTGTTGTTGAACTTCATTTCGCAATTCGCAGCCATCCTTTATTTATGCCGTTTTTTTAATTCTACCGCAAGATCTTCAATTCGATATCCTTTATAAGTAAGCAGTACTAATAAATGATAAATTAAGTCAGATGCTTCATATAACAAGCGTTCGTCATTGCCGGTCATGGCTTCGATGACGGTTTCCACCGCTTCTTCTCCTACTTTTTGTGCAATCCGGCCAATGCCGCGATTGAAGAGCGAAGTCGTATAGGAACCTTCGGGCATTTCCTGCCGACGTTGTTCTATTATATTTTGTAACGTTTTTAGAAACAGAATGTTTTCTTCGTTTTTTTCATTAAAACAAGTGTCGCTGCCTGTGTGACATACCGGACCGACAGGATTGGCTTTGATCAGCAACGTGTCATTGTCGCAATCATTATAAATGGAGACGACATTCAGAAAATTGCCACTTTCTTCTCCTTTGGTCCACAAGCGTTGTTTGCTTCTGCTATAGAAAGTCACTTTGCCTGTTTCCTGGGTTTTTGTTAGTGCTTCGGCATTCATAAAACCGAGCATTAATACTTTGTTTGTTTCTTCGTCCTGAATGATGGCGGGAATCAAACCGCCTGATTTTTCAAAATTGAGAGTCATATTGAGTTATTACAATTCGTCATTTATCTTACTGTTATTCCTTCTGTCTTTAAATATTGTTTCAAATCTTTGATCCCGATTTCGCCAAAATGAAACACGCTGGCTGCTAAAGCTGCATCTGCTTTTCCTAAGGTAAAAGCGTCTTTAAAGTGTGCCATGTTGCCGGCTCCACCGGAAGCTATTATAGGAATACTCAATGTGGAGGCCAAAGTAGCTAAAGCCTCGTTGGGATAACCGGCTTTTACTCCATCATGAGTCATACTGGTGAAGAGGATTTCGCCCGCACCCCGGTTTTCGGCTTCTTTTGCCCAGGAAAATAATTCCTTGTCGGCGGGGACTCGTCCGCCATTCAGATAACAAATCCAACGGTCGTTTTCCAAATTGGCATCAATGGCAACTACGCAAACCTGGCTTCCAAAATGAGATGCAATTTGGGAAATTAATTCGGGATTGCGTATGGCTGACGAATTGATGGAAACTTTGTCCGCTCCGGCATTCAGTAAACGCTCCACATCTGCAAGTTCATAAATGCCTCCTCCTACAGTAAAAGGGATATCGATATTTGCGGCAACTCGTTTTACCAGTTCTACAAATGTTTTACGTCCTTCATGAGAGGCTGTAATATCAAGGTAAACCAATTCATCGGCTCCTTCTTCGCTGTATCGGGCTCCTAATTCTACCGGATCACCTGCATCCCGGAAGTTGACAAAATTAATGCCTTTGACAGTTGTTCCGTCTTTTATATCCAAACAAGGGATGATTCTTTTTGCTAACACTATATTTTTTAATTAAAATGAAAAAAAATAAATAATGAAAAAATGAAAATAATTTATTTCATTCGTTCATTTTTTCATCACTTTCAGTATTTATAGGAATTTCAATAAATCTTTTAACTCAATTTTGCCTTCATAAATGGCTTTCCCGATAATTACTCCGGGAATACCGTTTTTATGCAACAATTCTACATCTTTTAAAGAACTCACTCCTCCACTGGCAATCAATTCTACTCCGGGATCAGTTTTCAAAATTTCGTTGTACAGTTCGATGGCAGTACCACCCAACATTCCATCTTTGTTGATGTCGGTGCAGATAACTTTATGAATTCCTTTAGTCCTCCATTTTTCTATAAAGGGGATGATCTCTTCTGCGGTATCTTCTGTCCAGCCGGTCACTGCAATTTTTTTATCGCGGCAATCGGCGCCTAAAATGATACAATCAGCACCAAATTTTTGGATCCAACTTTCAAATATTTCAGGATTTTTGATAGCAATACTGCCTCCGGTAATCATTTTTGCTCCACTTTCAAAAGCAATTGCAATATCGCTTTCGGATTTGATGCCTCCTCCGAAATCGATGATCAGGGAAGTCCGGTTAGCGATATATTCCAATGTCCTGTAGTTGATGATACGATGCGCCTTAGCTCCATCCAAATCGACCAGGTGCAGACGACGAATGCCATGATCTTCAAACATCCTGGCTACTTCCAAAGGGTTTTCGTTGTAAATTTTTTTACTATCGTAATCACCTTTGGAAAGTCTGACGCATTTCCCGTCTATAATATCGATGGCCGGAATTATTTCAATCATATTATTTATTTCAAGAAAGGAATAGCCATTGGATAGTCCCAGCACTCTCCATCTCTTGCTTTTAATGCAGCTATTATAATAAATACAAACCAGGCAATACCTAAACAAATAAGCATAGGAATACCAATGAGCACTAAACACAAAATACCGGCAACAATAGAATAAAGGAACATACTGATCATAAAGTTTACAATATTTTTTCCATGCCTGTTCACTGTAGGATTTCCGTTTTCTCCGCTATTGATCATCCACATGACGATAGGCAGCATAAATCCTAAACCCGGCACAAGAAATCCTGCAAACTGGGAAAAATGCATAACCATAATATAGGTATCCTGATCCATTCCCCATAGATTGTCCCTCTTCTGATTTGAATAATTCGGATCATTCAGAATTTTTTCTTTTTCCCTTTGAAATTCTGCGTCGGTAATGGTACCATTTGCTCTTAGTTCTTCCAATTTTTTTAGATCGTCGTACTTCATGATGGATGGTAGATATTATAGATTAATAAAGTTTTCCAATATCTTCGCTCCCACACTGCCGCTTTTTTCCGGATGAAACTGGGTCGCATAAAAGTTATTTTTATGCAACGCAGCACTAAAAGGTAATATGTGATCAGCTTGTGCAATCGTTGACTCGCACAAAGGTACATAATAACTGTGGACAAAATACACAAATTGGCTTTCCATTTCTTGTGGAAATAATTTACTTTTCACCCGGTTGATTGTATTCCAACCTACATGGGGCACTTTATCTTCCTGTTTTTGGGGAATAAACCGCTTCACATCGACCTCGAAGAGGTTTAGGCAATCTACCATTCCTTCTTCCGAGAACCGGCACATCAGTTGCATTCCCAGGCAAATTCCCAATACCGGTTGTTTCAAATCCTGAATCAAACGGTCCAATCCGGAAGATTTCAGATGATCTATAGTCGTCTTCGCTTCCCCTACCCCGGGAAAAATCACTTTGTCGGCCTTTTGTAATATTTCTTTATCGGCTGTGACAAGAGGAGTTACTCCCAGACGCCTCAAAGCATAATCGACCGAATAGATGTTTCCCGCATTGTGTTTTATGATTACAACATTCATATTAATGAAAGGGAATGAAAAGAATAAAATGAATGAAAAAATGAAAAAAATGAAAGAATGAAGTTTTTTTCAATAATTTTCTTCATTCTTTCCGTTTTCTTCATTTCAGATTTGTCTTATTTTGCAAATGCGACAGAACGAGTTTCCCTGATAACCGTAATTTTTACTTGTCCGGGATAAGTCATTTCGTCCTGGATTTTTTTCGCAATTTCGTTCGACAGATTTTCTGTTTGTATATCGTCGATTTTATCTGCTCCAACAATGACGCGTAATTCACGTCCCGCTTGAATTGCATACGTTTTTACAACACCCGGATAAGATAATGCCAATTGTTCCAAATCGTTCAACCGTTTTATGTACGCTTCAACAATTTCCCTGCGAGCTCCCGGCCGAGCGCCGGAAATAGCATCGCAAACCTGTACGATAGGAGCTAAAAGGCTGGTCATTTCCACTTCATCGTGGTGCGCTCCGATAGCGTTGCAAATATCCGGTTTTTCTTTGAATTTTTCTGCTAATTTCATACCAAGGATGGCATGTGGCAATTCCGGTTCGTCATCTGGAACTTTTCCTATATCGTGCAATAATCCGGCTCTTTTGGCTTTTTTGGGATTTAATCCTAATTCAGCGGCCATGATGGCGCATAGATTGGCTGTTTCGCGGGAGTGTTGCAGCAAGTTTTGTCCATAGGAAGAACGGTATTTCATTCTTCCGATCATCCGGATCAGTTCGGGATGCAGTCCATGTACACCCAAGTCAATAGCAGTTCGTTTCCCGGTTTCGATAATTTCTTCCTCTACTTGTTTACGTACTTTGTGTACGATTTCTTCAATCCGGGCAGGGTGAATACGTCCGTCCTGAACCAACTGGTGTAATGCCAAACGTGCAACTTCGCGCCGTACAGGATCAAAACCCGAAAGGACAATCGCTTCAGGAGTGTCATCTACAATGATTTCTATGCCGGTAGCCGCTTCTAAAGCGCGAATATTGCGTCCTTCGCGACCAATAATCCGTCCTTTAATTTCATCCGAATCGATATGAAAAACAGTGATTGCATTTTCAATTGCAGTTTCTGTAGCTACTCGTTGGATGGATTGAACGACGATTTTCTTCGCTTCTTTATTGGCGGTCATTTTGGCTTCTTCCATAATTTCGTTGATGTAAGCGGCCGCCTGAGTTTGCGCTTCTGCTTTCAACGATTCGGCTAAGCGTTCTTTGGCTTCTTCGGCTGATAAGCCCGAGAGAGCTTCTAATCTTTCAATTTCTTGTTTGTGGATTTTTTCCAATTCGTGTTTTTTCTTATCAACCAGTTCCAATTGAATTTCCAGGTTGTCCCGAATGGAATCGTGTTCGATTTTCTTCTTCTGTAATTCTTCTTGACGCTGATTGATCGATAGTTCACGTTGCCGTAATTTGGCTTCCTGAGATTGGATTTTGGAATTCCGGGCGCTGACTTGTTTTTCGAGATCTGCTTTTAGGCTCAAGAATTTTTCTTTGACCTCCAATAACTTGTTCTTTTTTATAGTTTCAGCTTCTTTTTCAGCGTCTTCGATTATTTTTTTCGACTGAGATTTGATGAGTGTGCTTTGCAAAACCCAAGCGATTCCGCCGCCTATTGCGAAGGCAACGATAAGGAGCACTATAGTAATTCCTGTTCCCATACTAAATGATTTGTTAATATATATAAAAAACACCACCCAACTTTTTTTGTCAAAAGTCAAGTAGTGCAGTCAATTCTAAAATCATACAACTATCAATCAAAAGAGTTCAAGTATTGTTCCAGTTCTTGATTTAATTCTTGTAATTTATCAAAAACAGGTGAAACATTTTGATCTTCGACTTTCTTTACATCAGCCAATGATAATTGTAATGCTACCATCGCCAGTAAATCTTTTGCGTCTAAATTTTCGGCAAAAGCTTTTTGATATACAGCCATTTGCTCGTTGATTTGCTCTGCTGCCTTCCGTGCAAAAGCTTCATCAACTTTGGTTCGTGGGCAATGGAGCGGGTATGTTTTACCGGCAATTCGTAATTGTATTATAAACTCATCGTTCATTGTATTTTTGCTTTCTAATCATTTAACAATGAGATGCATTTATCGACTTCCCGCACTAACTTGGACAATCGTTGTTTTGCGCCTGTTAAATCATCTTGTTTTACCGAAATGATCCTGGCAATTTTTAGATTGTCATATTTGGTTTTCAATGCGTCCATTTCATTCAAGGCAGTTTGTAATGCTCTTTCTTTTTCAGTCAGTTGTACAGTTAATGTCTGATTTGCCAAGTTAAATTTGTTACATAAATCCATCAATTGCCTCAACTTGAATTCAAAATCAGCGAGTACCTTTTTCTGATCAGTCGTCATATCTTACCAAATTCCCTACAAAAATACAATTTTGTTAACAGGGAACAAAATTATTTTGAAAAAACATTTAAGGAGATTGATAATAATGACACACGGATGACGCGGATTTGCCTAATTCATGTCATCCGTGTGCCATTATTCTACATTTTTATATTTGCAAGAGCGGCTGCATAATTTGGCTCCTGCGCAATTTCCGGAACTAATTCGGTATAAATTATTTTTCCGTTTTTGTCGATTACTACTACAGATCGCGCCAATAAACCTTTTAAGGGGCCATCGATCATTATTATTCCGTATAGGTTTTCGAAACCGTTTTCCCGGAATGCTGAGGCCGGTTTTACATTTTCGATACCTTCGGTAGTACAGAAACGGGCGTGAGCAAAAGGTAAATCCTTGGATATTGCAAGTACGATGGTGTCGGATAGGCCGGCCGCCTGTTGATTGAACTTTCTTACGGAAGTGGCGCACACACTGGTGTCTAAGCTGGGGAAAATGTTCAATACTATATTTTTGCCTTTGAAATCTTTTAAAGATACTTCACTTAAATCCGTTGCCGTTAATTTGAAATCGGGAGCGTCGGAGCCTACTGCCGGTAAATTCCCGTTGGTGTTGACCGGCGATCCTTTGAATGTTATTTTTGCCATAATTTTTAAATAATAATTGTGAGTTAGATTCGACAAATGTATAAAACATTTGCATTCGATATGTTATGAATCTTTGTATTTCTTATACAACAAACAAAACCGTATATTGTTATTTATAATAATTCAAAATAATTTTAGGGGATTTTTTTGTGAATAGAAGGTTTTTGACGACCTTTGCATGATAAAAATAAGTGGGTTTCAATGCTGTTATCTGAATTAAAGACCGGCGAAAAGGGCATTATCGTTAAAGTCAAAGGACGAGGTGCTTTCCGAAAGCGTATTATTGAGATGGGGTTTATTAAAGGAAAGGTGGTGAAAGTCCTCTTGAATGCTCCTTTAAAAGATCCTGTTGAATATAAGGTGATGGACTATGAAGTTTCCCTGCGAAGGAGCGAGGCTGCTTTAATTGAAGTGGTGTCTGAACACGAAACGTTATCATTGGCCATTGATAATAAATCTTTGTTGACAACTTTTGATGATGACCTTCCCGAGCAATTGTACGAAATTGCTGATATTCGTAGTAAAACGATCAATGTTGCTTTGGTCGGAAATCCTAATTCCGGAAAAACTTCGTTGTTTAATGTGGCGTCAGGATCACACGAGCACGTTGGTAATTACAGCGGTGTCACGGTAGATGCCAAAGCCGGATCATTTAAACATAGTGGTTACCGGTTTAATATTGTTGATTTGCCGGGAACCTATTCGTTGTCTGCTTATACCCCTGAAGAATTGTATGTAAGAAGAGAGATTACAGATGGACAACCGGATGTGATCATTAATGTGGTTGCAGCTTCCAATCTGGAGCGAAATCTTTATCTGACTACTCAGTTGATCGATATGGATACCACCATGGTAATCGCTCTGAATATGTACGATGAATTAAAAAAATCCGGAGCGCAGTTTGATTACGAAGCATTCGCGAAACTTACAGGTTGTCCGGTAGTGCCGACTGTTAGCAAGACGGGAATGGGGATCGATCGGCTTTTTGATACGGTTATAGAAGTCTATGAACGTAAAAATGCAGTTTCCCGGCATGTTCATATTTATTATGGAGAAGAATTGGAAAAAGGCATTGATAAAGTCAAAACTGAATTGTTGAAACATGAAGGAATTGATCGTCATATTTCTCTCCGGTATATCAGTACTAAATTGTTGGAAAATGACAGGGAAATGATTCAATGGATTGCGTCGTTGAATCATACAAACGATATTTTGTCTGTAGCCAGGGATCAATCTGTGAAAATTGCCGATATCTTAAATGAAGACTGTGAAACAGCTTTGACAGATGCCCGGTATGGATTTATTGACGGAGCATTAAAAGAAACATACCGGCAGGGGAATAATGATCCGTTGAAAACAACTCACATTATTGATGCAGTTGCTACACATCGCGTTTGGGGCTATCCGGTTTTTCTCCTGTTTATGTTTGTTATGTTCCAGGCTACATTTACGTTTGGAGATTATGTGAAAGCGCAGATTGAAGAGGGCGTTTCATGGTTGTCTGCTTTGGTTTCGGATGCTATGTCTTCCGGACCGTTGAAAGATTTGTTGGCGGAAGGGATTATTGGAGGAGTAGGGGGAGTTATTGTTTTTTTACCTCACATCGTAATTCTTTATCTTTTTATGTCCTTTATGGAAGATTCGGGCTATATGGCGCGGGCAGCTTTTATTATGGATAAACTGATGCATAAAATGGGATTGCACGGAAAATCATTTATTCCATTGGTAATGGGCTTTGGTTGTAATGTTCCGGCTATAATGGCAACGCGTACCATTGAAAGTCGAAGCAGTCGCTTGTTGACGATGCTGGTTAATCCGCTTATGTCGTGTTCTGCCCGTTTGCCGGTATATATGCTGCTTGTCGGTATTTTTTTTAGCCAACGGGCGGGCTTTGTGCTTTTTTGCATTTATCTGACAGGAATTTTGTTGGCTGTTATCATGTCCCGGATGTTTAAGCGTTTCCTGATTAAAGGAGAGGATCTCCCTTTTGTGATGGAACTACCGCCGTATCGTATGCCTACGATGAAATCCATCTTTAGACATATGTGGGATAAAGCGTCGCAATATTTGCGTAAAATGGGCGGGATCATTTTGATTGCGTCTGTTATTATTTGGTTTTTAGGATATTTTCCTCATGGAAACCAATCCGATGGGGAGAAAAAACGCTCTTATATTGAACAGATAGGACGAACGATTGAGCCGGTGATGCAACCATTGGGTTTTGATTGGAAAATTAGTGTGGGATTAGTAACGGGAATGGCAGCCAAAGAAGTTGTTGTGAGTACGTTAGGTGTGTTGTATAATAGTGATGGCGCAACACTTTCGCAACGGATTGAAGAAGCTGTTTATCCCGATGGTACAAAAATATTCTCTCCATTGGTGGCGCTCAGTTTGATGATTTTTGTCCTGATTTATTTTCCATGCGTTGCTACCATTGCTGCTATAAAAAATGAATCAGGATCTTGGAAATGGGCGGCGTTTGTTGTGGCCTATACCACTATTTTGGCATGGTTTATGAGTTTTCTGGTGTATCAAATCGGATTGAGGATAGTATGAGTGAATTGTTTCAATATATTGTCGTTGTTGTCATAGGGATTGTAATCTGTGTTGTTGTAGGCTATAAAATATACGCTTTGTTTGTAAAAACGAACAAGATAGATGTATGTACAAGTTGCAACGGTTGTCCTTTTCAAAATAATGCAAAAAAATGTAGATAATGATGCAACGTTTTTTAGTTAGTTGCATTTTATATATAATTTGATTACATTTGCAGCGCTTTTTTGAAAAGTAGTGTTAAGCCCGGGTGGTGGAATTGGTAGACACGCCACTTTGAGGGGGTGGTGCCGGTTACGGTGTGTGGGTTCAAATCCCGTCCCGGGTACACGAAACAACTACTCGTAAGCGTTGTCATAATGCTTACGAGTTTTGTTTTTTATGCAATATTTATATTTCCCCTTACAGATTTCATAATAACCACCTATCGTTGCCAAATGCGTTGTAAAATGTGTAATTCGGGATTTATTTACCTTTAATAGAAGAATAATATGAAAATAGCAGTTGTCGGCACAAGAGGTATCCCTCAGATTCTTGGAGGAGTCGAAACGCATTGCCAGGAATTATATCCGAGAATAGTGGCATTGGGTTGTGAGGTGTTTGTTATGTGCCGGAAGTGCTATGTTGATGAAGATTATGTGGAATATAAAGGGGTGAAGTTGATTCATTTATTTGCATTAAAACATAAATATTTTGAAGCGATTTTTCATACTTTCCTTGGGATTATTAAAGCTCGAAAGCTGAAAGTAGATATTCTTCACATTCATGCTATCGGATCGGCCTTGCTGATTCCTTTTGCACATTTGATAGGTCTAAAGTGTGTTGTTGTTACGCATCACGGGGCGGATTATGATCGGCAGAAATGGGGTATGGGAGCCAAATGGATGCTTCGTATGGGCGAACGTTATTGTGCAAGATATGCCGACGAAGTGATTGTTATTTCCGACGTGATCAACGAATCATTGCAACAATTGTATTTGAGAGACGATGCTCATCTTATTTTTAATGGAGTGAATCTCCCAAAGGCAATCCAACCTACAGGATTGTTAAATAATTTAGGTATTAAACCGGGGAAATATATTTTAGCGGCAGGGCGATTTGTTCCGGAAAAAGGATTTGATTTATTAATAGATGCTTATTGTTCGCTTCGTTCTACCGAATATAAATTGGTGATCGCCGGAGATGCAGATCATAAAACAGAATATTCTGTAAAATTGAAAAAACAGGCAGCCGATAATAATATTATACTTACCGGTTATATAATGGGCACCACTCTTGCTGAAGTCTTTGCTAATGCCCGGCTATTTGTGTTGCCTTCTTATCATGAAGGATTGCCAATCGGCTTGTTAGAAGCCATGAGCTATAATTTGGATGTCTTGGTTAGCGATATTCCTTCCACAAAAACCATGCAGTTGCCCAGGTCCTCCTATTTCTGTTCGGGAGATGATGCGGATTTATGTGCCAAATTAAGAGAAAAACTTTCCTGCGAACCATCGCATGTACAATATGACATGTCTCTTTATGATTGGGAACATGTCGCCCGGCAAACGGTTGCTATTTATCAAAAAATGATCTCTCAATGATCCCTTACGACCTGACGAAAATTAAAGCATTTGTTTTTGATGTGGATGGAGTATTGTCTTCTTCATGCATACCTTTACATCCTTCCGGTGAACCGATGCGGATGATTAATATTAAAGATGGCTATGCCATGCAATTAGCTGTTAAACAAGGTTATCAATTAGGTATTATAACCGGAGGAAAAACGGATGCTGTGAAAATTCGGTATGAAAATTTGGGCGTTCAGCATATTTATATCGGTTCGAGTGTCAAAAAATATGACTTCCAGGATTTTTTGGATAAAACAGGATTGCAGCCGGAAGAAGTGATTTTTGTAGGCGATGACATCCCGGATTATGAAGTCATGTGCAGGGCTGGTTTACCCATTTGTCCTGCAGATGCTGCGCCGGAGATTAAATTGATTTCTACCTATATTTCTCCATATAAAGGAGGCGAGGGCGTTGGCCGTGATGTGATTGAACAAGTGATGAAAGTGCAGGGAACATGGATGAAAGATAATGCTTTTGGGTGGTGAAATTGAAATATAATGTGATATTGGGATCTAATTCGCCAAGGCGGAAAGAATTATTGGCCGGTTTGGATTTTCCTTATGAGATAAAAATTGTTCCGGATGTCGAAGAAACTTACCCTTTGCATTTGCAACGCGAAGAAATTCCTGAATATTTGTCCCGATTGAAAGCGTCGGCGTATGTGGAATTAATCGGTGAAAATGATTTGGTTATTACAGCCGATACTATCGTTTGGTTAGAAGGGAAAGTTTTTGGCAAACCTGCCGATGAAACCGAGGCTATGGAAATGCTCCGGACGTTATCCGGAAAAACGCATGAAGTAATTACGGGAGTGTGCCTTACTACCCGGCAGCAGCAGCAAGTTTTCCATGCAGTATCCCGTGTGAAATTTGCAGATTTGGATGAAGAGGAAATCCGGTATTATATTCAAAAGTATAAACCTTACGATAAAGCCGGGTCGTATGGTGTTCAGGAATGGATCGGATATATCGGCGTTGAAAGTCTCGAAGGTTCTTTTTATAATGTGATGGGACTTCCTGTCAGGATGCTTTATAGTTATTTGAAAGAGTTTTTCTCAAATTGATTTAACATCCGACAATCGTAACATTTTCATTGTTAATCCATTTGAGTTTTTCTTTCCACTCCGTTTCTTTGGCTTTTGTTCTGCGATCAAAAATAATTAAATAACAAGCGGATTGGGGATCAATTTTATCCCTGTAGCGAAGCACCTGGCGGGTGCCTTCTTCTATAATGTCTTCAAATGTATAGGGTTCTCGCAATAATTTTATTTCAATGATATTCCAAATATTGTGATACAATACAGCCAGATCCATCCGGCCTCGCCCGGCTGCGTATTCACGCTCGATACGACCTCCGCCATTAATTACCCGTTGAAGAAAAGCCATTAACAATAAATGGGGGAATGCCTCAGTGTAATCGGATTTTTGTTCCCAGGCTTCGGAATGCAATCTCCAGAATTTTTGGAATTCGCGCAGTAAGTTGTCCATATCCAATGTTCCATCGGGCTTACTCCATTGCCATTCGGGTTTGGGAATCGCTAATTGCATTCCATACGTCAAATCGCGGGCTAATACTTCCCTGTAAATCGGATTGGCGATAACGGGCGTACCATCTTCAATGGCAACTAATCCTAAATCCAAGCATAGACGAAATGGGTCTCCTTCAGCTAATTTGGGATCGGCTTCACCTGTAATGATTGGCTGTATCACATTTTTTATTTTTGGATCTTTGAGTCTTTCAGCCAAAGCATCCAAATGTGTTTCACGCGCCATTATCATTTGCTGACGGGCTTCTTGTATATGCTCAACAGTTACTGTTTCTGTACTGTCTTCATCCAGTACGCGCATGGTTGCTCGCATGTATAATGAATTGACTATCCATGGTTGACCTTTGGATTGTACGTAAACATAGTCTAAAGCCTCTTGCGTTATTTTTTGCCCTGTTTCTTTGGTTTTTTGAGCAAAAAGATTTTCAATATCCTCTCTTGAAAAATTTCCCAGGGTTGCAGAATCTGATTTTATATTGAATGGAGAACCTGGATTCGGGGCAACGCCACCTTTACTTGCGGTAATGTAATCTTTCAAGTCGCGCATTCCTACTAATGCAATGGATACGGGAAATTTGCCAACTCCTCTTCCGGCAAAACCAGCCCGCAGCTGACGCAGGAAACTGATAAGCGTTTCATCCACCAATACATCCACTTCATCAAATAATACTATCAGAGATTTGGGCGCAAGCATTTCTGCCCAATTACGTAATGTATCCTGTAACATCGTGATGGGTTCGCTATCTCTGGCGATTTCAGGGCAAGGAAGTTCAAAAACCGAGCAATAAAATAAGATCGCTTCGCACATTGCCGGGATGGCTCTTTCAGGTTCTGATACACCCTGACATTGTTCTACGCTGACATAACAGGCTACTGCATTTTCGCTTGCATTGATCTCGCGCATCCAACTTTGCAGGAATGTTGTTTTTCCGGTCTGACGTGGCGCATGTAATACCCAATAAAGCTGGTCACGAATATAGCGGTTCAATTGAGCTCCTTTCAGCCGTTCTTCAGGAGGAAGCATATAGTGCATCTCAGGAAAACAAGGTCCTGTGGTGTTGAAATATTTTCTTCTGCCCATGTATTCTTTCAAATTTTAGCTCAAAGGTAATCAAATATTATACTTACTGGCAGTTATTCAATTCATTTTTACATCATTCTCTTTCTCTACTAGGGGCGCTTTCTTTTTTTTTAGCTTGACTACTTCTTTTTCCAATCTTTCAATTTCAATTCCCTGGTTTTGAATTGTTGTAAGCAGGGCATTGAGTTCTTCGTTGTCAATATTGCTCGGGAATTGGGCTTTTACGCGTTCTTTGAAGTCGCTCAATACGTTCATGTAATTACTGAAGGCATCGTAGGCGCTTTCGTAAGGGCTGTACACGCTGGGGCCCGGAAATACTTTGGTGCTCATGTAGTGAAAATGGTCGCTGGTTTGCAGGTATTGCCAATCCTGACGGATGCGGCGGTCGTTGCACATACGTACCCGTTCTCCAATACTATATAATTTGTCGATAGCTTCTTGTTGCAGGATATTTCCTTTCCAGCCGCTTAAATCTTTTTCTTCTCCTGCCCAGGAACAGGGATATGGTACAGAAATGCTGCCTACCGGTTTTAATTTATTGATGATTTCGGAAGGTGTTGAAAATCCGATATTTTTGGCGGAAGCAAAACGAGGAATGGCTTTGAAAAATTCAAAAATGCCGGTTTCGGCTGTTTGAAGTGTTCCCAAAGTTTCATAATTGAGGAATAAATTAATTAATTGTTCCGATTCGGGCAATGCACTGATCCAATTGACAAATTTGTCTGCTACTAACGGATATTCACTCCATTCGTAATTGGAAAAGCGGAATGACAAATCGTCACAGAATTTTGCATTCCGAAGCAATACTTTTAGTCCTGGTTTAGTAATGGAAGTGTACAAATAATTGGGACTTTTCCATCCTAAGATATGTTTTGCACCTTCGGTAAGCATTCCCCTGTATCCCATTTGATAAACCAGATCGCTTATTTCGTCGGAATATATTAATTCTGTGTTGCGGAATACTTTTGGGCGTTGTCCGAAAAGCAGTTCGATTTTGTCGGAATGTGCTTTTACCTGCAGTTTAAATTCTTCAGGATCGGTTAGTGAAGCTAATGAGTGGGCGTATGTTTCGGCCAAAAATTCTACACAACCGGTTTTGCTTAACTCCCGGAATCCGTCAATTGCTTCAGGAACATAAATCTCCAATTGTTCCAATGCAATTCCTGAAATAGAAAAGGCGACTTTAAATTTTCCGTTATATTCTTTAATCAAATCTTGTAAAATGGCATTCGATTTTAATATAGTCAAATCGGCTACCCGACGGATAATATCTTCGTTGGCAAAATCATCATAATAATAATGGTCACGGCCAATGTCAAAAAAACGGTATCTTTTTAACCGGAATGGTTGGTGGATTTGAAAATACAAACAGATTGTTTTCATGAGTATTTGTGCTTTTATAGTAATGAATCATAAATCTTTCTCACTTTTTGCCCGGCATATTCCCATTTGATTTCATCCACTTCTTTTTTGCCTTCTTCCCTGAGGAATTGAGCCATAGAAGGGTAAGTAATGATGGAATACATGGCATCGGCCATTGCATCGATATCCCAATAGTCTGTTTTAATAGCATTGTTCAAGATTTCGGCACAACCGGATTGCTTGGAAATGATAGTCGGCACACCGCATTGCATGGCTTCGAGCGGAGAAATGCCGAATGGCTCTGAAACCGAAGGCATTACGTAAACGTCACTTGACTTGAGTACTTCGTAAACCTGGTTTCCTTTCATAAAACCGGTAAAGTGGAAACGATCGGAAATATTCCGTTGGGCGGCTAACCGGATCATTTGGTTCATCATGTCACCACTTCCGGCCATGACAAAACGCACTTTGTCGGTTCGCTGCAATACCCGTGCTGCTGCTTCCACAAAATATTCCGGGCCTTTTTGCATGGTAATTCGGCCCAGGAAAGTGATTACCTTGTCTTTGGTTCCTTTTTTGGAATCAATGGATTCTATTTCAGGACTTAATGGCTCTACGGCATTGTGAACCGTAGTTACTTTCCTCGGATCCTGGTGGTATTTTTCGATGACAGTATTCCGGGTCAGATTACTCACGGTAATGATATGGTCGGCATTATCCATACCGTCTTTTTCAATGGCATATACCTGAGGATTTACTTTACCCCGGCTTCGGTCGAAATCGGTAGCATGAACATGAATTACTAATGGTTTTCCTTTCGCATGTTTAGCGTGGATTCCGGCAGGATAAGTCAACCAATCGTGAGAATGAATGATGTCGAAGTCGTATGTGCGGGCGATGACTCCGGCCACAATCGAATAATTGTTAATTTCTTCCAGTAGATTGTCAGGGTATCGTCCTGAGAATTCGATGCAACCTAAGTGGTTGGTATGTCTGTAACTGAAATCAGAATAAATGTGATCCCGGAGGGTGTAATATAACTGCGGGTCCATATATTTACCTACCCGTTGTGCAACAAAGTCCCATTGTACATCTTTCCAAACAATCGGTGTATGGCATGCTCCTATGATTTTCAGAAAACTTTTATCTTCATCTCCAAACGGTTTGGGCATGACAAACGTGATGTCCATATCTTTTTGCATAGCCATTCCTTTTGTCAGCCCATAACTTGCAGTGCCAAGTCCGCCGAGTATATGAGGAGGAAATTCCCAACCAAACATTAATGCTTTCATATTTCTTATTTTGGTTCTAAGTGTTCCGTTTTTAGTTTTCAAATCAGGATGTTGCCGGCTCTCAAACTTATTCTTAACACCTAACACTTTATGGATTATACGATTTCAACAATTTTAAAACTCTCAGCGCCATTGAAACATTCATGGAAAAGGATATAGCTCCCCGACTTTGAAAAGGAGGATTTCCATCAAACAATTCCGATAAAGATCCAATACAATGGGCATTCATTTCTTCTTCCAATCCGATGAGCATTCTCTCTGCAAAAGAAAGTCCGCTTATTTGGTAAATTCGTAAATATGCTTCTAAATAAAATCCTAATAACCACGGCCATGCAGTTCCCTGATGGTAAGCCAGGTCGCGTTCATATTGCGAACCGACATAATAAGGCCGGTATCCTTCGCTTTTCGGGCTTAAGGAGCGAATGCCTTTGGGTGTCAGTAATTCCCGGGTGACAATGTTGAGTACTGCCCGGCGTTGTTGACGGTTCAATGGAGAATAGTCTAACGCGGTTGCCAGAATCATATTAGGACGAACACTCCAATCTACATAATCTCCATCTACATAGTCAAATAAATATCCATATCCATTAAGGAATGTATCAAGAAATGCAAGTTCGGTTTGGCTTGCAATGGTTTCAAGGGTCGCTGTTTTGCCGGACAGCGATTTTATTAATTCTATGGCAAATTTTAAGGCGTTGAACCATAATGCATTAAATTCGACGATATAGCCTGTGCGTGGCACAATTGGATGTCCGTTGGATGTGGAGTTCATCCAGGTGATGGCTTTTTCTTTGCCATTGGCATGTAGTAATCCGTTTTCCTTTAATTTGAGATTGGGGTGACGGTTGCTGCAAATATAATCAATGATTTCCAATACAATATCGCCATAAGTCGATGCGCATTTTTCAATGCCGGTTTCTTTGGCGTATTGCTGGATAGACCATATAGCCCATAATAGTACATCGGGACAATCGATTTCCTGGATTACTTTATCCGGCGATCCGTCTTTCATAAACTGCCGCAGAGCGGGAATGGCGGTAGTTAATATTTTTTCAAACCGGATGACATCGTCGATGGCTAAGGTACATCCTGGTGTGGATATGAATAAATCCCGCGCTCTTACTTTAAACCAAGGGTAGCCGGCAAGTAAGTAAGCATCGTTTTCTGTAGGCCGGTAATAAAATTGTTGCGCCGAATTTTTCAAGCAATTGAAAAAACCGGACCGGGGTGTTCTCAACTGCGCTTCTTTGTCGTATGCTTCTTTTAATATCTTGGTTTCAATCGAAGTTTCTCCTGCCGAAAAGTAAATGGATTCTCCTTTGGTGATGGATAATTCGAAATATCCGGGAACGTACAGGTCTTCTTTATAAGGGAAGCCGCGTTCCATTTCTTTGGGATATTCAATGCCTTTATACCATACGGGATGAAAAACAAAATGGCATTTTTTGCTGAATTGCATGTGCAACTCCGGATACCCCGGATACATGCAGGTTTTGATGCCGTTTTCAATTTCAGTGTAATTTTTGTTTACCGCATTATTTTCCACGGTGAGCGAATTTACATTGCGGAATGCTAAGTATGGCCTGAATCGCAGAGTGGTAGGAGAATGTGCGTCGAGTAATGTATATTTGATAAGGCATCTGTTTTCAAAAGTGGTAAAAACTTTTTCTTTAGCCAGAATGACTCCTCCTACACGGTAAATCGTTTTCGGCATAAATTCGCAATCATATTCGCGGATGTATTTATGCCCGTTGGGACTAATGTGATCGCCTTCGTATTTGTGCAAACCCAAATTAAATTCAGCGTCGTGCTGGATAACGGTTTCATCAAAGGAGGATAATATTACATGATTATCATCATCTAACGCGGGCACCGGCATCACCAGTAATCCGTGATATTTTCTTGTATTGCAATCGACGACAGTGGTGCAATGATATGCACCCATCCGGTTGGTCCTCAAAATTTCCATTTTGAGCGATTCTTCCAGATTAATCATCAACGTTTTGTCAAATTTCAGGTAACTCATACCAATGGGTCTTTACGTAACACAATAGTAAACGTACGAAAAATACAACATGTTTTTAGAAATAGCAAGCAAAATGCGTTTTTTTTTAACGTTTAGGCTGAATTTTTTTTGGGAGATCTGTTTTAGAGGGTAGAAAGGTGGTTTTATTATTTGGATATTTCTGTTAAATATTTCCAAAAACGTTGAGGCATGTGCTGTCGCTGAAGTTTAGGATTGATTCGTTCTTTGATGGCTGTCGCTTTGAAATAACTTCTCCAAAGTTCTTGGAAGTCGGTTTCTTCGGTATTTAATAATTCGGTTGGAAGACTACCGTTTTCCAAGTCGGTATTTAGTTGTTTGAAATGGATGATTTCGGTTTTTTCCAGGTTGTAAGATAAGCCGTATTTTCTTTTCAGATCATAAATGATCCAGCGCTGATCAGCAAACCGGTCTTCGAAGAAATCGGAAACTAAAGGCAATACATTATATAATGGTTCGAATGGAGCAAAAAAAGTGCCGTCGGCTAATTTTTGAAAGCGCACAAATTGTCGAACTTTTTCCGCTTCGCGTTGTACTTTTCTGTATGTTTTAGATAAGGCTAATACATCCGGATCTCCGAAATTCATTTCTATGCTTTTGTCTGCAAGGAATGTTTTCCGGATATAATTGAACAGGGTAGTGGCTATTGTTTCTTCTTCCGAAAGGAAACATACCATCAACATTTGTATTGCTGAACCTGAGAGTCTTTTTTTTAAGCCCGTGAGTACTCGTTCGGCTTTGTTCGTTTGAGTAAGAATGGTGTGAACTTCTGTGAAAAGGGGGATATTTGAGTTTTCCATGATGAGTTTTTCCGGAAATTGTTTCCGGTCGAATGCTTCGAAAACAGATGTAAGTAATCCTTCGAATGTATTGTCGTACAGGAAATATATCATGGCCTAATCAAACAAAATTTTCAATTGCCTGTCGTTATCTTTACTTTTTCCTTTGACTGTCAGGATATTCCGAATATACTCGGGACGGGTTTCCTTAACGGAAAAATGCGCCAATTCATTGCATGTAATAAAATATTGCGCCCGCTTCATTACAACACCCATTTTCTTAAGTTGATCGGAAGTTAATTTACCGTATTTACGGGAAGTAATGATCAATTGGGCTGATTTTACTCCAATGCCGGGAACACGTAAAATCATCTCATATTCAGCAGTGTTGATGTTGATTGGAAATAATTCGGGATGGCGTAATGCATAGGCTAATTTGGGGTCCACTTCCAGATCTAAGTTCGGATTCATTTCATCTAAAATTTCGTCTGCATTATACTGATAAAAACGCATCAGCCAATCTGCCTGATACAATCGGTTTTCGCGGACTAACGGGGGCGACTTGAGCGCCGGAAGCCGGGAGTCGTATTCGTTGACCGGAATGTATCCGGAGTAATATACCCGTTTCATGCCTGGTCGTTGATATAAGTTGGATGCCAACTTGATAATTTGCATATCAGTGTCGGGTGTCGCTCCAATGACCATTTGTGTACTTTGTCCGGCAGGAGCAAAACGGGGGGCATATCGGTATTTTTTGCGTTCCTCTTTTCCCTGTAAAAATCCTTGCTGGATATAATGCATGGGTTTGAATACGCTCTGATAATCTTTTTCCGGAGCAATTATTTTCAGACTTTCTTCGGTGGGTATTTCAATGTTGACACTCAGCCTGTCGGCATACAATCCGGCTTCGTTTACTAATTCGCGGCTGGCGCCGGGGATGCTTTTCAAATGAATGTATCCGTTGTATCTGTGTACGAGCCGGAGATCTTTGGCTACCCTGACTAAGCGTTCCATTGTGTAATCGGGATTGCGTACAACTCCGGAACTTAAAAATAATCCTTCAATGTAATTTCTCCGATAAAATTCGATCGTTAATTCTACTACCTCCGAAACGCTAAATGTTGCCCGAGGCACGTCGTTGCTCCGGCGGTTGAGGCAGTAAGCGCAATCGTAAATGCAGTGATTGGTCAGCATTATTTTCAACAAAGATATACAACGCCCGTCGTCTGCAAAACTGTGGCAGATGCCCCAGCCGGAGGCAGAACCAAGCGACTTCTCCGGATTTTTCCGGGAAGTTCCGCTCGAAGCACAGGAGACATCGTATTTGGCCGCTTCGGCCAGCGTCTTGAGTTTGTCGAAAATAATGGAATTCATCTAAAAATTAAATACATATCCGACAGAATAAATAATTTGGTCGCGATAAGGGCTATAAGTATTTTGCACCAGATCATAATATATCATGGTACTTATGGCTCCTCGTCCCATGGGAACATAAAATCCTCCGCCGACCAATATGCAAGGTACAGCTTGGGAATCAACATGGCTACCCCACATCCGGTATATTTCTGGCTGGATTTGTAAGGCAAGTACATTCACGGGATTGACCCGGCCAAAGAGATTGAATCCAAAATAATTGTAAGAAATATCTTTCGGGTATTCATCCCATTTGTAATAACTGTAACCGATTCCGGCTCCCCAGGTGAAATATTTATTTACTGCGTAGCCGATTTGCGGGGAAATATTTAAGGCTGTATAATCTCCGAAAATCAATCCGAAAGATCCTCCGAATACTAATTTATTTTTATCAAATATCGATCGATTTTCAGTCTGTTCTTCTTGGTGTTTGGAATTTTGTTGTTGTGATGTAACCTGTTGCCGAGGTTGTTCTATCGTAAATAATTGATGTTCGGTGTTGTTTCGTCTCGGGTCGGGCACCGTATCGTAACGGATTGTTTGTGATTGAACGGAGTACAATGTGACGCCCAAAAATAAAAAAAAGAAGAATTGTTTTTTTAGACACGAAGACACGAAGACACGAAGATTAAGAAAAAAAAACTTACGTCTTTGTGTCTTTGTGTTGATTTTTATTGTCTTTCCCATAAGCATATTGTCGTTTAAAATGTTTCTAAATATTTGATTCCCTCCCGGTTGAATACGATCCGGTAGCGTTTGTATTCATGTTGGTCCAAATGCTGCAATCGTAAAATGAAATTGAGATAATATACTTTTTCACCCTGGATAATTTTGTAATCATGTATATTGTCAGTAACAAACAAGGGCACTTCCACATTGTCCATTTTTTGTACAAAACGGGAGAAATTAAACCGGATGAAATTGTTAATTCCTGTGACCGGATACCGGTTGGTTTTCTTCACTTCTTTGTTGAATAATTGTGTGTGCAAACGGTAAAAGATGATTTTTTCATCATTTACCCTGTTGTCTGCCGTTAGAATGGCCGAACGGTTTCTAATCCGGATGACTTCTTCAGGCAATTGATAATCTTTGACAAATGTCTGACTTTCTTTGTAATTTCCTATTTGGCTGTCATTGAAACTGATATCGGTTTTTGTGTCAAAATATTTGTTGTTTAACCGGTGTGAGAAAAAAATACGCGCCAGTTCTTTTATCCGGTCCTTGAACATATAACCGACTACCAAAGCAAAGAATAACGGCGTTGTAAAGTTACCATATTTTTGCTGGAAAACAAATGCTACAACGGTCGCAAAGATCATGGAAATACCGGCGGCCAGGCTGTACGAAATTTGTTTTGCGATGACACCGTCTTCCCGGCTTTTAATCTTTAGGAATAGCTGGCTTTCAATGTATTTTTTTAAGGAGCTGAAACGGTTGACCACATCCCTGTTTTTATCTGTGCTCTCTTTGTCGATCAGCAGGAATCCTCTGCTTTTTTTGTACTCTATTTCGTCTTTGATAATCTGTAATGATTCTGCTCTTTCTTTATCGAAAAAAGAAGCATTCAAATCATCGATGTGTTTTAGTAGTTTAAAGCAATACAATTCAATGATATTACTCATAAATTCATCTCCGAAAGTAAAGTATTCGAAGATGTTTTTTTCAACGACGGGTACATTGATAATTTTATTTAAATCCCTGTATTTCTTTGCAATATTAACGATATTATGAAGATAACTTTCGATGAGGAATTTTTTATCATCTACCGACTGGCATCGTTGAATATGGAGTATTTCGTCGCGTAAAGCGCTCTTGAAAATGGATTGGAACATTTTAATCCGCATCTCATATTCCGGCTGATTTTGAACCGGATTTTCAACTAAATGAATGAATGCTTCCTGGAGTAGTTTTAGTGGCAGATTCTCTTCATCGTTGATGTCTCTTAACAGATAGATCGGAGTGATGAGCCGGATGTTGGATTTCAGGTCGATATAAAAATCGGATTTAGAATAAGTATATTTATTGATGTCTAAAGAATTGGGAACGAACATCCACATATTGACTGAAAAATCGTTGACTTCCAGATTTTTATTGGCAGCAAATCCTAATTTGAATTCTAAAGAAAACTTATCGTGCACACTTACATGTTCTTCAATCATCCGGAAAATGTTTTTGCAAATTTACAATCTTTTACGATAATAAAAGAACATTGCAGTCGTTTATATTACTATGGCACGCGGATGACATGAATGACGTGCGCCATGCATCTTTCATTTGTAATGTATGAAACAGTTTGCACTCCTTTTTATGGCCTCATTTGTTGTATGCAGTTGCTCTGCGCAGTCTGTAGATACAACTTCTTTGAAAATTCATCGATTTGATGAAGTGTTATATCAATATCTGGAAAACAGTGAAGATCGTATGGTCTATTCGGATGAATACAAGCCTTTTTTGGAGGTTTTTGGCAAACAAGTGCTTCGAATCGGGGCGACTGACTCGATCGGATTTGATGGACGTTTACATCAATTTTTTTCCGAGCCTGCATTACATCAATTATATCAGGATGAACTGCGCCGGTTTGAGGTGATTGATGCATACGAAAAAGAGCTTGCGAGCGGAATTTCATTGTTGTTGACGGTATTTCCCGAACTTAAAAGCCCGACAGTGTATATGCATGTATCGGGATTAAATCAAAATGTGGTGGTAACCGATAGCCTGCTTTCTATTTCGGCTGATAAATACCTCGGATCGGAATACCCGTTGTATCGGGAGTTTTTTTATGACTATGAACGCCAACAGATGTCTCCCGACCGGATTGTGCCTGATTATTTGTTGGGTTTCCTGATGGCTAATTTTCCTTTTGACGGTAACGAGGATGTGTTGTTGGACAGAATTGTGTATGAAGGCAAATTGCGGTATATTTTATCGCAGATCCTCTCTCAACGAGATGAATGGGAATATGTAGGATACACCAAAGAACAATACGAATGGTGCATGCAAAATCAATCCCGTATTTGGAAATCTATTCTTGAACATAAGCATTTATATACGCCCGATTATTTAATCACTTCCCAATATTTGAAGCCGGCTCCTTATACAGCCTTTTTGCCTGCCGAATCGCCCGGAAGAGTAGGGATATGGCTTGGTTATCAAATTGTTGTGTCGCTAATGAAGCATCACCCTGAAATTCCGTTATCCGAATTAATGCAGATGAAAGATGCTCAGGAATTGTTAAAGTTATCGCGTTATAAAGGTTGATATGTAAAAAAAAATCCGTTTCTTTGCAGTGAAATTGGTAGCTGCATTATGGAATATCTGTTTATATTTATTGCTGCTGTTTTTGTAAATAATATTGTACTGTCGCAATTCCTTGGTATTTGCCCTTTTTTGGGTGTTTCAAAGAAGATTGATACAGCAGTGGGGATGTCGGTTGCCGTCGCATTTGTGATGACGCTTGCTACCTTGGTTACTTTCCTTATTTACCATTATTTATTACTCCCTTTTGAGTTGGCCTTTATGCAAACGATTTGTTTCATCCTGGTCATCGCTGCGCTTGTCCAAATGGTAGAAATCATCTTGAAAAAAGTATCGTCGGCCTTGTATCAGGCATTGGGCGTTTTTTTACCGCTGATCACTACCAATTGCGCCATTTTAGGCGTTGCTATTTTGGTTATACAAAAAGACTATTCATTGATTTCTTCCATAGTGTATGCTATTTCTACCGCCACAGGCTTTGGCCTGGCGCTCATTATTTTTTCCGGTATCAGGGAACAATTGTCATGGACTAAAGTTCCGAAAGCAATGAAAGGTACTCCCATTGCTTTGGTGACGGCAGGTATTTTAGCGATGGCATTTATGGGATTCAGCGGATTGATTTAATGAAATATTTTAATTTTTAATTTAATTATACATGGGCAAAATTTTAGTTACCGGAGGCGCCGGATATATCGGTTCACATACTGTGGTGGAATTACAAAATGCAGGATATGAGGTGGTAATCGTAGATAATCTTTCTAATTCCAATGCTAATGTCATTGATGGAATAGAACGTATTACTCACATCCGTCCGGCTTTTGAGCAAGTAGATTGTAATGACATGGATGCGATGAAAAATGTTTTTGTAAAACACAAAGGCATTAAAGGGATTATACATTTTGCTGCAAATAAAGCGGTGGGCGAATCAGTTCAAAAACCGTTATTATATTACAGGAACAATATTGTTTCTTTATTGAATATTCTGGATTTGATGCCCGAAAATGGGGTGGAGGGGCTGGTATTTTCTTCATCCTGTACCGTTTACGGACAACCGGATATCCTGCCGGTTACAGAGGGAGCGCCTATTAAACCGGCTTTATCTCCTTATGGAAATACGAAACAAATCAATGAAGAAATTATCCGGGATGCTATTTACTCCGGTGTTCCATATAAGAGCATTATCTTGCGCTACTTTAATCCGATTGGCGCGCATCCATCGGCAGAAATCGGTGAATTGCCTTTGGGTGTTCCTCAAAATTTAATTCCGTTTTTGACACAAACGGCGATTGGAAAACGGGAACAATTGAGCGTATTCGGTGATGATTATGAAACTCCTGACGGTTCTTGTATCCGGGATTATATCAATGTCGTGGATTTGTCAAAAGCGCATGTGGTAGCAATTGATCGAATCCTGAATAAAAAAATCAAAAAAGATTGCGAAATATTTAATTTAGGAACAGGTACCGGCTTGTCGGTATTGGAACTGATTCATGCTTTTGAAAAAGCTACCGGAGTAAAAGTAAACTATAAAATAGTTGGACGCAGGGAAGGTGATATCACCAAAGTCTGGGCTGATCCGGAATATGCTAATAAAGAATTGGGCTGGACGGCCAAAGAAACGATTGAAGATACCCTGCGTTCGGCTTGGAAATGGCAGGTGAAAATAGGAAAATGACAGGAAGGGAACTAAATCAAGGAATAAAGCAGGTTTGCTTTGTTGTTTTGCTTATTGGGTTAGCGGCTCTGGTAATACTCGAACTGGATTATTTTATCAGTTCGATATTAGGAGCCTTTACCATTTATATGTTGTTGAGAAAACCTCATCAGTGGCTATTGTCGAAAGGATGGAATAAGTCCTTGGCGACTACTATCCTTTTGTCTGTCACCATATTAATGGTTTTTATACTCGGAGTGGGGATGGTGGGTATGTTGTACAACAAACTACGCGGTTTTCATCCGCAGATGGTTATGGATAACGTTAATGCTATTCATGATTTTGTATTGCGACATACGGGATATAATATTTTTTCTCCCGAGATGGTGAATAAAGCGATACAACAAGCAAGCCAGATGTTGCCGAATGTCTTTTCCACCACAGGAAATATTGTGATGAATAGCATCATGATGATTTTCCTCCTGTTTTTTATGTTACAGTCGAGCCGGCAGATGGAGTTGATGATCGAGAATAATTTGCCGTTAACTAAAAATAGCATCAGGTTATTGAAGAATGAAACTCAGAACATGGTGGTTAGCAATGCTATCGGAATCCCTGTTATTATTATTGGCCAGGGAGTTGTGGCCGGGATTGCGTATTGGTTGTTAGGCGCCGGAGATCCGATTGTCTGGGGAATGTTGACTGGGATAGCCGGAATCATTCCGATTGTCGGTACAGCCGGCGTATGGTTTCCATTGGCTGTAAATCTGATGATTAATGGCCAGGTTTGGCAAGGCATTGTGTTGATTGTGTATGGCATATTAATAGTTGCCAGCGTAGATAATGTTTTCCGGATGGTATTTATGAAAAAATATGCCAATGTACACCCTTTGATTACAGTTTTTGGTATTATTTTGGGCATGAATTTGTTCGGTTTTTGGGGGATAATTTTTGGCCCACTGGTTTTTTCCGGTTTTTTAGTACTGCTTAAAATATATAAAAACGAATACCTTACAGATTGAAAATTTGATGTTTATGTAGATATGCATACGGGGCGGCCGGTACCTTTCGGCTGCTTCCGGTCTTTCCTCGATGCACTGCGTATCTTCTTCTGTGCAAATGGCTGAATGAACCGCCAGCGACTCTTATTTTACAACTTTTTTTATAGCGTTTTTGTTGTTATATAAAATTTGTGGATTACCAAATCAACATAATTAAGAAACAATGAAAAATGTACTATTTCTTATTCTGATAGGTGGTTTATTCATATTCTTATTGTCGTGTCAGGAAAAATCGCACGACAAAATCATTCGTCCTGTAAAAACAATGAAAGTGGGCAAAAGCACATGGGAAGGTAAAATATTTCCAGGCTATGCTGAAGCAGAAGAATATGCTTACCTGACTTTCAGAGTGGGCGGAATGTTGTTACATTTTGATTTGCAGGAAGGACAGGATTTGAAAGCCGGAGAATTGGTGGGAAGCATTGACCCGCACGATTATAACCTGAAATTAGCTTCGACTAAGGCGAATTTCTTGCAGGCCCGGTCGCAGGCGGAGCGGTATCAACGGTTGTATGGAAAAAATGCCGTTTCGAAACAGGAGTATGAAATTGCGCAGGCAACGTATGAAAATACGAAATCGGTCTATAAGCAAGCGTTAGACGATGTGTCATACACCCGGCTTATCGCTCCTTTTTCTGGAAATGTTGAAAAAAAATATGTCGAAAATCATCAACAAGTCGCGGCCGGAGAAAAAATTATCAAACTGAATAATCCTCTGAAAATACAATTCCGGTTTATTATTCCCGAGACAAATGCGCGGTATCTCCATAAAAATGCCGAATGCAGTGTGGAATTAGATGTGGAAAAAGGCGTTTTTTACAAAGCAAAGGTAAAAGAAGTGATTTCTTCGTCGGTTGGAGGATCCGGCGTTCCTGTGATTGTTGCGATAGATGACAAAAACTATGATCCGGCCAAAGTGAAAGTGATGCCGGGTTATGCCTGTAATGTGAGAATCGATTCGAAAACGGATGCCAATGGACACGCTTTGATTACGATTCCTCTTATTTGTATTTATACTGACCCTGAATCCGGTAAAAGATATGTTTGGAAGGTGGACGAATCGCAGTTGGTAGTGCATAAAGTACTGGTTGAAACCGGCGAACTTTCCGGTGAAAAGGATATAATCATTCTGTCCGGATTGCAGGAAGGCGATCGTATTGTAACTGCCGGTGTGACTATGTTATCGGAAGGCGAACATGTCAAAATCATCGAATCATGAATCTCGCAAAGTTTTCATTGGATAATAAGTTGGTGATTTATTTCTTTTTGGTTCTTTTTACCTTGGGCGGAATCATTGCTTTTGATAAATTACCCAAGAAAGAAGATGCTCCATTTGTGATGAAACAAGCAGTATTGGTGTGCCAGTATCCGGGAGCAACCGCCGAAGAGGTGGAGCAACAAATAACTACTGTGATCGAACGTGAAATTCAAACAATGCCGAATGTCAGAAGGATAAAAGGCGAGTCGTATGCCGGTTACTGTTACATCAATATCGAATTACTTCCCGGAACTAATCCGGCAGTGATGAGTCAGATGTGGGATGAGTTACGGAAAAAGATTTATAATCTCCAACCCAAATTGCCTGAGGGAGCAGGCGATATCGTCGTGAATGATGATTTTGGAGATGTGTATGGGATTTATTTCGGACTGACGGCCGATGATGGCATTTCTTATCGGGAATTAAGGGATAAGGCCGAAGAGATTAAAACCAAACTGACTCCTTTGGATGGCGTACGGAAAATCACTACGGTAGGCGAACAAACCGAGGTGGTAAATGTATTTATTCCTTCTGATCGATTGTCTCATGTGGGAATTTCTCCCAATGATGTGATTCAAACATTGAACCAGCAAAATAAAGAAGTGGCTGTAGGAACAAAAGAAGTCGGTGCATTAAGCATTAATATCATCGCACAGGCTACTTTTCAATCCATTGAAGACATCCGGCAACAATTGATCAAAACATCGACGGGAGGAATGGTTCGATTGGGGGATATCGCAACCGTGGAAAGAGGATATTACGAGCCATCGCCATCAATGCTGCGGATCAACGGCAAAAAAGCAGTTGGTATTGCTATCGCTTCCGCTCAGGACAAGGATGTTGTGAAAGCCGGACGGCTGGTGCGGCAGGTGATTAATGAAAGCATTTTGCCTGAATTACCTTATGGATATGAACTGGTCGAATTATATCCGGAAGATACCATTGCAGCTCAGGCGAATAATGATTTTATTGTCAATTTATTAGTTTCGGTTTTTGTAGTTGTTTTCTTGCTGTTTTTCTTTTATAAATTCCGGACAACGGCGCTGATTTGTACAGCCTTGTTGTTTTGTATTGCAGCAACATTATTTGTGATGCAGTATTTCGGTACAGGATTGAACCGTTCGTCTTTGGCGGCCTTTATTATAGCCATGGGAATGTTGGTTGATAATGCAATTGTGGTGGCTGATAATGCGAAAAACAATATCAAGCGGGGAATGTCGCGTCGGCAGGCATTAATAGAAGGGGCAACCAAGCCGATGTGGGGATTATTGGGAGCGACCTGTATTGGTATTATTTCATTTTTGCCGCTTTATACTGCTGACTCTGCTGCTGCCGAAATTGTACATCCTTTATTTGTGGTATTGGCGCTTTCATTAGCTTTTAGCTGGTTGTTTGCCTTGACTCAAACCACGACTTTTGGCGATTTTATGTTACAGGAAAATAAAGGAAAAGCCATCCATGATCCCTACAATACTAAAATATACAGTCAATTCGAAAATATCCTTCGGGCATTGATCAAATATCGTAAAACGTCATTAACCAGTGTCGTGATTTTATTAATAGTCTCGCTGGTCGTAATGAAAATGTTTCCGTCCAATTTTTTCCCCTTTATGGATAAACCCTACTTCCGGGCTGATTTGTTTTTACCCGATGGTTATAATATAAATGGTACTTCAAAAGAGTTGAAAGATATTGAGAATCATTTCTTAAAGCACTCCGGTGTGCAAACGCTTTCCACATCATTCGGCAATTCTCATCCCCGCTATTATTTGGCGAGTACAAGTTACAGCATGAGACCCAATTTCGCCAATGTATTGGTACAAGTGAGAAATAGTGATTCTGTTGCATTGATCGAGCAGGAATTTTATAACTATGTAAGGCAGAATCATCCGAATATTATTTGCAGGTCTTCACTTTTCAAACTGTCGCTGCCAACCGAAGGCGCTATTGAAATTACTTTCAGCGGAGATCGCTTTGATTCATTACAAACGATAGCAGACCGGGCGATGAATTGGATTCGGAGCGAAGAGCTTCCGGTGGAATTTTTGAGAACGAACTGGGGGAGTCTGATTCCGACTTATGTGCCGCATTTTTCTGAAGAAAAAGGCGGACGATTGGGTGTGAGCCGGCTAAATGTGGCGCAAAGTCTGGGTCTTTCTACTAACGGAATGCCTTTAGGGATCTATCGGGAACGTGATCTTTCACTTCCTGTATTATTGAAAGATGCTAATATCAATTCATTGCAGTTGAATCAAATGAAAACGCTTCCGGTTTTCAATCAACAGGGAAATCCTTATATTTTGGAACAAGTGTTGGATAGTTTTCAGTTGTCTTTTCAATATAATATGCTTTGGCATTTTCAACGGGAACGGACGATTATAGTAAGAATGGATCCGGTGAGGGGAAATAATACCAATGCCACCTTTCGCGCCGTTTGGAATTTAATGAATGACAAAATGCAAATGCCGGAAGGGTATGCAATGTCGTATCTGGGCGAACAGGATGCTCAGGATCAGGCTAATAGTTCTATCAATGCAGGAATGCCCATGGCATTGATCCTTATCTTTTTAGTTTTATTACTCTTATTTCGGAACTATAAATCTCCGCTGGCCATCATGGCCATGATTCCGCTTATTTTTGTCGGAGTGGTCGTCGGATTATTGGCTTTAGGAAAAGACTTTGACTTTTTTAGTTTACTTGGTTTATTAGGGTTGGTCGGAATGAATGTGAAGAGCGCCGTTATTTTAGTCGATGAAATCGTATTGCAGGAGAAGGAAGGCCGGGCGCCGCTCGATTCGGTTATCTATGCTGCTAAAACCAGGTTGATCCCGGTTTCTACAGGAGCTGCGGCTACCATAGTCGGCATGATTCCTCTGTTGGGAGACGCTATGTTTGGCGGAATGGCTGCCACTATTATGGGTGGATTGTTGATGGCTACTATTCTGACCATATTAATTTTGCCGGTTACCTATTCTGCGATTTACAAAATAAAATATGAAACAAATGATTATAAAACACAAAGGCACGAAGACACAAAGAAATGAAAAATGAAGAATTAAAAATAAAAACCTTGTGCCTTCGTGTTTCAAAAAAAACATATATGAAACGATTGATTTTATATAGTCTCATAATCAGTTGGACATGCAATCTTTTATACGCACAGACCGAATTGTCCCTTGATGATTACAAAGCCGGTGTGTTGGCTTATAATCAGGATATTAAAATTGCTCAACAAACTATTTTGGCTGCAAAGGATGTCGCGAAGGAAATCAGAACAGCTTATTTTCCTCAAATAGACGGAACAGCATCTTATGGGTACGATTTTAATCCTCCTGTACTATCGTTAAACGGTATGAATTTGAAATTAAAATCACCCGGCTGGAATGCCGGAGGACAATTAATGCAGAATATTTATACCGGAGGCAAATTGTCGGCTGAGTACAATTCGGCTAAAATTCAACAGGATATTGCTGATTTAATGGAAGATCTTTCTGTTGATAATATTTCTTATACGGCAGAATTAACCTATTGGAACGCTGTGGCCAGTAAAGCGTATTGGGATGCAGCCATGCAATATGCAGGTATTCTCAACAGTTTGTATAATATCGTTCAGACACGCTACGAAGATGGCCTGATCAGTAAAATGGACGTGCTGAAAGTGGAAACCAGTCTGAAAGAGGCTGATTATCAGGTTTCGAAGGCCCTACAGGCATTTGATAATAATTGCATCATCCTCAATGTATTGATGGGAAAATCTCCGGAGAATGGTTTATTACTAACGGATTCTTTGTCCATAGGAGAATCGGTTGGCATTGATTTGATTTCGTATGACGATGTGTTGCAGCGCCGCCCTGATTTTTTAGTAAAAACAAAGGAAATCGACTTGCAAAAACAACAAGGCCGGATCGAAAACAGTGAATTTTTACCGAAAATCTATGCCGGCGGAAGTTTGGGATATGGAACATTAGTACTTAATCTGGATAACACTACCATCTGGAGTCCCCGGCTATTTGCGAATATCAGCATCCCGCTTTTCCATTGGGGACAAAGCAGGTATAGCCATAATCGAAATAAAGCTTTGGTTATTGCTAAAGAATTGGATCAGAGTCTTATGGCAGATGAAATAAAAAAAGAATTGAGTACAGCCCTTAACAATCTGGCAGAAACCGCCAAACAAATCGAAATATCTAAAGATAATTTAGACGTTGCACAAGAAAGTCTGGATTTGCATACATTCAGCTATGAAGAAGGGAAAGCGTCGATTTTAGATGTGCAGTCCGTGCAATTATCGTGGTTGCAGGCTTATGCTAATGTAATACAGTCTTATCTCAATAATAAATTGGCAGTGGCGTTGTATAGGAAAGTGGTGTCGGAACCGTAATGCTATTTTTATGGGCATACATGCCCATTTACCTTAACCAACTGTTGCCGGAAAATCTCAAACAATTGGTTCTTCAATTGCTGAAAATCCACTGAATATCCTAACTCTTTCTCCAACGAGGTAACTCCTTTATTGACAAATCCGCAGGGATTGATTAAACGGAAATAATCTAAATCTGTACTAACATTTAATGCAAAGCCGTGCATGGTGACGTACCGGCTGCTGCGTACGCCTATAGCGCAAATTTTCCGGCTTTTACTTTCCTGACCGGCATCCAGCCAAACGCCTGTCGCCCCATCCATCCGGTTACTTTCGATGCCATATTGTTTCAATAATCGGATAATGCATTCTTCAAGCAGGAAAATATAATTTTTGAGACTGAGGCCAAATGCTTCCAAATCAAGAATCGGATATCCGACTAACTGACCCGGTCCATGGAAAGTGACATCGCCACCCCGATCTACATGGAATAGTTCCACTTGTTTTTCTTTCAATGCTTGCTCGGGAAAAAGCAGATTGGAAAATTTTCCATGTTTACCGATCGTAATAACAGGAAGGTGTTCGCAGAAGATAAGCATCTGATCGATCGGTTTGCCTTCCATTTTCTTCCGGATCGCTATTTCAAACCATTCCTTTTGCCGGTCGTAAGCTGTGCCGTAAGGAACAACACCCCAATCGGATAGTTTTATCCTCTCCATTTTTTGCGTGGTCTTACTAATGGTTTGTCTTTATTGTCTTGCGGTTTTCGTCCAAAATTGACTTGTATGATTTTGCCCATCAATGAAACAATCTTTTCTTGTCGTTTAAGCATGTACGCGCTGGGATGCGCAGAATTCATTTTTCTGGGGTTCGGAAGCGAGACAGCAATCAGCGCCGCTTCACGGGTATTGAGTTCGGCAGCCGGTTTGTTGAAATGTAGTTGCGCCACAGCTTCCGCTCCGTAAATTCCATCGCCCATTTCAATGGAATTGAGATAGACCTCCATAATTCGTTCTTTTCCCCATACAAATTCGATTAATACGGTGAAATAAGCTTCCAACCCTTTCCTGATATAGGATTTTCCCGGCCAAAGAAAGACGTTTTTTGCTGTTTGCTGCGAAATGGTACTGGCGCCACGAAGTTTCTTCCCTTTTTCTGCATCTCTTTGGGCAATTTCGATTTGGTCAAAATCAAAACCATTGTGGAGTAAAAACAGATTGTCTTCCGATGCGACAACCGCTTGTACCAATTGTTGGGAAATTTCATTGATAGGAACCCATTCGTGCTGGATTGAAAAAGGGCGATCTTCCCGAAGTTGTTCATATCCGCGGATAAACATCAAAGGAGTGTAGTAAACAGGCACATATTTGTATAGAATGACAAAAAACAAGCTCATTACAAACAGGATAATGAATGTGTTGCGCAGCCAAATTCCAACTCTCCACAAGATTTTTTTCACTGTAATGAGTTTATTATATGTATGGTTTGACAAGCAGCCAGGGCTGCGGTTTCAGTTCGCAACCTGCAAGCTCCTAACGAAATGGATTGAAATCCTGCATGCAGAGCGGCATTAACTTCCTCTCGGCTGAAATCACCTTCCGGGCCAATGAGTATCTTGACATTTTCTTCTTTCCTGTAAATTCGGCTAAGGTCGATACGTTCAATTTCCGGGTAACAATGGGCGATGAATTTTTGTCCTTCAAACGGTTGTTTAATAGAACTGTCAAAATATTGCATGGCCTGAATAACCGGCAGTGTCGCTTTAAGGGATTGTTTCATGGCCGATACCGCCACTTTTTCGATGCGGGTGATTTTGAGTTCTTTTCGCTCGGAATGACGGCATTGAATGAATCCGATGGTATTGATGCCAATTTCAGTCGCTTTTTCGACAAACCATTCGGTACGTTCCATATTTTTGGTCGGCGCCATGTCGATTTGTAGTTGATATTTCCAGGGCAATGGGGTGGGGAGGACTTCCACAATCTCAAATTGGCATCGTTTGGCATGAGCTTGTACGATAGCCGCGTTGTAAAAATGGCCTCGCCCGTCTGTCAGTTGAATGGTATCTCCGTTTTGCAGTCGCAGCACCTGAATGCAGTGCTTTGCTTCTTCTTCAGGAAGTTCAGTCAGATGGGGTGCATGTGGAGCGTAAAAGAGGATCATTGGCTTTTTTTCTTATTGATCTCATCGCGAATGCGTGACGCTCTTTCGTAATCTTCATTTTGAATCGCATCGCTTAATTCATCTTCGAGGTCGCTGAGATCCATACTGTCAAAATCAGTTTCTTCTTTTTGAACTAATGGAGTTTCCGGTTCTTGAAATCCGTCTTCCAGAATGATACTGGCCTCCTGCATAATTGCTTCAGTAGTATAAATCGGAGCGCTTGTGCGGATGGCTAAAGCGATTGCATCCGAAGTGCGAGAGTCTAATCGAACGGTGTTTTTCCCTTGTTTGAAAACCAATTCGGAGTAGAAGACGCCATCTTCGAATTTGTAGATATCCACTTCTTGCAATTCTACATTTAGTTTTTGAGAAAAAGAGATGAATAAATCGTGCGTAAGCGGACGCGGCGGATGTAATCCCTCTAAATAAATGGCAATGGATTGCGCTTCAGGCGTGCCTATGATGATAGGCACTCTGCGGGAACCATCTTCTTCGGCCAATACCAAAGCATAGGCTCCGGCTTGTACCTGACTGAAAGTAATTCCTAATACATTTAACCTGATGCGGGATTCCATTTTTTAATCTCTTCTTCCTAAGAAGATGTATATATAGTAAAGTAAAGTTGCTAAAGAGCCTAATGCGGCGACAACGTAAGTGTAAGCTGCCGACCGTAAAGCGCTTTCAGCTTTGTCATGATTAAAAGAGTTGGTAATCCCTGCCCGGTTGAGCCATGCAAGCGCTCGTTGGCTGGCATTGATTTCTACCGGTAAAGTAATGAAACTAAACAAGGTAGTGGCGGCAAATAAGCAGATACCGATTAAAAGTACTGTAGCTCCGGTTTTAGAACCATTTCCAAGTAATAGCATTCCTCCTAATATTACCCACATAACCCATTTGGAAGCAAAGCTGACTACCGGTACTAATTTTGAACGCATGGTAAGTGGAGCGTATGCTTTAGCATGTTGAACAGCGTGTCCGCACTCATGAGCTGCTACCGCTGCCGCTGCTACACTATCGCTGCCATAAACGCTTTCGCTTAAGTTAACGGTTTTATTGGCGGGATTGTAATGGTCGGTCAGGGAACCTGGGGTTGAAATGACCTGTACATCATCAATTCCGTTGTCGTGCAACATTTTTTTCGCTACATCTTTTCCGGTCATTCCATTTCCTAAAGGAATTTGGGAATACTTTTTAAATTTTCTTTGTAAGTTGAAAGACACTAACCAACTGGCTAATGCTGTTCCAATAAATATTATCCAATAAAGTGACATTTTGTTTAAATTTTAATTGTTCAATTGAATCGTCTGTTCTCTATCCGGACCTACGGAAACAATTTCTATACCAACACCTAATTCGTCTTCTAAAAATGACAAATAGGCATTGAATTCTTCGGGAAATTCGTTTTCACTTTGCATTTTTGTCATGTCGATTTTCCATCCGGGTAATTCTACTAAAACGGGTTCAACGGTATCATTGATTTCAAAGGGAAATTCTTCTGTTTCTTTTCCGTCGGTTTTATAGGCGACACAGGCTTTGATGGCATCAAATGTGTCGAGTACATCGCTTTTCATCATGATCAGTTTAGTAACGCCATCAATCATAATGGCATAGCGTAGCGCCACCAGGTCTATCCATCCGCAACGGCGTGGACGGCCGGTTACAGATCCGTACTCATGGCCGCGGTCGCGCATTTCATTGCCGGTTGCATCAAATAATTCCGTAGGGAAAGGGCCGCTGCCGACACGGGTGCAATAGGCTTTGAAAATGCCATATACTTCGCCGATTTTGGACGGAGCAACTCCCAGCCCTGTACATGCGCCTGCACAAACAGTATTGGAGGATGTAACGAAAGGGTAAGACCCGAAATCGATATCGAGCATGGTGCCTTGCGCTCCTTCGGCCAATACTTTTTTTCCTTCTTTCAACGCTTGATTGATAAAATGGTCGCTGTCGATTAATTGGAATTTTTTCAGGAATTCGACACCTTCCAGCCAGATTTTTTCGACGGGAGCCAAATCATATTCATAATTGAGTTGCTCTAATATTTCCTGATGACGTTCAATCGCAGCTTTGTATTTTTTGTCGAAATCGTGCAATAAATCACCTACACGAAGGCCATTACGGCTGACTTTATCTGTATAAGCAGGGCCGATTCCTTTTCCGGTAGTTCCGATTTTATTGCTGCCTTTGGCCGCTTCGTATGCTGCATCCAGAATCCGATGCGTAGGCAGTATCAGGTGCGCTTTTTTGGATATGAGTAATTGTTGGGTCAGGTTGTGTCCTGATTTAGCCAGGGCTTCGGCTTCTTCTTTGAAAAGCGCGGGGTCGAGTACGACGCCATTGCCTATGATATTGATTTTTCCTCCTTGGAAAATTCCCGACGGAATGGAACGTAAGACATATTTTTGCCCTTCAAATTCTAATGTGTGTCCGGCATTCGGGCCGCCTTGAAATCGTGCGATTATATCGTAGTCAGGAGTCAGTACATCCACCACTTTGCCTTTGCCTTCGTCTCCCCATTGCAGGCCTAACAGAACATCTACTTTCATATTTTTTTTATTGATAGTTGACAATTGATTTTTGACAGCGTCAGGTTTTCGATCGACAACGTTTTTTATTTTTTATTATTTTTGGCTGTTGAGCCATTCTTCGTCATTATGCGCATACTTTTTGTTGCTTCGGAATCCGCTTCTTCTGTTTTTTTTTGCTTTTTGTAAGCTGCATTACATTTACTACACATCCCAAAAATGTAAAGGCTGTAGTGTGACGGCGTAAATTTTTTGATTTTTTTCTCCTGGATCATGCCTTTGATTTCCGCATCTTTGTATTCTTGCACGCTTTGGCAGTTGGTACAAATCAAATGATAATGGAAGTCGTTGTAATAAGCTCTTTCGTAGCGGGACAGATTGTTTCCGAATTGATGTTTCAGGACTAATTTGCATTCCAATAGTAATTGCATGGTATTGTATAAAGTAGCCCGGCTTACACGGAAATGTTGTTTGTTCATTTCTTCATACAATGTCTCCATGTCAAAATGCTTGGATTCTGAATAGATGAGATCAAGGATTGCGTATCGTTCCGGAGTCTTCCGACATCCTTTTTTAGATAGATAATCCGTGAATTCCTGTTTGACTTTTTCTTTGATTTTGTCTTTGTCCATGGAATAAATCAACGGGGAACAAAGTTAATGCTTTTTCCGAAAAATTCAAATTCGAATTTTAATTCCTCATATACTTCATTATATGCATGAAATTGGGAAAGAATGTTGTTTGCCAGGGAGTCGTTTTGTATCCCTAATTTTTTGAGAGAACAGAGCGCTGCATTTTTTATTAAAGCGGATTCATCATGCAATGCACGGTCAACTGTTTGAAAATAGATGTCCTGAGGATCACTTAGCGTGTAATTTTGCATGAATAGCCTGGCGTATAGTAAAAACCCCGTCAGGCGTGTATAAAAATCCGGAGATTGAATCCATTGCGCAGCAAAGCGGGCGGCATCCGGCATTTTGGAAAATAAATTCATACAGGCTTGTTCGGCCAGCTCTAAATTTTGTATGCCGGCAACCCATTCATTCGCATGCCGGAATTGTTGAACAGGATAAAGTAACGTGGCGAGTATTTTTAATTCGCGTACATCTTCTTTCCATAATACTTCGGCAAGATCTGCATCGGGTAAGTACAATGAGGCTAATTGCCGCAATGTTATGATCGATACTCCGAAATTGAGCCGGTATTCAATGCCCCGTTGGCGCATGGCGGCGGAATTGACGCCATCCATACGCAAGCGGAGTTTTTTTCGTATTTCCTGAACAACCGGATTCATCAATTGTAAGTAGGCAACCAGGAATGTTCTTTGGAATACCGCATCATTTGGTCTGAATATCCTTCTGTATAAGCAACCGAAACGTCAATAATATTGCCGTCATGATCTTTTATCAGTGTGTAAACGGGATTCACAAAACCTTTGTATGGCGCTAAATTGAGTTTTTTGTAGCGGTCCAAAATTTCCTGGTGCAATATCGGATCGACATTTACAGCATAAGATTCCACTAAGTGTTTGGCTCCGTTAAAATCACCTTCCGATTTTACACGTTGAATTTCACCTAATAATTGTCCGAATAATTCGCGTACTTTTGCGTAATCGTTGATGACCACGTATGTTTTGTCGTCTTTTTTTACAAATTCGACTACTTTGTCTGCAGCTCCTTTTTCAAATACCCAACGGGCAATGAGGGCGCGGTTGCGCATGTGGGCTTCTTCGATGGTTTTGCCGGGTTCGATCCGTACCAATTGGGTCATTAAACCATTCATCATAAATTTGTAATATTCAGCTTTATAGGCATCTGAATCAGGTAGTAGCCCTAATTCCACCAATTTCGGATCGGCAATATAATAGAGTCCGAATAAATCGGCGCGGGCTTCTTCGATGGTAGCTCCATAGATACCCAATGCATCGGGATCGACTCCGGGTAATAATTGTCCGGAACCGTGTCCAAGGCACTCATGTAAATCGGTGTGTAAATTATCGGTTGAGAATCCGTAATCGTGCATCCATTTTCTTTCCGTATCGCTCCAAACGAATTCTTCATTGAAACCGCTGCCTTGTGCAGCCTGATCATAGGCATACGTAATATTTTCAATGGTGACGGATTTGGAACCATGTTGCTGACGTATCCAGTTGGAATTGGGCAGGTTGATTCCGATAGGAGTGGCCGGATAGCAGTCGCCTCCGAGTATGGCGGCCGTGATTACTTTAGCGCTGACGCCTTTTACTTTAGTTTTTTTGAAGCGGGCATCGACGGGAGAATGATCTTCGAACCATTGAGCGCTATCACAAATGATTTCTGTGCGTTTGGTGGCTTCAAGGTTTTTGAAATTAACGTTGGCTTCCCAGCTGGCTTTCAGTCCGAGCGGATCACCGTAAGTTTCAGTGAATCCGTTGACAAAATCTATGCGGGAATTCAGATCATGCACCCATTGGATGGCATATTCGTCGAATGTTTTCAGATCGCCGGTTTTGTAGTATTGGATCAGATCGGCGATCACCTTTTTTTGTTGGTCGTTTTCCGCAACTCCCTGAGCTAATTCGAGCCAATATACGATTTTTTCGATGGCTTGAGAATAAAGTCCGCCTACTTTCCATGTTTTTTCAATCAATACTCCATTTTCTTTAACTAAGCGGCTGTTGAGTCCGTATGAAATGGGAGTCGGATCGTTGGGCTTTTTCATTTTATTGTAGAAATTCTCCACTTCGGCTTGAGTAACGCCTTCTCCATAGTAATTATTGGCAGAAGCTGTAATGACATCGACGTTCGGATCTTGTACTACTTTTTTTGCTAAGACTGTGGGGTCGAACATGACCGGAGTGATTTCGTCTATAAACGCTTCTACAGATTGGCCTTCGCGCACAGGAACCAGGCCGGCATCCAATGCGAGGACGGTTTGTTTGAAAAATTCCCGGGAAAAGCCAGGCAGAAATTTTTCTTCGCCATAATGATGGTGGATTCCATTGGAAAACCAAACACGTTTCAGATAGACTTCGAATTGTTTATAATCGTCGGAAGTCTTATCTCCGGTGTAATTGTCATAAACGGCTTCCAACGTGCGGCGTATTGCCAGGTTGTATCTGCAATTCTGGTCGAATAGAATATCCCGGCCTTCGAGTGCGGCTTGCGACAGATAATAAATCAGTTGTTTCTGTTGTAAACTTAATTCGTCAAATCCGGAGGCAGTGTAGCGCAAAATTTCCAAGTCTGCAAACTTTTCTACTGAGTATTGGAATTCCTGATCGGCTTTTTCCTGCTTATTATTTTTGTTTTTATTGCCTGTGCAGGCCAGGCATAAAAGAGCTAACGCCATAATCCATACATTTTTCATGTTCTTATTTTTTTATATTTTGTTATTTGGATGCAAAATTAATAAAAAGGGAGGAAGATGATTGCTTAGCCTCCCCTTAATGTTTCAGTCCTGTATATAGGGTGCAAATTCCACCGGTGAGTTTTTTATAAGTTACTTCCACGAATCCGTTTTTTTGCAAGATGGCGGCCAATTCGGTATTTTGAGGAAAGGCTGCAATGGATTTCGGGAGATAGTCGTAGGCATGCTTATTGCCTGAAATCAATTGACCGACAATAGGCATTATATATTTAGAATAAAGAAGATAGGCTTGTTTGATGAGAAATTGTTCGGGAACGGATAATTCCAGTATCATAAATTTGCCTTGGGGGCGTAATACCCGAAGGATTTCCCGGAGTCCTTTATCCAGATTTTCGAAGTTCCGGATTCCAAAAGCAACGGTGACAGCATCAAAGGTGTTGTCATCAAAGGATAATTCGGAACAATCCTGCCATAGGAATTCGATTTTTCCGGATAATCCGGCGGCTGCAATTTTTTGCTTCCCTATTTCCATCATTTTTTCGGAAATATCGATCCCGGTTACGGTTTCGGGATGTAAGCGAAAATAGGCTTCCAAAGCCAGGTCTCCGGTTCCTGTGGCAATATCGAGTACTTTTTCGGGAGCAATATTTTTTAGCGACAGGATGCCTTTTTTTCGCCAGTAACGGTCAATGCCTAAGGAAAGCGTATGATTGTATAAATCGTATTTTTCTGCAATTTCATTGAACATTTGCCGTATCTGGGCGCTTTTTTTAGCCTCACTACCGGAGTATGGGACTACAGTTTCTGCAATGTATGACATCGGATTAAATTTTATGTTGCAAATTTATCATTTTTCCAACTAATATCGAGAGCTTCGCAGAAGATTATTATCTTTGGCGATCTAAAAAATTAAATGATGAATACAATGAAAAAGAAACCTTCTGCAAAAGATTGGATTATGGCTGTTCGTCCATGGTCGTTCCCTGCATCGAGTATGCCTGCATTAGTAACGTTTGTCTATGTGTTTTATTGGCACAGGCAGCATCCTGATGTTGATCTCAATTGGGTATTGGGAATTTTATCTATTATTGGCGCTGTGATTTTCCAAATCAGCGGCAACTTAATCAGTGATTACTTTGACTACAAGCAAGGTGTAGATAGAGAAGATACGTTTGGTTCGAGCCGTTTGCTTGTGAATGGAACATTTTCACCTAAAGAAATTTTGCAATTGGGATTATTTTTCCTTGGTTTAGGTACAGGTTTGGGTCTGGTGTTATTTTTCTATACCGGATGGCCTTTGCTGGTTATTGGCGGATTAGGATTTATTTCCGCTTTGTTTTATTATCAATTCAAATATATAGCGTTGGGTGATTTTCTTATTTTCGTGGTATATGGACCGCTGATCACATTAGGAACATTTTACACGATGACTTCGATGATTGATTGGAGTGTTATTTGGTTGTGCATTCCTATCGGATGTATTACGGTGAATATTCTTCATGCCAATAATACCCGGGATATTGCGCATGATAAACGGGCCGGTATTCGTACGTTTGCCATGTTGATAGGTATTAAAGGCGCTGTTGCAGAATATATTTCTTTACTGGCAATAACTTATATTTCTGTGATTATCATGGTATTGTCCGGATTTTTACATTGGATTGTACTGGGTGTTCTGGTTACATTGCCTGTAGCAATAAAAAATTGTAAAATAATGAGTACGGCATCCATTGATAATCCATCCAATATTGTTGATCTGGATGTGAAGACGGCGCAGTTGCAATTGATGTTCAGTACTTTATTTGCCGTTCTGATAGTTATATCATACTGGTTATGAGAAAAATTATTTACTCCATCCTGGTCGCTTTTGTCCTGTGGTTTGTTATGTTTTCGCCCTGGACATCTTCTTATTTGAATTTTTGGTTAGCGATGCTCGTTTCCGCATCAGTATTACTATGTATGAGTTTTACCTTGCGAAAGGATTGGAAGAAAGACTTTCAGTTTGATTTCAGGAGTATTGCTTTAGGTGTCGGATCGGCCTGTGTGTTGTGGGGCATATTTTACATTGGAAATTATTTATCTTCTTTGTTGTTTGATTTTGCCAAACCGCAGGTGTCGTCTATTTATAGTTTGCGCGATGGAAGCAAAGGGGTGTTGATAGGGCTGGAATTGTTTTTTATCGTAGGTCCTGCTGAAGTCATTTTCTGGCAGGGATTGGTTCAGTCAAAAATGATGCAGCGCTTAGAAAATTGGAAAGGATTTATTGTTACTACGCTGATTTACTCCTTAGTACATATTTTTTCTTTTAATTTTATGTTGATTATGGCTGCGTTGGTTTGCGGCACATTCTGGGGTTTTATATATATGATTTTTAAACCACGTAATTTGGTACCGTTACTGATATCCCATGCCCTGTGGGATGTGATGGTGTTTATTTTGTTTCCAATTGTGTAAGATTTTCCTAAGTCGATAAAAAGACGCAGTCTCAGAAGAGCGTTTGGGCTTTTTGAGACTGCGTCTTTGAATATAATAGAATAGTGCGTTGGCTTTATATCGCTTTTTCGATATTCCAAACGTAAGCATGCAGCCCTTGAGCTTCGGTTTTCATATCGAGGTCGTGCAATGCTGCTAATAATCGATCTACTTTTTCATCTTCAACCATGGTCATGATGACCGAATTCATGGTAGGCCAGGCATGATCGCCGTAATGCGGTTGACCTTTGTTTGTTCCACGTCCCTGGACACTGTCCCAGTTGGTGAAACCCCTGATACTCATTTTGTCCAATATTTCGATCAATCGATCTTTATATGCTTCGTTGTAGGGAATAAATATTGCTTTCATATTTTTTAGTTGACAAGTTGACAAGTTGACAAGTTAACGGGCTGATGAAAATATTCTTGTCAACTCGTTAACTCGTTAACCCATAAACTATTTTTTATACATTTTTTTAAATTTTCTTCTTTTTCTTTTCACTCCGTTGGCTCCGAATATAGAGTACAATGATGGTACATAAACAAGGGTAAGGATGGTAGAAAGGGTGAGACCTCCTACGATTGCGATACCCATTGGTTGCCACATTTCAGAACCGGCTCCGCGAGGTACAGCCAGCGGAATCATACCGAGTACGGTAGTGGCTGTGGTCATCAAAATCGGACGCAACCTTGATTTTCCTGCCACGATAACGGCTCTGTCGATCGACAAGCCCCGCTCGCGATTGAGATTGATGTAGTCGATGAGTACAATACCATTTTTTACCACAATACCAATCAACATCACCAATCCGATCATCGCCATCAAGCTCATGGGTTGTCCGGTAAGCATCAGGGCAAGGAGTACTCCTGATAATCCGAAGAGTAATGATAATACAATGATAAACGGATAAGTCAGCGATTCGAATTGGGCGGCCATGACGATGTAAACTAATAATACGCAAAGCATCATTAACAAGAAGAGATCGCTGTTTGTATCTTGTTGATCTTCGTACGAACCTCCGATCTTAATCCCAATTTCGGACGGAATTTTTCCTTCAGCTTGCATTTCCGATATTACTTTATTGATGTCGGTAACTACATCGCTCAATGCGGCTTTATAAAGTGAGCCTTGTACTTTATTCACCCGCTGACGGTTTTCCCTGTCGATCTGAGGCAACGAAGATTTTTCGATTACTTTTCCTAATTCCCGTATTTTGATTGGAATTCCCTTGTTATTGTAAACGGTAATATCTTCGATGGTAGAAAGAGATTGGCGATATTTTTCGGCGTATTGGACGATAATATCGTATTCGTCGCCATCTTCACGGTATTTGGAAGTGATTAATCCGTTGATACGGTTACGGACAAAATTGGCTACAGTAGCGGAGTTCAGCCCGTTTTCCGCCAATTTTTCGCGGTCGAAATCAATCTGATATTCCGTACGATAATCCTGACGGCTGATAACCAAGTCACGCAATCCTTTTACAGTTGCTAAACGATGTTTCATTTCATTGGCGATACGGTCGGTCGTTGCCAAATCGAAACCATAAATCTCCACATCTACCGTACTTGATCCGGTTCCCATCATGCCTCCTTCTCCACCCGGACTCACTTTGAATTTATAGAGTTCGGGCATATTTTCCAGGTCTTTACGCAATTCGTCTGCGATGTCGTAAATACTACGTTCGCGCTCTTCCAGGTCCACACATCTTAATCGATAGCTAATCAGGTTAGTTGCATTGGTCTGCATAGCGGCCCAGGAATTGTTTTCATCAGCCTGACCGACAGAAAATGAGTTAACCTTGACTTCCGGATATTTTTCCTTGATAATGTTGTCGATTTTCATAGCTGTAGTACGCGAAACTTCCATCCGGGTTCCTGTAGGCAAGTACGCTTCTACCTGAATCATACTATTATCGGAAGCCGGCATAAAGTCGAATTTAAGAAAGAATACAGCGGCAACGATTACTGACACGAAGAGTAAAAGACACATTAAAAGGGTTTTCCCTCTGTTGGTTACGGCTAACTTAACGACTTTGGCGTAAAAATTATCCAATTGATCCAGGCTTCTTTGTACAGGGGCGTATAATTTGTCGAATAATTTTCCTTGCGTGTTGGTGAGTCTCAACATCTGAGAGCAAAGCATTGGGGTTAGAGACAATGCTACTACCACAGAAGTGATAATCATAATGGTTACCATCCAACCTAATTGTCCGAACATTACTCCAGCTAATCCGGTTACCATAGTCAAAGGGAAGAATACGGCGACAATAGTCAGTGTAGAAGCCATAACGGCCACACCTACTTCGTTGGTAGCATATACGGCCGCTTCTTTGGGCGTACTTCCCCGTTCGATATGGGTGGTAATATTTTCAAGTACTACAATCGCATCGTCCACCACCATACCGATGGCGATTGAAATGGAGGAGAGTGAGATGATGTTCAGGGTTCCTCCGGTCGCCATCAAATAAATAAATGAAACCACCAATGATATGGGAATGGCGATGATAACGATAAAGGTAGCGCGCCATCTTCCAAGGAAGAATAACACGACGATTACAACGAAAAGAATAGCCAGTACAATCGTTTCCGTTAAGTTATGGATAGAATCTTCGATAAACGTGGAAGTGTCCATAATGAGCGACAACTGTACATCAGGTGGAAGGGTTTTCTGTAATTCGGGTATTTTTTCATTTACTATCTGAGCGATAGACACTGTGTTGGCTCCCGATTGTTTCTGGACGACAATGGTAGCTCCTTTGACCCCGTTGGTATATGTTTCCTGAATACGCGATTGGATGGTATCGTTGATCGTTGCCACATCTTTCAGGTAGATATTTTTTCCGTCGCGGTTACCGATCACGATTCCTAATAATTGGTCGCTGGCTTTAAATTCCCCTTCGATACGTAGCGCATAAGTTTCGGTTCCGATGTCGAAACTACCGGCCGGAACGTTCAGGTTTTCCATTTGGATGGTACTTGCTATTTGCTCTACTGTCAATTGATATGCTTCCAGTTTTTCGGGAGATACGTTGACTTGCACCTGGCGTTGAGGCGCACCGGCAATAGTTACCGCACCGACTCCGCTTATGCGATTCAGCGGATTAGCTATCTTTTCATCTAATATTTTATACAGCGAGTTGACGCTTTCTTTCGCTGTTGCCGAATAAATCACAACAGGAATCATGTCCATACTGAATTTGAAAATAATCGGATTACTGATTTCTTCCGGCAGCTGGGATTTTACCATATCGAGTTTGTCCCTCACGTCATTGGTGGCCGTATTAATATCGGTTCCGTAATTAAATTCCAGTGTTACGAGCGACATATTGTCTTTTGACTGGGATGTAATTTTTTTCAAATTTTCACAAGTGTTCAACACATCTTCAATCGGACGTGTGACGTTCGTTTCTATATCCGAAGCGCTCGCTCCGGCGTAAGCTGTGATCACGGTGAGTTGGTTTGTTTCGATTTCGGGAAACAAATCCACAGCTAACCGTGTATAGGAGAATAGCCCGAGGATTGCAACGCCTACAAAGATAAGCGCTGTGGTTACCGGCTTTTTGACTGCGGCTGAGTATAATGACATATAATTTTATCTTAAAAATTGATTACTTATAATTGAGAATTGAGAATTGAGAATTGAGAATGAAAAAGGCATATAGCATCCATAAATTCATTCTCCATTTTTCCAGTCTCAATTCTCAATTTTTAATTATTTCGACTGGTGTTCCATCAATCAAGCGGGTTTGTCCGGTAGTTACCACTACATCACCGTCTTTCAGTCCGGAAATGATTTCGTAATTATCACCCAATCGTTGACCTAATTCGACTTTGATGTATTTGGCTTTTCCGTTTTCTACGGTAAATACGTATTTATCGTTGGACCCGGCTTGTTTTTGTACTGCTAAATCCGGAACAATAATGCTTTTACCGGTTCCAAAATTCAATGTTACACGGGCAAACATTCCGGGGCGTACGCGTATATTGGAGTTGACGATTGATACTTCTACCCCGAAAGTATGAGTAGATGCGTCGATGGTCGGATATATCAGGCTTACTTTTCCTTCAAAAATTTCGTTGCCATATACATCCAGTTGTATATCTACAGGCATTCCCATTTTTACTTGTGTGAAATGGCTTTCGGATACATTAATGAGCGCTTTTAACGGATTGAGTTGCTGCACTGTCAAAATAGGTTTCTGAGTATATACATCTCCATTGTCGTAATTCCGGTCTGTAACAATGCCGTTGATTGGACTTTTCAGTCGGGTATTGTCTTCAAGGTTATTGATAGCGGTGTTTAAAACATCAATTTGAGTTTTTATCTGATCGACCTGTTGTTGGGCAATTCCACCAACTTTCAATAATTCTTCATAGCGGGCGTAATCTCTTTTCAAATTTTCCAGTTGTACATTTTGTTGTTTTAAGTTGGAAGCATCCATTTGTACCAATATCTGATCTCTGGATACCCGGTCTCCGACTTCTACAAAAATCTTTTCGATACGGCCGGGTATGGCTGGCGTGATCTGATTGATCACATCAGCTTTTACATTGGCAGTATAGGTGGAAAGTTTTTCTACGTCTTTCGATTCAGCTTTTGTTGTTGTGATTTTTACAACATCTGCTTGTTGGTCTTGATTTTCCTCTTTTTTTTCTCCACATGCAACCAGAATGCATAAAGCAAAAAGAGGGATGAGTCTGAATAAATTTTTTGTCGTCATATTGTTATTTATTTTCATTGTTTTTATTTTAAATCCGGTTCTACTCCCAATGTTTTATCCAAATCAGCTTTTGAATTTAAGAAACTTGCAATTGCTTGTTCCCGAGCAAGTTGTGCCTGAGTGAGTGCTAATGAAGCATTATGCAGCTCCAGGATTGTGCCTGTGCCGGTTTCATACCGTTTTAGAGAAATATCATATCCTTTTTGAGCCACCCCCTCGTTGTTTTTTGCTGATTCCGCTTGTTTAACGGCAGTATTCATATTGTTGAGAGCGGTGCGTACTTGCAGCATCAGAGATTCTTTCAAATAATCACGCTGAATGTCAAGTTGGTTTATTTGAATTTTTGTTTGTTTTTCTTTGGCTGTATTGGTGAAAATTCCCGTCAAAGGAATGTTCATTTGCAAACCAACCAACAATCCTTGCGAATACCAGTCGCTCGATTTTTCCACCTGAATGGGCAGTCCTCCAAAATTTATCTCTGTAGCCTTGTTGCCTACACCTTGGTATCCGTAACTTCCGAAAGCCGCTAATGTTGGCATTCGTTGTGTACGCTGTATCGAAAGTGATTTTTGCAATTGTTGTTGCTGGATGTCTAATTGTCGGAGATCAGAGTTTTCTTTTACCGATAAGTTGTTTAAATTATCCAAACTGCCGATTTCGTAATCTGTCAGACTTCCGACAGTTTCCACCGGTTGCGTAATTTCTAATCCTATCAAGATTTGCAACAACATTTTTGCTTGCTCAATGCCATTTTCTACATCCAGAATGCTGGGTTCTATATTTTTCATTTGAACTTCGGCAGAAACAACGTCGAATTCAGATCCTAAACCAACTTCAAACCGTTTTTTTGCATGCTGATAAATATCTTCGGCAAGAGCCTGACTGCTTTTTAGAGTTTTGTGTGATTCCTGTGCAAGTAAAACTCCATAATATGCCTTTGCAACATCGTTTCGCAATGTAATTTTCGACGCGCGCGATTTTTCGACAGCCAACTGCATATCAAGTGTTGTCATTTTAATTAATTCCCATAAAGCTGGTGCAAATAATGGAAGTGACAATTGTAAACCTGCTTGCGTGGTGTAATCCGTCGGTGAATTGATTATTTGTCCCATCATGGCCATGGATGCCGGTGAAAGATATTTTGCATACTGTCCGGAAGCACTTAATGAAGGAAGAATGTCATACCAAGCGCTTTTTTTCGAGTAATCGACCTTCTTAATTTCCTTTTCAGCGATTTTGATAATTGGATTTTCACTCAGCGCTATTTCGATCGCTTTATCCAATGTAAGTTTGATTGCCGGTTGAACCTGTGTCAATGTGTCCGCAGGTTCGGCTTTTCCCATCCAGGGGAGCGCCAGTAGCATACTTAAAAAAATTGTTTTGCCTAAATTCATTTCCATAGTTTCTATTGTTATTTATTTTTCTTTATGATTGAATGTGTCAATTAGCTCATCGATTTTTTTATTGCCTTGTTCGGTTGCAATTCCACGGGTGAAATTTAAGATAATGGCGCGGACGAATTCATGTAAGGTAAATCTGTCAACCGGCATAAAATCTCCTTCCATTAATGTTTTGAATTGGCTTTTTAATAGCCAGAGTAAAATTTCAAAATTGATCTCACTACGCAGTAAGCCTTGTTGCACGCCCCTTTCAAATAACGGTATAAATGTTTCGATGCCCTCTTTTTGCTGACATTCTATTTTTTTGTAAAGGTGAGGATGGTATTTACGCAAATCGTGGATTACAGATTTGTTGACATTGTGCACATCATTGAGATGTTTTGCGTAAATTCTCATCAATGTGTCGATTACATTTTCCGATTGCGCGGCTAAAGCTTCAAATTCTACATCCGCTTTTGCCATACTTTTGTCAATACAAGCTTCCAGTAATTCTTCTTTGTCTTTAAATACCTCATACAATGTACGTTTGGAGATACCCATGTGATTGGCAATATCCGACATAGTGATACTCCTTATTCCATTCCGGAAAAAAAGTTCTGAAGCTTGTTCTATGATTCTGTCTTTTAATTCCATTAAACCCTCTTTGAAAATCGGATGCAAAGGAACTGAAAACTTTTGAAACAAAAAAAGTTTTCTTGTTTTCTTTGTTAGAATTAATAAAAATTAACAATTGTAATATTACTACAATTGGTATTTATCAACGGAAAATATTATTTTTGTACACATTGAATTAAGTGTAAATATTTCACTTATTAGATGTAAAATAGATGATCCATGAAAAATAAAAAGAAATATTAATTGAAGAACATGAAAAGAAAGTTGTTGTTATTGTGCGTATTGTGTGTTTTTTTTACTGCCGGTTCGTTTGCGGCGGATGAATCATTGAAACTACATTATTCATTTGTTTCGGGAGTAAACGATATCACCGGAAATGGTTATAATGGTACATTGAAAAATGGGGCGACAGTCTGCATCTTGGGCGAATTTTCCGTATTAAATTTAGGGAGCAGCAACGGATATTTGGATATGGGGTCAAAAACAGGCGAATTGATCTCGTCGTTGGAAGATTTTTCTATATCAACTTGTTTATATTTGGATTTGTCAACATCCATATCCGGTGATGGAAATTTTGTGTGGACATTTTCGACGTCTTCCTCCTGTGGGCAATCGAGCGGGAAATACATCGCCTATCGCGTCAATCGCCAACGATATACCCAGTCTTCAGGAGGCTGGGGGAGCGAAGTGGTGGCTGTGGAAAAAGGTGCGGCAGCCTCTAAAGGCTCTTGGCAACATGTGATATACACACAATCGGGCGCCTCCGGAAAATTGTATGTGAACGGACAATTGATCGCATCGGGAGCAGCTTCCCTGAATCCGGAAAAAATCGGTTCGCCTACACTTTACAACTGGATTGGACGGCCTCAATTTTCAGGAGACGCTTATTTGAAAAATGCTTTGATTGCCGACTTCCGGATTTACAACCGGGCGTTGTCTGCAAGTGAAATAACGGGATTGTCTGCTCTGGCTGTAAAATTAAACGAAGCACAGGCGGTTGTGGATATGTCTGCCGCTATTACCGGATTGAACTTAGGGAATTTGAATGAAGTACGTAAGAATATGGTACTACCTTCTTTGATAGGTAACAATGTGAATGTGGCATGGCAATCATCGGTTCCTGCGATTATTTCTAATGATGGAGTTGTAATTCGCCCTCCTTACGGATCACAAAATGCCCGGGTGATGTTGACGGCTACTTTCACCAAAGACGGAAAAAAAGATGTGAGAAACTATGCGGCTACAGTGCTGTCGAAGGTTTCCGATGCAGAGGCGGTGAACAGGGATGCCAACGATTTGGTGATTCCTGCTAAACATTGTTACCGGCAACATTTGGTGTTGCCTTCCAATTCGGTGGAAGGATCAACGATTACCTGGAAGTCCGATCGTCCCGAATATCTTTCGGATGCTGGAAAATTAATCCGGTTGCCGTCCAAAGGTTCCGGTAATGTGGAGGTGAAATTGACGGCTGAAATCAAGAAAGGAGCTGTTTCTTCTACTAAAAAATTTACAGTTTGTATTGCTGAAGATGAGGGATATAGCGGTTATTTATTTGCTTATTTCACCGGAAATTCAGGATTGGAAGAATCCATCCGGTTTGCAGTCAGTTCCGACGGATATACTTATAAAGCCCTGAATGCCAATCTGCCTGTTATTGGCTCAGATACAATCAGTGATATGGGTGGTGTTCGCGATCCGCATATCTTACGAGGCGCCGATGGAAAAACATTTTACATGGTAGTAACCGATATGAAATCGGCGTTGGGTTGGAGCAGTAATCATGGTATAATATTGCTGAAATCAACCGATTTGGTGAATTGGACTTCCGGTAAAGTGGATATTCGTACGCGGTTTCCGAAAACTCCTTTTAATAAGACCGATCGCGCCTGGGCGCCGCAGACGATTTACGACAGGGAAACCGGAAAGTATATGATTTATTTCTCGTTGCGTTTCGGTTCGGGTGCTGATGTAATTTATTATGCTTATGCCAATGATGATTTTACGGATTTGGCTACAGAACCGAAAATCTTATTCAATCATCCCCTGGGAAAATCATGTATAGATGGCGATATTATTTATAAGGACGGGAAATATAACTTGTTTTTCAAAACCGAAGGGGATGGCAACGGCATAAAGAAAGCTATTTCAGATAAACTGACGGAAGGATATGTTGTGTTGCAGGACAAATATTTGCAGCCGACTACCGAAGCTGTGGAAGGTTCGTGTGTATTCCGGTTGATCAATTCGGATCAATATATTTTGATGTACGACGTTTATGCCGCCGGGAAATATCAATTTACGGAAAGTGCCGACCTGGAAAATTTCACAGTGATCGACTCGGAAATTTCCATGAATTTTACGCCACGTCATGGTACAGTAATGCCTATTAGCAGTGAAGAAGCTGTAAGGTTGATGAATAAATGGGGAAAAGAAAGTCTGTTGAGGATCGATAAAACCGGATCGGATGCCGTGAAAAAAAATAACATTGTACTGGATGAAACGGCTAAAACCTATTATTTGCCTGTTAGATATGGTGTTGACATTCAATATTTTGATCCGCAAATAACCTCTTTGCCCGGCATCAAAATTTCACCCAAAGGAACGCAGGATTTTTCAAAAGGCGCAGTGGCTTACACCCTGAGAGCAGGTGAATATTCTCAAGTTTACAACGTTGAAGTACAGGTAAATAACAATCCTGTGCTGGAAGGATATTATGCCGATCCGGATATTCTTTATGCTGAAAAGACCGGTAAATTTTATCTTTATCCTACTGCTGACGGTTTTACCGGCTGGTCGGGCGATTATTTCAAAGTATTTTCTTCCGGCGACATGGTTTCCTGGAAAGATGAAGGAGTAATCATCGATTTGCCAAAAGATGTAACCTGGGCCGATGGCAATGCCTGGGCGCCCTGTATTGTTGAGAAAAAAATAAATGGAGAATATAAATACTTTTACTATTTTACTGCCCGGCAAAAAATCGGAGTGGCGGTGGCCGACAATCCGACAGGACCTTTCCGGGATTCGGGTAAAGCGCTGATCAATTTTAAACCGGCCGGGGTAAAAGGAGGACAGGAAATCGATCCGGATGTTTTTACGGATCCTAAAACCGGGAAAAGTTATTTATATTGGGGTAATGGTTATATGGCCGGAGCAGAATTGAATGACGACATGGTATCGATCGATAAGAATACGATCCGGGTGATGACACCCAATGACACTTTCCGCGAAGGCGCCTATGTTATTTACCGCCATGGAACCTATTATTTTTTCTGGTCGGAAGATGATACCCGCAGTCCGAATTATAAAGTGCGTTATGGAACTTCCGATTCCCCGTTGGGTAACATTACAGTTCCGGCCAATAATCTTGTCATCCAAAAAGATGCAGAAAAAGGCATTTATGGAACGGGACACAATTCGGTGATTCAAATACCGGGTACTGATCACTGGTATATTGTATATCATCGTTTTACTCGTCCCAATGGCATCAATATGGGCGATGCGGCGGGCTACAACCGTGAAGTTTGCATTGATCAATTGGAATTCAATGCCGACGGAAGCGTTAAGCAAGTACAGCCTACAGTAGAAGGAATTAGTCCGGTGTTCGTACCTTCTCGATAAAACTTATTACCTTTGCCTCTTCAAAATAATATGAGTTGTCATGAAATCTTTCTTCTTCCTTGTTTTCTTTTTTTACACACTTATCAATGCTTACATTTTTGGAAAAGGTTGGCATGTTGTTTCTGCTCATTTAATTCCAAGAATTGTTTATTCCGTCATTTTTTGGACGATAGCCAATTTGTTTATAGTTGCCATGGTATTCCGTAATACATGGCCGATCGATTGTCTGAAAGTGATTTATGCCATAGGGACTACCTGGTTGGCATGCATGATGTATTTTCTGTTGTTTTTTTTAATCACGGATATCATCGGATTATTGAACCGTTGGCTGCATTTCCTGCCTGCATTGCCGGTTTCTTACCGGATGGTGCAGATTGTTTTAAGTTCAACAGTTATTTTGGCTTTATTAGTTACCGGGTATTTCCGCTTTACGCATCCGGCCATCGATACGTATCAATTGAAGATCGATAAAAAAGCAGGGGAAAGGAAGGAATTGCGTGTGGTCGCTTTGAGTGATCTTCATTTGGGATTATTGATCGATAAAAAACGTCTTCAGGGATATATTGATAAAATCAATGCATTGCATCCGGATGTTGTTTTTATTGCCGGCGATGTTGTGGATAACAGTACCCGGCCGCTGAACGAAGAAAAAATGTACGAAGAATTTCAACGCCTGAATGCCCCGTTGGGTGTTTATATGTGCCTGGGAAATCATGAATATATCAGCGGGATTGATTCGAGTCTCGAATTTTTAAGGAAAACCGGAATTCATTTATTGGTGGATAGCGTGGCTGAAGTAGATCATTCGTTTTATGTGATTGGCAGGGATGATCATAGCAATGTGAAACGAAAATCATTAAAAAACATGGTGGCTGAAATTGATAGTTCGAAACCGGTATTTCTCCTGGATCATCAGCCGTTTTATTTGGAGGATGCTGAAAAAAACGGAGTGGATTTTCAACTGTCGGGGCATACTCATAACGGGCAATTGTGGCCTGGAAATCTGATCGTAAAATCAATGTATGAACTCGGGCATGGTTATAAACAAAAAGGGAAGACGCATATTTACGTTTCCTCAGGAATGACATTGTGGGGGCCATTATTCAGAATCGGAACCCAGTCAGAAATTACAGTCTTTGAGATTACGTTCGAATAACATCGGTTTGAGGTGCATTTTTCCTGACTAACGGCGCCGATTCGACTGTGACATTAGACGGGTCTAAATCCAGGATTTGAGTATCGGAAGTGATGAATTTCTTGATGAAAGAATACAGATATAAGGTGGCTTTTTTCAGGAACGACAACGAAGTGCTGTTTCTCATGATCCGTTCTACGACCACAAATTTGAAATCTCCTTTTATATTGTGTGCTCGTAATGAAGGATAACGGCTCAATAAATCGACCTGCCCGTTAGCTTCCATTTTTTCAGCAATTTTTTTGATGTAGTCGTCGATGTGTACGCCCAACTTAAATCCTGCGAAAATATCGACCCTGAAAATTTTCCTGGCGACAAAAGTGGTGACGTGGTATTCAAATTTGTAAGGCACATCGCTCCGGTGCAGATAGACGAACCAATAGGTATCGGAACGTTTTGGTTGCCGGCTGATTAATGAAAAAATAATTTTACTTTCAATGTCGCTTTTGTATTTTGCGCGGGTTACATAAACCAAATGCGTGGCATATTTCGGAATGGTGTTGTCTTCGCTCAGTTGATTCAGTACAGGAATCACCGGTGCTATTTTTTCGTAAGTGACGCATCTGTTTTTAATTCGGATGCCATTATACCAAATGAACATAATGAAGAATAAAATGCCGGCAATCAGTACAGTAATATACCCTCCATGGGTAAATTTCACACTGTTGGCTAACAGAAAACCGGTTTCGATGGTTAAAAAGCAAGTCATTACCGGTATCGACTGCCACAGAGGTAGTCGTTTTACTCTCATGTACAAGAAAAGCAAAAGTGTAGTCATCAGCATGGTAATGGAAATCGAGAGTCCATAAGCCGCTTCCATGTTGGATGACGACTTAAATATAAGTATAATAATGATGCAAAGAGCCATCAGTACGTAGTTAATGCCCGGAAGAAACATTTGCCCTTTGAGTTCGGTCGGATATTTGATTTTTATATTCGGCCAAAGATTCAGGGAAATGGCTTCTGCAATGACGGTAAAAGATCCGCTGATCAATGCCTGGCTGGCAATAATAGCCGCTAAGGTAGCCATAGTAACTCCTATAATGAAAAACCAGGAGGGCATAATGGCAAAAAATGGATTCACATCAGGGACAATGGCGGCCGGGTGGGTAATTGCCCAGGCACCTTGCCCTAAATAATTAAGTACCAATGCTGTTTTTACAAATATCCAGGATATCCGGATGTTTTTTAATCCGCAGTGGCCAAGATCCGAGTATAAAGCTTCCGCCCCGGTGGTACACAGGAAAATGGCTCCTAAAATGATTAGGATCTGTGGCGAGGAGATCAAAAAACGAATAGCATAATACGGGTTAAATGCTTTGACGATTGCCGGATATTCAATGAAATGACTAAAGCCTAAAATACCCAGCATGAGGAACCAGCCAATCATAATGACGCCGAAGAAACGTCCTAATGACGCCGTCCCAAAGGGTTGTAATAAAAAAAGTATTAAAATGATTCCAATCGAAATCGGTATCACCGGAATGGATGAATAAACACTGTTGAGACCTTCTATCGCCGACGTAACTGTAATCGCCGGCGTAATGATTCCATCTGCAAGTAGAGTCGCAGCTCCCACAGCGGCCAACACGTACGCCCAACGGTATTTTTGCCGGATGAGTGCGAATAAAGATAAAATTCCACCTTCTCCATTGTTGTCTGCCCGTAAGGTAATTAAGATGTATTTGACTGTAGTTTGAAGTGTTAATGTCCAGATCACACACGATACAGCTCCTATAATGAATTCCGGGTGATTGTGCGGCAATGCATTTAATACCGCTTTCATTACATAAAGGGGAGAAGTGCCTATATCACCGAAAACAATGCCAATGGCAATGATAACACCCATCAATCCGAAAGCAGGGACATGGGAAGGCCGGTTAGGAGAAGAATGTTTCATTCAACTAAAATTACAGTTGTGTAACAGATTATGGCCGTTAAGCCGGTGCGAAGATACAATCATTGTAGTGGTAGTTCAAATGTTTTTTATAAAATAATGTGAATATACTAAATTTTTATATAGATTTGCAACATGGAAAAAATCAATAAACAATTGTCAAAAGGAATTATTATTCTCATTCTTTCCAACCTGCTCATAACTTATCAGGTTTCCGGAAAAAACGCATATCGGTTGGAAAATAATGATGAACAAATTCCTTTTTTATATTTCTCATTTGATGAAACAGATGGAAATGCAGCATCTAATAACGGAAAAGGAGGCGCTGCACTTCAAAAAGGACAAGAAAGCGCTGCCAAAAGTTTTGAAGTCATTATCCCTGATATGGGAATTGCCCAGGAAGATCTGAACGTTTTTTCTATGCAGACCGGAAACCCTACTGTTCCTGCATACTTGGCGGATGCTTCGTTTTATTATGATAAAAATACCGACACTTTTTATGTCTATGGAACGAATGACGGTGCTGGAGGTGGTAATGTGTATCCTACTCAGGTGTGGTATTCGAAAGATTGCAAGATATGGAAAAATGAGACAGTGATTTTCCCAAAATCATGGACAGACTATGCCGGTACTACTGCTGTATGGGCGCCAAGCATAGAATATAATCCCTGTACGCAAAAATATTACTTGATGTATTCCATTGCTTCGAATACATTCGTAGGGATGTCGGATCATCCTTTAGGTCCTTGGGAGGATGCTAATGCGGCGGCGCCGGGCAAATATCTTTATAAAGGATATGACGGACAATTTTTTGTGGATGACGACAATGAAATGTATATTGTAACCGATGCCTGGCATTTCAAGATCATGAAATTCAAATTCGATCCGACTGGACGGATGTATTTCGATAATGAAGATCCTCGGTTTGCAAAAAAGGATTCAAATGAATTTGCAGGTGAATATCATTATGCTCAAATTGAAGAAATAAAAAATGCATTTGAGGCTTCCCTTATCTACAAAAAAAATAATGTGTATTACTTGATGTGGTCTTTTCATGGGAGTGAAAATTATAATGTAAGGTATGCTGTATCTGAAAATATTACAGGCCCTTATCGGGAAATCAACCAGTCTATGAGCATGCCGATTTTAATGCGGGATGACAGTAATCAGATACTGGGACCAGGCCATCATTCAATGTTCGACTACGATGGAAAGACTTTTATTGCCTATCACCGCCAGCATTATCCTTTTGTTGATAGTAAAAGGCAAACCTGCATCGAAGAAGTTTTTTTTAATACGGATGGCAGCATTCAGCCTATTAAGCCGACTCACAAAGGGGTGACTGTTGTTGGAAATGTGCCGGAAGACCCCCGCAGGAATATCGCTTTAGGCAAACAAACGTTGGTCTCATCTGCCAGGAAATACGAAGATGCTCCCTTTACTCCTCGTTATCGTACACATGGAATTACTTTCTCTTATTCAGGAAATTTTGCGGTTGACGAGAATTACGGTACACGTTGGGATGCCGGCGTTAGTGCCCGGAATCCATGGCTGATTGTTGATCTGGGAAGTGACTGTCGAATAGATGAGGTAGAAACTTATTTCGAATTTACAAGCCGTACATATAAATACAAAATTGATTATTTGCCGCAGAAAGAAGCTGAAAATCTGGAAACAGCCTCTTGCAGCGATGTCTGGAAAACATTTGCAGACAGAAGTGTAGAGGGAGCAGAGAAATCCCCGGTTACCGATACTTTGCCCGATAAATCTTCTGTGAAAGCCAGATTTGTCCGTTTAACGATCTTGGATTGTGAGAATCTTCCTCCTACCGCCGATGGTTTGGATCCGGTCAATGCGGAAAATGCGTTAAGTATATTTGAGATGAAAGTATTTGGCGCAGATCATTCAAATTTTTAGCTATCCTGTACAGTCTTCCTTCATCCGTTACAGCGTAAAGCGCCCCGTCTTTTCCCTCGCCTACATCCCGGAAACGCTGGTTTTCATCCGCGAGCAATCGTTCTTCGCCAATGACTTTGTTATTTATCAATACGATACGGGCGATATGCTTACTATTTAATCCGCCTATGAACAGGTTATTCTGCCATTCGGGAATAGCCGTTGAACTATAGAATGTCATACCGCTGGGTGACAGTACCGGATCCCAGTAATATACGGGCTGTTCGAGTCCTTCTTTTTGAGTAATTCCTTCACCTACGGCCTGTCCGCTGTATTCTATACCGTAAGTGATAGTGGGCCACCCGTAATTCTTACCGGGTTTGATCAGATTAATCTCATCACCTCCGCGAGGTCCCATTTCCGACAACCATAGTTCCTGGGTAACCGGGTGGATGGCCAACCCTTGCGGGTTTCTATGCCCATACGAATAGATTTCGGGCAATGCGCCTGCGGTACTGGCAAACGGATTCCCGGGTACCGGCTTTCCATCAGGTGTAATATGGATCACCTTACCATATCCGTTGTCAAGAAACTGGGCTTTGGGTCTGGTCGCCAGATCGGAGCGTTCACCGGTCGATACGAAAATATTTCCATTCTTATCGAAAACGATGCGGCTTCCGAAATGCATACTGTTATCGTAGTAGGGTATGGCCCGGAAAATAATCTGAAAATTCTCTATTCGTTTTTCATCAGCCGAGAGTATTCCTTTTCCTACGGCAGTAAGTGAACCTTTAGAAGTTTTTTCGGCCAATGTAAAATAAAGTACCCGGCTTGTTTCGAAATCCGGTGCTGGAGCCACATCCAGCAATCCTCCCTGCGACCTGTCGTCCACTGCGGGAAATCCCGTGATGGGGCTGCTAAGCTGTCCGGAAGTGGTGGCAATGCGTAGTGTGCCTGCTTTTTCGGTGATGACCAGTCTGCCGTCAGGGAGGGAAGTCACCGCCCAGGGTTTTGACAGTCCTTCCGCAATTATTTCCACCTGGTAGGGGGTGGTTGTTTTGACACCCGCCACCCGTGTTTGCCCTTCAAATGCGGGTTTATAGTTCGTGTTGGGCTTTTGGGTTTCTACGGGAGGAAGAGTTTCAGGCTCTTGTTCCTGTGGGGTATCTTGATTGCAAGAGGCGGATGCCGATAGAATAAGCATTAATAATGCCCCTGTTGCTATGGTCCTGAAATAATTCATATCTGATATTTTTTTGTATCCTACTGAGTTGCTTATACAGTCTCTCAATAACAATTTATATGACAGACTTGTTTAATCTATGATTGTTCCGGTTATCGGATAAAATCAAGGCTATGGAATATGATTGTGCTGATTGACATGAAATTATAATATTATAAATAAGTGCGTATGAAAAATGTAAATCAATGTAGGACGACCTACATGACAGATTAAAAATAAGGAAAACATGAAAAAAATAATTGCAGCAATCAATATGACGCTTGATGGTTTTTGTGACCATACTTCAAGTGTCCCTGACGAAGGGATACATCAACATTACGCTGACCTGTTGAGAAGCGCTGATACCGTTTTATTTGGCAGGATAACCTACCAGCTTATGGAATTCTGGCGAACCGTGCTGGAAAATCCCACGGGCGATAAAGCAATGGACGACTTTGCAGTCGCAATAGACAACACCCCGAAGATTGTTTTTTCCCGCACACTGAAAAATGTAGATTGGAAAAGTGGGAAATTAGCAAGTCAAGACCTTGAGAAAGAGGTTTTGGAACTCAAACAACAATCGGGTAAAGACGTTTTTGTATGCAGTCCGAGCTTGATTGCAGCTTTGACAAAACTTAATTTAATAGACGAATATCAACTTTGTGTTCACCCTGTTATCGCAGGAAGTGGTTTGCCGTTATTTAAAAACATCAGCGAAAAAATCACGCTTAAACTCATAAAGACCAAAATGTTTAGTGGTGGCGCAGTCATTCTTTATTATGAACCGACAAACGAAAGAACAATGAACCGCTAACAAGCATCTATGAAAAATAATAACTGATTTAGAATCGGCTGTCTACTTGTATTAAATTTTCTTTTCAAATGCTTGTGCATCACAAAATAAAGGATTACCTTTGTCGCTCATTTTTCATCAAATAAAATAAATAACTATTTCTCATGTATTTAGACGCAGAAAAGAAGAAAGAAATCTTCGCAAAGTACGGAAAGTCTAACACTGATACTGGCTCGTCAGAAGCGCAGATAGCATTGTTTTCCTACCGTATTTCGCATTTAACTGAGCATCTCAAGTTAAATAAGAAGGATTATAGCACTGAAAGATCCCTGAAAATGTTGGTTGGGAAACGTCGTCGTTTACTTGACTACCTCAAAGATCGTGATATTACAAGGTATCGGGCGATCATTAAAGAGCTGGGAATCAGAAAGTAATTATCGTATTTCTCAAAAAATTAAAGGATATTCGCATGAATATCCTTTTTTTATACGGTTTTCTTTGCGAAAACAAATAAATTGATGTATTTTTGCGAAATTTTATTTCAAATCATTACTTTTTCGTTGATTTATTTGCTGTTTTTTATTTTTAACTCATCATTATATGCTACTCGGAGACCGAATCAAACAATTGCGCGAATCTAAAGCCATTGCATTGGAATCTATGGCCGAACGTTCGGGATTAGATATAGAACAATTGACTCGTATAGAGCAAAATATAGATTTACCGTCCTTAGCCCCATTGATTAAAGTGGCCAGGGTGTTGGGTGTACGCCTGGGCACTTTACTCGACGATCAAAGCAACCTGGGGCCTGTGATTACCCGCGCAGGTCATTATACCGAAAGTTTCAGTTTTTCGACAGACGATGCACGATCGCGTCAACACATGGATTATTATTCGCTTTCGGCAGCAAAAACGGGCCGGCACATGGAACCGTTTATGATTCAGGTTCAACCGGCATCAGGAATGGAATTTACCCTTTCTTCACATGAAGGAGAAGAATTTATTTATTGCATGGAAGGAGCTCTTGAAATTACCTACGGACAAAGTAAGTATGTCTTGGAAGCGGGTGATAGTATTTATTACGATTCCATAGTGTCGCATCACGTTCATGCGGCTGACGAGCAAGGTGCACGGATTTTGGCTGTAGTATATACTCCTTTTTAATACTTTCTATGCAATTATCAGATAAAACAATCGGCCAGTGGTTGGAATATTGGGCGGAAACGACGCCCGATAAGGAGTATATCGTATATTCAGATCGCGATTTGCGCTTTACCTGGAAGCAGTTTAACGAGCGGGTCGATAACATGGCAAAAGGGCTCTTGTCGATCGGGGTCACGACAGGTACTCATATCGGAATTTGGGCGACTAATGTGCCCGATTGGTTGACGTTTTTATACGCCAGCGCTAAAATCGGCGCGGTAGCAGTGACTGTCAACACGAATTATAAACAACACGAATTGGAATATCTGGTAGAAAATTCGGATATTCACACATTGTGTATCACCGAAGGCGTATTTGACGGGAGTTATATTGATATGACTTACCAAATGTTGCCTGAGCTGAAAACGACTCAACGCGGATTTCTTCATAATGCGCGTTTTCCTAAATTGAAAAATGTAGTTTTTATCGGTCAGGAAAAATATCGCGGCATGTATAATACGGCCGAAGTGCTGTTGTTGGGGCAGAATGTTTCGGATGAATTATTGATAAAAACCAAGCTACAAGTGCATTGCCATGATGTGGCGAATATGCAATATACTTCAGGAACTACCGGTTTTCCTAAAGGCGTGATGCTTTCTCACTACAATATTGTTAATAATGGGTATTTTACCGGCGAAGGCATGCATTTTACCAACGATGATAAATTGTGCTGTTGTGTGCCATTGTTTCATTGCTTTGGCGTGGTGTTGGCTACGATGGCCTGCCTTACGCACGGTACTACCCAGGTGATGGTCGAACGGTTTGATCCGTTGTTGGTATTAGCTTCCGTGCATAAAGAACGTTGTACGGTATTGTACGGAGTGCCGACGATGTTCATCGCCGAGTTAAATCACCCGATGTTCGACATGTTTGATGTCACTTCATTGCGTACCGGCATTATGGCCGGAGCCTTGTGCCCGATCGAATTGATGCGTCAGGTAACCGAAAAATTACATGTTACTCATATTACCAGTGTGTACGGGCTGACCGAATCTTCTCCCGGGATGACACACTCTGTACTGGAAGATTCGTTTGAAGCCCGTTGCACTACGGTTGGAAAAGAATATCCGTTTACCGAGGTGAAAGTGGTGAATCCTGAAACCGGAGAAGAATGTGCTGTGGGCGAACAAGGCGAAATTTGTTGCCGGGGCTATTTGGTGATGAAGGGTTATTATAAAAATCCTCAGGCAACGGACGAAGTGATCGATCGCGATGGCTGGTTGCATTCGGGTGATCTGGGAGTAAAAGACGAAAATGGCTATTATCGCATTACCGGACGCATTAAGGATATGATTATCAGGGGTGGAGAAAATATTTATCCCCGTGAAATCGAAGAATTTCTGTATCATCTGGATGGAATCAAGGATATTCAGGTGGCAGGTATTCCTTCTGAAAAATATGGCGAAGAAGTGGGAGCGTTTATCATTCTGAAAGAGGGAATTTCTTTGACTCCTGACGAAGTGAAAGAATTTTGCAGGGGACAGATTGCCCGCCATAAAATTCCCAAATATGTATTGTTTGTGAATGAATATCCGATGACGGGAAGCGGCAAAATTCAAAAATTCAAATTAAAAGAGGTTGGATTAAAAATGCTGCAGGAACAAGGGATAGTAGTCGTGTAATTTTTCTAACTTTGCGCTTTAAACTTATAACCTAAAACTTAAAAAATGGACAGACAAAAAAGAGTAGCTGCAATTCATGATATTTCCGGTTTTGGAAAATGCTCGTTGACAGTAGCGTTACCCATCCTCTCGGCAGCGGGCGTTGAAACCAGCGTGATGCCTACGGCCGTTTTATCAACTCATACCGGTGGTTTTTCCGGTTTTACTTACCGGGATTTAACGGAAGATATGCTTCCTTTTACGGCGCACTGGAAATCCTTGAATATTCATTTTGATGCGATATATACTGGTTTTCTCGGTTCATTCGAACAATTAGAGATTGTAAGTAAGATTTTTGATGATCTGAAACAACAAGATACGCTGATATTGGTCGATCCGGTGATGGCCGATAATGGAAATTTGTATTCTATTTTTCCTTCTGATTTTCCTGTCGGAATGCGTAAATTGTGTACCAAAGCCGATATTTTAGTGCCGAATATTACAGAAGCCTGTTTGTTGACAGGAGAACAGTATGAGGAAGGTCCTTATACCCGCGAATTTATTGAAAATTTGTTGCATAAACTGAGCGAAATAGGTCCGGAAAAAATCGTATTGACCGGAGTATTTTTTGAGGAAGAAAAATTGGGAGCTGCGGTGTATGATAAAACGAATGAATCTATTTCGTATGTCTTCTCCGACAAAATTCCCGGATATTATCATGGCACGGGAGATGTGTTTGGTAGCGCATTACTATCGGGTTTGATGAATGGATTTGATTTGAATAAATCGACGGAAATTGCTGTGCACTTTACTATTTCCAGTATTCAAAAAACGGCGAAGGCAAAAACAGATATCCGGTTTGGAGTTAATTTCGAACAGACAATTCCGGAACTCTTGAAAGAGTTGCAACTGGTATAATTTGTAGAGGAACTGTCTCCAAAGCAGATCAATAGAACACAGATCAGATGACACGGATTGCACAGAAGAACGCGGATTGTTTTTTGTTTTCAACTGAATATGAGTATATTATAAAAATATATAAACAGTGAATTTCTGTGTATTCTGTGTATTTCGTGTTCTAATTTAACCTTTAAAACAGCTTCTTTCAAACTAATTTTCCAAAATCAGCATCTCGCACTCCTCGCAATTAAATTGTAATTCCAGCCGGATGCCGTTGCCAATCAGATAAAGCGGTTCTTTAAACGGCATTTGTTTTCCTTGAGGAAGTTTTTTGCAATAACCTAAATGATGACAGATGCAATATTTGGTAAACATGAGCGGAACTTGTTGTACGGGAGGTGAGATCTCAAATGCGGGATCAATATTTTTGACTCCATGGCGAGTGTAAAATCGTTGTGCGGCTTCGTTTGCAACATTCCCTAAGTAACTTAATTGACTGGCAGGAAAAACATGGTTGGTTCGTTGTTTTTTTGAAATGGGTCGTAAAAATGTGATTTTTCTTGCAGATGTTAAGTTCTCGATTGCTTTCCGACGCAATTCATTCAAAACAGAAGACGGAATAAATCGCTTGCCTTGCAACTTTATTTCCAATTGATTTAATCGAAAAATAGTATTGCCTAATTTAGCAAGCTGTGTCTTGATATTTTCGTTTTGATCTTTTTGTGCTTCTTCTAAATTACAAGGAATGACGGCACAGGCCCGGCACATGTCTTCGTCTGTGGCAGTCAGGCTGAAACCGAAACTGCATTCTTCCAATGTGAAATCGATGGCAATTTTGCGCTCGGAAGAAGGTTGAGCAAGTTGTCTGTCAAATGCTTGGTTGAAATTCCGGAAGAGAATAAGGCCACGATTGAAACGGGGCATTTCCGCCGGAAAAATCTTTTGATTTTCTACCCGGTTGACACGAAATCCCTGCAACGACTTGTTTTCATCGAAAAAACACAATCCGTCACCATTGTGTACCGGTATATTTCCTGCTATTGTAAAGTGATATTTGTCGATATCCTTTACGCTGCCAATCGGTTCGCCTACCGATTTGGGCGAATCGATTGCATTTATATCCTGCGCTTTCCCTTTTAAAAAATAGGAAGTGAAGCCCCGGTTAAAACTTTTGGCCGGATCGGGAGAAAACCCAACCTGGCATTTTCCCGATGAAGAGGCTTGATATTCAGTGCGTTTTTCGAAAATTTTATCTAATTTTTGCCGATAATAAGCCGTAACGTTTTTGACGTACGAAGCATCTTTTAATCGCCCTTCAATTTTTAAAGAACTTACACCTGCGTCCAATAAGGCTTCTAAATTTCCGGATTGATTTAAATCTTTTAATGAAAGCCAATGTTTTTGTGCATCACCAATGGTTTTTCCCGAAGCATCCTGTAAGGTGTAAGGCAACCGGCAGCATTGGGCGCATTCGCCGCGATTGGCGCTCCGGCCATACAGATGCTGACTGATATAGCATTGTCCGCTGAAACTGGTGCACAAGGCGCCATGAACAAAAGCTTCCAGGCGGGCAGTCGTATGTTTTGCGATTTCAGTAATGTGTTTTAAAGATAATTCGCGCGCCAATACAATTTGAGACTATCCTGCTTTTTCGAGAAACTGTACTTTTTCGATGCTGCGGTTATCTGTTTGCGTACTGGCATGGAGTGGGACAGGGGGCAGGTTCAATTCCAGCAATCCCATATCCTGAATAATTAAAGCATCAGCGCCGGCATGATAAATATCCCAACAGATTTGTTCTGCAATATTTAATTCGGAGTCTTTCAGAATTGTGTTGAGCGCTACATACACTTTGGCAAAATAGGAATGGGCAAAAGTAGCCAATGATTGGATGTCTTCGATGGAATTGCCGGCTGCAGCCCGTGCGCTGAATTGTGGCGCTCCGATATAAACGGCATCGGCTCCATGTAAAATAGCTTCTTTTCCGCATGTGAGGTTTTTGGCAGGAGCTAAAAGTTCTACTTTTCGAATAAGTTTCATTCTCCGTATTACTATCTTTTTTGTTCCATATCCTTCAGGTATATTTCCAGCGCTTTAACTGAAATAATCAATTCCCAAAGACAAGTGGCTAAAGATCCGATAAAAAGAAGTAATGCTAATCCGAAAATAAAAGCAGCAGTTTGATGGCAACTTATATAGATCAGAAACATGGAAATCATGCAGAGGAATAAGCTGCCAATACCCAAAATTTGCATATTTCGGGTAAGGTACAATCGTTTCCGCAGATTTTTTATTTGAGCTTCTGTCACAGAATCAGGATGTTGCACATACTTGTCTTTCAGCGTCCGGATGAGCTGTGCGTATGATAAAAAGCGATTGGTGTATGCCAGCATTATTAGCGATACAGCCGAGAACATCAATGTAGGGGTGATCAGATTTAGTTCATTCATTGCTATCAATCTTAAATATTCAGATTCCTTAACTTTTCTATTTCTTTAGGATCAAATGGTGTTTCCTGATAAACAAAATAATTTAACCAGTTGGTAAATAGAAGATTGGAATGTCCTCTCCACCGAACACTGATTGCATTGTCAGGATCGTCATTTTTGTAATAATTGGAGGGGACATGAATAGGAAGTCCTTTGCTTTTGTCCCGGACATATTCGTCGTGCAAGGTTTGCGGAGAATATTCGGAATGTCCGGTAACATAAAATTCCCGCCCTCCGCGCGACATCACGATATATACGCCCGACTCTTTCGATTCTGACAATATGGTCAGGTTCGGATTTTTTATAATGTCTTCCCGTCTGACTTCTGTGTGACGGCTGTGCGGAACGAAAAATTCATCATCAAATCCGCGGAATAACGGAAAAGTAGGAATATTCAGTGTATGTTTAAATACCCCGAACATTTTTTGATTTAACGGATATTTCGGAATGCCGTGGAAATGATACAGACCAGCCTGGGCAGCCCAACAAATGTATAAAGTAGAAGTTACATGTTGGCTCGCCCAGTTGAAAATCGTGGTGATTTCGCTCCAATAACTTACTTCTTCAAATTCCATTTGTTCTACCGGCGCTCCGGTAATAATCATGCCATCGTAATTGTGTTTGCTGATTTCGTCAAACTCTTTGTAGAAAGTCATCAAATGCTCAATCGGAGTATTTTTGGAAGTATGGGACGACAATTTTAAAAAGTCGATTTCAATCTGCAACGGACTGTTAGACAGTAAGCGAATCAAATCGGTTTCTGTCGTGATTTTAATCGGCATTAGATTGAGAATGACTACTTTGAGAGGGCGAATGTCTTGCGTGGAAGCTCTCAATGAGTCGATGACAAAAATATTCTCCTTTTTGAGCAATTCAATAGCCGGAAGCTTTTCTGGTAAATTTAATGGCATGATGTCTTTTTTAGGAGTACAAAAGTAACAAAAAATTAGAAATTGTGCAATAACGGGGCGGAGCGCCATAGGGCAAATCGGCTCCCCCTATATTTATTGTAGTGTATTTATGGGACAAATTTACGTTTAAAAATAAAAAATCCCGATTGTTGGTCGGGATTAGATATTTAGAAGAAAATCAAATATTAACATTAGGATCGTGTTCATCAACTTCCCGGCTATCTATCATACTTTCCATTCCTAAGTTTTTGGATTTTTCCATACCCTTTGTAGTTAATGTAAGAGGGCTTTTTGTCTGAGTGAATGGATCGGTAATAATCTTACTTGCAGTTGGAGAAATCAGGTTTTTAATCGAAAATGCTATTTCATCTAATCTGCGTTCAATATGCAGGGTGTCTGCTTTTGTTGTTTCAATAGAAATAAAACGTTTTTCGCAAGAATTGTGTTTCTCAGAGTAAGCATCCACCTTTTTTTCTATATCATCGAATTTTTGAGAATCCTTACCTGCATTATGTGATTTCTCTACTATAAACCAAACTCCTGCAAGAACAGCAGCAATAGCCCCAATAACAGTACAATATATCTCTAAATTGCTCATGATGTTGGCATTAACGTATGTACGCAATAGCTTTCAAGTTCATAGATACAAAGCAAAAATAAAAGAATTATTTTGCCTAAGATTGTTTTTTTGATAATTTGTTTCTTGCTGTTAGGTTTCTAACACAATGCAAAGATATTAAACATTTTGAATAATTACATATTTATCTTTCTTCCTGACTCAAGCCGGTAGATTTCCATTGGATTTGTGATCTTCCATCATCAAATTTTATGTATTTTTCTGTAATTTCTTGGTATTCATCCATCTGATTACTGCTACATTATAAGAATTATTCACTTAACTGCAGATCGAAATAAAAAAGTACCTCATTTCCCTAATGGACAGTAAATTCCAAAGTCGGGAAATGAGGTGAAATTTGCAGAATTATTTCTTCGTTTCTCCCGTCATAATTACCGATTGAATATATCCTTCTTTATCAAAAAACATTTCTTCAATGCAAGTTTCGCGGTGATTCCCGTCCCTGTCTCCTGCCGGGCGACGATGATATACGATATAATATTGATCGGTTGTTGGATTGTGGATTACAGAATGATGCCCAGCTCCCGTAGCCATGGCCGGATTGGTTTTTATAACTGTTCCGATGCGATTGAACGGGCCGAAGGGATTATCAGAAATGGCATACGCGACGCGATAATCAGGTCCTGTCCAGCCGCCTTCCGACCACATGAAATAATATTTTCCATTGCGGATAAACATGAATGGCCCTTCTACATAATCTTTCGGAGTAATTTCACGAAACATATCTCCTCCGGGCAGAGGTTCAAATCCGGTGAAATCAGCATTCAATTTGGCTACATTGCAATGTCTCCAGCCTCCGTAGTATATATAATAACTTCCGTCTTTGTCCTGAAATACAAATTGGTCGATCGGTTGTGCACCATTGTAAAATTTATCAATCAGGGGTTTGCCCAAATAATCTTTAAATGGGCCTTGCGGCTTATCTGCTACAGCGACGCCAATGCCGCCGTATTCATCATTATTTTGAATGTCGTTGCCTCCGAAGAACATAAAATAACGGTTGTCTTTTTTCACTATGGCAGGCGCCCATAAAGCGCGTTTTACCCATTTTACATTTTTTACATCCAATACTTTGGAATGTTTTGTCCATTTGGTGAGATCGGTGGAAGAAAAAGCGTCAAAGAAAAGTTGTTTTTCATATCTGTCTGAGTAAGTCGGATAAATCCAGTATTGATCGTTGAGAAAAACACCTTCCGGATCGGCGTACCAACCGGGAAATGCAGGATTGGCGGTCAATACCTTTTCTAATGTAATGGTTCGTTTGACCGGTTTATTGATGGTGTAAATAGTTTGGATTAATAATTCCATTTCTTTTTTCCACACTTCCCTGATTTCGGGATACATCGCTTTGGAGTACATATCCCGGTGTCCGCGCACCCATCCGTCTTTAGCGACGTGTGCGTCGATTACTTCAATCGCTTCGCGGTTGTCGGCGAATAATAATCCCCTGTCCAACAAGAAATCGAATTCCATCCAGGCGTATTCGCGAAAACGGCGTTCTACTTCCCATCGTTCTTCATTCAAATGCATTACTTTTAATGCTTGCTGATATTGAGGTGTCGTGGATTCGTCAGCCAGATTAATGCCTTTGGCAAAGTCTTCCGCCGGCCAAACGCCGATCAGTTGTCCGTCGATCAATAAACGATAACTTCCGGTCAGCCCTTCTACTTTTAGTAATTCCTGATTCATTTCATCCATAAAAGGAACAACTTTAGTGGCTTGAGATTGCGCTTTTTTCTGTCCCCAGCCACGGGCAATGGTGTCTAACGGATAAGGCAACGATTTTGCCAGATAATCAAATCGGATGGAAGATGGAGAAACCTGCAAACCGGAGATTGTGCAGTTGTCCGATTTTGTCACTTGTTTTTCCGATGCATTGATTGCCATATCGGCAACATTTTTTCCGGAAAATCCCTGTGCTTTGAGAAAAAAATACGCCATTACCATGTGACCATCGTTGTCGGGGTGAATGCGATCTCCGCCGCAAAGTGTAAACGCCGGATCAGTTTGTTGCCCTTTTTCATTGAGGGCGGTCATCGGGCGGTTATAGTCCAAAAATTCCCAATGATTTTGTTTCGCAGAAGCTTCCTGAAAATCGACAATCCGCAGCATGGCATCATTTTTCTTTTTGAAAAGATTACCTTCAAATTGAGCGGTTTGATCGTAGGGAGAACTTCCCATCAGAACGATTCGTGTGTGGGTTAATTCTTGCAGGCGTTTTTCCAAAGGGAGGTAATTATCATAACATTCTTTCACTTTTTTATCTGCAAATGCTTGAGCATTATCGCCGTTGTACTCAAAATAACCACTGTCGTTCATGCCGAATGTAACCATCAGTACAGTAGGTTTTTTGTCCAGAACATCCGCATCAAAGCGTTTATAGATATGAGAAACACAATCCCCGCCAATGCCGGCATTGAATATCTGCAACTGCATGTCCGGGAAACGGGTCATGTAATACAACCAAATGTAAGAATGGTAATGCCCTCCGTCGGTAATGCTATTTCCTGCAAAAACAGCTCTGTCTCCTGTTTTGAAAGGAGCGATTTGTTGTGCAAACAAAGATGTTGTAATGAATAAAGCAAAGAAGGCTGAAAATAAGTTTTTCATACATAAATTATGTTTAAAGTGTCAGATATCAGGCAAAGGTATAATAAATTTGGAAATTATTTCTTATCGGTATCAATTCTCGTTCTTTTGATATAATTTTGTAATCTTATTAATGAAAGATCAGTTCAATATGTATGAAATCATGGCCCCTGTCGGCTCATACGAGTCGCTGGCTGCAGCCATTCAGGGAGGAGCGGATTCTATTTACTTCGGTATCGAAGGATTGAATATGCGTTCCCGTTCTTCCAATAATTTTACTATAAATGACTTGCATGAAATTTCCGCCATTTGCAGAACGCAAGGCGTAAAGACGTATCTCACAGTCAATACTATCATTTATAACGAAGATATGATATTGATGAGGCAGGTCGTCGATGCTGCCAAAGAGGCGCAGCTGTCAGCCATTATAGCCGCTGATGTGGCGGCGATGGCGTATGCGCGAAACATTGGAGTAGAAGTACATCTTTCCACTCAATTGAATATTTCGAATGTGGAAGCCCTGAAATTTTATGCGCAGTTTGCCGATGTAGTGGTATTGGCCAGGGAGTTGAGTTTAGATCAGGTAAAAGAAATTTACACTCAAATTCTGGAACAGCAAATTAAAGGGCCGGGAGGAGAATTGATCCGGATTGAGATGTTTTGTCACGGGGCTTTGTGTATGGCTGTTTCCGGAAAATGTTATCTCAGTTTGCACGAAATGGATGCTTCTGCCAATCGTGGCGCTTGCAACCAGATATGCCGACGCGGATACATCGTGAAAGACAAAGAGACGGATATTGAATTGGAAATAGACAATCAATATATTATGTCGCCCAAAGATTTGAAAACGATTCATTTTCTGAACAAAATGCTCGATGCCGGCGTTAGGGTGTTCAAAATCGAAGGACGTGCGCGCGGACCGGAATATGTACGGATTGTGACCGAATGTTATAAAGAGGCTATTCTGGCTTACCATGAAGGCACTTTTACCGATGAGAAAATTACGGAGTGGGATATTCGTCTGAAACGGGTTTTTAATCGTGGATTCTGGAATGGATATTATTTGGGTCAGCGATTGGGAGAATGGAGCAATCAATATGGCAACGAAGCTGCCGAGCGTAAAATGTACATCGGTAAGGTACTTAAATATTTTTCTAATTTAGGCGTGGCCGAAATATTGTTGGAAACGCAATCCCTGAATGTCGGAGATAAAGCATTGATAACCGGGCCGACGACCGGCGCTTTGTTTTTGGATGTGGAAGAAATCAGAGTTGAACTTCAACCTGTGGGACAGGCTCATAAAGGCGAACGTTTTTCTATCCGTGTGCCGGAGAAAGTCCGTCCTTCAGATAAATTTTTTAAATTAATCATTCAAAATAACGAGTAAAATGGAAACGGTAAGAACAACTTATTTGGGAGATTTGAAAACAGAAGCTGTGCATGTGAAATCGGGAGCTAAAATTCTCACCGAAGCGCCGGAAGATAATCATGGAAAAGGAGAGGTGTTTTCTCCGACCGATCTGTTTGCTGCTTCGTATGCCAGTTGTGCGCTGACTATCATGGGAATTGCGGCGCAGGCGCATGGTTTTAATATCGACGGCGCTACTGCAACAACGACTAAAGTGATGGGCAATGGCCCGCGGCGAGTGGTGGAACTGATTGTGGAATATACTTTTCCACACAATGATTACAGCGCTAAAGAACGAAAATTTATTGAAGTGGCTGTCAAGGAATGTCCTGTAGCCAATAGCCTGAGTCCTGATTTGAAGATTACCAAAACGATTACTTATAAGGGCTGAGCCCTGTTTCCCTTATTCTGCTATCGCCAACGTTAATATACTGATGTTGGCGGTGGTATTTTTAATAATAGGATGAATGCACGCTTCCAGCGTGGATCCGGTAGTCAGCACATCATCTACGAGCAATAAATGTTGTCCGGAAAAATCGGTTTCCGGAACAAAACAGAATATTTCTTTGGTGTTTAACCACCGTTCAAATGCATTTTTTCGAGTTTGGGAAATGTTGGCTTTTTGCCTGATGAGCGATTGGGTGTAAAGGGGGATTTGTGTGATTTCAGAGATGCCCCGGGCGATGGCTTCCGATTGATTAAATCCACGGAGTTTCAATTTGTTTTTGTGAAGGGGAACGGGAATGATGCCGTCAATATGGTCGAAAAAACCGCTGTCTTTTATTTCTTTTGCCATCAGATTACCCATGTATTTTCCTAATTTTTCATTTTTGCGGTATTTGATTTCGGCTACGATCTGTTGTCCTTTTCCTCCTTTGTTGTAATACAGAAAAGAACTGATTTGTAGAAACGGAATTTTTCCTTCGAATCGTAAAGTTGCTGCATTTTGTGGGGCTGCATGGTAATTTGTACGGGGAATATTGCGTTGACAAAATAAACAAAAATGCATTTCATTACCCGTGAGTTGACGGCGGCAAAGTACGCAGATGCGTGGATACAAAAGGGAAAGCAAGTCTTTCCAATAAGAAATAAGTTTCATTGTCGGAATTGGTTAATAGGTGGTAAAAGAGTGAATTTAATCGATTTTCAACGCTTTGCTGATTTCGTCCTGCGAAAATCCTCTGCCGGCAGCAAAACGCATCAATTTTAAATTGATTTCGTACTCGGATTTTCCTTTGACAGATTTTCTTTTGGCGGCCAACAATTGTATCAGCCTTTCCCTGTCGGCTTCCGGGTCGATAGTTGCCAAAGCATCTTGTATAATATCGTCCGGAATATTCCGTTTTTTTAATTCGTAACGTATTTTATAAATGCCCCATTTGTTGTATTTGCTTTTATCATTGACATAAGCGCGGCAGTACCGTTTTTCGTCAATAAAACCTTCTTTCTGTAACTTCGACAGGATGGCGTTTGCTTCATTAGCGGGAATTTCCCATCGGTCGAGTTTTCTTCGAACTTCCCAAATACAATGTTCGGCCGCACTGCAAAAGGCTGCTAAAAGTTCTAATGCTTTTTCTTTTGTGATTGCCATAGTTTATTTCATTCCTTCATTCTTTCATTTTTTCATTTCTTCATTTCTTCATTTCTTCATTTCCTTCATTCCTTCATTTTTTCATTTTTTCATTCTTTCATTTCTTTCATTTTTTCATTCCTCCCTCCCTCCATTTCTTTGTGTCAAAAATAGTAGATAAATTGCAAAGTGCATAAACTTTGTGTCATTTTTTGTACATTTATCCCCGAATCAGGGGATTGATTTTTTTTGTTTTATGATTAATTTTGCGAAAACAAAATAGTAAAAAGGAGATATGGTTGCTGTACATATAGCAGATGATCATGCAGTGATGGTGGAATTGCTGATTCCGGTAGTAAACGGTTCGGGCATTGCCCATATCAACGGATCTTCATTGACATTGTCGGAATGCCGGAAAGCATTGGTTGCAGATCTGCCCGACATATTATTACTCGACATCAATATGTTGGATGGTAATGGAATAGATGTTTTATTTAGACACAAATATGTTTATCTTTGGGCTCATCTCACTCGAATTCGCAGGAATGAATAGACATAATATTACAGAAAACAGATCAATTAATAATCAGGATGAAACGAATGAAATGCAATGTGTTAAAAAGTGCGATTCTGCTTTGTGTGGTGTTGGTTGGTTGTAAAAATGCAACACAAGAACATCTCATACCTAAAGAATTAGCCCAAAAAATCAGTCGGGACTCGGCTTTGACAGTAGTGAAACAAAAAGCGGAAACGTTGCTTGCTACCGGTTTGAATGCCGGCGATGGTTATCATGAAATTTGGATCCGCGACCTGAATACTTTTATCGAATTGGGTTGCAAAGTAGGCGATGTAGCCAAAATCAGAGAATCCTTGCTGACTTTTTTCAAATTTCAGGGGGAAGATGGCAACATTGTAGATGGTTATGTGAAAACGGGAGAATCCAACATTCCGTATGATTTCTATTATAGTGATTTGGCGCCTGGTTTTGCCGCTCATAAAAACACGGTTGAAACCGATCAGGAATCTTCGCTTATCCAGGCGGTCGCTAAATATATTCGCGTTACGGGCGACAAGTCGATTTTATCGGAGGTTGTGGGCGATATTCCGGTTGAAACCCGTATGGCCGATGCATTACAGTTTCTCATGAATGAAAGATATGACGCAAAATATGGTTTGTTATGGGGCGCTACAACTGCCGATTGGGGGGATGTACAGCCCGAACATGAATGGGGCGTTGCTATGGACAGCACTTCTCATTTAAGTATCGATATTTATGATAATGCCATGTTTGTGATCGCCATTAATGATTATTTGGAAGTGGTGGCCGGAGTTGATACAAAAAGCTGGACTGATTGCAGGGATAAAATTGCACAAAATGTCAGAAAATATCTCTGGGACAATGAAAAACAAAAATTTATTCCTCATTTGTATCTGGATGGATCGCCTTTTCCTGCTGATTTTGACGAAAACGAAATTTATTACCATGGGGGAACAACTATTGCCATTGAAGCCGGTTTATTGACGCGGGACGAAATTCTGACGGCATACCATAAAATGCAGGAAAATGTAAAAATGGCTCATGCCCAAACAATTGGATTGACTATGTATCCGCCTTATCCCAACGGAATGTTTAAAAATCCCGGGTTTACACAGTATTCCTATCAAAATGGCGGCGATTGGACGTGGTTTGGCGGACGTATGATTCAACAATTGATCTTGAATGGTTTTTATCAGGAAGCCTACGAAGCGATGACTCCGATGCTGGCCAGGGTGATTCAACACCATGGTTTTTATGAATGGTGGTCGCCCGACGGAACCCCTCATTCGGGTAACTTCCGAGGTTCTGCAGGTGTGCTGTGGAAAGCGATACAACTGATGGAATCTTCCATGCAACAGACATTATAAATCGGGATGAACTGTAATTTTTAGAAAATATGAAACGATATGGAAATATAATCGGGGTAGCGCCTGATAAACTGGAAGAATATAAACAATTGCATGCGGCGGTTTGGCCGGGTGTTCTTCGGATGATCAAAGAATGCAACATCCGCAATTATTCGATTTATTATAAAGATGGATATTTGTTTAGCTATTTTGAATATGTAGGCAATGACTATGAGGCCGATATGGCTAAAATGGCCGCCGATCCCGAAACTCAACGCTGGTGGGCTGTTTGCGAACCTTGCCAGCAGCCGCTCGAAACCTGTGCGCCCGGAGAATGGTGGGCGGAAATGGCAGAAGTATTCCATACCGATTGATTCATTTTTTTCTAACTTTGAAGTTCTCTATAGCATCCTTTAGTCATCCGGTCGTTTCCGGAAAGATCTTTTTTTAATACCGTATGTTGATACCCCTTGTGATCGAGAAGCTCCAATACTGCGCTTCCTCCCGATGCATTGGTCTCAAAATAAAGGGCGCCGTGGTTAGCCAAATGCTTTTTCCCAAATTCGGCAATCCGTTCGTAAAACAGCAAGGGTTGGTTTTCTGGGACAAATAACGCCAGATGAGGCTCGTAATCCAGTACATTACGCTCCATCGTTTCCTGTTCTGAAGGAGTGATGTAGGGAGGATTGCTGACAATAATGTCGAATGTTCCCGCCGGATTATTTTCTTCTGAAACATCAAGTATGTCATGTTGTAGCCATTCGATAGATACCTGGTTGATGGTTGCATTTTTCCGGGCAACCTGCAAGGCTTCCGGAGAAATATCCATGCCATAAACAACCGCTTCGGGAAGATGTTTTGCCAAACTGACGGCAATACAACCGCTTCCTGTGCCTATATCTAAAATCCGGATTTTTTTTGACGATGAAGTACTGTTGATGTCAGCCAATATCCATTCGACCAATTCTTCAGTTTCCGGACGCGGAATCAATACATGTGGATTGACATAGAACGGCATTCCGAAAAATTCGGTGCCTTCCAGTAAGTATTGGATCGGTTGATGTTGCAGCAATCCGGAGACAATATCTTCTATCAATGTTCTTTCGTTTGGAAGGATTTGTGTATCTTTGCCGCTCCATATTTCATGCATGGGCAGATGGCAAACATGATTTAATATGATGCGGATAAAAGATTCGGTTTCCCGGGCAGGATATACCGTATTTAATCGCTCACGGATGTAACGGATTGTTGTTTTCATATAAACTTTGCTGCAAAAGTAAGACTTAAAACTCAAAACTTAAAACTTATATTCCGAATGTTTCCCGAAACAAAATATATGTTACGATGTCTTCAACTCGCTCAGTACGGACAGGGAAAAGTTTCTCCCAATCCGATGGTGGGTGCCGTTGTGGTGCATCATGATAAAATCATCGGGGAAGGGTATCATCAGGAATATGGAAGCGCACATGCGGAAGTCAATGCTATTCGCTCGGTGCAAGATCAACAGTTGTTGTGTGAATCAACCCTGTATGTCAATCTGGAACCTTGTTCGCATTACGGGAAAACGCCGCCTTGTACCGAATTGATTCTGGAGAAGAAGATTCCACAGGTCGTCGTTGGTATTCAGGATCCATATCCACAGGTAGCCGGTCGTGGCATTCAACAGCTCCGAAATGCAGGCGTGGAGGTGGTTGTGGGCTTTATGCAGGAAGCATGTGAAGAGCTGAATAAACGCTTTTTAACTTTTTTTCAAAAAAAACGTCCGTATGTCATATTGAAATGGGCACAATCGTCAGACGGATTTATGGATAAGAAAAGGGAAATAGGAGATGGTAACGAACCCGTCAAATTTTCGTCGGGAATAACCCGCATGCTCATGCACAAACAGCGCACAGAAGAAGATGCCATATTGGTGGGAACTCGCACCGTATTGTTGGACAATCCCTGGTTGACTGTGCGGCATTGGAAAGGACGTAACCCGTTGAGAATTGTGATGGACAGAAAAGGAATCATTCCTCCCGGCAGTTACGTAAAAGATACATCCACGCCTACTTTGGTTTGGAACAACCCGCATGCTCTAAATAATCAGGATGATGTGGCAACATTATTGTCTCATTTATATGATCGTCAAATTCAATCGGTGATCGTGGAAGGCGGTGCGGCTGTCCTTAATAGCTTTATTCAGACCGGATTGTGGGATGAGGCCAATGTTGAAACCAGTGATTTTCCTTTAGGGTCGGGTGTCGCAGCTCCGGTTTTTGCCGGACAATTGAAGCAGTTAAAATCATTTAAGAATTCGGTGATAAGTGTGTATAATAACCTTACTTACCCTAAAAATTTATAAATATTGGGTAAGATAGTCGTTAAAGTAAAAAATGTTTCTACTTTTGCACTTTAAAATGTAATAGTGCTAAGTATCCTTAATTATATTTTGTGAATGAAAAATATAAAATTTGGCTTTTCTTTTATTTGCGGTGTTATTTTGGTGGCCTTGACTTCTTGCCTTGGTAGTGATGAAAGTGAAGAATATTTCACGACAAGTGCGGAAATTTTGACGTTTTCGGTGTCTCATGAAAAAATAACAGCATTAGATAGCGTGATATTTCATATCGATCAAGTATTTGAGCAGGGAAACGATTCGATAACCGGTCATATCTACAATAAAGATTCGGTGCGGTACGGAGTTAACCCAGGTAATTATCGGCTGAGTGTCAAGTACACGGCAGGCGGATATGGATTTTACAATATGGTTATGGATGAATCCGGCAATATCAAAGATTCTGTTTGGATTAATCCGGGCGATACGCTTGATTTTTCAAAGCCACTTCTGTTGAAATCGTATGCTGCTGATATGAAGAAATTTAAAATATACAAAGCAGAATTGAATTTTGCTAAAACGGATCCCGATTCCATTCAATACAAACAAATCGCTTCCAATTTAAATTTTTTAAATGCACCGGAATCAAAAACAATAGGCTTCAATCAACAATTTTATACTTATTCTCAGCCTGCTGCTGTTGTAGTACTCAATACTTCGACGGATGGCAAAAGCTGGCAGTCCGAATCATTAACCGGATTTCCCGATAATGCGGTGTTAGCGAGTATTACAGAGTCAAATGGAAAATTGTATCTTATTTCACAAAATAATAAAATGTATGTTTCGCCCGATGCCCGTAGTTGGACTGAAATTCCGGTTGCTTATCCGGTTGTTACTTTAATGGGCGCCATACAACCCGGTACCATGTTATCACAATTATTGTCCTGTGTGGTAAAGCACGACGAAACGCTTTATTTTGCAACCACATTGGGAGACGGACAATTTGTATTAGGTAATGCCGTTCCTTCTGATTTTCCGGCTCAGGGATTTGCTTCTTTATCTTTTGAACGGATGCAGATGCACTATTTACTGGTTGTCGGAGGACAAACCGGTTCGGGAGTCATTAAAAATGCCGTTTGGTCCACTGAAAACGGTCTTTACTGGACGCTTATCTCAGAAAAAAATGAAGCCGGCCGCTTCCCGGCAATGACCGGCGCTAATGTGCTGAAATATGGACAAGATGGCAATTTACTGCTGTTTAATGGAAAATTGTCGGGAGGAAGTTTTAATAAAGAAGTGTATCAGTCTAAGGATAATGGAATTTATTGGCAAAAATTGCCTAATAAATATAAATTTCCGGCCACATATTCAAACCGGTATAATGCTTCGGCAGTACTTGGCGATAAAAATATTTTTTATATTTTTGGAGGAAAACAAGTCAATCCGGTTACCGATTGCTGGTCGGGACGACAAAATAAAATGATTGTTGATTAAAGCCAATAGTAGAGAAGTACATGGTAAAAAAATGATATAAACGAATTGTTGGCGTGTACTTATATAATTTTGTTAAGCTTTTGGCGTTTTCATAAAGAGTAATCTCGATTTTATGAAAATTATCAACTTAATATGTCGAAATAAACTTATTTCTCTCTGCTTTTTGTGGAGTGCATTAAATTGTCCTGTAGCGGCGGCTCAGGAATATAAATATGAAATCGGTGGAGGTGTAGGAATGTCCATGTATATGGGCGATGCCAATAAGAATGATTTTTTCAGCGGATGGCAGCCCGCTGCCGGAGCGATATGGAGAAAAAATATCAATTTCCGTTGGGCGGCGAAGGCCGATCTAATGGCCGGAAAAATCAGCGGGAATACACAAAATAACGCTAATGCGTTTCCGGGAGGATTGACTGATTCATTCGATCACATGTTTTATGAGTTGGGAGGACAGATAGAGTTTAATTTTTTACCATACAGTGATAAATTCGCTTATCTGCAAACCAGTCGCATTACGCCATATTTGCTGGCAGGCCTTGGTTTGACGTATGCGCCTGCTGATAAATCATTTTTTGGTCTTAACCTGCCGATGGGTATCGGAGTGAAATACAAAGTGAAAAACAGGATCAATTTAGGGTTGGAGTACTCCTTTCGTAAACTGTTTGGCGATGGATTTGATTCTGCTAAGTTAGATGATCCGTATCATGTGAAAAGTAGTTTAGTGAAAAATAAAGACTGGTATTCCGTGCTTTGGTTTACATTGACATGGGATTTTGGCCCCAATGACAGGGCTTGTACAAATTTGGATTGAACCGTTGAAGTAATTTAACAGCGATTAAGAATAAGAAGATGTCTTTGAAAGAAAAAATAGATTTAAGCAGATTACCGGAGCATATTGCTATTATCATGGATGGCAATGGGCGTTGGGCGCAACGTAATGGCAAAGATCGCTTTTGGGGGCATCAGGAAGGTGTTGTCTCCTTGCACGAAGTAGTAGAAGCGGCCGGAAAAATAGGTGTTAAATACTTGACAGCCTATACTTTTTCAACGGAAAACTGGAATCGACCCCAACCGGAAGTAGATGCCTTGATGGAACTGGTGGTAACCGCCATTCGTCAGGAAATTCCCGGTTTGATGGCGCAAAATGTAAGGCTGCTTGCTATCGGAGACTTGTCCCGTTTGCCGAAAGTAACAAGAGAAACATTGGAAGATTGCATTCAACAAACCGGTGGGAATACCGGAATATCATTGATTATTGCATTGAACTATTCTTCCCGTTGGGAAATTTCACATGCCGCTCAACTCATTGCAGGTAAAGTACGGGACGGATTGTTGAATCCGGAATTGATCGATGAACAATGTGTTACCGATCATTTGACTACTTGCGATATTCCTGATCCCGACCTGCTCATTCGTACGGGGGGAGAATATCGGATCAGTAATTTTTTAATGTGGCAATTATCATATTCTGAACTGTATTTTACCGATACATACTGGCCTGATTTTCGTGGGGAACAGCTATACGAAGCTATTTTGGATTACCAGGGTCGCGAACGCCGGTTTGGAAAAACAGGAGAGCAAGTTCAGTTCGATAATAACAGCAATACGGATAATTAATCATTATGTATAAAAAGATACTCATTTTTTGCCTGTCGGCTTGTTGTGTAATTAAAGGAAATGCTCAGGAACAAACACCTGTACCTCCACCTGCCGATACTCAGGGCGAAACTCCCGCGATAGTATATTCTACTTCGAATAAGAAAAAGTATGAAATTGCAGATATTAAAGTGACGGGAGCTGATAATTACGAAGATTTTGTATTGATAGGTTTTTCAGGTCTTTCGGCAGGCGATAAAATTACCGTGCCCGGAGAAGAAATTACTGACGCTGTAAAACGTTTTTGGAAACACGGTTTGTTTTCTGATGTTAAAATATTGGCCACCAGGATGACCAATGATAAGGTGTGGCTGGAAATTGTCTTAACTCAACGCCCCATTATTTCCGAAATTCATATTCAAGGAGTCAAAAAAGGCGAACGTTCTGATCTGGAAACTCAAATCGGAATGGTTAAAGGAAGCCAGGTGACGCCTAATTTGGTGGACAGGGCGAAAAAAATGATCAAAAAATATTTTGAGGGAAAAGGATTTAGTAATGTGGATGTCGATATAGTACAGAAAAACGACATAGCCCATGAAGGCAAGGTGATTTTGGAAATCGATGTGGATAAAAATGAAAAAACGAAAATTCATGAAATCTCCATCATCGGTAACGAAGAAATCAATGATTATACCTTGAAAGTGGCCATGAAAAAAACCAACGAAGGATTTGATTTGGGTAAACGTTTTCGTTTAAGTTGGCGAAAGATGTTCAGTACAAAAAAATATGTCAATTCTGAATATGAAACAGATAAAGAAAATCTTATTACCAAGTATAATGAATTGGGATACCGAGATGCTCAGATAATTTCTGATAGCGTGGTGCGTTATGACGACAAACATGTGAGCATTTATATGACTGTCAACGAAGGAGACAAATATTACCTGAAAGATATTAACTGGGTGGGAAATACATTGTATGCTTCACAATACCTGGATTATGTGCTGGGTATGAAACCCGGTGATGTTTATAATCAGACGAAACTGCATGAACGCTTGAGCGGAGATGAAGATGCGGTAGCGAATGTGTATTTTAACCACGGATATATATTTTCCCGGATGGATCCGGTGGAAGTGAATGTGGAAAACGACTCTGTCTCTTTGGAAGTCCGTATTTTTGAAGGAGTTCAGGCCACCATCAATAAAGTAACCATTCACGGTAATGACCGGTTGTATGAAGATATCGTCCGTCGTGAATTACGTACTAAACCCGGTCAATTGTTTAGTCGCGATGCTTTGATGCGGTCGCTTCGCGAGTTGGCGCAAATGGGACATTTTGATCCGGAGAATATGAAACCGGACATCAAACCCGATCCGGAAACAGGTACTGTGGATATTGGCTACATGCTGGCATCAAAAGCGAATGACCAAATTGAATTTTCGGCAGGGTGGGGACAAACAGGTGTTATCGGACGCCTGAGCTTGAAGTTTACGAACTTTTCGATGAAAAACTTCCTGCATCCAAGCACATACAAAGGAATTATCCCGCAAGGAGAAGGACAAACGCTTACATTGAGCGGACAAACGAACGGCCGGTATTATCAATCTTATAGTATTTCGTTTATGGATCCGTGGTTTGGAGGAAAACGTCCGAATTCGCTTTCTGTCGGAGCGTACTATATGATTCAAACAGGCGTGGAAAGCCGTTATTACGATAATTATTACAATAGTTATTATGGATACGGCGGATATGGGTATAGCCCGTATTCTTCCGCGGCAATGTATGCTAATACCGATGAATCCATGCAAATATTGGGAGTATCGGTGGGATATGGAAAACGATTGACCTGGCCTGATGATTATTTTGGAATTTCGGCGGAAATTTCGTATCAACGGTACATGTTGAAAAACTGGCAGTATTTTATTGTAGATAACGGTGATTGCAATAACCTGAGCCTGGGGTTGACATTGTCCCGTAATTCTATTGATAATCCGATTTATACTCGCGAAGGATCACAGTTTTCGGCATCCGTTAATTTTACTCCGCCTTATTCTTTGTTCGACAATAAAGACTATGCCTCGATCTCCAATTTAGGAGAAAAAAATAAGTGGATTGAGTATCATAAATGGAAATTCAAAGGAAAATTATATTTGCCTTTGGCCAATAAAGAAACGGTAAAACGTACACCTGTATTGATGAGCCGTATTGAATATGGATTTGTCGGATATTACGATAAAAATAAAATCTCCCCGTTTGAAACCTTTTACATGGGAGGGGATGGAATGACCGGTTATTATAGCACCTACGCTACCGAAACAATTGGATTGCGCGGATATAAGAACGGTTCGTTAACGCCTCGCGGAAGTGAAGGATATGCTTATTCTCGTTTGGCATTAGAATTGCGGTATCCATTTTTGTTGGAGCCAACATCTACAATTTATGGACTGGCGTTTGTGGAAGCCGGGAATGCCTGGCATACCGCGAATGAATTCAGTCCGTTCGATTTGAAACGTTCTGCCGGTTTTGGAGTGCGGATTTTCCTTCCGATGATTGGTATGATGGGGCTTGATTGGGCTTATGGATTTGACCGGGCGACGCCATCGAGCACTATTTCCGGTTCGGAAATTCACTTTATTTTGGGACAAGAATTTTAATGAAAAATGGAGTTACAGGGAGTTAAAGGAAGTTAGAAGGAGTAAAATGAAGAGAGAGTGAGTTAGACGAAGTTAGAAGGGATTAAATGAAGTTATAGGAAAAAACTTCTAACTTCGTCTAACTCCCTGTAACTCACTAAAATTTCGTTTAACTCCCTGTGATTTTTACAATCTAAAAACGTCAAAATATGAAAAAAGTACTTTTGATTATTGGTATTGCCCTGGTTGCGATGACAGCCAATGCGCAAAAATTTGCTTTGATCGATATGGAATATATCTTAAAAAATATTCCGGCTTATGAAATGGCTAATGAACAATTAAATTCTATTTCTACCAAATGGCAAAGCGAGGTAGAAGCCATTCAAAATGAAGCACAAAATATGTATAAGACCTATCAGGCTGATTTGGTTTTTTTGTCTCCGGAAATGAAAACAAAACGGGAAGCGGCGATTGTGGAAAAAGAAAAACAAGCGCAAGACCTCAAACGGAAGTATTTTGGCCCGGAAGGTGAATTGTATCAACGCCGCGAAAGCCTGATAAAACCGATTCAGGACGAAATCTATAATGCAGTCAAAGAAATTTCGGAAGCGAAAGGGTATGCGGTGGTTGTAGATCGGGCATCTGCTATGAGCATTATTTTTGCTTCTCCTAAAATAGATATTAGCAGCGAGGTATTGGCAAAACTCGGATATTCAAAATAATTGCTTACCTTTGTGCGCTTTATTCAAAAAAACGAAAATTAAATTTTATAATTATGTTAAAGAAAATTGTATTAGCCGCTTTGTTGTTTGTTCCATTGAGTATGTTTGCTCAAGATAAAATTGCTTATGTAAATTCGATGGAAGTTTTTAATGCAATGCCGGAAACTGCCGCTGCCGAATCCGAATTTGCTAAATTCTCCCAATCGATTGCTGCTGAATTGAAACGTCAGGAAGACGAATACAATAAAAAAATGGCAGATTTCCAACAACAATCCGATTCATTGGCTCAAAGTATTAAAGTGAGAAGAATGCAGGAATTACAAGATATTCGCAATCGGACTGCGACGTATTATGAAGAATCGCAACAAGAGTTGGAGAAAAAACGGAACGATCTGAATACGCCTATTGTCCAAAAAATACAGGATGCGATTAAAGCTGTCGGTACGGAAAATGGATATACTTATGTAATGGAAAGAAATGCATTCTTATATGTTGCTCCGAATGCTACCGATGCTACTTCATTAGTAAAAGCTAAATTAGGCATTAAATAAAAACACAAGGTCCGATAGGGATTTTTGATTCGGGCTACGGAGGACTGACTATCTTAGAACAAATCCGTGCTCTTTTGCCTGAATACGATTATCTCTATTTAGGAGATAATGCCAGGGCTCCTTATGGAGTGAGGTCATTTGACCTTGTTTATGAATTTACGCGCCAGGCTGTAGTCCGCTTGTTTGAAGAGGGCTGCAGCCTTGTTATTTTAGCCTGCAATACAGCTTCGGCAAAAGCGCTACGCTCTATTCAACAAATTGATCTTCCCCGGTTAGATCCCTCTAAAAGGGTGTTGGGAGTGATTCGTCCCACCGTGGAAGTGGTAGATCGTTTCACTCATTCGCGTCATGTGGGGATACTGGCTACGCCCGGCACCATCCTTTCCGATTCTTATCCGATAGAAATACGGAAGATATTTCCGGATATTGTTGTGACGGGAGAAGCCTGTCCGATGTGGGTGCCTCTCGTTGAAAACAGGGAATATAACCAGCCGGGGGCCGATTATTTTATCAAAAAACATATCGATCAAATACTTGCAAAGGATGCCAATATCGATGCCCTTATTTTAGGTTGCACACATTATCCTTTGCTCGAACCAAAAATTAAAGCTTGTTTGCCGGATGGAATCCGGTTGATTTCCCAGGGAAAATATGTAGCGATCAGTCTGGTCGATTATCTGTTCCGCCATCCGGAAATAGCATCCCGGTGTTCTAAAAATAATACCTGTACCTTTTATACGACTGAGTCGGATCAGAAATTTTCAGAAATGGCGTCCATTTTTCTGAAAAATACCATTCAGGCTAAACATATTACATTGTAGTGGACCCTATTTCACCTCAGACCCGCCGGTTTATACAAACCCATCGTTTTGATTCTCCTCAACAATTGGCGTTGAAATCATCCGGGAAGTGTCCGGATGTAGATCTTGCATTTGCACTGACTCAAATTTCAGGTCGTCAGGCGATTAAAGAGAAAATACCTTCCTGGTATGAGCTGGATGATTTGATTTATCCGGTATCGTTGTCGTTGGAACAGGCATCATCCGAACTTACGGCATGTTATAAAGCCTCTTTAGTGCAGGGATGTTCTTTGGTTGACCTTACCGGTGGTTTTGGAGTGGATTGCGCTTTCTTAGCCGATCGTTTCGATTCGGTAACGTATGTGGAAGAACAGGCTGCTTTGTGTGAGATTGCGTTGTCGAATTTTTCCACGCTACAGAAAAATAATATTCGAGTATTGTGCCGGGATGCAGTGTCTTATTTGCAACACATGAGTCCTGTAGATTGTATTTACCTGGATCCGGCCCGGCGAAGTAAAACCGGAAGGAAAATGGTATCTATTGCTGATTGCGTGCCGGACGCAGGATTAATTCTTCCTTTATTGTTGGAAAAATCCGGTATTGTCCTGATCAAATTATCGCCGATGTTGGATATCTCTTTAGCTTTGCAGAGCTTGCCGGGAACCCGGTCTGTGCATGTGGTAAGCGCGGAGAACGAGTGCAGGGAATTGCTGTTTTTGATTGAAAAGGGGTATGCAGGAGAGCCGCAAATACAGTGTGTTAACCTTTCATCTACGGGAGATACTGCGGAATTTCGCTTTTTAAAATCGCAAGAGAAAGTATTAGAAATTTCTTATACCGCTGAGGTGGAAAATTATCTTTATGAACCGAATGCTTCGTTGTTGAAAGCCGGAGCTTATAAATCGGCAGCTCAACAATACTTGATTCGTAAATTGCATCCGGACAGCCATTTATATACTTCCCAACACGATATTCCGAATTTCCCGGGACGTGTTTTTAAGGTTTTGTTTGTGTCTTCTTTTAATGCCGTTGAACTTAAAAAAAATTGTAAAAATATTCCTGCTGCCCATATTAGTGTGCGAAATTTTCCGGATACGGCCGAACAATTGAGAAAACGGTTGCAACTGAAAGACGGAGGCCGTTTTTATCTGTTTGCTACAACGCTTTATAACGGAAAGAAAGTCATTATTGGAGGAGTCAGGGAACAATTCGGAGGAAAATAATCCGGATAAATTTAGTGGGAGAAAGATTTTTTTTATACATTTGTCCACTAATTATGATTCACTTTACAGCTATGAAACGAACATACATAATCCGAATAGCTTTCTTATCTCTTATTAATCTTGTTAATTTAAATGCACAAGCAGTATTTAATTGGATAGACTATGCGCAACCTGTTACTTCAGGTGATGGCTCGCGTGCTAATCCCTTTTTGATAGAAACACCGGAGCATTTGGCTTTTGTCGCTGCGGAAACAAAGGAGAACCGGAATTTTAACGGCCTCTATTTGAAAATTACTCAGGATATTGATTTATCGGGAAAAGAATGGACTCCGATCGGCTCGCTTGTCTCTGCCGGGACTTTATTTTCCGGGACATTGGACGGAGGAAAGCATGTGATTAAAAATATGGAAATCAATGCGCCGGATGTGAGCCATATTGGTTTGTTCGGAGCCAGCCGGGGTGTTATTGAGAATCTGAATATAGAGAATTGTTCCGTGTCCGGTTTTGAATACGTAGGCGGCCTGGTCGGATTTATTTATGAAGGAGCTGTCAATAATTGTATGATTACAGGAAAAGTGGAAGGTAAGCACAACCGGGTGGGTTTGTTGACAGGACAAAACGACGGCTCTATTCTCGGATGCAGTACTTCAGGAAATATAACAGGTAAGGAAAATGTCGGCGGTTTTGCCGGGATTAATTACGGATTGATTACGGAAAGCACTTCTGCCGGGCATGTTCAGGGAGAAAATCAGGTCGGTGGTTTTGTGGGCCTGCTGCAAAAAGGTAAAATTAATAATTGTAAAGCGGCCTGTAAAGTTGAAGGCGCACAAGAAAATATCGGCGGTTTTTTAGGTCAGAACAGTGCTGCTATTGCCAATTGTCAGGCTTCGGGTGACGTGGCGGGACGTATGTATGTCGGCGGATTTGCCGGATGGAATTATTATGGAAGCGTTGATAATTGTTCGGCCTCGGGTAACCTGAAGGGAACGGCGATTGTTGGCGGTTTGATTGGATCGAATGAAACCGACCAGCCTTTATTGAAATGTTTTGCAACCGGCCGGATCGATGGAACTGAAGGCAATATAGGCGGATTGGTAGGCATGAATCACGGACAGGTAACGCATTGTCATGCTACCGGGAATGTGGTTGGAAAAGATCAGTTGGGCGGTTTGATCGGCATTAGCCAGGCCGGAGCTATCGTCGGTTGTTGTGCCAAAGGATCGGTGGAAGGAACCGGAGACCGCATCGGCGGATTAATTGGAAAAAATAATGGGGCGATGGCTCATTGTTATGCAACCGGAAATGTTTCCGGTCGCAATCTGATCGGCGGTTTAGTCGGTGCAGATAAGGAGGGTTGTCCGTTTTCCAATTGTTACGCTTCAGGAGTTGTCAGGGGGAGTGGAATTTATATCGGCGGATTATTAGGCCAGTGTCTGGGATCCGTTGTCAATTGTTATGCTTCGGGATCGGTTTCAGGTAATCAATATTTGGGCGGAATTGTGGGCGCTATTTTCGGGACATTGAAAAATTCGGTTTCTGCCTGTACTTCCATACAAACGACAACGAGTCGCTTTGGCGGACGTATCTTCGGCGAAGCAGGCGAAGGCGCTGTGGTGGAAAATAATTACGCCTTGCGCTCTACTTTGCTCGATGGAAAGGAAGTGAATCCTAAAACGGTCAACAATAATACAGGAATAAATAAAGAACAAATCGATTTATTCCTCCAAAATACCTATCAATCCGGTTTGAGCTGGGATTTTGATACCGTCTGGAAAATCCAGGACGGAGCCGGATTACCGACATTAAAGTGATGGATTGTAGAAAATCCTCATGAAGATAGAATTCTTCTCCGGATTAGATCTTCTCAATCAAGATTAGGCAAATAGAAATCGAAAGGTTTATCTCTGTCCAGTACGATTAATTCACCATTTACTACATTCAATTCAGCGACTTCTATTGAAGATCGACGCAATTCATAAGGAATATTTCCGTTTTTATCGGGAGCCGCTTCTGTATGTTTTGTCCTTCCAGGATGAGTGAAGTAAAAGATATATGCTTTGTCTCCAATCACCACAACATCGCCATGCGCTCCGCTGGGATAATCGTCTTTTCTTGAGCTGCCTTTATCCAGAATCGGTAGCGTTTGTTTTGTCCAATTGGTCAGGTCGTCGGAACGATAAACACCCATTCCAGCCCATTGGTCGGTAATCATCCAGTAATATCCTTTGAATTTGAATGCTTTTGGACCTTCGTGCGCCTGGTCTTTAATGGCGGCTTCGGGATAGTTGGTCCAATGAAACAGGTCTTTGCTGTCGGAATACATGGACATATTATTCTCTTTATACCACATTCGCCAATCACCATTTGGCAATTGACAGATAGTAGCGTCGATAGCATATTCGGATAATAAAGGCACATATCCCTCAAATTTCCAATCCCATAAATTTTTACTTGTATAATGATGCATCCGGGATTTTCCGCTCCAATGGTTGGCTATCCCCCTGATATAGGTTACAAATAAATGGTAAGTGCCTTGATGCGAAATGATTTCGGGCGCCCAAAATGTGTTTTCACCTTTTTCCACTTCCAAATCTAATGTTCCCCGGTAACGCCAGGATCGACCGTTGTCTTCCGAATAGGCGATTCCGATTTTGTTGCCGTAACAATAGGCCACATCTGCCGATTCTACATTGGCTCTTCGTTGGGTATATAGCATCCACCACGCTTTTTCAAACGGATTATATATTACAACCGGATCGGCGGCTCCGTCTGTTATCGGATCACGGAAAAGCGGGGCAGGAGCCTGGCGTATTTTTTGGGCGGAGGCAGGAAGAATCAGGAGCGCCAAATGAAAAATTAAAAATGAAAAATAGAAAATTCGTCTTTGATTCTTTGTGTTGATTTTCATTGTCTTTTGCATAATTATATATGAACATTTCTAAAAAGCGAATTCTACCCGGATACCTTCCGGACTGTTTTCAAATTGGATCAGGCACGTTTTGGATGGGTTGTCCCAACTGCTTTTGGTTTCTGTAATCATTTCTCCTGTATGATTTTTGACTGTTATTTTCTTAGGTTTTTTCGGTAAATACACCCTGGATACATTGGTGGTACTGGCCGGACTTTTAGCAGTAAAGGCATAGTTTCCGGCGTTGTATGTTTCATCATAAATACGTGAAGCTCCGCATAGTACTTGCGGTTTCGACCGGTCTGCTATTTTTTTGATGTTGTACAAAAATGCCTGTTCGTCTGCCGATACCGTTTTTGTTTGTAAAACAGGTAGTTCGGGATCAAACAGATCGATAAAAGTTCCGTTGAGTCTTAAGGGGGAAGTATCATTGTTTTCGTCCATTACAGCGGCAATGATATAAGGACCTCGTTCCAGGTATAAATTGTTTTTCAGGATTAATTTTTCGTTTTCGGTGGCTGATTCATAGGCTTTTTTTATGGTAGAAACATAATGATCGTCTTTGTTGGATGTTAAGACAAAATCTTTAGGTTCTTCCCTGATCACAAATACTTTTCCTTTTTCGCAGGCATATTCGCCGGTTTCAGGATTTGGCGTTAATCCTAATGTTTCAAATAAATGAGAGGAGGGGGTGGCATAATGATTTTTACCCGTATTCCACCATTCCATCACCGATTGGTACGGATCGATGTCCTTGCCGCAATAAACCAGTACTCCACCTTGTTTTACCCATTGGGCGATGTGTTGATGGTATTCAGGTTGGAGAGGTTTCATGTTGGAATACGACACAACCAGTACTTTCAGGTTTTTCCAGGTGTCGGGATAGCCTGTATTTTCTATGTGAACCGTTTCGACCGGAACGCCTCTTTTGAGTAAAGGTAACGTTTGTCCGTAAAAATTGGAAAACCGGGGGTCGTCATATCCTGCATGATCCGGAAAACGTTGAAACATCAATGAATTAGACATTAATATGCCTATGCCGCGAGAGCCATTTACCTGATTTGCAGATACCGGCATATCGTTCAGCGTGTTGATCATTATTTGCATTTGCGTGGAATAAAAACGCGGAATATGCGCTTTTACATCGCTGTTGGCGCTTGTTCTGTACAACCCTTCATAAATCCGGTCGGGCCAGGGCATTACTTCATAATTATCGATGGTAGGATACAGTAATTGGGCGGCAAATGTGGCCTGGTAATTTTTCTTGTAATCCGCCCAGTCACGCGCCCAGTCTTCAATCGGGTCGGTAAGGAAAAACATTTTGCGTCCGGTAGGACGGGTCATGGATTCCATCGAACCATAGTCTAAAAAAGCATTTTCAAAAACCCGTTCTTTTTCAACTCCGTTGAAATAGGTTTTTTCGCGGGAAGTTCCTGTCCATACCTGGGCGATATATCCATCCACACATGGTAACGAGGCTAAACTGGCTTCGGGACTTACAATCTGCCAGGAAGAGTAATTCACCAAGGAGTGTGTCGGAACATAGCACCGTACATTCATTCCCTTGGTTTTGCCATATTCTTTAGCATAAGTAAATACTTCGTCGAGCGCATTGTAATACAATTGATATTTAAGTTTATTCGCTAAATAAGTATTTTCGGGCGATTCGTGTTGCGGACGCCAGGGAAATTGGTAATATTTCTGCCATTCTTTTTTGAATGCATCACTATAACCGGCCCGCATCCAGAATTCCGGTTCTTCTAAATAGATGGCATCGATACCCGCATCAATTACCCTTCGGATATGTTTTTCTTTTATATATTGAATGAAAGATGCGGTGGGAACAATATACGGAACAAGGTGTCCATGCCAGATTGTATCGCCTTTAACAGTTACCTGCCCTTCGCCCAGGTGATTAATTCCGTCCCATTTCCCTGTGAAATAGTCTTGGTATTCTCCCCAGGCGATGCCGGTCATGAAGTGAACGGTGTATCCCCGGTCTCGCCATGATTTGACGCGGTCTTCGAATACCACTTTTTTCCCTTTTTCCGAAGGATTTCCCCCAACGCCATATACAATAGCCACGTCGGCCCGGGTGTCGGTTACCGGTTTCCAGGGACCGCCGGTTTGGAAAGACGTTTTTTCTTTGCGGGATGATTCGGGCGATGTTGTCGTTTGAGCGGTACAAGGCGCAGAGAATAGAGTTACGGCTAATGACAAGCAGCAGAGATATGAATACAAATGCGAGTTCTTCATGTTTTTTATGCTTAAAAAATTCTTTAATAATTATTGTTGTTTGTTCTAATTACGCAAAAATACAATGAAAAGATTAATATTTATGAATGATATCCGGTCAAAATTACATCATTATTTGGTCAAAGTGATATTTTGATTGTTTCTGTCTTTGTTTTGTTCGGTATTATTGTTTGTCAATGGGTACTGTCAGTACTTCGTATATAGACCAGGTGTCTATCACTCATGCCGGCAATCAATTGTTGCGGGTCAATGATTCTGCAGAAGGAATGGCTTATGCTTCGATTGGTACTGCCGATTTTAAAAATCGGTCGGGTGGTACTACTGAATATATGTATGATAAGAATGGCAATCTGAGTGGAGATTATGATAGAAATATCGCCTGGACCAAATATAATTTATTAAATTTGCCTCAGAAAGTACAGATGGGTAATGGCGATAAGACGGAATACCAGTACGATGCCCTCGGTATGAAACGGAAGGCAACTTACAGTATCGCCCTCAATTCTATGCAGATACCTTTGGGGGCAACGGGGACTGCAACTACGGTACACCTTACAATCTTTTCGGAGGAAAAGAGTTGGAGCCGGTCAATACCCGGTTATATGATTTCCATGTATGAACCGGATTTTGGTTCCGGGCCTTTGTTGCAAAGTAAGGGAAGTTCTGAAGATTTAGCTCGACAGAAGAAAGAGCGGTTACAGGGTCTGATGAAAGAGCAAGGGATTGTGGAGGGGGATTGGGAAGAGAGTTCTGTAAAGCATTGTGATATAACTGATGTTAGTAAAACAATTTCTAATGTTTCTGGTACAATAAATTATGCTTCAGAAACATTTGGGTGGCAAAAGTTAGCAAAATATTCATTTCATTTAGGAGTTGGAGTAGATGCTTTTTCTTTTGGAAAAAATGTTGTCGATAAGTATAATGGAAAAATTTCTTGGGGAAAGTTAGGTTATGAAACTGTGGCTACAGTTGCTCCATATATTATTCCAGAAGCTAGTATTGTGATATTAGGAGGGGAGTATACGTGGGAAGTAACTAAATATATGAACTGGGAAATTCAAACGACAGTTACGAATATGCAATCTCCACAATTTTGGTGGTATTTAGGATATTAAATGTAGTGCTTATGAATCAAAAAGTAAGAATATGTAAATTATCATTTTGTAATGTGTTTTTTTCTCATGTGGGGGAAATATTGATATTGTTAATACTTATTGTCGGATTTTCTTATGCTCAATATTGGTTATTTTCTTTAAAAGATATTACTTGGATCGGAAAAATAATCATAGTACTGATATCGTTATTTTGTGTGATTTTAATTGGTGTCATGCCTTTATTAATATGTTGGAATCATTATCAGCACGATAAATATACTGTAATGACTATAGATCATGAAAATAATCAGATAACATATCGAAATAGAAGGGATGAGAAAAAAATAAAAACAGAAGACATTTTATATATTTGTAGATATTATAGTGTTGCAAGAATGCTTAATGAAGAGTATTATATAATTACTCTCAAAGATTATTCAAAGATTGTAGTTACTTCATTGTTGATATCCGGTTTGTCTAAGAAAATTCCGAATGTCCCTAGTAAAGAGGTATCTACATATCGATTGTTTTTATGAATAATACACATCTCTGGTTCTTTTTATTTTAGTGGATCCGGCTTTTAATCGCAGCAAGGACTGTATGAAACGATATATGGGAAAAACAGTAGAAGGAGTTCATTATACATCCAAAGAAGTACTGCAAATACTAGAAGATTTGTATGTTTTTCAGGCTTATTATTGTTGTGAAATAAACAAAGGATATTACTTGACCTTTCAGACCACCATTGGAGAATGGCGAAAAATTTGCGATTTAAAAGAGCCTTCAGAACTTGCCTTGGATTTTCAAAGATTTTTCAGTTTAGATATTGATCAGTCTGATTTAACATATATGCTAAGTGTGGAAAAAAATAATCTTGGGATGTTTTGTGATTATGTAGCAAATAAAGCGAGCAAAGAAATTTTCCCTCCGGATGTATATTCGGAAGTGGCAATCTTTAAAATATTACAAACTGAATTTGACAAACGCGGTATTAATACGACGGATTTGAAACTGAGTGCTAAGTTGAGTCCTTTTTTTTGTAAGCATGCAACAGATGTAGTAGAAATAGTAAGCAAATTATCTCCAGGAACCTTTTCTTACTATAAATTTAAACATAGTATCATTGGTAAACTGGGAATTTTATTGCTGTTTTTTTTCTATTATCGCTTTCGTTATTATGGCAATACTTCATTATATTGTGTGGTATATCGTGTTGCTTCCTGTTATTCTGGTAATTGTTTTATTGATTATCGGTAATGGATTAGATGTCAGTAGATTGGATATCAGTGGATATTGTACAGTAAAGGATATGATTGTCGGAATGCAAAATATACATTGAAAGTGTGTACTATCTTTTTTTTAATAAAGAAAGTAGAAATAAGAGGAAATGGAATAGCTATTGTAATCAATTAATGATTTAATTACCAAATTTCATGAAAACAAGTAACGATGGGAAAAAAGAGCAACAACAGGTGGATAACGTGTTAGCCAATCAAGGAAAAGTGTACGAAGAGAGGAAGGTGTACATTGCCACATTTATAGGAGGCCCTTTGGTGGGAGGCTATATGATTGCCAATAATTTTAAATGTTTTGGAGATTTAAAAAGAGTAAGGCAAACATGGATTTTTACTGCTGTTATTGTTTTGTTTCTTTTGATTGGTGGCTTTCTTTTAGCAAAATCAAAGGTTCCAAGATTGTCGATACCTTTTGTCTATTCGTTTCTTGCTTATGTTATTGCTAAATACTATCAGGAAAAACAAATAAATCGTCATTTAGATCAAGGAGGTGGTTGGTATGGGTGGGGTAGAACTATTTTAGTCGCTTTAATTGGCCTGGCAATCACCATGTTGTTATCCTTTGGAATTTTGTTAGCCTTAGATCCGATTTTTTGGGTAACTGGCTCCTCTGTTCCCTGAGATTTTGCCGGAGGATACTATGGCGCAGAGTTTGGAGGTCGCCTTGTTGAAGAATGGTTTTATTAAAAATGTTTTATGATTCGATTTTGGTGTATTATATATTATTTTGTGCATAGAGCCGATTATAAGTTGTCTCTTTTATTTCGAAAAGTAATTGGATTGGAATATTTATTTTCGAGACCTGCTGTGAAAAATTTTTATAAAAAAAGGGGCGCTGACGCAAGTCAAGTGTTCAAAGCAGTGGACATGCTGCATGAGCGGCCTGATTTCGGAGTCTCAGCTAGGTGGGCATATGGTGTCATGTTAAGCCTTGTTTTCACTCCCATCATGGCTTTTATTAGTTTTTTTGTAGGCATCTTTCAGATTGATTTTACGACCGATGCCTATCCTTTTGTGATAGTAGGTCTCATCAGCTATGGAGTAAATGAATGGTTCCTTTTCAGGCATCGCAAGTATCTCCGTTATTACAAAAAAATGGAGAGGATGTCATGGAATGAAAAGAAAAAATGGGCATGGCTCAGTTTGGCTGCAGTATTAGGTATTTGGCTGTTATCGATAGGTTGTATTGTGTTTATGGCGTTGTGGTATAAGCCAGATTAGCTATCATTCCTCGTTCAATTACTATCCTTTTGGGATGGACATTACGTTGAAAGACGGAAACTGCAATTATGGCACACCCTTTAATCTTTTCGGCGGAAAAGAGTTGGAACGGGTCAATACCCGGTTATATGATTTCCATGTATGAACCGGATTTTGGTTCCGGGCCTTTGTAGCAAAGTAAGGGAAGTGCTGAAGATTTAGCTCGACAGGAGAAAGAGCGGTTACAGGGTCAGATCTTTCATTGGTATCAAGAAAGTATCCGGGGCATTTTCCTACTCAAAACTTTTTGCCGAAGGCCGCATCTTTAGGAGGACAGATAGGACTATTAGGAAGTAATGCTTTATTTGTCGTCGGAGTTGCATTGACTTTATATGACATAGGAGTAGGAATAGATATGTATGTTAATCATCCAGACGAATTTTATCAATAGATGCGTCAAACAAATATAACGACAATAGGGAGATATCATGAGTATTGAAAATATTGAGAACATAAACCTCAATAAAAATTTATTAAGTATAATTCCTAACATTCAATTAGTTAAATATCGGGATGTTGAAACATTAAGGATCGAAGAGGATTTAGGTATTTATGGTGATGATGCTGCGGAATTATTATTTGAATATGCATCAAAATTTAATGTAGATTTATCTCAATTTAATTTTGACTTATATTTTAATAAGGAGTCTGTTATTGTGTATTTCTGTAAGTTGTTTTGTCTATATAAATTATTTCCCAAGTTAAGTAAAAAACGAAAGGCTTTGACTATCGCAGATTTACAGAAAGGAATAGAAGCGAAGCAGTTGATATAGAATATAGAATATTAGAATGAAGCTACTATGCCCGAAACTCAAAACATAGAATACAAATCATCATGGCATGACGACTATCTCAAATGAATATGTAATTCCGAGATATTTATGATGATGCATTTAATAATGAAAAATATTATAGTGCTGGAGCTCGGGTATTTGTTTATGGAGTGGCTGCAGGAGCGGCTTTTATACCAGGAGTAGGATGGGGGGCATCGCCCTTGGGATTGGCGTTGCTGATTATGTGTGGGGTGATCAATTTTATGATTGGGTAGAAACAAAAATGCAATAATAAAATATGAGAATTTATAATTATTTATTTTACAAGTCATATCTTTTGGCTAAACGTTCAAAAAATTTTGAAGATATACCAATATTGGGAGGGATACCTTTTGTAGCCTTGTGCATGATTTTGAATGTTTTTACATTATTAATGTTGGTCGAAGGTCTGTTAGGTTTTTATGTGCAAATTGCATTTATCATGAAATATAAGTATTTATTTGGAGTAGGTCTGGTTGTATTGTTGCTATTATATTATTCTTGCAATGGTAGATCTCAAAGAATAGTGAAGTACTATGAGAAAAAATACAGAGAAAGGGTGCAATTACATCCGCTAATTGTGATATTTTTGTATTATTCAATTAGTGGATTTTTGATATTTTTGGCTGCAATGTTTAAAAACAAACATTGGATTTTTGCTTCATAACAGTATTACAAAATATTTTCTTGTTTTCGTAGGACATGGTTTGTATGTCAGGATTTGGTGCAGAGAAGGAATGGCAATCTGAGTGGAGATTATAACAAAATATTACCTTGACCAAATATAATTTGTTAAATTTGCCCCAGAAAGTACAGATGAGTAATGGCGATAAGACGGAATATTAGTACGATGCCCTCGGTATGAAACTAAATATAGTGCTTATGAATCAAAAGATAAGAATATATAAATTATCATTTTGTAATGTGTTTTTTTTCTCATGTGGGGGAAATATTGATATTGTTAATACTTATTGTCGGAATGCAAAATAGAATGAAGTATTGGAATTCCATAAAGAAATCATGAATTTAAATAAAAATATATTTGTTAGTGTTATTGAAGGTTATTTTCGAATAAATTTTTCTCAATAATATCATCTTTATGAAAGTATTTTTTATTCTTAGTTGGGCATTGATGTTTGTCTTTTTGTTGAATATTGTACTATATCAAATGATCAAATGGCGGACACTCAAGCGATATGTTATTCCCTATATGAAGTTGCGAGGTAATGAAATTCTTGATGTCAAGTTTAAAGGATTTCCTGATTCAAGGATATGGAAAGGATACCTTGACTTAGGTGATTTTGGTGAAAAAAAAATAGCCATCCTTCCGGTTTCTGTAATGGGGAATATGTTGCTTGATACTTATATGACTGTTTATGCAAAAAATAATAATGGGAGTATTGCAAAATATACATTGAAAGTGTGTACTATCTTTTTTTTAATAAAGAAAGTAGAAATAAGAGGAAATGGAATAGCTGTTGTAATCAATGAATGATTTTCAATCACTACTGACCGACGAATTTTTCATCACTATTTTTGTCCATTACTAATTTTGTTCATCAACAAAATTAGTAATGGATAAGTGCTTTACCATACCCCTGTCCGCTTCCTTATTGGCAGTGTCTCTGCGACTAAGGAAACAGCGCGCCTGCTTTTAAGGAAACACAGGCCTTGCGACTAAGGACGCGCAGGCAGTACCTCAAGGAGGTCAGGGCATTGCTTTCTGGACAGTATGACGGGTCTGAACAATCCAGTTGTAGTTCAAGTAAATTACACCGGTTTCGTTTTTTCAATCCGGCAATCCCAAATTCCTCCGGCAATATTGCCTGGGATGGATTGAATTTTTATCGTCACGTTTTTCTTTCCTTTAGTTATTTCTGCAGGAATAGGATAACTCCGGTCGATCATATCGGAAAAAGTTTCTGTCCGTAATTTTTGTTCTCCGATTTTCACATTATCAGCAAAAATTTCAAAATGACGATTTCCTCCATCCAAACTGAAATAAGTCAGGATCAGGTTGGCTGGCTGGCCGGGTATGATTTCCATATCATAAGAAAACCAGCCTCCGTCGGCAGCGTCGCGCCATCCTGAAAGCCATCCTGAAGCCATCCGGCTGTTGGACAGGTGTCCTTTCAGATTATGGGCTTTTTCCGATTGTTCGTCAGCTACAATTACCTGATCGATAATGTTATAAGCCTGCATCAATTTGTAGGTGATGATTTCCGGATTTTCCGGAATCCAAACGATCATTTCGCCCTCTCCTCGATGTGAACGGGCATAATAAGGAATCAGGGTCATATCGACGGCAGAGCTGGCTACGTTCTGGTTTTCTATGGCAGCAGTATAAAGTGTTGCGGTTCCTTTTAATACATCCACGCCATTTAATAAATCAGGATGATATTCGGATGTGAAACTGGTATTTGCGGCAATCGTCCGGTTGGTAACAGAGCCTCCGTTGTCAATAAATTCTGCGCAATAGACAATCGGACCTTGTTCTACAGATACCCGTCCGTTATCGGCTATGACATTTTCATTCGCTTTTACGATGCGAGGATCGAAGGGGAAAGCGATTTCTACCTGATCTCCCTCTTTCCATGTGTTTTTTAGCACGGCGTATCCTTTGTCTGTTTTGTAGTCGTAAGTTTTGCCGTTGATCTTGATCGTGACCGGTTTGGTCTGCTGGTTAGCAAATGAATATAAACCGGAAGGAACCACATCCTGTTTAGCCCAACCCGGAATGCGAACTTTCAGGTCGAATTTTGCAGCCTCTCCGGGAGTTAGGGTCAGGAGTATATTTCCGTTCCAGGGATAATCTGTCTTTTGTTGTATTTGGATTTCTTTACCCCGGTAGGGGATGGAGGCGTCATTTTCAGCAAAGAGGTTGACATAGATCGAGTTATTGTCGGTGGCATACATATAGCCGGGTACGGAAGGGATGAAACGAGCCAGGTTGGATGGACAACAGGAACAATCGAACCATGGATTTCTTTTTTGTCCGGTTTTGCCTACTTCCAATGGATTGGGGTAGAAGAATTTATCTCCGGAAAGATCTATTCCCGATAAGGCTCCGTTGTATAATGAGCGTTCCAAGACATCGATGTATTTGGAATCTCCGTGGAACATAAACATCCGGTGGTTGAACATGCAATTGCCGATAGCGGCACAAGTTTCGCAGTAGGCCGATTCGTTTGGCAGTTGATAATTTTGACCAAATGCTTCTCCATGAGAACTGGAACCGATTCCTCCGGTGATATACATTTTTTTATCGACAATATTTTCCCAAATGGAATCAATTGCTGTGGTATAATCCGGATCGTTTGTGATGGCGGCGATATCGGCCATGGCAGCATACATGTAAGTGGCGCGTACAGCGTGTCCGACGGCTTCGCGTTGTTGGGTGACAGGAATGTGATTTTGCCAATATTGTCCGTTACGGAACATGTCTTCCAAGTTGGAGTCGAAACGGTCGCTTTTGCCACGGGATTCTAAGAAGTAGCGCGACAGTTCCAGGTATTTCTTATCTCCGGTAACGCGGTACAATTTTACCAATCCCATTTCGATTACCTGGTGTCCCGGAGCCATACACAATCCATTGGGGTTAAATACTTCGCACATCAGGTCGGCGTTTTTAATGGCTATATCTAAGAAATTACGTTTGCCGGTGGCTAAATAATGCGCTACGGCTGCTTCGTACATGTGCCCGGCATTGTAAGTTTCATGACTGTTGTCCCATTCTGTTACCCATCTTTCTTCTTTCAGCCAGGGATGGAGCGGACTTTCCGGATTTTTTTCATGAATGGTGCGGTTGGTATAAAGATAACCGTCTGCTTCCTGCGCTTGTCCTATCAGGTTAATTAAATTGTCGAGGTATGCATCTAATTGGGGGTCGGGTTTTACTGCCAGTACAAAGGCAGCTCCTTCCATGATTTTATATACATCCGAATCGTCGAAAGGATAAACTCCCCGGAATTTGCCTTCCATTGTGCCGGCGGCCACTGCAAAATTGTCGATGCGTCCGGTTTCTTCACATTTTTGGAAAGCATAAGGAATGGTAATTGTTCGGAGTGTTTCCAAACGCGGCGCCCAGAATTTGTCTTTTAAATGGATGTGAGTGAAGTCAACATCTTTGTAATTGTAATCGCCTTGAACGGGCTGGTTTCCTTTGCAGGCAAACAAAATCAATGACAGTAATACAAGATTACTGAGTAAGATTATTTTTTTCATGATGTATATAATTAATTGTGAATTTATGATATTATTATGGCAATTCCTGATACAAATATAGTCTTTTTTGTTAAAAAACGGTGAATTCAAATCTGTAGTGTGTAATTTGTGCTATGCTTTCAACCCGTAAGCCCTGAAAATTTTTTCGGCTTTTTGTACTTGTTCTTTAGTTGGCGTCGGAACGTCTTTTAATTTGTACTCGCGACCCAATTGTTCCCATTTGTGCATTCCCATTTGGTGAAAGGGTAATACATCCACACGTTGTACTATATGTGCTATGTCAAATTGTGACATATATTTGGCCCAGTTATGTAAATCATTTTCATCGTCGGAAAAACCGGGAACGAGTACATACCTGACCCAAACGGGCTTTTGTATTTCAGATAAATAATCAATGAAATTTAAGGTCGGTTGCAGAGGAACGGATGTGAGTATTTTATATTTTTCGGGATGAATGTGTTTGACATCTAACAGTACTAAATCCGTATATCGTAATGTTTCTTTGACGCGGCTGTTGAGGACAAATCCCGAAGTGTCGATGGCTGTATGAATGCCTTCCTGTTTGCAGAGTTTGAATAAACCGGTAACAAATTCGGCTTGCAGCAAAGGCTCTCCACCGGAAACCGTGATTCCTCCCGATTTTAAAAAACCTTTTACTTTCATCACTTCGGCAAAGGCTTCTTCGGGAGCAAGCATGAGTTTTTTATTCCGGATTCCCCATGTGTCCGCATTATGGCAATACAGACATCTTAGCGGGCATCCTTGCAGGAAAAAGACAAACCGGATGCCCGGTCCGTCTTTTGTCCCAAAAGATTCGAAAGAATGAATGTAACCTTTCAATTCATTTAAAATTTGTCCGTAATCGTCCTGTTTATAACATCCAACTGTTGTTCTCGTGTCAGTTTGATGAAATTGACAGCATATCCGGAAACGCGAATGGTTAGCTGCGGATAGTTTTCCGGATGCTCCATAGCGTCTTCCAGCAACGATTTATTGAATACGTTGACATTTAAGTGCTGTCCGGTTTGATTGAAATATCCATCGAGTAAGAATACTAAGTTGGCTTTTTTCTCTTCTTCAGATTTACCCAATGTTTCGGGAGTAATGGCGAATGTATAAGAGATACCGTCATTGGCATGCTCGAATGGTAATTTAGCCACCGAGGCAAGCGAAGCGATGGCGCCTTTGGTGTCGCGACCGTGCATCGGATTGGCTCCGGGACCAAATGGTTCGCCGGCTTTACGGCCGTCGGGAGTATTTCCGGTTTTCTTGCCGTAAACGACATTCGAAGTAATGGTCAATACCGATTGGGTAGGAATGGCATTCCGGTACATTTTGTGTTTCCGGATCTTGTTCATCATCATTTCTACAATCTGAACGGCGAAAATATCGGTACGGTCGTCGTTGTTGCCGTAGGGTACATATTCACCTTCCACGATATAATCGACTGCGTCTCCGTCTTCGTCGCGTACGACTTTGACTTTGCCATATTTAATCGCTGCAAATGAGTCGGCAACAATGGAGATTCCTGCAATTCCGAAAGCTTGCGTACGGATGATATCCAAATCGTGCAGTGCCATTTCTAATGCTTCGTACGAATATTTATCGTGCATATAGTGGATAATATTCAAAGCTTTGACGTATGTTTCGGCAACCCAGTCGAGCATTTTGTCGAATTTGTGCCAGACTTCGTCGAAGTCTAAATATTCGCCGGTTATTTTTTCTTTGATGAATGATTCGGGAGCTACCTGGATTTTGGATTTTTCGTCTTTTCCTCCGTTGATGGCATACAACAATGCTTTAGGAAGATTGGCGCGCGCTCCGAAAAATTGCATTTGTTTCCCGACTTTCATGGGCGAAACGCAGCAGGCAATGCCGTAATCGTCATCGAATTGCGGGTTCATCAAATCATCGTTTTCGTATTGAAGCGAAGATGTATCAATAGAGACTTTTGCACAATAGGCTTTCCAGCTTTCCGGTAATTTTTCGCTCCAAAGCACTGTAAGATTTGGTTCGGGCGAAGGCCCCAGGTTGTAAAGCGTATGCAGCATCCGGTAACTGTTTTTTGTAACGTAGGAAGTCCCGTTTTTAGACATGCCTCCTAATGATTCTGTTACCCAAACCGGATCTCCGGTAAATAATGTATCGTATTCGGGAGTCCGTAAAAAGCGTACCATTCGCAATTTCATTACGAAGTGATCCATTAATTCCTGCACTTCTTGTTCGGTAAGAATTCCGTTTTTTAAATCCCGTTCAATATAAATATCTAAAAACGTGGAAACCCGTCCGATGCTCATGGCGGCTCCATTTTGATCTTTGATGGCGGCTAAATAACCGAAATAAATCCATTGAATGGCTTCTTTTGCATTGGACGCCGGCTTGGAAATGTCGAATCCATATACAAATGCCATTCTTTTTAATGCTTTGAGGGCATTCATTTGGTCGGTCAATTCTTCGCGTATCCGAATTTGCTCGTCAGACATTTCAGCCGGATCAAATTCCTGAAAACGAGCCTGGCGCTCTTCTATTAACCGATCGACGCCATAAAGAGCCACGCGGCGGTAGTCGCCAATGATCCGTCCTCGGCCGTATGCATCGGGCAATCCGGTGATAATAGCGCTGTTGCGAGCTTTTTTGATACTTTCTGTATAAGCGGCAAAAACTCCTTCATTGTGCGATTTGCGATATTTTTTGTAGATATTGGCGGTTTCCGGATCCAATTTGTAACCGTATGCTTCCAACGCTTGTTCCACCATTCTTAAGCCGCCGTTAGGAAAAATCGCCCGTTTTAGCGGTTTGTCGGTTTGCAGTCCTACAATTTGTTCTAATTTTTTGTCCAAATATCCGGCGCCGTAAGCATCAATCTGAGATGGTATTTTAGTTTCAGCATCGTAGATGCCTTTGGCTCTTTCCACTTTGAACATTTCGGAGAGCTTCTTCCATAATTGTTTGGTAGCTTCTGTTGGTTCGGTAAGAAAACTTTCATCGCCCGAATATTCGGTGTAATTGTTCCGAATGAAGTCACTGACATTGATTTGGGTGGTCCACAGACCTTCTTTAAAACCTTGATAACAATCCATAATTATAGTTTATGTATTAAATTTGTATTCAAAAAAACGGTGCGTTTTTTATGATATTTGACAGGATAAAGGTGATTTGTATTATTATGCAAAGGTATAACATATATTTCTAAGCGTTGCCTTTTTGTCATGGCCTGACAGCCCATTTTTTGGGAAAGGACATTGAATTGATACAAATTTTGATGAATTGTCATAAAATTGTAACTGAAACGGCTTTGTTATTCTTTATTTTATTTACTTTTGCGCGCTAAAAATTATCATTTGTTATTTCGTTAAAAAAAATTAAAAATGAATTATAATTCTCCTCATACAATTGCTGCGGCTTTTATGGATTCGGCGATTGAAAAAACACAATTACAGACATTGAAATTTATATTGTTGGCATTACTTGGAGGTGTTTTTATCGCTTTCGGAGGATTGCTTACGGTGGTAGTGGCAGGAGGAATGCCTGAAGTGATGACAACTAATCCCGGTTTGGTTAAATTGGTGGCAGGAATGCTTTTTCCTGTGGGATTGATTATGGTTTCTGTGGCAGGAGCCGATTTATTTACCAGCGATTGCGCCGGCATGGTTTTTCCCTGGTTTCAAAAACAAATTTCCATGGCTACTCTATTGAAAATATGGTTGTTGTCTTATCTTTGTAATTTTATCGGGGCACAGTTGGTGGCTTATTTTCTTACATACAAAGTGGGATTGGTTGCCGCCGCGCCATGGAAAGATTACCTTCATCATTTGGCGGAAATGAAAACGCATTGCAGTTTTGGTACTGTGTTTTTAAAAGGAATAGGAGCAAATTGGTTAGTCTGTTTGGGAACCTGGATGGGTTTTTCTGGAAAAGATGTGATTGGTAAGGCCGTTGGTATCTGGATTCCTGTAATGATTTTTGTTACCTTAGGATATGAACACTCGATAGCCAATATGTTTTTTATTCCGGCTGCTATTTATTCCGGCGCTGATATTACCTGGGGTTCTTTTATTTTAGATAATTTGCTTCCGGCTACTTTAGGAAATATTGTCGGAGGCGCCGGTTTTGTCGGTTGTTTATATTGGTATGTTTATTTGAGAAAGTGAAGTGATAACATGTGAATTTGGTTAAATTTATTGTCCTTCAAGTGATTTGATAAACTCTTTGGGCTGCATTCCGAATTGTTTATGAAAACATTTTGAAAAATAAGACGGGCTGCTAAATCCTACGATGTAACAAATTTCATTGATGCGGTATTCGCCCTGGATCATTAATTGCGCCGCTTTTTTGAGCTTGATTACCCGGATATAGTCGTTGGGAACCATTCCGGATAGACCTTTAACTTTACGTTGTAGGTTTGATTGGCTCATAGACAGTGAATTCGCTAATTTTTCGATTGAAAACATTTCATCTGTCAGATTATGTTCTATTTTCTCATTTAGCCGGGCCAGAAATTCTTCATCTTTTTTATCACGTGCAATGGCCCCGTATGGAATTACAGGTGAAGTAGAAAACCGCTCCATAATTCTGTTTCGGTTTTCAATCAGGCTTGCAATCTGAGCTTTCAGGTAAGCAACGGAAAATGGTTTTTCAATATAACTGTCAGCACCAACTTCCAGTCCTTCGACTTTTGTTTGGATGTTGGTTTTTGCGGATAATAAAATCAATGGAATATGGCAGAACTGTTCGCTTTGTTTTACAGACTTAGCCAATTCTAATCCATCCATCACCGGCATTACAATATCACTTATTATAATGTCAATTGGTTTATTTTCAAGTATATGAATGGCTTCTTGTCCATGTTTCGCTGAGGATACCTGATATTCGGAGTCTAAATTTTGGGTAAGGAATGCCTTTAATTCTGCACTATCTTCCACAATCAGGAGATGGTACTTAGCATCTTCTTTGCCTTCTTTTGTATTCATTATTTCTCCAGATGAGTTTTCTGTTATATCATTAGATATTTCTGAAATCCGATTATGCAGCGATGCTTCTTTTGATTCCGGGATATGTATCAAAAAGCAGGCACCGGATGGTTGAACTGTTTTTAGATTGATTGTTCCTCCATGATGTTCCACTAATTGTCTTACCAATGCCAATCCGATACCAGTACCATTTTTCCGACTGATGGTATCTTCATTTTCAATTTGGAAAAATGGTTCGAAAATTTTTGATTTAAATTTCTCCGGAATACCTATGCCATCATCCTGGATAATGATTTCTATGTATGGATGGGAGTTTTTTAAGTGTTCTGATAATGTAATGTCAATTTTTCTTTGGGCGAATTTTAAGCCGTTGGTCAGCAAATTACTGACAATCTTAGTGAGAGCTTCTTTATCTAAATTGGCCATTAAAACATGAGAAGGAAGATGCAACTCTAAGTGAATGTTTTTTTGTTGGGCAGTTGTTTTAAATCTGAAACAAATATTGGAAAGTAATTCGTTTACATTTTCTTTTGCAAACGATAAAGGATATGCATTGGTTTCAATTTTCCGGAAATCCAGTAGTTGATTAATCAAATCTAATAACCGGTCGGTATTTTTTTCAATAATGGATAGGTTTTCTTTTGTCTCAGGTTTTCCATCACCGGAATCAAGTATGCATTCCAGCGGCGCTTTTATTAAGCTGACCGGGGTTCTGATTTCGTGGGCGATATTGGTAAAAAAATTGATTTTAGAATCGTACATTTCTTTTTCTTTTTCCAAATTTAGCTCTTCTATGCGTTGCATTTGCTTTTTCTTGTCTTTTTGAATATAAAAATGAATCATAAAATAAAGTCCTGCAAAGATGAAAATGGTATAAAAGATATATGCCAGATTGCTTTTCCAAAAGGGGGGGAGAATGGTAATTTCGATAGACTGGTTGCACCTATTCCAGGCATCATCATTGTTACTCCCTTTCACCCTGAAGATGTATTTTCCGGGAGGAAGGTTGAAAAATGAAATGTTTCTTTGTTTTCCGATATTAATCCATTTCGAATTCAGATTTTCCATCAAATAGGCATATTTGTTCTTATCCTGAGCTTGGAAACTCAGACCAATAAAATGGATGGAAAAAGAAGCCTGGTTATGTTTGAGTGTTATTGGCTTTGAAAAATCAATTTTTTGAGGTTGATCGTCATTTAAAACTTCCATTTGGGTAATGATGACCGGCATAGAAAATGGGGTTTCTTTCAACTGATCGGGATTAAATGCATTAAACCCGTTAATTCCTCCAAAGTAAAAAATACCATTTTTAGCTTTGTAACTTGATTTATAATTAAATTGGTTGCTTTGCAATCCGTCTTCTTTAGTGTATGTTTTGATTTGCATTGTATGGAGATCTACCTTTGAAATACCCTTAGTGGTACTCACCCATAGATTCCCGTACTGATCATCCAGAATGCCATATACAACGTCATTAGGAAGTCCGTTGCGAGAGTCGAAGGTTGAAAAATTGTCTGTGTCATAATTGTATTTGCTGAATCCTCCGCCTTCGGTGCCGAACCACAAACGTTGTTTGTCATCGGTTAGAATAGATATTACTTTATCAAAACAGATGGATGTTTTATCATTCGGCCGGTTCCGGTAATTTTTCCATTTTCCTATTTTAGGATGATAGCGGAAAATTCCGTTGCCGTAAGAAGCTACCCAAAGATCTCCCTGATAATCTTCTTTGATGTCATGTACAAATTGAGAAACTTCTTTTATCCGGATAAACTTATCGGATGCAGGATTATATTTATTTAAGCCGAAAGGGGTTCCTACGTAAATTTCTTTTTGGGATGTACGGTATATCGCAAAGATACAATTATCATTGATGGTGGTCGAATCATTTTTATTGTACGAGTAATTTTTGAAAATATTGGTCTTTAGATTCAGGACATCTATCCCCCGGGAAAATGTTCCAATCCAAAGCTGGTCTTCGTCCAACACTACAGAGTGAATGTTGTGATAACTCAAACTATTCTTATTTGGTTGAGGCAAATAAGTGTTAAATTCTTTTGTCTGCGTGTTGAAATAATTCAAACCTCCGTCTTCAGTAGCAATCCAAAGATTACCATTGGTGTCTTCGCAAAATTGGCTGATGGCTTTCCCGGATAATGAATTTGGATATAGACTTGGATAATAATGCTCAAAGACCCGGCTATTGGGCGAGAGGTAATTGACGCCGCCAAAGAAAGTCCCAAACCAAAATCCACCTTCCGTATCTTTGAAAATCGAATATACATTTTGGTCGCTCAGACTATTCGTATCTTTCGGTTTATCTAAGCGAACGCATTTCTTTGTTTTTTTGTCGAAAGAATAAAGTCCGTCATCGGCTCCGATAAACAATTTGGATTTTTCGTACTCATAAATGCTCCGGATATGGGTAATATAAGGTTGTTGGTGTTGATCAAAATAAAAGTTAAATTTATGAGTCGATTTATTCAAACAGGCAAGTCCCGATGACCAGGTGCCGACCCATAGTTCACCATCCGAATCTTCATAAATACTGAGAATGTCGTTTTCTTCGAATTCTTCTTTTTCAGAATGTGTTTTTATTGAGATAAAACTGTTGGTCTCCCTGTTGTATTTTGTTAAGTTTTCGCGAGAGCCAATCCATATACCGCCTGACTTATCTTTGAATATTTTCCAGATAATAGAAACATCAAGTTGTGGTATATGTTCTAACACATTTTGTTTGATGTTGTAACAAAAAAGCCCTTCATAGTAAGTCCCAATCCAGATAATACTGTCATTTTCCGCGCAGATAGTAGTAACGGTCGATTGAATGTATTTTCCTTCTTTTGTTGTTTTTCTAAAAGGGGTAAATTGTTCGGAATCATAATGATAAATATAAAGCTGATGATCCGTTGCAACCCATAAATTATCGTCAATATCCTGGTAGATATCATAGATGAAATTATTACCGATAGAGTGTGTATCTTCGGGATTATTCTTAAATATTTTGAATTCATTTCCATCAAAACGATTTAGTCCGTCTTTTGTCCCAAACCACATAAAACCCAACCGGTCTTGAAATATGGCCCTCACAGTATTTTCTGACAGACCATTATCAACCTTATACTTTTTAAATGTAAAAGGCAGTGCCTGAATAGAAAATAGAGTTCCGATTATTAAAAGAATAAGCCGGTAAGAAATAAAACACAGTTGGGCATTATGCATTGATCTTATTTCTAATTTTTAATGCGATATGACAGGATGAACAAATAAAGGAAGCAAAGGAAGAGGATTGATAAGCCTGCTTCTTGTCCATAATGATCCGATATGATTCCCATAATCGGAGGGAGTAAAGCGCCTCCGGATACACCCATAATAAGCAGTGCGGAAACCTCATTCCCTTGATCAGGAGCATGCTGCAATGCTTTAGCATAGATAATGGAAAAAACATTAGCGCACATCAGTCCTAAAATTCCTGACAATACAAACAAAGATACCGGATTGTAAACAAGGATCATAGCCAATAATATGATAATTCCGGCCGCCATCGTACAGGCCAATATTTTGAAAGATGGTATTTTAGCTAATATAAAAGCACCTGCAAATGCGCCTAAAGCCCGGCACGCAAAATAAACACTTACCCCCAGTCCTGCTTGTGATAATGGTATTCCGGTTTTATGCATGATGATTTTAGGTATGGAGGTATTTAAGCCAACATCAATTCCGACAATCAGAAGAATGCCCAGGAATAACAGTATGATGTGTGAATCTTTAAATAATTGCAGGGTCGATAAAAATGTTGTATTCGATTCTTCCTTTTGTTCCCGGGAAGGAATGGTACATAGCATCCAAACTCCTGCCAATAAGGTAGTAACTCCAAACACAAGGAAGGTCAGTTTCCAGTTTCCCCAATAAATAGTTGCGGCGCTTGCAATGACCGGACCCAAAAAGGAAGAAACCGCCTTGATGAATTGCCCTAATGTTAATACACTGGTTACACGATTGGAGGGTACTATATAGGCTACCATCGGATTGAGTGAAACTTGCAGGATGGTGTTGCCGATTCCCAATAACATGAAAGAGAAAAGTACATATTCGTATTTGTATATGAATAGAGGAATAAGCATTGCTGCCACAGTAATTGTAAAAGCAATTAGTACAGTGTTTCTCCTGCCGATTTTTCCCATTAAGATGCCGGTGAGAATTGAGCATAATGCAAACCACAGGAATAATCCCATGGGTATCAGATTCGACACTGTGTCGCTGAGCGAAAAATCAGCTTTAATATAATTAGTGGCGATCCCTACAAGATCGGCAAACCCCATAATAAAGAACCCGAACATAATCGGGTAAATGATCTGCTGCTTTGTTTTATTCTGTGAATTTTCCATATCGTTCCTCCATTACTTACTCTCCTCTTTCCAATTCCCTGATTTTCTGCACGGCAGCAATCATCGCCATAAAACCATCGACCGACATATAGTCGGGTATCGAATTCCCGGAGCCTAATGCATATCCTTTGGTCATTTTTCTGAATTCGGTTCCTTCCCGTAATACTTTTTCATAGACAACATCATACGGATTAAGGATTAATTCATTCATGTCAAAACCACCAAAAAGGCCAATGCGGTCATTGTATTTTTCAATCCAAACTTTGAATGGCGCTATTTGGTCTTCATTAGAATGTTTTGCATCAATCCCATTGGTCAAAATATCGTCCATGATAGTGAAAATATTACCGCAACTATGCAGCAAAAATTTTTTACCCTTATTGTGCGCGATATCAATGACTCTTTTGTGTTGGGGTAAAATATATTTTCGTATGGTTTCAGGATCTAACATGGTCCCCGTACGATATCCCAAATCATCTCCCATGCGATAAAAAACGAAGATGTCGGAATAACGTTCGGTCATCTGGTTCCACAATATTACAAATAAATCACCGATTTTAGCAAACAAATCCCTGAATAAATCAGGATCGATGAATTGTAACATACATAGACTTTCAAAACCAACCAAATCTTGTGCTGTTTCAAATATACCATATCCACATCCTCCGTATGCTTTCATTCCCTGAGGCATCACCCGCCGGATGGCTTCGAGGTGTGGGGTATATGTTTTCCAAAATAGAGCAGGGATTTCTTCAAAAGGATAATGTTCAAAGTCGACCCGTGTCTGGATGGGTCCGGTGCCCCCCATAATGGCTCCGTGTCCGGGCAAAATGGGACAAATTCCGGCTTCAAAAGAAAAGGCATCGTATGTACAGTCTTTCCAGAATCCGGTAACAATCCGGTAGTATTCTATTAACTCCTCCAGGTTTTGTTCATCCGGAGAAAGGGTTTGTCCCAATACTTTTTCAATGAAAGGGCGATCGATATTGTGTTCATACAGGGGTAAATATTTGGGTTTCCGGTTATACAGTACCTCTAAAATATTATCGCTGTCGGGTTGGAAATTTTTTTGAAATGGATACATGGGGAGAATTAAAAATTAAAAGTTAAAAATTAAAGGTTAAGAATTAAAGGTTAAGAATTTTGCCTGGTGATGGGATATATTCCGTATTTTTTGACAGTATCAATCAGGCAATAGACATTTTGCAAAGGGATTCCATCATGTATGCTGTGGTCGGTGGAGATGATATAACCGCCTCCCGGTCCTGCGTCGCGAATACATTCAAGCACTTCTTTTTCTACGTCTTTAACATCCGGAGAGCACATGGTGACTTTATTATTGACATTGCCAATAGGAGTTATTTTGCCTTGAAAACGTTCTTTGACACGCATTAAATCCATGCCGGCGGCACGTTCCACAGGATGTAATCCTGAGATTCCGATATCGGCCAAATCATCGAGGATATCCCAGATTCTCCCGTCATTATGCATAATAACAGGTAGTCCGAGCGCTTGGATTCCTTTTACTAATTTGCCAAAATAAGGAATAAAAAAAGTACGGAAATCATCGGGCGATATTAAAAGTCCGTTTGTGCCTCCCCAATCATCCGATATTTGCACGGCATCGACGCCACCTTCTTTTACAGCTAATTTCACGGCCTGGAGCGCCCATTCGAGATACGCCTCATTCATTTCATGTACTATATCCGGATCGGTGTACATGAAAATAGCTAAGTTTTCAAAATCAGTGATGTACCACGATAGCATGGTAAATGGGCCTAATAAGCCCAGCAGCATGGCTAAGTTTTCTGTATTGGCAACTTTTGCATCGTGCAAAATGCGGGTACGATATGGAGTGTTGACTTCCGGCATCCGGTATTTCTTCCAGCCTTCCCTGTTTTTGACCGGAACATCGATTTGCGCGATGATTGGCCAGCCGTTTTTCCGGTAGGTGACACCCCATTCGTCCTGAAATATTTCATCAGGTTGGTGTGGCGTTTCTTCAATACCGCAAAATCCGTTGATAGGAGCCCAGATAGTATCAATGCCCAGTTGAGTTGATAAAATTGCCTGGTCTTTGCCTTCATATAACACTGTATTGTAGCCTAATATTGCTTTTTGAAGTGATAAACTGAACAAATGTTCATGTATAGGTATCCTGTCGGGAGTACCCCCTGACAAGGCGGTAAGGAATCGTTCTCGTGAATTCATGGTGAATAAGGATTAAATTTAAAATATTATGATGCCAGTAATGCTTTAGCCACAGCTACAGCAGAATTGGCATTGTCACTGTAGGCATCAGCGCCAATCAGATTGGCAAAATCCTGATTGACAGGAGCGCCGCCAACCATTGTTTTTACTTTTCCGTTGAGATCGGAAGCTTTGATGGCATCGATTACTTCTTTCATGTAATTCATCGTAGTGGTAAGAAGGGCCGACATACATACAATATCAGCATTGTGTTGACGGACGGCATCGACAAATTGTTCGGATGATACATCTACCCCAATGTTGATAACTTCAAATCCGCATCCTTCAAACATGGAACTGACCAGATTTTTTCCGATGTCATGTAAGTCGCCTTTTACAGTTCCGATGACTATGGTTCCAGCCGAATTGTTGGTGTCTCCTTTCAATAATGGCTTCAAAATTTCGAGTGAGCCTTTCATAGCTCGGGCGCTCATCAAAAGATTAGGGACAAATGCTTTTCCGGCTTCAAACCGGGCTCCGATTTCTTCCATGCCTTTTACCATATAATTGTTGATAATTTCCTGGGCGTCCATGCCTTCTGAAATAAGGGCATTCGTAACCTCTGCCGATTGGTCTAAATTTCCTGATAAAATTGCGTCATACAGTTTTGTTGCTTCCATGTGCTTATTGTTGATTGAAAATTGGTTGAAAAAAAGCGTCTATATTCTCGAATGGAACTCCGGGAGGTACATCGCATCCGGTAGAAAGTACATAATTGGGATAATCTTTGGCGATCCCGAACAATTCGAAAACCGTTTGGGAAATTTGTTCGGGTGTTCCGTTTTTCATTATTGAAACAGGGTCTATATTGCCCATAATTAAAGTATTGGAGGGACTTTCGGCCAAAGCCTTCGCCATATCTGTTTTATTGCCGAAATGGTATCCCATTGCTCCGGTAGAAACCATAGCTTCAGTACAATGTCCAGTATTTCCGCAATTATGCAGTATTATCATAAAATACTCATCCTGTACTTTTTCAATGATTTGTTTGACAAATTCAGAAGAAAAACGTTGGCAATCATCATTGGATAATAATCCTGCAGCCGGCTCGGCAATGATAACTCCATTGACTCCAGTTGCTTTTAGAGCCATACAATATTTTATGATAAAGCCAGTACATTTTTGTAGAAGTACTTGAGTTGCTTCGGGATCAATGTAGCAAAGCATCATTATTTCCGACATGTCGTACAAGCGGCCGGCTAACGAAAAAGGACCTATACAGCCTGCAAACACAGGTTTGCCTGTTGGATTATTTTCTGCTGTCAGTCGATTTGCTAAAAGATATTGTTGTATTCTGCCTGAATGAAGATCAGGGACTTGCAATTGTTGGATTGCGGTCGGGCTGTTTAATAATCTTCCAGTGACGCTGGGAACTTCATCCGGGGAAAATTTAATATGGGCGCCCAAAGCTTCTGCTTCTACCGTCAAATCCATTATTACGGTTATAGCTGCAGATGCAGGAAAACGTTGATGAAGAGCCATAATTGCTTCATGATGGACTTTTCCATCGGTTACAGCATTATAGACAGTTTTACCGATTAATTCTATTCCTGGATTTGTCATAATAGGGATGGCCGTTTTTTGCGAGGACTGCATTAACTCTGCCATCCATTGTTTCATGTTTTTTTTCATGATTTTCTATATATTTAATATATGGATGTTTTTTTATTGTACCGGATGATCAATCATGGAATGAGACTATGTGAATAAAATTATGAAACAAAAGTAAAATACATTTTACTGTAATACTGACACAAATTAGGCGTAAAGTAAAAAGAAATAGGCATTCTGACGTTCTACAGGCGTTTTTCCAGTATTTTCCTAAAAAATCACATCTTTTTCCTAAAAAGTTACATAAAAACGTTAAGGATAGAATTTACTTTGTTCGTTCTTAAAATTTGATGACCATGAAAACAACGTTGATTCTACTGAGTGAAATTTTTCTCTGCGACATGTTACTGTCAGATAAATGTGTTTTTGCTTTTTTAGATTGGAAAAACTATGTTAAACAACAAAACAATCAGTGTAAATGAAGAAAATTAAATTATGCAGGAGTCGTAACTCTTTATGTAGTTTGAAGAAGTTCGTAACAGTGCTTGTATGCATCTGTTATTTTGCATGTCCTGATGTGTCTTTTGCAGGCATTGCAGAAAATGCGCAACAGTCATTCAGGGTACGTGGAACAGTCGCCGATGATAGTGGAGAACCACTTATTGGAGTCAGTGTAAAAGTAAAAGGAGTAGCCTCCATTGGTACTGTAACTAATCTTGATGGACAATATACTTTGGACTTGCCGGATAAATCGGCCCGGTTGACATTCTCTTATATAGGTTATGAGACAATCGAAGAAGCAGTTGCGGGGAGAAGTATTGTGAATATAACGTTGACAGCAGAAGTCGGAGAGTTGGAAGAAGTGACTGTAGTCGGATACGGAACACAGAAAAAAGTGAGTGTTTCCGGTTCTATAGCAGCAATACCTCCAACAGAACTACAAAAAGTAGCTACAACTTCGCTTCCCAATGCGATTTCGGGAAAACTTCCAGGCGTGATGACTCGTCAAACTTCGGGCGAACCGGGATTTGATGCTGCTACTGTTTACATCCGGGGGATGGCTACTTTTAATAATAAGGCTCCTCTGATACTTGTAGATGGCGTCGAGCGGGACATGTCCAATATTTCAATGGAAGAAGTGGAAAGTTTTTCTGTGTTGAAAGATGCTTCTGCAACAGCAGTTTATGGGGTGCGTGGAGCGAATGGCGTTATTATTATTACAACAAAGAAAGGAAAATTAGGAAAGCCACAGATTTCCCTCAGACTGGAAGGCGCCCGGTTGAACAATTTGAGTACCCGCAATTATATCAATGGATATGAGTACGCTTTATTGATGAATGAAGGTTATCGCCACGTAGGTCAACCCAATTTTTATAGTGAGGAAGAATTAGAAAAATTCAGAACCGGCTCGGACCCTTATTTATATCCCAATGTTGACTGGATTAGCGAGACTCTGAAAGAACATTCGTATCAGTCTATTAATAATCTTAGTATTTCCGGAGGAAGTGATCTGATTCGCTATTATACCAACATTGGGTATTCTGTTCAGGATGGTATATTTGTGGAAGACCCCAGTATTAACTACGATACTAATGCTAATATGCAGCGTATCAATTACCGGTCAAATGTTGATATTAGTCTTTCAAAAACATTCAGCATCGAGGTGGGTATTGGAGGTATTATAGATGACAGAAGGTATCCCGGTGGTGGTAGTAGTGCTATTATGAATGCATTACAAAATACTAGTCCGATTCTTTTTCCGGTAAAGAATCCCGATGGAAGTCCTGGAGGTTCTCCGGTATATGCAGGCTCCAATCCTTGGGCCAATGCTACTCAATCCGGTTATTCGGATGATAGGATTTGTACTATACAAAGCACTTTTGGGGCCAAATGGGATTTATCTTCCATCACTCCTGGATTATCTATCGGAGGTAAGTATGCTTACGACTTCTATACTTACGATAAAATGTTGCGTTACAAACAATTTGCAGTACGAGAATATTTGGGAAAAGATCCTGGTACTGGCGAAGATATGTATAACGAAGTACGTCCGGAATTGCCATTAGGAACACCTGATAATAGTCAAACAAGAAGCAACCGCGCTTCTTATTTAGAAGGTGTGATTAACTATGACCGTACTTTTGGAGTACATGGAGTGACAGCGATGTTGCTCTATAATCAACGTAACTATGTGAATTTGAAACCAAACGATGAAATCTCCAGCTTACCCCAACGAAATCAGGGGCTGGCCGGTCGTGTAACTTATAATTACAACAATACTTATTTTGCCGAATTCAATGCCGGATACAATGGTTCCGAAAACTTCCCGAAAGGGCAGCGGATGGGATTTTTTCCTTCTGTTTCTTTGGGATATTTGATTTCAAATGAATCATTCTGGAAAATTCCATTTGTTGATTTCTTCAAAATCAGGGGATCGTATGGTCAGGCTGGTAATGATTTGGTTAATGGTCAACGCTTTTTGTATTTAACTACCATCAATACAGAAGGCGCCGGACAAGATTATTACTGGGGTGGTGCCTGGTATAGAGGATATGTGGAAAACAAAATGGGTAATCCCAATATCACTTGGGAAGTTGCTACAAAAGCCAATCTGGGTGTTGACTTGCATGTATGGAATAATAAAATTTCGTTGCAAGTGGATGTCTTTCATGAAGACCGGGATAATATCCTGTTGCCACGCGAAGGCAGCATTCCCTGGTTTGCCGGATTTCAATCAGTATCTGTTCCTTACGGCAACTTAGGTAAAGTGACAAATCAAGGAATGGATGGTTTATTGGAATTCCATGATAAAACCAGTTCGGGTCTTTCCTATTCATTCCGAACCAATTTTTCTTATGCCCACAATGAAGTGATTGAAAACGATGAACCGACTCCGCTTTATGCAAATGAATCAGGTATAGGGCATCGTCTGTCTCAACCCTTTGGATTGATTGCTGAAGGATTTTTTACCTCTGAAGAAGATATTGATAGCTGGTATGATCAAACCCAGTTGGGAGGAAGACCCAGAATAGGAGATATCAAGTACAGAGACGTAAACGGGAACGGTGTAATTGATCCTCATGACGTAACTGCCATTGGTTATGCCCGTGATCCGGAAATCATGTTTGGATTTGGCGGTACATTGGCATATAAAGGGTTTGATTTTAGTATCTATTTTACAGGAGCTGCCAATACCAGCACATTCTTTGAAGGACGATCTTTCTATCCTTTCGAAATGGGATCTGGCGCATTCAATATGTATAAAGAGTATTACGATAATCGTTGGATTCCGGACGAATCGCTGGAATATAACCTGGCGAATGCCAAATATCCGGCTGCTACAGATGGAGCGAATGCCAACAACTTCCGCCGGTCGACCGTGTGGCAGAAAGATGCCAGTTACCTCCGTTTGAAGAACATGGAACTAGGATATACATTGCCCGGTAAGCTTGTAAATCGAGTAAGTATGTCGAATGTCAGAGTATTTGCCAACGGAACGAATCTATATACCTGGGATAGAATCAATAGTGTGATTGATGCCGAATCCGACAACTGGTATCCGATTCAAATGGCTCTCAATTTTGGAATACAAATTAATTTCTAAATTTCCGGTTTACTAAACAATAACAAGAGTATGAAAAAGAGAATAATATATTTGATCGTATTGTCCGTTATTTTATTTGCAGGAACTTCTTGCGAAGATTACCTGGACATAACTCCTACGGAATTGACTACATTGGATGATGTCTTCAAAAACGAACAAAATGCGGAAGCTTTTCTTAATGCGATTTATTGGAATCTTCCTTACGAAATGAATTTTGGTAATTATTATGGATCCAATCCTTTTGTTGCCGGTTCTGATGAAATGGACGAGCCTTATTCCAATGCATTGATGAATTTTATTAATGATGGAAGTTGGGCGCCTGATTATCCCGAACGTCCCGGAGATGTAATGATTTCTTATACATGGACATCGCCTATGCAGGCATTGAGAAAACTCAACATCTTTTTGGAATATTTACACAAGGTACCAATGGATGAAACTAAAAAAACACACTGGAGAGGAGAAGCCCTGTTTATGCGTGCTTTCATGAATTTTTGTTTGTTGCGTATGTATGGTCCTATTCCCATTATAGATCATTATTATGAAACCGATAGTGATTTCTCACAAACTGTACGTAAGCCAATCAATGAATGTATTGAGTTTATTTTACAAGATTTAAATGATGCCCAGCCTTTGTTGAATATGCAACTGATCAGTGCTATGGGCGAGACCGACCAGGGAAGACCAACGCAAGCATCTGTATTGGCTTTGAGATCCCGATTGCTATTATATGCAGCCAGTCCGTGGTGGAATGGGAATGACGATTATAAAGATTTCAAAGACCTGGATGGAAATCCATTTTTTCCGGCTACATACGATGCTAATAAATGGAAAATGGCGGCAGAGGCTGCATTGGATTGCATTACCAAAGTAGAAACGGCGGGTTATGGATTATATCAGCCAACAGGAGATCCGTATAAAGATTATATTGCCGTTTTCAAAGATAATTATAATAAAGAAATTCTGTTTGTCCGTAATATGGGGCTATTTAACCAGATAGAACAAATAGCGGCGCCAAGGGGAATGAATGGATGGTCTGGATTATGTCCTACTCAGGAGATAATTGATGATTATGAAATGGAAGACGGTTCTACCCCCATTACCGGATATAATTCTGATGGGACACCGATCATTAATCCGGCCAGCGGTTATTCCGAAGATGGATTTACCGGAACTTCAGATGTCAGCCCCGAAGGATATTATCCAAATAAAATATTTAAAATGTGGTATAAGAGAGAGCCTCGTTTTTATGCGTCGATTTCTTATAGCCAATCGATGTGGAGAGGTCGCCGGATTGACTTCCGTAGTGGACGTGCCGACGGCCGTGTAACCGGACCGGATTGGACGACTACTGGTTATCTGATGCGTAAATTTTTGGATGAAACCGGTGTCAATATCGCTCAGGGAAAATACACAAACAAAACCTGGATATACTTCCGTTTGGGTGAAATATATTTAAATTATGCAGAAGCTATTAATGAAACGGAAGGTCCGGCCAAAGCATATCCCTATGTAAATGCGATTAGACAACGAGCCGGGTTGCCCAATCTGGCCGGAGGTTTGTCTCAAAGTGCCATGAGGGAAAAAATTCGTCATGAACGCCGTATTGAGCTGGCATTCGAAACCCATCGTTTCTTCGATTGCCGTCGCTGGAAAATTGTAGAGCAAACCGACAATAGGGCTATACATGGGATGAATGTATATGGGGCAACAGACGAACTGTTCTTCCAAAGGGCTAAGGTAGAAGATCGGATTTTTGTATCTCCGAAACATTATTTATTTCCGATACCTCAGGAAGAAATCAATAAAAACAGAACGACCTTATTGCAAAATATTGATTGGGAAGCCTCCATTCCCGATAGTGGTGAGTAACTATTATTAATAACTTAATTTTTTATTTATGAAAACTCTTTATTTATCTTTGTTTGCACTGTTTACAGTGATGATTGGAGCTAATGCCCAGAGCGCTTTAGTAGATTTGTCTAGTTCGGAAAACTATGAGCTTTACAGGAACAATGAGCAAGCTGCATTGGATATAGTAGATGTATCATTGGCGCCGGCTGGAATGCCGGTTACTGGTGTGACAACCGAGAAAATCCTGAAATTGACTTCCAATGATCTCGCAGAATGGGTATGGTGGTATAATACCATTTTCAAAATAATGGCTCCTCCGGCCATCGGACACACTCACAATGTGGTAAACCTGTTGATTTATACCAATTCATCGTTGCCAATGCAGTTTATCATAAAAGATGATCTGGATCAACCGATCTATGCCTGGGAACAACCATTAGAACCTAATACATGGCATACATTGAGTTTTGATTTATCGGATCCTGTCAATGACGGACGTGTAGTGGGAAGTATTGAACCTTGTCCTGGAGCTTCTAACTTAGAAGCTTATATCTTTCCGTATTGGGGGCCCGCAACTACTTATGATGCAAGAGAGTATGTGCCTGTGTTTGACAAATTAAGTGATATTGCCGGAGATATTTTCTGGACATACAATAATGATAAATCGGCAGGCAGCATCGTTGATATCCCTGCTGAAATTAAGGCGGGACTTCCAGTTGCCACTGATGAAGTTTTTATGGTTGAAACTTCCGATATCGGCGACTGGTGGTGGAATTCTCGCCTGAATTTTAGTTCGTATGTTGAAATTACTGAGGAAAAGCCTTATTTGAGTTGCTTTGTATATTCTCCAAATTATCTTACTAATTTGTATGTACGCAATCAAAATATGTTGGAAGGCCCTGATTTGGGACAAAATATGTACATCTATCCTAATTACAACCAATTCGAAATTGAAGCAAACGAATGGTCTGAAATTAAATTTGATTTTACAGGGAAAGTAGGACAAAGTATCAGCCAGTTTGAAATGTTACCAAGAACAGCTAATACTAAATATTATTTCTATCCTGTATGGCAGAAAAAAGCAGGTCAGAGTAATACTGTTAAAACTGCTGTTGATCAGAAATATATGCCGGTAATCATCGGTGGTGATGTTGTATTGCAAGAAAATGCCGAAATTCAACTGTTTAATTCAATCGGTCAATTGGTGAATAGCACTTATGGAACTACAATTCCGGCTGTCAAAGGACTAAATATTGTTTTGGTAAATGGAATTTCGTATAAGTTAATGAATAAATAATAGATATTCAAGCCGGTTTGCTGATATATTGATAATAAATAAGAGGATGATTGGTATATTGGCAAATCGGTTTATTTTAACAACAAGCCATGTGAAGTAATACTGATAATTTTGAAATAAATATGACTCGATTTAAAGTTATTGTGATAGTTTTGGTTGGAATATGCATGTCGTTGATTCAGTCTCATGCCCAGAAGACAGTTTCCATTGAATCACTGTTGAAAGAAATGATTGACCGGGATGAGTTGGCCAAGTATCCTAATCCTCATTTTACCTGCAAGCAATTCAGCAGTTACGACCGGGCCTCCATATCTCCTGATAAACCCGGATGGTTTGCCAATAACGATTGTTCCATGTTTATTCGGGTGGAGGAAAAAGATGGACGCAAAGAATTGGTAATGGCTGATGCGGAAGGCCCCGGTGCTATTGTTCGTTTTTGGATGACTTTCGGAGGCGATAATCCCGGAGAAGGGATTATGAGAATATATGTGGATGATTATTCCAACCCGGTAATTGAGGGAAGTCCTTTTGAAATTCTCAGTGGAAATCTGGTTACAAGTTATCCTCTTGCTGCATCGGTTTCCGATTCAACGCCATACAATATGCGGGGACATAATCTGTATTTTCCGATTCCCTATGCTCAACGATGTAAGATTACGTACGAAAGTAAAAATCTGATACAAGCAGAAACGACCATGGGACCGGGACTTGAGTCTGTTTATTTCAATATTAACTATCGAACCTATGATGTAGGGACAAAGGTTATATCCTATTCTGCATCAGAAATAAAGAGAAATAAATCGTTGATAAACAATATTCTGAAAAAGCTGAAAGAGAAATATCGGGGAACGGAAAAAATGAAACTGACCAAAACCGGATTATCTTCCGTGCTTCAACCCGGACAAACGAAATCAGTCACTCTTTCCGATAGCCAGGCTATCCGGCAAATTGATATGAAACTATGCGCGGGAAATGTTCGGCAAGCGTTGCGTTCAACAGTCATGGAAATCGTTTTTGATGGCGAAAAAACAGTTTGGGTACCGGTTGGCGATTTCTTTGGAATTGGCTATCACAATTTATATTCAAGCACTTGGTACACTCAGGTATCTGCCGAAGGCGACATGAGCGCTTTTTGGGTAATGCCGTTCAAAAATCAATGTGTTATTACGCTGCATAATTTAGGAGACCAAACAGTGGAAATCTCCGATGCCAATGTGTTTTCCGGAAAATGGAACTGGGACGAATGTTCCATGCATTTTGGTGTTTCGTGGCAACAATATACCCATGCCACAGCGTATGCTCCGGATTATGTAAGAGATATTAATTTTGTCACATTACAAGGCAAAGGAGTATATGTGGGTGATGGTGTCGCTATATTCAACACATCTTATGGATGGTGGGGTGAAGGCGATGAAAAAGTATATGTCGATGGAGAAGAGTTTCCTTCTCATTTCGGCACAGGGTCCGAAGATTATTATGGCTATGCCTGGTGTCTTCCGGCTGTTTTTACCGATCATCCTTTTATTTCTCAACCTCTTGGAACTGGAAGTTTCCATCCCGCCCTTTCCATCAATACCCGGTATCGGTCGCTCGATGGTATTCCTTTTGAAAAATCCATACGGTTTGATATGGAACTTTTTCAAACATTTGTAAGATCCCGTTTTAACTATGCTCCCGTATCCTATTGGTATATATTACCCGGAGGGAGGTCATTAGTAAAAGAAGATATTGCAGGAGCCAAAGAACCTGTAGCAGAAAAAAGATCCGACATATATAAACCGGAAATTCAATTAACCATAGAAGGTGAAAACCTGACGCCAGCAAATATTCCTGTAGGTAAAATAGATTGTCAAATGTTTCTTCGGAATTTATGGAGCGATGCGATGCAACTATTCTGGAGCGGAATAACTGTCGGTAATAGAGCTGAGTTTACATTTGACTGTTCGTTTCCCGGAAGGTATATTTTTACGGGTATATATACAGTAGCGCCAGATTATGGCACATTCAATATTTATATCAATGAGGCGCCGGTTGCTACCAATCTGAACTTAAATTCCTCGAAAATACAAATAACAGAATTAACTTCAGGACAGGTGAATCTTAAACAAGGTAAAAATACTGTAAGGGTAGAACTGATTGCTTGTCCGGACGGACGTCAAGATGCTTGTTTTGGTATTGACAAATTGATTTTTGAAGTATCTAAATAACCATAAGGAAATATATAATATGTTTAAAAAGAATTATCTACTGTCCATTTTTGTTTTTGCATTGTGTATTGTCTCATGTGAACAGGACGTTATTGAGAAGAAAGCAAATCTGTCTTTAACCGGAAAAATATCCGCGTCATCTGATTCGGGAGAACAAATGAATGCAGACAAAGCCATTGATAATGATTTGAATACCTGGTGGCAAGCGTCTGAAACGGAGACACCACAAGTGTTAACAGTCGATTTGGGAACTTCTTATTCATTGAATAAAATACAGCAGATCTTCGTACAATCGTCTGTTTGGAAATTTGTAATTGAAGGTTCCTGTGATGAAAAAAATTGGTTGATGTTAATCGACAAAACGAAGGGTGCTTCAGGAAGTATATTTGCTGAAAGCGTATCGGGAAGTTATCGTTATATCCGGCTGACTGTTTTCGGATCTTCGGAAAATTATCCGGCTTCATCCAAAGAATTTCTTGTTTCCGGATCTAATAAAAACTACAATCTGGCCATAGGAAAACATTGTTTCACTACTTTAAGTAATAAAAGATTCAAACCCGAAAAAGCAACTGATAATAATCTGTCCACCTACTGGGTGGCTGATAACGGCAGTTTTCCTCAGTCACTTACAGTTGATTTGGAGTATCCTCGTTCGATCAGTGGAGTTGAACAAATATTCAAAGATCATGATAGCTGGAAATTCAAGATAGAAGGTTCGTCCGATTTATTGAAATGGGATATGCTTTGTGATAAATCTGCCGGAGAAGAAGGTTTTGATTTCAGTTATCCGGCTTCCGGAAAATACCGGTATGTTAAGTTAACGGTTTTAGATTCCCGTTCCGGTTTTTGGGCGCATAGTTGCGAATTCAAAATATATGGAGCGGATCCCGAATACAACAGGAATATGGCGATGAATACTGTTGCTTCGGTTTCTTCATTCTATACAAACGAGTATAACCAATACAATGCATTAGATGGCGATAAATCGACACTTTGGTTAGCTGCTAATACAACATTCCCTCAGGATTTTGTCGTGGATTTAGGAAACCCCTGTTTGATTGAGAAGGTCGAACAGATATTTCCCCAAATAGATCAATGGTCGTTTGTGATAGAAGGATCGAATGACAACTGTAATTGGGAAAAGGTGGCCGATGCAACCTCCGGATTTTCTGGAGACCAATTTTCAGCAAAAGTGAATAGGACATTTCGTTATTTAAGACTGAATATTTTGAAGGCTGCCAATGGTTCAACAGCTGGAAGCAGGGAATTTCGCGTATTTGGCAAAGGGTCTTCAAAAACTGCACAATGGTGGGAAGAAGATTCAGGAGAAACACGATATTATGTGAAAGTATATCGTCATACATTGCCGTCTATTATTGACAGTTTAGATATTATCCAGGCTCAGGGGTATAAAATTATGGAACTGGCCACGCCTTATGAAGGGAATCCTGAAGTTTGGGGAGGGTTGGGTGCTACCAATAATTATGCAATAGATACCATTGTTGGTACTATGTCTGATTTTGAAAAACTGATTGAAGAATCTCACAAAAGAGATATCAAGGTTGTTTTCTTTGGTAATGTTGGGTATTGCTGGCATGAAGCTCCTTTTTTTCAGAAAGCCTGTGATGATGAACGAAATAATGTTGACGGTAAAGAACGAAAATGGTTTCATTTCAGCAAAACGAAACACAATGATAAATGGTTTTGGAGTGATCGGGCGCAAACCTATTATTACTCTTTCTGGGGAAATAGTGATGGCGCAGAAGGACGTATCCCCAATTACAATTTCAACAACCAGGAATGGCGTGATGAATGTCGCAATTATCTTAATTTCTGGGCAGATAAAGGCATTGACGGACTGTTCTTAGATGCTCCCGGAGCATATGACGGTATCACGGATGCCATCATCAGCGAGTATATTGTCAATGTATTAAAACGGAGAAATCTGTTAACTAATGCAGAGGGTTCTGGTGATGTGATGAAATGGATTGGGGATTTCGGATTCACTTGCATACAAGGATTTGATTTGTATGGATGGGGAGGCGGAAAACGGAGCGAAGTCCTGGCTGCCCTGAGAGCACAAAATCCATCAGGATTAAATGATAGACTGAAAGCGTACCGTGACGTTGCTTGTGCTTTGAATGGTGTAACGGTGACGCCTCCTATGTGGGAAATTCCGGCGAGCAACGAAGAACGTATTTTTGAAGCAGCTTGTTTGGCTACGTTTGGAACCAATCTGATTAATCATTACGGCGATCACCACAAGGAATATATTGCCCAATTCATTCTCAATAATTGGCCTAAAGAAGATCAGGAAAAGTTTTATGACCTCATTCGTATGCAAAACAGTTATGCCGGATTAGATCCGGTAGGGCAACGTACGTGCATCCCCACCAATGATGATCAGAAATTTCTTGCCTTTAAACGGAGCAATAAAGATGGGAATGTTGCTGCTTTAGTCATTTTTAATTTTCAGAATAGGGAAGAAGTGATTGCTGTGAAATTGAAGAATACCGGTATCCGGCTGCAGCAAAAACCTCTCAATCTATTGTCGGGTACAGCGGCAGAACCTATTACTCAGGAACAATATAGTGTAAAAGTGCCGGCATACGGATATCTTATTTTAGGAGTGGAAAATGCATTGTAATTCATCATTAAAATTTTATAACCATGAAAATTGTAATAAAGAAAATTATCCAGTTGTTGATTCCTGCTTGTTTGATAGCGGGATGCAATAATGCGCCGTCCGGTCAGCAAATCTCAGGGCAAAATTTTGCAGGCAGGGATACATTGGGTTATGAATATATTGATATTGTACACAGTACACATACTGATTATGGTTATACAGATCATCCGGTGGTAGCTATAGATCTGCATAAACGATTCATTGACGTGGCGCTGGATTTAGCGCTCAAAACACAAAATGAGGCTCCGGAAAATCGTTTTTACTGGACCAATGAAGCGTTAGATCCTCTTTATATCTGGTGGAAAAATGCTCCGGAAAGTCGCCGGAACGAAATGCTGAAAATGATAGAAAACAAGCAGATTAGTGTTAATGCCATGCCTTTTCATGTGCATCCTTTTATTAATGGAGGACAATGGAACGAAATGGCGGATTGGGTACCTGACGAACTTTTCAAAAAATGGAATCCGAAAACCGGAATCCAACACGATGTAAATGGGTTTCCACGGGCAGCCGCTCTTAAAATGCTTGATAAAAATGTTAATTATATTTGGACTGGTATTAATCCGCATTGGGGAGGTTCTCCATTTGAACTTCCTACTGCTTTCTGGTGGAAAATGCCCGACAATCGTAAAATGCTTGTTTGGGCGGGTTATCCGTATTGGCAGGGATATTTATTTTTTGCCGAACATGAATGGCGCATTCAACAACGGGAATATGCCAGTACAGAAACTTCCTGGCCGCGTATCGGAGATCTGCTGCTTACCGATGAAGCCTCTATGTGTAAAGCGCATGAAGTATGCATCAAAAGGTTGGAAGATTTGCGCCGCAAAGGATATGACTATCCGTTTCTTGCTTTAGCCTTTACAAATGAATGGAGATGCGATAATGATGGTCCGATGCCTCAGTTGCTCGATTTTATTAAAAAATGGAATGAAATGGGCTTAAAACCGGCACTCAGGATGACAACCATCGACCAGGCTATGGAGCGGATTGAAAAGAAAGTAGGAGAAAATATTGATACTTTTGAGGGAGAATGGCAGGATTGGTGGTCTTTTGGAGGAGCCGCTATGCCGCGTGAAACACAAACGACCCGTCGCGCAGCACAATGTATGAATGCAATTCAATCTTCTTTCTGGGGTGAAGCATCTCCGGATGTTGCAGCAGAAGCAAAGCAGATCAATCAACTGATTTGCCGTTATTTTGAACACACTTTTGGATCTAATGAATCGTCCGAACGTCCTTTTACTCTCTTCAATTTGGGAAATATTAATGAAAAAGGAAGTTTTGCATACCGCTCGTGGGAACGTGCACGATACTTATTAGCACAACAAGTACGAAGCAAATTTGCAGATATGGAGACCGGATTATATGTGGTAAATACCGCTTCCGTCCCTTATACCGGATGGGTGAAATTAGATGCTGTTGGATTCAGGGGAACGGATTATAAGTCGGTTAGAGATGTTAAGACAAATACTGTATATCCATTATTTAAAGAAGGTGAAACCGTTTGGCGCTGGGTGGTAGATGAAGATTTGAATACAACCAGGGTGCCGCTTTCCGAAGGAACGGAAGCCTGGTTCTGGGTAAAAGACATGCCTGGGAATTCTTATACCCGTTATATTCTTGAAACACAAAAGGTAGAAGTGCCGGAAAATACGATTAATGTACCAGTATTGACATTTGATAAAAACAATTGGATTACTTCTGCTACATGGAAAGGCATGGATAGCCCGCTTTTCACAGAAGGATTGGCTGATTTTATGGTATTGAATATAAAAGATCAGAACCGTTGGTCGCAGGGAGATATTTATATGCATTTGGAAGATGAACCAAGACTCAAAAAAATGGCGGAAATTACCGAAGAAGTCTGGGCTAAACCCATAGAACAGGCGACCATAAAAGAAACTCCTTATTCCTGGGTGATTTCTCAGGAAATGTCGCATCCGCGGGTTCAAAATCTCATACGCAAGGTAGAAATATACAAAGAAATTCCACGAGCAAAAGTACAGATGTCATTCGACCGGCTTTCTTCCCGTTCTCCGGAGGTATTTTATGCAAAATTCCCATTGCCGGAAAATTGCAAAGAACCATTAACAACCAATGGAGGGGTTCCTTTTGCTCCCTATAAAGACCAACTGCCAAATTCCTGTAAAGACTTTTTTGTTGTCGATAGCTGGGTGAAATACGAAACTGCTGATGGTACTCGTATATGGTCGTCAAGAGATATTCCGCTTATTAATTTTGGCGGACATCATTTCGGACAACGCCTGAAAAAAGCTCCCGGAAATACAAATGAACTTTATGGAATGTTGTATAACAATGTTTGGGTTGTAAATTTTCTTGTCGATGCTCCCGGAGATATGAGCTTTGAGTTTGATTTAACATTTGATAAAAATCAACCGTCTGTTTATTCAATTGACCAAACAGTCGGATCATATTATACGCCAATGCCTATCATGAATAACCCGGAAGCCCGGGAAGATCCTGTTGTGAATAAATATTTGAATACACCTCAAAAACTTGTTAACTAATGTGCAAAAAAATCGTTTTGTATCTATTTTTTTTATTCCTGCCGACAGCTCATTTGCTGGCAGGAATTACTGAAGATTTGCTCAGCAATGCAGAAGTTTCGGCATCCTCATGTACAGATGAGAATCATGATGCATACAACGCAATTGATAGAGACTGGCTGACTTTTTGGGAAGCCGCCGGACAATCTCATGAATGGTTGGAGATTGATTTACAGGCACCTTGCCATTTGCAAAAAATAGAACAGGTGTTTAATCAATCATCTGTTTGGAAGTTCATAGTAGAAGGTTCTGCAGATAAAAGCAATTGGACTACATTGGTTGACAAAAGCAAAGGAGCACCAGGTATTGTATTTGCCGAAAGTGTGAGTGGCGTTTTTCGTTATTTAAAAATGACAATAATAGGTTCTTCCGGGGATTTCAATCCTTCCTCTAAACGCTTACTGGTGACGGGTACCCGCAACACAATCATCCTCTCGGAAGGGAAGACATGGAGTACTTCCGGCAGCCAATTTTATTGCGAGCCGGATAAAGTTGCCGATAATAATATCTCTACCTATTGGTGTGCCGATAAAGGAGGATTTCCGCAGTTTATTACGGTTGATTTAGGAACGTCCGGTATGATTAACGGAGTGCAACAAATTTTTAAAGATTATGACCAATGGAGGTTCAAAATTGAAGGATCCGGGGACCAGCAAAAATGGACTATGTTGCTGAACAAAGTTACGGGTGATTATGGATGTGATTTTTATGAAAATGTGGTTGGAGAATATCGGTATATACGATTAACTGTATTAGGTTCCTCTTCCGGTTTTTGGGCAAATAGCTGCGAATTTAAAGTATATGGCCCTGGTATTAAAAATGTTCCTATGGCTTCTGATCCGGAAACAGAATGGTGGAATGATACTTCAGGAGTTATTCGTTATTACTGTAAATTATATAAAAATCAGCTGACCAATATCATTGATAGTTTAGATATTCTTCAATCTCAGGGATATCGCATTATAGAACTGATGGCTCCTTACAAAGGCGGTGCAGATATCTGGGCAGGGTTGGGCGCCACCGATAATTATGATATTGACCCGTCTATTGGAACAATGGCTGATTTTGAGCGGCTAATCAGGGAAGCTCATGATCGTGACATGAAGGTAATTTTTTTTGGTAATATAGGGTATTGTCGCGATATAGCTCCGTTTTTTCAAAAAGCTTGTGAAGATGAACGGGACAATATTTACAGTAAAGAACGAAAATGGTTTAATTTCAGTAAAACGAAATGGAACGATCAATGGTTTTGGAGTGAACTTGCCCAGGCTTATTATTTTTCTTATTGGGGAAATACTGACGGAGCAAATGGCCGGATACCATCTTACAATTTTAATAATCAGGAATGGCGTGACGAATGTAGGAATTATTTGAAATTTTGGGCGGATAAAGGCATTGACGGATTATTCTTAGATGCTCCGGAAGTATATGATGGAATTACAGATGATATTATCCGGGAGTATATCGTTGATGTACTGAATGAATACAATTTTGCGACCAATGCCGAAGGATCAGGAGATATTTACAGATGGATTGGTAGTTTCCGTTTCAATTGCATTCAGGGATTTGATATGTATGGATGGGGTGGAGGCAAGCGTAGTGAAGTGTTGGATGCTTTACGAACAGGCAATCCGTCAGGATTAAATAATAAACTGAAAGCCTACCGGGATAAAGCAGTGTTGCTCAACGGAGTTACTTGGACTCCCCCAATGTGGGAGATTCAGGCGACAGTCAGTGATCGTATTTTTGAAGCCGCTTACCTAAGTAGTATGGGGACTATATTTGCGGCTCATTGTGGAGATAAAATGTATGTGGCTCAGGATATTATTCCGGAATGGACGGAAAAAGACCAGGAACGGTTTTACAACCTGATGCGAACGCAAAATAGCTACAAAGGATTGGCTCCTTCTGGTCAACGAACCGTTTTGCCGACTAATAACGATCAAAAATATTCTGCTTTTAAACGTAGCAATAAAGATGGTCATGTGTCGGCTTTAGTGATCGCTAATTTTCAACGAACATCACAAACCATTTCCGTCAATCTGAAAAACAGTGGAATTGGTTTGAACCAAATACCGGTCAATCTTCAAACAGGCTTGCCGGTTGAACCGATTACTTCCGAAACATATACTGTCACTCTACCCGGATTAACATGTTTGATGTTAGGGGTGGAAAATTGGATGAGTTCCAATGTCCTATCAGAAGTAAATCGTGTAAAAACAAAAGTTCAATGGAGTATTTTTCCGAATCCTGTTGTAGATAGAATAACGATGAATTGCACAAATGGAATAACGCAAATGCAAGTATATTCTTTAACAGGAATGCTTCTAAAAGAACATCAGACATCTGGAAATAAAGAGGAGTTGTTGTTGTCAGCGCTTACTGCAGGAACTTATGTGATCAAAGTAATGGACGAATACAACAATAAGTATGTCAATAAAATAATAAAACAATAAAATCTGTTTCACATACATCAAAGTCAATGAAAACACACACGAAGACACAAAGTCACAAAGACTTTTTTTAATGTTTTTCTTCGTGTCTTCGTGTCTTTGCATTTAAATTATTTACAAATGAAAAAAATTATAGTAGTTGGAAGTTCCAATACCGATATGGTGGTCAGAGTTAGTAGATTACCGGTCCCTGGAGAAACTATTTTGAGTGGAGATTTCTTTATGAATCAGGGAGGAAAAGGAGCCAATCAAGCTGTTGCGGTTGCCCGTCTTGGTGGAAATGTCTCGTTTATTGCCAAAGTCGGCAATGATATTTTTGGAAAACAATCGTTAAATGAATATCAGTCTGAAGGAATCAATACTCAATATATATTTTTAGATGATAAAAATCCGTCAGGTGTTGCATTAATTTCAGTGGATGATGCCGCAGAAAATTGTATCGTTGTAGCTTCAGGTGCCAATGCTGCACTTTCTCCTGAAGACATTGATATAGCCAGCATGGAGATGGAACCCGGAGGTATTGTATTGGTGCAATTGGAGATTTCAATGGAAACAGTAAAACATGTGGTAGATACAGCTTATAATACAGGGCTGACTATCATTCTTAATCCTGCTCCTGCTGCGGCATTAGATGCTTCCCTGCTGGAAAAATTGTACATGATTACACCGAATGAAACAGAGGCCGAAATTTTGTCAGGCATAAAAATCACTGATTTGGAAAGTGCACAAAATGCTGCCCGGAGAATCAATGAAAAAGGAGTGAAAATCGTTATTATAACATTAGGCTCAAAAGGAGCATTGATTTATGAAAACGGAAAATTTCAACTCATAGAAGCGCCCAAAGTAAAGGCAGTAGATACAACAGCGGCCGGAGATGTTTTTAATGGAGCTTTGTGTGTGGCTTTGGCTGAAAGTAAAAATACAACCGAAGCTGTGCAATTTGCAGTGAGAGCTGCGAGTATATCTGTTACCCGAGCGGGTGCGCAGGCGTCGGCTCCATTTAGGGAGGAAGTGTCATGCAAGTGAAACATTTGATAACGTTGGGTTTATCTACTGCCGGGATATTATTGACTTCTTGTAAGAAACAGGAAGATCCAAATATGATAACGGTGAATATAACCGCTTCCGAATTGAAAAATAAAATCAAAGGGGGTTGGGCCGGACAAACTATCGGAGTGACTTTTGGTAGTCATACAGAATTTAGATACAATGGTACATTTATACAAAATTACCAACCGATTCCCTGGTATGAAGGTTATGTGAAAGAACTGATGAATAGTTGGCCGGATCTGTATGATGACATTTATATGGATTTAACATTTGTAGATGTGATGGAGCGGGATGGATTAGATGCGCCGGTCGATTCATTTGCCAATGCTTTTGCTCATGCCGGATATAATCTGTGGCATGCTAACCAGGCCGCCCGTTATAATATTTTGCATGGAATAAATCCTCCGCAGTCGGGACATTGGATTAACAATCCTCATGCTGATGATATTGATTATCAGATAGAAGCCGATTTTGCAGGGTTAATGTCGCCAGGAATGCCCAACACAGCATCTCATATCAGTGATAAGATCGGGCATATCATGAATTACGGAGATGGTTGGTATGGAGGGGTTTATGTTGGAGCAATGTACACATTAGCTTTTGTATCAAATGATGTCGATTATATTGTGAGGGAAGCATTGAAAACAATTCCTTTACAAAGTACATTTTATCAATGTGTCAATGATGTTATTCTTTGGCACAAACAATTTCCGGAAGATTGGCAACGCACGTGGTTTGAAATACAACGAAAATGGGCGGAAGACGCAGGCTGTCCCGAAGGTGTTTTTGTGCCGTTCAATATTGATGCAAAAATTAATGCGGCATATATTGTTTTAGGTTTATTGTACGGCAATGGAGATTTTACCAAAACGATGGAAATCTCTACCCGTGCGGGACAGGATTCTGATTGTAATCCGGCATCGGCCGGAGGTATTCTCGGTACGATGCTGGGTTATGACAGAATTCCCGAATATTGGAAAAAAGGATTGAAAGATGCAGAATCAATGGATTTCAAGTACACCACCATGTCGTTGGATAAAGTTTATGAAATCAGCTACAAACATGCTTTGAAAAACATAGAACTGAATGGAGGAAGTATAAATGGAGATAAAATTACGATACAACTCCAACAGCCGAAGACGGTTAAGTTTGAACAATGTTTCGAAAATTTGTATCCCGTCTTGAAACAACCTTATAAGAACCGTGACTTTACAGAAATTTTTTTCGAATTTGAAGGAACGGGTTTTGCATTACGCGGCGAAGCAGCCATGAAACGGCATGGATTGCCTCATTATGTGTTTGATGCTACCATGTACATTGATGGAGAAGAGATAGAAACCGCCAAATTATACACCGATTACAGGTTAAGGCGTTATGAAATGTTTTGGCGATATCAATTGCCTCAAGGAAAGCATTCGGTGAAAATAAAACTTAATAACCCACATAAAGATTATGAACTTCGGACATGGGATTATGTGGTTTATTCAGACCAACCCTATCATTATTGGAATCAGGAAATGAAATAAAGAACAGTATTCATATCAAAAAATATCATCGTCATGTTTATAGTAGAAACTTATCCATTGGCAGTTTTATTCTGCATTATTACCATGTTGTGCTGGGGCTCGTGGGGAAATACTCAAAAATTGGCCGCCAAAAGTTGGAGATACGAATTATTTTATTGGGACTATGTAATTGGGATTGTTATATTTGCAATCTTATTGGGATTTACGCTTGGAAGTGTCGGCGAACAGGGGCGTAGCTTTGTCACCGACTTGCAACAAGTAAATAGTGGGAATTTTTGGAATGCTATTGTAGGAGGGATCATATTCAATGCGGCCAATATCTTGTTATCTGCTTCCATCTCATTAGCCGGAATGTCGGTTGCATTTCCGTTGGGTGTTGGCTTGGCCTTGGTTTTAGGCGTGATTATCAATTATATTGGCATGCCTAAAGGTGATCCGATTATTTTGTTTCTGGGAGTTGCTTTGATTGTTATTGCGGTTATTTTCAATGGAATAGCATCCGGAAAAATGCATACGGCAGAGGAAGATAAGAAGAAAAAAAACAAAGGCATTCTATTAGCTGTTTGTGCAGGGGTTTTGATGTCGTTCTTTTACCGTTTCGTAGCTTCGGCCATGGATTTAAATAATTTTGAATCACCTACATCCGGAATGATGACACCTTATTCGGCATTCTTTATTTTTTCTTTGGGAATTCTGGCCAGTAATTGTGTATTCAATACAATAGTTATGAAAAAACCGTTTACCGGAAGCCCGGTAAGTTATACCGAATATTTTAAAGGAAATTGTAAAACGCACATGATAGGTGTATTAGGGGGAGTTATCTGGGGTATTGGTACCGCATTGAGTTACATTGCTGCAGGTAAAGCCGGTGCAGCCATTTCGTATGCTCTTGGGCAAGGGGCTCCTATGATTGCCGCTCTATGGGGTGTTTTTATCTGGAAAGAATTCAAAGGAGCATCCATGCAAGTCAATTGGCTATTGGTGCTGATGTTTGTTTTATTCATTACCGGATTAGGATTGATTATAGCTTCGGGAGGAAATTAAGGAATTAAACATTAAGAATCTATGTCCTTTGGTTAAGCAATGTCGCCTTGAGGCAATACTTGACTAAGTGATATGGCATGAGATGCCAACTACTCATTTAAAACTGCCAACTACTCATTTACCAACAATGTAGGGAATCAAGTATCTATTTTTGCTTTGTATTCACATAATTAAATTAAATTTACAGTATGAAAACAAAGCTGTTGGTATTGCTGCCATTGATATGTTGGTGTTTCAATATATCGGCACAAAAGCAAGAAAAAGAGAATGTGCAAAGCGGGTGGGACTTGTCGATTCTGGAGTCACAGAAAAAGTATTGGAATACTGTCGACAACGATTTACTATTGTCTTCCGGGAAAGTAAAAACCTGGTCGGAATTGAACAAAGGCGATTGGTTTGTGTTGGAATATTCTTTCTTTATTTCTAAGGAAGGAAAGCCGACAGTTGATCTCAATGTGATTGAAAGACAAATCGAATATAAGGTGTCCGTCTTGAATAAAACGAGAGATCTTTTATCGATGTCGGTAAAGCCTGTCCATGTATATGTTAATCGGGTTGATTCAGGCCATTGGTTGCCAGCAGCTATTTATTTCGATTCATATTATATAGCTGATTTTTACTCATTAGATAAAGAAAAACAATTACAATTCGGGCAACAGGATTCGTTGATTATTTCTATTGATCTGAAAACCGGATTAATCAAAGAGGCTGTCGGTTATATTGCTCAGGAAAAATGGTCTTTTCCTGCCAAAATTTTGGAGTCCGGAATAAAAAAATCACTTGAGACGAGAAATTCTTCAGCTTATCTACAGATGGAAATTGATACAAAACAAGCGTTTTCTGATATTTTATCGTATTTCTATCGGTGGAGTAAACAAGCGCATTTATCCTGGTTGATGGAGAATTCTCGTGGGATGCTGGATGTTTTTCAACAGATGAAACTGAAAAAATCGTCTTTTGAAATGACACCCAATGTACAAATCATATATAAGGCTTCCCAGCCTGTTCTAAAACATGGATTACTGGTACAGATCCAGAATCAAAGTCATGTTCTTAACCCAAAAGGCGATAATAGTATTGAGTTTTCTTGTTTTATTTCTGATCCGGAGCGTGTGTATTTTGTTGGACATGAATTGTTGGTAAGTCCGGGAGATTCTATTTATATCACACCAGGTATGGATGATAAACCTGTTTATTCAGGAGAAGGTGCCGCCAATTGTCAATTTGCATACGAATTCAGCCACCTACATTCTAAACTATCAAAGGATTCTTTCTTTTTTAATCCGCCTACAACGGATCAGGTT